>JAKOXK010000043.1 GCA_029781035.1 Armatimonadota bacterium
CCAACCGGCCCCCGCCCATACCGTCATGTTCGCCCAGCGACCGAAGGCCATGCGAGACGGCCTGGACTTGTTCTAGGGGGGCTTTGCATGGCATCGACCTTGACCATCGAGAAAATCGGTGACTGGAAGCGCTTTGAAAAGTCGCTGCACAGACTGCGCCAGCTCAACTTCCTTGGTATGTACCAGGAGATCGGAGAGGCGATGGTCACCTCCACCCGGCTTAGGTTCCGAGAAGGTGTCGATCCCGAAGGCAAGTCGTGGCCGCCTTCCCTGCGCGCTCAGTCCGGCGGGCAGACGCTTCGGGACACTGGATTACTTGCTAACTCGATTCACGCACAAGCCCGGACCAACGCTGTGGAGATCGGCACGAACGACAAGCGGGCTCGGGTGCACCAAGAGGGGCTGGAGATTCGGGCGAAACGGGCTCGGTTTCTGAGATTCCAGGTGGATGGTACGTGGGTCCAGGTCCGTAAGGTCCAGATGCCACGCCGTGCGTTCCTGGGGATCTCCGAGGACGATCAGCGGGAGATCGAAAGTATTGTGAACCGACGCATTGAGGAGGCCTTGTCGTGATCTACCAGGCGACACGTTTCTTGGCAGAGCTGCTAAAGAGTCCTGAAGTGGGCTATGGAGTGGTATTCGAGACAGCAGCCGACCTCCAGGCTCATCGAACGCCGCCTTATGCGGCGCTCATCATCGACCAGAACGAGCGCTATCGCCGGGTGGAGCGGAAGGTTTCCTTTGAGGATCGACCGGAGACGAATCAGCGGGTTTACACGTACGAGGCGCTGCGGGCCATCTTGCCCATCTCGGTCCTTTTGGTCGAGAAGGATCGCAAGTCCCTGGAGGAGCGTCGCCGTAAGTTTCTGGCAGCCTTGCCCACGGTGATCGTGGACGACCAAGGCAGCGAGGTGCGCATCACGCCGACGACCGGAGAGTTCTTAGAAGACCAGAGCATGAAGCGCGGCGGGGTGGCCATCGACATCGTTGTGGAGTTTGATGGAGGCATTTACAGGACGGAAGAGGTTCCGCTCTTTACGGCTGTTGAGATCGAGGGAATCGACATTGACCATTCACAGAACTAGGGGGTGATCCAGTTGTCGAGCAAGAGCAAGTCCAAGGACGACGTGAAGGTTGACGTCGCGGTCCAAGATCCGACCGTGGAGGAGCTGGCCGAGCGCCTGGGTGTGAAGCCTTGGCAAATCGCCGGCTTGATGAAGGCTCAAGGGTGGGCTCCTGGTAAGCGGATCGACGAGAGTGAATTCAAGGCGAAGCTGGCGGCCTGGACGAACGGCCCCATGGCTCGCTGAGCGAAAAGAGGTGTGAATGATGGCCCTAAAAGACGTACTGGTCAAGATCAATGACGGCGGTCTTGCTTTGCTGGCCAACAATCCGTCGGCGGTGCACGCCAAGGTCGGAGTGTCGAGCCTGGGGGCTGTCCCAAAAGCAAGGTTGGGACAGCCCCGGCTTTTGTCTATCAGACGTGTAATGGAACGTCTGGGGGTGTTTCCAAAGCAGATGACCGTCGGATCCCCGGTCATCAGCCGGTTATGGCAGCCAACCTTGTCAGATTATGTGCTATACACAGCA
>JAKOXK010000011.1 GCA_029781035.1 Armatimonadota bacterium
GCTTTCGGCCCGAGGTGCCGTCGAAGACCGCGTTAAGGGTCTGGACCTTGGTGCGGACGACTACCTGGCAAAGCCTTTCGAACTCAATGAACTCATCGCCCGAGTCCGTGCTTTGATGCGGCGACGCCCTTCGGACATGAGCTGGCTGAACCTCGGTGACCTGACGCTCGAGCCCGTGACGCGCAAAGTCCGCCGAGGTGACCGTAGGATTGATCTGACCGCCAGGGAGTTCTCGCTCCTGGAGTACATGCTGAGAAACCGCGGACGAGTCCTGAGTCGGTCACAGATTATGGACGCCGTCTGGGACGATCCATGCGGAGACTCGAACGTTGTGCCCGTCTACATCAACTATCTCAGGTCCAAGATCGAGCGGCCGGGAGTGCCCCGAATGATCCACACTGTCCGTGGTGTCGGATACGTCTTGGAACTTCGGGAAGGTGAGGGCGCGTAGCCACAGGCGGCGGCTGACTCAGACCGTTTGTCTCGTCTTCGGTGCGATCTTAGCGGCTCTGTTCTTTATCGCTTCAACGTTCTACCGGCAGGAGGAAGCGAGGTCCGCGAACACCGAACTGGACACGGTGTTGCGTGCGATCAGCACCGAGTTGGCTGTCAATCCGAACTTCGACGACCTATGGGAACTGGCGCGGAGCCCTCGGGGGCTCTCCGCGTCGATCTTCCAGCCGAACGGCGACCCGTGGGACAACTTCGGGTCGCTGACGCTTGAGCCAAAGACCGGTCGCGGCTTGGCGATGATGAACGGGATTCTCGTCCGGTACGCGTCGAACAAGGTCAAAGACCGATTGGTCGTCGTCGCCGACAACTGGCAAGACGTCGTGGACGGCGATCTACGGCTGAACCTGATGTTGCTGGCGATCTGGTTTCCGTTGACCGCACTTGTCGGCTACATCACATGGGCGACCGTGACGAACACGTTCAAACCCCTCTTGGGGATGGCCAAAGAGGCTGGCGAGCTCTCCCTGAGGGGGCCTGGATCTCGGTTGGCGGTTCCTGAAGACGCCGAGTTTGGGCCCCTGGCCGTTCAACTCAACGAGTTTCTTGACCGACTTGAGGCCAATGTCCGGCAGCAAGAGCGGTTCGTCCAAGATGCCGCCCACGAACTACGGACTCCCCTCACGATTCTTCGCGGTCAAGTGGAGACCGCCCTCCTCAGGGAAAGGACACCAGCCGAATACGCCTCCGTCTTGTCGCTCGTGCTCGACGAGGCCGTTCGAATGTCATCGCTCATCGAGTCGCTCTTGGTCAGTTCAAGGTCAGAGATGACGCCCGCACCGCTGAACCAACTGGCTGTCAGTGTGCAAGAGGCCGTTGACAGGTGGAGGCCACGCTATGCTGAACGAGGAGTCCATCTCAAGGCGGAGATTCATCCGGCAAAGGCCACGATCTTGTACCAAGAGATGGACAGTATCCTCGACAATCTCTTGGCCAACGCTCTGCGTCACAGTCCTGAAGGCGAGACGTGCCAAGTCCTGCTGGACTCGAAGGCTGGGCACACCGTGCTCAAGGTCTCCGACCGGGGTACCGGGATTCCTGACGACCTCAAGGAGAAGATCTTCGAGCGGTTCTATCGTACTGACACTTCCCGGAACCGGGAGTACGGTGGGTTTGGGATCGGCTTAGCCATCTGCCGCAGAATCATTGTGGAGCGAGGGGGCGAGATCCTCGTGGAGGACAATCAGCCGTCCGGAGCCGTTTTTGTCGTCCGTTGGACGGGGCGGACAAGAAGGCCGGCTAACTGAAAAGCCCTGGAGAGTCTGACTTTTCCGGTGGCTGGAGTCCCAAGTGGATCCATGCGGCGTTCGCCACGGAGCGACCCCGGGGCGTTCGCTGGATCAGACCCTGTTGCAGGAGGAAAGGTTCATAGACATCCTCTATCGTCCCCGGGTCTTCGCCGGTCGCCGCCGCCAGAGTGTCGAGGCCGACTGGCCCACCGCCGAACTTGGTTGCAATGGTGGACAAGATCACACGGTCGATTCGATCTAGTCCCTTCCCATCGATTTCGAGCGCTGCGAGGGCTTTATCGGCGATTGTCTGACCAATCGTCTCCAGCCCGTCGACTTGAGCGAAGTCCCGGACTCTACGCAGAAGCCGGTTTGCGATTCTCGGAGTCCCTCGTGAACGCCGGGCGATCTCGCCGGCCCCAGATCGGTCGATGGGAAACCCGAGAATGTCGGCTGACCTGGTGATGATCTCGAACAAAGCGCGCTCATCGTAGAACGAGAAGTTCAAGACGATGCCAAACCGGTCGCGAAGCGGGCCCGTGAGCAAACCTTGTCGAGTGGTGGCACCCACGACGGTAAAGGGCGGCACGTCCAGCCTCACGGAGCGTGCTGCAGGTCCCTTTCCAATCATCAGATCCACTTTTCTATCCTCCATCGCCGGATAGAGCATCTCCTCGACGGGTCGCGGCAGTCGGTGGATCTCATCAATGAACAGCACTGCACCTTCGTCAAGGTTCGTAAGAATGCCCACGAGATCCCCTGGTATTTGAAGCGCCGGGCCACTCGTCACGTGGATCGTCGTGGCCATCTCTTGTGCCACGATATGGGCCAAGGTCGTTTTGCCGAGCCCAGGGGGCCCGTAGAGCAGCAGGTGGTCGAGGGGCTCTTGACGCTGCTTGGCTGCAGCCAGGAAGACTCTCAGGTTGGTGCAGATCGCTTCCTGTCCGATGAATTCGACAAGTCGCCGCGGCCTGAGCGAAAGATCGTAGACGCGCTCGTCGGCGGCTTGGGTCGGTTCCAGGTCCGGCGTTCTGCTCATCGCGACAAGCTCCGAAGGGCTGCTCGCAATTGATCGGCCATCGTCTCTGCCTCCTCGCGGGCACTGGTCGCAGCGGCCTCGGCGTCAGTACGGCGGTAGCCGAGCCCGACCAATGCGTCGACCAGTTCGTCACCAGCCACGTCTCGCTGTGGCCCGGCATTCACCGCGGCAAGCTTCCGATCGAGCTCGATCTGCGGAACTTTGTCCTTGAGTTCGACGATGATTCGCTCTGCGAGACGGGGCCCGATTCCGGACACCCGGATGAGAGCTTTGACGTCCTGAGTTAGAATCGCGTTCAACGCGCCGACCTCGCCAAGGTCACTCAAGACGGACAGGCTCGTCTTGGGACCACACCCTTTGACATCCCGAAGAAGGTCGAACATTCGGCGTTGGTCTGGGTTCGTGAACCCGTACAGAGCCTGATCGTCTTCTCGGAACACCTGACGGACGTAGAGATCGGTATGACCGCCCTCGATGAGTTGGAACGCGACCGTCGAGGGAACCTGCAACTCATATCCGACCCCGTTACACTCCACGACCACAGACGAACCGTGGTTCTCCAAGACTTCGCCGCGGAGACGAGCGATCATTGAGAAAAGGTTACCTTATGTCTAGGTGAACGTGGGGTGGTTCAGCCACCTTTGGACGAAGGGCCGAGGGGCAGGATCGGGATACCGCTCAAGTCGATGTCCGTCCTGACCACCGAAACGGGCTCCGCGTCGATCTTGAACGTGACTCTGACTTCGTACGCCCGGGGCCAGGGCAAACCGATTGAGACGTCTTTAAGCCCCATCACCTCGTACTGCTGGTTTCCTGCGAAGAACTTCGTTCCGAGAAGTTGCTCTTTGAACCTCTTCTCGAGTCTCTCGCCAAGATCGGCCTTTACTAGGTCGTCCACTTTCTGAAACTCGCTTCCGTAGGTTTCCTCACGGCTCGCGTGGGGCATCCTGTCGATCATCGCATAGGCTTCGGGCCGCACGAATCTGTGGTACTCGAAGTCGTTGACCAGGCGATGGAGGATGAAGGCCCTCAGCGCGACTTCACGCTCCAGAGGATCTGTGCCCTTCTTGCGCGCCAACATATAGACGTTCGCAGCGGGAATGGTCGTGCCCATCGTGTTTCCAGCGGTGTTCCAGCCAGCATAGGCGAGGATGCGCGAGGATCGACCGTCCGCAGTCAGTGCGTCGTAGACTCTTGGGTCGGCCACCCCGCCCGGCCCGAGATTGACGTCCGCCACCGCAACCGGAAATCCTTGGTCGACTTCGCTCTTCATGCTTTGCAGGAAGGCATCCAGTGCGTAGCCGCGAGGATCGGGCGTATTGACGTACAGCGAATAATCGAACGTCTCGCCTGGCTTCGCGAAGTCGGCACCCGAGCCCAAGATCTGGTCTTTCAGGCTGTTGTCTACAGTGTCCGACTCGTAGAACGCGACCTTCTGACGTCCGGCCTGATCGGCATACACGACTCTGATCTTTGGGGTCCAACCGTCACCGTCCAAAAGGGCTCGACTGAGCAAGACGTTGCCAAGTTGGTCGATCCCTTCAGCGAACAGCACCTTTCTGCCCGTTCCGAGATTGGCCACCATTTGTTTCAACCGCTTCGTCTCCGGCACGTGCGGGCCGACGGCAGTGGCGTCGTCTTGACCCAGGACGAAGTAGTCGAAAACCCCCATCTGGGTCATGCGCAGGAGCTCTTCCTGAACGCGGTGGTTCCGATCTCGAACGGCGTAGTAGCGGTCGATCTCACCGGCCGGTATTAGCTTCTTCAGGTGGGCCAACGAGGCCTTGGTCGCCGGATCCGGGCTCTCGTGGAACTTCTCGGCCAGTTCGGCATACCGGGCCATGTCCGCGCGCCACGGCTTGGACTCGTTCGTCGCCGTCGGTGAAAGCCGGGTGATCGTGCTGAATCCATAAACGCGAAGGCCCGGATGCTCTTTGCGGATCCTCCAAAACTCCCGCAGCCGGTTGATTGCTTGGGCGTACGTACTTCTGTCCGTGCGCGACGCAATGAGCCCGCCGTAAGCGACCATGTCCGTGTTGACGATCACCGCATCATAGTTCTGGAGGTTCTTCTCAAGCCAATCATTGATTCCTTCGGGACGGCCGGGCTGAAGAAAATGGCCGAGAAGATCGATCGGAGGCGTGTCTACTTGGACTCCGGCGAGGTCGCCGATCATCTGGGCAAACTGGCCAGTGGCGGGGCGGTCGTCAAGGGGAATAAGGACGACTCGGTGAATCGAGCTCCCCGCGAAAGCCATTGAGGCCACACCCGCGACAACGGTGGCGACGAGGAAGCCCCTGAGCCGGCTCATCGGGAGTAGAGGATACCTCCGGGGATCTGTGCTTTGGGTTATCCGGGCTGAAGTCGAGACAGGCACTGCCGGCCACCCTAAAGCATCGCGAGGGCACCCAAGTCCAATGTGTTGCCAGTGGCTTTGTGCGCTTACTCCAGGCTCACCCACTTCTCGGCCTCCGCGCTCGTGTAGATCGCGTCCATCACGGTGTCGCAGTAGGCTGCTTCCTGAGCTTTGACCAACTCCGCTGGAGTTCCACCCAGATAGTCCAGGAACGCATTGAATCCAGCAGGGACGGATTCCCCTACATCGGCCTTGGAGAACTCTCCATTGGCACCAGCCAACATGAGGTCGCCTCCCAGTGTCGCATAGCCTTTGGTGCCCGTCACGATCATGCGGGTCGGGTCGGCGAGGTCGTCCCAGGAGGCGGCAAGAGTTCCAATCGCCCCGTCCTTGAATCTGAGGATGGCTTCACCGAGTTCGTCGCAGCCTGGATAGCGCTTGGTACCCATTGCCAACGCACCGGTGACAGCAGTCACAGGGCCAAAGATCCAGAGCAGGAGGTCGAGTACGTGGGTGCCAAGGTCGCCAAAGGCGCCGACGCCTGACTGCTTGCGGTCGGCCATCCAACGCCAGTCGCTGTCGAACCAGCCTCCGAGTGCTCCGCTGTGGCAGTTGCTGGCCCGGATCCGGGTGATTTGGCCAAAGAAGCCTGCATCCACCTTTTGCTTGAGCGCACGCACAGTCGCCAGTCCACGGCTGAAATAACCGGTCTGGAAAACGATGCGGTGATCGTCGAGCAACTTCTGGATCTCCCTCGACTGCTTCGCATTGAAGCCCATCGGTTTCTCGATGTAGACAGGCTTGCCAGCGCCCACTAGCTGTCCCACAATCTCAAGGTGGTGGACAGTCTCACTGCAGACGACGAAACCACTGACCTCGGCGTCCCTGGCCATGTCTTGCACTGACCGGACTTGGCCGCCCAGGTTCTCTGCGTTCTTCTTGGCGCGCGCCGCGTCGTGGTCCCACACTCCCGCGCACCCCAGTCCTCGCTTCAGTGCCTCACCCGCAAAGCCCGGCGTGTGGATGTGAGCGGTTCCAATCCAAGCTAGTTTCGTCGCCATACGCAGAGTTTGGCTGAAAGCGATCGAGTTTTTGGCTCGAACTCCGGTCATCGGGCGCCGATCTGCAGCTCCCGGGGTGCGCGGCAGGATCCGGTCAGTGCGCCGATCCCAGGGTGAGCCCCTAGAGGTGTGACGCCACAAGCTCGGCCAGCTTGTCCGGCCGCGGCTCGCGGCTAGCCGCACTTCTGTCGCGACCAGAGCCTGGTCAGCCGTTCAGTGAGTAGGAGATCTTTGACAGATTCACGGCTCCAACAAAGCTGCCGTATTTCCGACCGTTGTTGCCCAGGGCCGAGATCACGCGGCACCCAACTTTGACCGTGTGACTCCCGTCCATGTAGTCGGCCAGTTTCGTGCTCAGGTCAAGGTCGAACTCCTTGACGGTGCCCGATTCCGGTAACGGCTGCGACTGGAACAGATCCCATCGCGACTTCTTAGTGTTCCAGATGAAGATCTGCCCTGTGTCCGATCCGATCCCGACTCCTGACATTCTCGCGATGAAGGTCGCTTCGCTGAACGAGGTGGGCCCGGCCGGCATGGCGAAGGTCAGTTGCGTCAGTTCGGAGTAGTCATCGTTGGTCTGGTGGGCGCTCAACACTTTATAGCCAGACCCAGTTCCGTTTACAATGTTCGCTAGCGTTCCAGATTTGTGCGTGCCTTGAAGAACGGCGACGGCTGACGGCGCCACGGCAAGTCCGGATCCGATGGTGATCGCCTTTGAAAGCGATGGAATGCCGCCGACGACGACGGTGATGGTCGAGGGACCCTTCTCGATGTTGCCCGGGACAGTGACCTTCGTGGAAACGACCGCGCCACCAGTGGCGACGCCCATCGTGCTGTGGTCATGGGTGCGGCAGTACCTGACGTGGCCAGTCGAATTGTTCTTAATCCGGACGAGAGGGTAGTTCTCTGCATTGGTCGTGTCGTCGCCGTAAGCGTTGAACTGCGACAATCCGTTGAGCTGCTTGCCGTACAACGTGAAGGTCGAGCCCGGTGCGGCCGTTGCAGGGGCCGACGTGATCGTTGGCCTCCAAGCGCTGCTCGAAGTGCCAGAAGGCGTGTAGATCTCAACGTCGGCACTGTGGTCGGTGTACATCACCTGGCCCGTGGGCAGTACTAACATGCATCCCACAAACGAAGGATTGCCCGGTGAATTGGGCGTTGCAGGTTCGGGGATGAACTGCGAACCATCGAACTCATAAAACTGGACAGGTGGACTGAACCCTGGACTTGGGGAGACGAGCACATGGCCGTTTGGTAGGAGGCAGGCCGGGCCGTCCTTGATACCGAACGACGTGTCGAACTGGGGCCCGTCGACCCAAGTCCCCGGATCCGTAGAAACCAGTCCTGGGGTGTAGATCGCGGTGTGGGCTGTGGCTGTTGCTCCCGTAGCGAAGACCTTGCCGTTGTACATCAGCACCATGGGGCCCATCTCCTCGGAACTCGGATCCTCAAGGGAGAAGGGTGTCGATCCGGCCGAAAACCACCGGTCTTGAATGGGGACGTACTTCTCGCAAGCTGGCGCATTGGGGGAGTCGCAGGTCAACACGGTGCCGTCGGGGAGGAGTGTCCAGCCTTCTTCGTCGAAGGCGTCGCCTTTGCCAGCTCCGGCTAAGGGTGTCCACGTCAGGTTCGACGGGTTGAGGGACGCCATTCTGGTGTCAAACGGGTTGGCCAAGATCAACTGTCCGTTCGGCAATACCACGCACTGGGCGTCCCCGATGTTGCCCCAGCCGCTGGGCGCAGCCAGTGTGGTCCATTTGTTGGTAAGCGGGTCGTAAAGGGCACCCCTGTTGGACCAGACGGGTGTGCCTCCGGAGTTCTCGTATTCGCCTCCCATGACGAACACTTTGCCGTTGCCCAAGACAGCCGATGCGTAATACAGGGGCGAGTACGTGCCGGGGAGGCTTGCGATCTGCGTCCAGGTTCCGTTGACATAGCTCCCGGTGTTGTCGGGAGTGAGCTTCCACCATTCAGTCGTCTCAGGCTTGTGGACAATGACAGTCCCGTCGGTCAGGAGAAGAGACAGGCTTGCCCCAGTCACTTTATGGGAGGTCGTCCTTACCCAGGTTCCTGCGAACACAGACGTGCTCACCATCGAAAGAAAGACGGCGGCTCCGACCAGACGCATCTTGATCATTCCGTCGATTTTGATTGATGATCATCGTAAGTTTGGTAAGGATTCACTAAGGAGTCTGGTCGGGCACCACGCAGTGGCATCGATCTGAAGGCAAGGACTGGATTCACGCGACTGCGGTAGCTGACCGAACCGCGGCCCGTAGGCCTAGTTTCTGGCTCACCGGCTACTCCCCGTGTCCCCGGTATTGCACAGCCTCACTGAGGTGAGTCCTCGTGACGGGCTCGCTCTCGTCCAGATCGGCGATCGTGCGTGAGACCTTGAGCAGGCGGTCGAAAACGCGGGCTGAGAGGTTGAGACGTGAGGTCACGGTACGCATGAACTCTTGGCATTCAGAGTCCATATGGACGAGGTCTTGAATCTCCTTCGGAGCCATCTTGGCATTGACCTTAGGCTTGCCGAACCTTGCTGCCTGTCGCTCACGAGCCCGCACCACCCGCGCACGGATCGCATCGGATCCTTCGCCGCTGGGCCTAGCCGTTAGTTCGTCAGGCTTGAGGCGAGGCACGTTGAGGTGAAGATCGATCCGATCCATGAGGGGGCCGCTGATCCGGCCCGCATAACGGTCGCAGATGGCGGCGCCGACGCATTTGGCTTCGGGGTAGCCCTTAAAGCCGCATGGACACGGGTTCATCGCCCCCACGAGGATGCACTCCGCCGGAAACTCCATCGATGCCGAAACCCGGGCCACACTCACGATGCCGTCCTCCAACGGCTGACGAAGCGCTTCCAGCACGCCGCGGTCGAACTCGGGCATCTCGTCCATAAAGAGCACTCCAAGGTGTCCGAGGCTCACCTCGCCCGGCTTGGGTACCTTGCCACCGCCGACGACCGCCGCATACGACGTCGTGTGGTGAGGCGAGCGGAACGGCCGCTCCCAGACCAAGCCCTCGCGCCCAGCCTTTTGGCCGCTGGCACTGTAAATCCGGGTGACTTCGATCGCCTCTTCAACGGAGAGGGGAGGCAGGATCGTGGGTAAGCGTCGAGCGAGCATGGTTTTGCCTGAACCCGGTGGACCTGTCATCAGCACGTTGTGCCCGCCAGCAGCCGCGATCTCGAGGGCGCGGACCGCGTGTGCCTGGCCCTTCACGTCGGCGAAATCCACTTCGTAGCGAGGAAGGTTGGCGGCTTGGTCACTGTGCTGGAAGGGCGTAAATGCGAGCGAGCCGTTCAGGAGCTCCACGACTTCGGCGAGCGAGCGCAGACCATAGACCTCGATCCCAGGCGTGACGGCTGCCTCGGCTGCGTTTTCAAGTGGCGTAACGATCCGCTCGAACCCCTTGGCGTGGGCCATGAGGGCCACGTTAACGGCGCCGTCGACTGGGCGGAGCATTCCATCGAGGCCCAACTCTCCGATGAGGACAGTACCTTCAAGGGCCGTGAAGGGCAACTGGGAGCCTGCGGCCAAGACTGCCACCGCGATCGCGAGATCGAGCGACGGGCCTTCTTTGCGGACGTCGCCTGGCGCCAGGTTGACCACAAGGCGTGTGAAGGGGAAGTCGAACCCGCTGTTGACGATGGCGCTCCGGACTCGGTCTTGGCTTTCTTGCACGGCCTTGTCTGGCAGGCCGACGATGATGAACAAGGCCTTGCCCCCTTGAAGATCGACTTCGACGACGACGGGGAGGGCGTCAATCCCCGCCAAAGTCGCCGTGTGCGCTTGGGCGATCATGCTCCGAAGCGGTCAATGTACCCGTTTAAGTCTTCTTCCAAGTCACGTGCAGGCTTGCGACCGCAGCTTCTTCATCACCGGGAACGACCGTATTCAGGATTGTGACGTCGAGCGAGTCCACCCAGCCGGTTGTCGTGTCGATAACAATCGTCCCGGTCGCTGTGATCGGCCGCGGATCCTGGCTCTCGTGGAAATCCACAAGGATCTTGGCCAAGCCGCCTCCAAGTGAGTCGAGCTTCCACTTCCAGTCAGCAGGTGGCATTCCGTGTTCCGCATCAGCCCCCGTCGAATAAGTCCAACTGTCACCCAATTGGATGGCATCGGCCAGGAAGCGAACCTGAAGGGGCCTCTCTTGCCGCCAGTAGAGGGACGGATCATTAGGGTGCGCTTGCTCAGCCAAGACTTGGTTCAGGGCGGTCCGTTCTTGGGTCATGACAGAGACTTCCTTGGAGCCTTGCTGGTCTA
The DNA here is from genome assembly GCA_029781035.1 of Armatimonadota bacterium. Lineage (GTDB taxonomy): Bacteria > Armatimonadota > Fimbriimonadia > Fimbriimonadales > Fimbriimonadaceae > JAEURO01. Next base: position 10,467 of record JAKOXK010000011.1, read on the forward strand.
ACACCTGGCCGTCGAGAGCGAGCGACAAGAGCCGGGTCGACACGGTGACCTTCTGCCGGTCGGCCTTCGGTCCCTTGTCCACCAAAAACACGACATCCTCGGTGTAGTTCGTCGTTTCGCTCTCGCTCGGGATCGTGTAGTCGCGGTGAACTGAATAATGGTGGGAGTCGCCGGGCTCGAGCCGTAGACGAAACTGGACGCTAGGTGTGAGGATCAGGGCAAGGAGGGCCGTCATCTGACTTCGTCCGGCGCCGACTCGCCCGGTTTGCGGTAACCGCGTTCACGGGCCAAGCGTTCTCGACCGGCAGGAGTGTCGAGCCTTGCCGCTTCTCGGACCAGCGTGTTTCTCTCGGACTCGACTCTGCGCATTTCCTGGTCAGCAGCATGGGCCTGCGCCCTTTGCTCACGCATCTCTTTCCATGGCTTTTGGCTCATCCAAGCCCCGGTAACGACCCCGGCCAAGATGACGACGAGACCCCAAACGGCTGCTTTCATCACGCGTCCCTCCGTGGACTGTAGACGAGTCTACTCGACTCAAGGTTTGCCCTACCCGGAACAATCAGGCAGTTGACACCCATAATGAGGTTATGTCTGCACCGACCCTCGACTACAACGCACAAGGAGTGCGTTGGAACCTCGACGCCCTCTTCACCGCGATGGACGATCCCAAGATCGCCAAGACGTGGGAGGCAGCGCACGTTCAAGCCGACGCCTTTGTCGCAGAGTACCGCGGAGCGGTCGAGGGCAGGAAGCTCGACGCTGGTGGATTGGCGCGGGCGCTGAAGAGCTTTGAAGACATGACCAACGAGGCCTCCAAGCCGGTCCTGTACGCGAACTTGGTCTTTGCCGCCGACACCAGCAATCCCCAACATGGGGCGTTCCTTCAAGAGCAGTCGGAGAAACTGAGCGAGCTTCGCGTCAAGGTCATGTTCTTCGAGCTGGAGCTTCAGGGAGCGGAGGACGCCTACATCGAAGGCCTGATGAAGGATCCGGCCTTGGCGAACTACACCCACTTCCTTCAGACGACTCGTTCGTTCCGGCCGCACAAGCTGACCGAGGCCGAAGAGGTGCTTCTCGAAGAGACATCCAACACAGGCTGTCGCGCCTGGCAGCGTCTCCACGACGAGCTCACAAGTAACCAGATCTACACCTACCAGGATCCGTATACCGGCGAAAAGTCTGACCTGAGTCAAGAAGAGGTCCTTGACAAGCTGCGTGATGCAGACCGGGCTGTGCGGCAAGCGTCGGCTGACGCTTTCTCCGCAGGACTTCAAAGCCTGAACCGGACGCTCGTGTTCACGTACAACACACTTCTAGCAGACAAGAGGCTGGAAGACCGGCTCCGCAAATTCGAGCACCCGGAAAGCTCCCGCCACCTGGCCAACGAGTTGGACAAAGAGACCGTCGATCTCGTAATGAAACTGTGCAAAGAGTCGAGTCCGACGGTCGAACGCTACTACCACGTGAAGCGCGAGCTGCTTGGGCTCCCGGAACTCACCCACATTGACCGCTACGCGCCCCTGTTCGAAGCGAACCAGAAGAAGACCTGGGACGAAGCCAAGGCCATTGTCCGAGACTCGTTCGCCAGCTTCTCACAAGAGATGGCGCAGGCGGCCGAGGAGTTCTTCAACAATGGTTGGATCGATGCGGAACCTCGTCAGGGCAAGAGCGGCGGAGCCTTCTGCAGCTACAACACGCCTGACACGCATCCAGTGTTGCTCCTTACCTACTTGGGCGATTTGAGCGACGTGATGACCCTGGCCCATGAGATGGGTCACGGCGTGCACAGTTTTCTGAGCCGAGGACAGACGCCTTTCAACTATCATGGAACGTTGCCCTTGGCCGAACTGGCCTCGATCTTTGGCGAAATGGTGACGTTCGAAAGAATTGTTGCAGACGCCGACCTCAAGGACAAGCTCGCGCTGTACGCAGAGAAGATCGAGGGGATCTTCGCGAGTGTGCACCGTCAAGCGGCCATGTTCCGCTTCGAGCAAAGGTGCCATCAGAAGCGGAGGGCTGAAGGCGAACTTTCCGCTGAAGAGTTCGGCCAGATCTGGCAAGAGGAGATCCAGTCGATGTTTGGTGACTCGATCCAACTGGGCGATCAGCACAGGCTCTGGTGGTCGTACGTGGGCCATTTCATCTTTGCCCCGTTTTATGTGTACGCGTATTCGTTCGGCGAGCTTCTGACGCTGTCGATCTACCAGATGTCGAAGAAAGAAGGACCTGGATTTGCTGACAAGTACACGAGCGTGCTCAAGCTGGGCGGGGCCAAGACGCCACACGAGCTGATGGAGATTCTCGGCGTGGACCTGCGCTCGAAGACGTTTTGGGAGGGCGGTTTTGCCGCCCTTGAAGAGCTTGTGGCACGGTTTGAGGCCCTTTACGCCGAATATAAGAGCTAGATGAGGCGTCGGACCAAGATCGTGGCCACAATGGGCCCCGCGGTGGCGACCGAGGAGGCGGTGGCCGCGCTCAGGGACGCCGGCATGAACGTGGCTCGGCTCAACTGCAGCCACGGCGACTGGCGGCAGAAGTGCGACTTTATCAAGTGGATCCGCCAACTGCACGACGGCTATTCGCCGATTGCGATCATGGCGGATCTGCAGGGGCCCAAGTTCCGGATCGCTGACCTTGCTGGCGGTGTGGTCAACCTTGCGACAGGTTCCGACACCACGATGGGGCACGGGAGCGGTGCTGTCATACCGATGCACGATGACGAGATCTGGGACGCAATGAGGAAAGGCGACCGGGTTTTGTTCGGCGACGGTGAAGTCGAAGTCAGACTGGGCGACCAGTCTGGAGGCGTCTTCGATGCCAAGGTCGTCACAGGAGGCAAGGTCAAATCGCGGCAAGGGATCACGTTGATGGGGAGGTCGTTCGACGTCGGGTGTCTCACTGACAAGGATCTTGAGGACCTTGCCCAGGCTGCCAGTTTTGACGTCGACTACATCGCCCTGAGCTATGTGCGGCGCGGCGAGGACATGCGAAAGCTCCGGGAACGGGTGTCCAAGCTGGATCCCTCGATCAGGCTGATAGCCAAGATCGAGACGAAAGACGCGCTGCACAATCTGGACGACGTGATTGAGTCCAGCGATGCGGTGATGGTGGCCCGAGGCGACTTGGGGCTTCAGATGGATCTCGAAGACGTTCCTCTGGCGCAGAAGAGGATTATCCGCAAAGCGCACTTGGCGGGTAAGCCCGTGATCACTGCGACCCAGATGCTGGAGAGCATGGTGGTCAATGGCCGGCCCACAAGGGCAGAGGTCAGCGACGTGGCCAACGCGATCCTCGATGGTACTGACGCCGTGATGCTGAGCGGAGAGACAGCAAACGGTGCATACCCCGTTGAGGCGGTTCGAACGATGGCCCGGGTTGCTGAAAAGGCAGAGACTCTCGTGGATCCTCGCGACTACAGCGACGATACCGATGAACGTCCGCGAAGAGACGAAACGACGGAAGCGGTGGCATTGGCTGCGGTCACGATCGCCAACGCGCTACGGGTCAAGGCCATCCTCACGATGAGCGAGACGGGCCACACGCCTCGCATGGTGGCCAAGTACCGCCCGAAAGCGCCGATCTACTGTGCTTCGTGGAACACTCGCACTCAGTCCCTGAACGCTTTGGTATGGGGTGTCGACTCCATGATGATGCCGCCGACCGACAACACAGATGAGGCTGTCGCCCACCTGATCGAGGTGTTCCGCCAGAGAAAAATGGTCAAACCGGGCGACCGCGTTGTCGTCACCGCTGGCATCCCACGCGGCATCCCCGGCAACACGAACATGGTGTTAGTGAAGACGGTGTGACGCCCGACTCGGGCTTAGCTGTGCGTCTCGGCTGTGATCTCACTGCTGATGCCGCCGCGGACGTTGAACTTGCCCGTGACCTTCATCCACCGGGGCTGGCATGCTACGGCGAGTTCGTCGAGAATCCTGTTGACGACGGCTTCGAAGTAAATGCCCTCGTTGCGAAAGCCGTAGTAATAGAGCTTGAGGGACTTGAGCTCTAGGCATAGTTGGTCGGGAATGTACTCGAGTTCGATCGTGGCGAAGTCGGGCTGGCCTGTCTTTGGGCAAACGCTGGTGAACTCCTGGCACACGTGCAGGATGGTGTAATCCCTGCCCGGCGACGGGTTCGGGAACGTTTCGATCATGCGCGCGAGGTTACCTTTGACGCACGCCGCTGGGTTCCGCAGCCCCAGGATGGACGGCCGAGGGATGAAGCGGCTGCGTTCGAGCTTTCGATGAGAGATCGGGCCGATCCCAAAGGGCCGCCAGGTAACCTCCAGGCATGATTGCAGTCGTTTTTCCAGGCCAAGGTTCGCAACGACCAGGGATGGGCCAAGACCTTTATTCCGTTTATCCGATCGCAAAGTCGGTCTTCGCCAAGGTGAGCGAAGCAACCGGACTCGATGTCGCCCGGCTCTGCTTCGAGAGCGATGAGGAAACGCTTCGGCAGACTGAGAACGCTCAACTCGCCCTCTACACCTGCGGGCTGGCGGCTTGGTTTGCGCTCAGAGAGGGGCTGTCGCATGAAGTCAAGCACTTTGCAGGCCACAGTGTGGGCGAGTACGCGGCAGTCGTGGCCGCCGGAGCGCTTGACGTTGGGGCCGGGGCCAAGCTTGTCCGAAGACGAGGCGAGATCATGGCTAGAGCGGGCCAAACCCGACCGGGCACGATGGCGGCCATCTTGGGCATGGAGCGGTCCGACCTCGAAGCACTGTGCAAGGCAGTTTCCGACAAGGGAGTCTGCGTCGTGGCGAACGACAATTGTCCAGGGCAGCTAGTGATCAGCGGAGATCTCGATGCCGTCCAGGCAGCGTGCGCGCTCGCCCCTGAGCGTGGTGCCAAGAGGGCGCTGCCCTTGAACGTGGCCGGTGCCTTCCACAGTCCGTTGATGGACGATGCTGCCAAGGAACTGGCGGTCGAACTCCACGCAGCCGGGTTCGGCCAGGCAGCCCAAGCCCATGCGGTGTATGCGAACGTGACGGCTGAAAAGGTCACTCATGCGATCGAGTGGCCCGGACTGCTCGAACGCCAGTTGAAATGCCCTGTTCAGTGGACGGAGTGCGTCTTGACCATGGTAGGGCATGGGGTCACGACCATGGTGGAGTGTGGTGTCGGAGAGGTCTTGTGCGGGCTCCTTCGCCGCATCGCCCCCGAAGCGCGGGGACTCAAGGTCGTCGACTGTGCCACTTTGGAACAGGTTCGCCCCGAACTTCAGGCCATCAGTTCCTAGACACTCGCTTGGCCCGCGTCCGTTCCTCACGAAGAGGAATAATGCGGGGCGGAGTACAGGATGAGGTTTCAGGACAAGGTTGTTGCGGTCACGGGAGCAGGGCGAGGCATCGGCTGGGAGATAGCCAGGGGCTTTGCGGCGGAGGGTGCGGTGGTCGCGATCCTCGACGTGTCCCAGGAAGGTGCCGAAGCGGGAGCCAAGGCCGTCCGTGACTCTGTCAGTGGAGCCAGAGTCGCTGGCTTTTCATGCGACGTTTCACAAAGCGCACAAGTTGAGTCCGCATTTGCCCAGATCGCGAAGGATCTCGGGGCCGTCTCAATCCTCGTCAACAATGCCGGGATCACGCGCGACACACTCTTGATTCGAATGTCTGAGGACGACTGGGACAAGGTCTTGACCATCAACCTCAAGGGCGCCTTTCTGTGCACCAAGGCTGTTGTAAGGGACATGATGAAGGCCCGGTTCGGTCGGATCATCAACATGGCCAGCATCGTGGGCATGAGCGGCGCGGCCGGACAGGCCAACTACGCCGCCAGCAAAGGCGGCCTGATCGCCTTCTCAAAGGCTGTCGCCAAAGAGCTGGGATCCCGTGGGATCACCTGTAACGCGGTGGCGCCCGGCTTCATTGAGACCGTCATGACCGCCGAGCTGCCGACCGAGATGCGGGAAAACGTACTCAAGACGGCGCCATTGGGCCGCCTCGGTTCGCCAGCCGACGTCGCGGCGGCTGTCCTCTTTTTGGCGTCCGACGAAGCAGGGTATGTGACGGGGCAAGTGATCCCCGTGGACGGCGGTCTGGCGGTTTAGACGTTCGACGTTCGACGTTCGGAAACCTTGCGCTCGCTGTGGTCGAGGATTTTCTTCCGGAACCGCAACATCTTCGGCGTCACTTCGAGGAGTTCGTCGTCGCGCAACCAAGAGAGCGCTTGCTCCAGCGAAAAGTCACGGTGAGGGTCAAGGACTGTCGTCTGGTCAGAAGTGGCCGAACGCATGTTCGTGGCTGCCTTTTGAAGAGTGATGTTGACGACCATGTCTTCGTCTCGACTGCATTGGCCGACGATCATGCCGCCGTAGACCTCGGTTCCGACGGGGTAGAAGAGCGTCCCCCGTTCCTGGATCCCCTCGTAGGCGTACCGCGTCATTTTCCCGGGATCCTTCGCTACGAGGGATCCCAGCGCCCGGCTCTGGACTTCGCCTCGAAACACCTCATAGCCTTCGAAGATCGAAGCCAAGATGCCGGATCCCCGAGTGAGGGTCAGGTACACAGAGCGGAAGCCAATGAGTCCACGAGTCGGGATCGACGCGACGACCCGGGTGCGTCCATTGCCGAGCGACTGCATGTCCTCGATCTCAGCCTTGCGCCTGCTGAGTTCCTCCATGACTCCACCCGTCGAATCGTCGGGAAACTCGCACGTCAGTTGCTCGGTGGGCTCCAGCTTCTTGCCTAGGTCGTTGAGCTTTAGGATGACTTCGGGTCGGGCAATGGCCATTTCGTAGCCCTCGCGACGCATGGTCTCGATGAGGACGCTGAGCTGCATTTCGCCCCGTGCAGCGACTTTCACGGTCTCAGCGGATGCACCACGATCGATCTTGAGGCTCACGCTGACCTTCTCTTCCTTCTCGAGCCTCTCCCGGATCTTGTGAATCGTCAGGAACTTCCCTCCGTCTTTGCCAGCCAGGGGCGAGTTGTTGGCATAGAAGTTCATCGTGAGCGTGCTGGGCTCGACTTCGATCCGAGGCAATGGCTCGATGAACTGTGCGTCACACACCGAATCACCGATCAGAACGTCGTCTAGTCCCGACAGCATGGCGATCTCGCCAGCCTCGACGCTCTCGGTCTCGACCATCTTGAGGCCCTCGTAGACCCAAAGCTTCGTTACATTGAAGCCCTGCTGTCCCGATTCGCCGATACAGGCCAACCGATCTCCCACATGGAGCCGCCCTCGAAGCAGCTTTCCGCCAAACATGCGCCCGAGATAGTCGGAATAGTCGAGGTTGTTGATCTGAAGTCGGATCGGCCCGTCCGGTTGCACGTTCGGAGCGGGTACGTGCTTCAGAATGAATTCAAAAAGCAGACGCATGTCTGTCTCTGAACCAGTTGGTTCAGTCCGGGCAAAACCCCCTGACCCGCTCGCAAACAGGTAGGGGAAGAAGAGGTCTTCCTCGCTGCATCCAAGGTCGATGAAAAGGTCGAGCGTACGGTCGTAGGCTTCGTGTGGTCGAGCACCCTCGCGATCCACTTTATTGATCACGACGATCGGTTTGAGCCCATTGTCGAAGGCTTTCTTCAGCACGAAGCGGGTCTGGGGCATCGGCCCTTCGCATGCATCGATGACGAGCAGCACCCCGTCCACCATGCTGAGGACCCTCTCGACTTCGCCACCGAAGTCCGCATGCCCCGGGGTGTCCACGATATTGATCTTGGTGCCTTGGAAGCTGCAACTGGCGACCTTGCTGAGGATGGTGATCCCTCTTTCCCGTTCAAGGTCGTTCGAATCCATGACCCGGTCTCGAACGTGCTCGTTTTCGCGGAACAGGCCTGACTGACGGAACAGGGCATCGACCAGGGTGGTTTTGCCGTGATCAACGTGAGCAATGATGCCGACGTTTCGGATGAGACCGGCTGACATGGGGGACGCCGCATGGTACCTGGCGGACCGTTTTCGGCCTCGGGATTGAGGCACAAGATTGACACGCCGCTTGGACCGGATCTTCAGTGGGCCGTGAGCAGCGCTCCCAATACGCAGGACTCGGACACTTCGGGACCGAGTCCGTTCCCGTCGGTGGCTCCGCGTGGTGAACTGGGTTTGACTGCGCCTATAATCCCGTCTATGACGCCGTCGAGGCCACTGTTCTCCACTTGGCCCAATACAGGTCGCCCTCAAGGCTACTTCTCATCGCCAGTTGGAGTCGAAGCCGGCGATTTCTACCGAGAAAACGGGTACTTGGTTGTTGAGGATGCCATTTCGGAAAGTGAGATCGTCGCGTTGAAGGCCGAGACGGTCAGGATCTGCCGGGGCGGGTTTGGACAGATCAAGGGAATGGTGGAAAGTTCGCACGAAGAGACCGACGAGGAGGTTATCAGGAAGACGCTATGCATCCATTTTCCGAACAAGGTCTCGGAACTCATGGCTCTTGAGATGTCTCATCCCAGTCTGGTCAACATATTGCAGACCGTGATCGGCCCGAATGTCAAGTGCATGCAATCCATGCTGTTCATCAAGTCGGCAGGCAAGCCCGGGCAAGCCTGGCACCAGGATGAAGACTACATCCCTACCCGCGACCGTTCGTTGACCGGTTGCTGGCTTGCTATGGATGATGCGACCATCGAGAACGGGTGTTTGTGGGTGATTCCAGGCTCACACAAGCCTGGCGTCCTATGGCCCATGAAGTTCCACAATGACCGGCGGTTTGACTGCTCTTGGGAAAGTTACGACTACCCGTACACGGACGAGCAAGCCTTGCCGGTCGAAGTGAGGGCGGGAAGTGTCGTCGTCTTCAACGGCTATCTGCTCCACCGATCGTTGCCGAATACGGCCACCGCTGGTTTTCGACGCGCGCTGGTGACCCACTACATGAGCGCTGAGAGCCTGCTTCCTTGGCTCTGGCCGGAGAAACCGACAGGCATGGGTCTTCACGACCACAGAGACGTCGTGTTGGTCTGTGGCAAAGATCCCTACGCCTACAAGGGGGTCACGAACGTGATGACGGCGCACATCCGGCCCGACGGAGAAGGCGGCTGTTACACTGGGGACGACGACTAGGTTCGTCCCTGTTGGAGCCGAAAGAGAAGCTCCTGCCGATAATGCTCGTCTGGACGCGAGCGAATGCGCTCGACCGTTTCCGCCGTCAGCGGTCGAAGCTTGCCAGTACCGGAGGCGATCACGCGGCAGGCTTTGTCGTTCATCAGGACGGCGCTTTCGGCTTCTCCTGGCGTCCGTCCGAGTCCGATCACACCGTGGTTCTCCAACCAGACGACCTTGGGCGCTTCTCCGAATTCAGCCACGAACGCTGAAACCGACTGCCGGACCGCACGAGCCAGGGCAAGTCCCGGATCAACATAAGGCACCCAAGCCGTTGCAGGCCCGCAGCACACGACTTCGTCTGGGAAGTACCGAAGGCGACACAGTCCTTCGGCTCCGTCTCGGCAAAGGACTGCCAGGGCGGCGACAGGGTGGACGTGTCCGACGAACTCGACGCCAGGAAGGCTCAGCAACCAAGCGTGCATGAAAGCCTCGACGGAAGGACGTCCCCCCTCTTCAAGTCGACTACCCAACAGCACATCCCGAACTTCTGAATCGGAAAGCTCTTGGTCCAGAGCTTCGAGCAGGATTTCTGCGTCGCAGTAAACAAAGTCCTGGGATTCGATCTCCTGGAGTTGGCAGCCGCTAGCTTTGACCCAGAAGCCGTTCCCGTCAGAACACGACGTGTTGCCTTCTGCCAAAAGTACGAGATTTCGCGAGGGGTCTCCTAACCTGCGGCTTAGCGAAATCAGGGCAGTCGGACAGTCAGCCACGCCAGCAGTTTGCCACGGCCAAGGATGGATCAGTGAGGCATCGGTATATCATGTTGGGGCGAAAGCCGCTTGGAGGTGTGCCAATTGTGAGGGAGGTGATGCTGGGGATCGTGTTCGGCGTGATAGCCTGTCCTGTCCGTGCACAGACCTATTGGCCCACTTCGCAGCCTCCTGTCGCCACTTCTTCATCGTTTCCTTCCTGGGCCCGCCAATACGTGGAGAACGCAGTGTCCTCGTGCCCTCTTGACCGGCCGACCACCTACTACTTCAGCCAAGCGGGAAGCGATACCACGGGTGACGGCACTCAGGGGAATCCCTGGAAGTCGATCGCCAAGGCGAACGAGGTTCTGCAGGGCTCATCGGGTGACCTCCGTCTACGGTTCCGTGCGGGCGAGATTTGGCGTGAGCCAGACGGTCTTGTGGTCGACAGGCCTCACGTCACAGTGGATTCCTATTCGGCGTCAGGCGATCCCCTGTCGGCGAAGAAGCCGCTCTTCTCTCGCTTCGAACCCCCTGTCCCCTCCCATGCTTGGGTGCCGGTTGGGCCGGGCACCTACTCGGTCAGCACGTCCGCCGATGTCGCTTGGGTGAAGTATTGGAACGACGACGAGACGGTGTTTCGACGAATGGAGAACCTTGATGACTGTCTGGCGACTGCTGGATCCTGGCACTGGGAGTCGGGCCAGCTCTATGTCCACAATTTCACCGATCAGGATCTGTCGGCATCAGACCTTCGAATCGAGTACGTCTTGAAGAATCAAGGGACCGGGATTTGGATCAAGGACGTTCCCGACGTCCGGATCATGGGCCTTCACGTCGAAGGCTTCGGTGCAGGCACACCGGGTGACGAATCGTACACCGGCTATGCGATCGAAAGCGATGTCACGGGAAGTGGAAGGACGGTTGTGTCGGAGTGTGACACTTTCTACAGTGGTCGTCACTCGATCACAAAGATCGGTCAAGGCCAGGGCGGCTCATTGGTTGTTGTCCGATGTCGCATGGGCTGGCTGGTCAACGACAATATCGACGTCGTCAGCTATACAAGCCTCGGTGGCCAGGAGTTGGTGTCGGCCTACAACCAGTTCCTTGGAGCGCAACTGCCCAACACGAACAAGCCGTACCCCTATGCAGGATCCGGCGGGCCGCACTATATGCACACTTCCAACAACGCCCAGTACAAGGGCGCATTTAGTCTGTGCCTGGGAAACCGGATTGAGCCCGGGCCTTACATGTGCGGGGCCATTTCAGCCACTGACTGCTCGCCTACCTTTCAGAACCTCTCCGACTGTCGGTCTTTCGTCGTGGACGAGTGGGCGCCATCGAGGGCCCCGTCCGCCCTTGATGCGACGAAACCAAGTTCGAACGGAGGGAACGGACTGTTGTACTCGGTGCTGGGTTCCCCCGGGGTGGTGTACGTCAACTGCACGGTCGAGCCGACCGTACTTTGGACGAGCTACGTCGGAGACACTTATTGCTGCAATCAGTCTTCCGGCGTGTGGATCAACTCGAACATCACGTTCGACTTCCGTCCCGTGGACTCGAGCCAGTACCTGCGCCTGCTCACGGTGACGTCCGCCCAGGCAGACTTCTCCCAGTTCACATCGAGCTTCTACGGTTGCCGCCTGTGGTTCAAAGGTAAAGGGGGAGGCTACATGGGCTTCTCGGGTCAGATGTTGCACATCGGCGGAGCGTTCTATGGTTCGATCGGTGCCCGCTGGCTTGGAGAGCTGCGGGGTTGCATTGTCGGTGCGACAGGCGTAGGCTCTGGATTCTTCAGACTGGGATGGGGCAATGACGGCACGACTCTGTTCGGCAACTCCTACTTCGGCCTGGATACAGAAGGTGGTGCCTGGGGCTGCGACCTGGACGCGTCACGCCTTCCTGGAACGACGGCAACAGGGCCGCCGATGGCTTCGTCCGGGCTTGGACTCCCTGGGCCGATCTTGGTCTGGGGTCAGCCTCTCCAGTACGATTGCCTCGGCCGAATGAGGCAACCTCATCCCACCGTGGGGCCATACGAAGCGGATCTCAAAATGGCCGGTTCGAAGCGGCCCGGGGGATAAGGGGTCAAAAGAGCCTCAGACGGCCCAACATTGCGCTAAACTGGACACAACTTTCAATTGATCCTGAAAGTTGAAGGGCAATGCCGATCGCACACGAACGAGTCGTCCCCGCTGACTTGATGGACATATTCCGCAAGGTGGACCATGGTGAGCGGGTCAGCGTCGAGGACGGGGTCAGGCTCTTTCAGCACCCGAACCTGACGGCTGTCGGCTCGATGGCCAACCTCGTCCGCGAACGAAGGCACGGTGCCCGGACCTACTTCGTGCGCAACCAGCACGTGAACTACACAAACATCTGCAACAAGTTCTGCAAGTTCTGCAGCTTCTACGCTAAGAAGGGAGGCCCCGATCCGTACGAAATGAGCTTGGACGAGGTACGGCGCCGATTGGAGTGGCACCGTGATTCAGACATCACCGAAGTTCACATGGTCGGCGGCATTAATCCGAGGTTGCCCTACCAGTACTATCTCGACCTCGTACGGACGGTCAAGGAGGCCCTACCGGGAGTCCATGTCAAGGCCTTCACCGCCATCGAGATCGAACAGATCGCCAGCAAAGGCGGAGTGACCCATGAACAAGCGCTCCGTGACCTCATCGAGGCTGGCCTGGACTCTTTGCCGGGCGGCGGGATCGAGGTCTTGAGCGACCGAGTGCACCGAGAGCTGTTTGGCAGGAAGATGGATGGAGAAGGGTGGAAGTCAGTGGCGCGAGCGGCCTCCAGACTCGGTCTGACTCAGTATGCGACGATGCTCTATGGCCACATCGAGACCGACTTTGAGCGTGCGGACCACCTCAGGCAGCTTCGCGAACTCCAAGACGAGACCAAGAACTTCGTATGCTTCACGCCACTCAGCTTCCATCCCGAGGCGACTGAACTGGAGCACGTCAAGCCTCAGACCGGTTACACCGATTTGAGGAACGTCGCGGTCGCGCGGATCATGCTGGACAACTTCGACCATGTGAAGAGCTTCTGGATCATGAACACGCCAGAAGTGACGCAGGCGGCCTTGTGGTACGGTGCCGACGACACGGACGGGCTCGTTCATGAGTACGAGATCACCTATAAGGAGGGTGAGTTCGGCAACAAGAAACAGGCATTGACGTACGACAACATGTGCTACATGATCCGGGAGGCAGGGCGCGAGCCCATTGAGCGCGATTCGCTGTACCGTGAGATCGTTCGTGAACACCAGCTGGATCGGCCCGCAAGGACTCTCACTCCCCTCAGCGTATCCCCGTGATCAGGCTGCGCGGGACGTCCGCTCGCCCATCATTGCGACAAAGGCTTCGGCCAGATCGGGATCGAACTGGATCCCAGCCATACGCCTGATCTCTTCCAGGGCCCTCTCAATACCCAGGCCGTTCCGATAGGGCCGGTCGCTGGTCATCGCATCAAACGTGTCGGCGATGGCGAGGATCCTAGCGATCAACGGGATCGTTTCACCAGCGAGGTTGTCTGGATAGCCGTTACCGTCCCACCGCTCATGATGGAAGCGGATGCCGGGGATCGTCTCGGCGAGTTGGGGCACTTGGCTGACGATCTTTTCTCCCAGGACGGGATGAGCTTCCATTAGCTTGCGTTCATCTTCCGTCAGTCGGTCAGCCTTCTTCAGCACGGCGTCGGGAACTCCGATCTTTCCGACGTCGTGCAGCGTTCCCGTCATCATGACGAGGTCCACGAATTCAGCATCAGTTCCAATCCAGGCTGAAAGATCGGATGCGTACTGGGCAACGCGCTGAGAGTGGCCGTTCGTGTACGTGTCCTTGGCGTCCACAGCTTCGGCCAGGGCCCTCATGGTCGCGTAGCTCCCGTTCAGCACATATTGCTGCAGCAGGGTCGCGCCACCCAGCTCTCCCCGGTTGTTGGCAAACCGGAAGACCCTGTTTCCTCCTTGCTGCTTGGCTTGGGCCACACCCAACTCGGAAGCCAGGAGGAGTGTGTTCCCCGACTTCCCGTCCTCGCCCCAGCAGGCCATCCCCGCACTTAGTGTCACGCCGAGCGAACTACTGACCTCGTCCAGCAGACAGTGACAGGCGGATTCATGCCCTTTGTCGTCGCTCCCCTGCAGGATCAAGGCGAACTCTTCGCCCCCGAACCGGGAGACAAACGACGATTCGGGCGCAAGCGACTCCAAGCGCCGAGCGATTTCGCAGAGAATCTTGTCGCCCGCGTCTGCACCTTGAGCTTGATTGAACCGGGCAAACCGGTCGATGTCGAAGAGACACACGCTGAATCCATCTCCTTCTTGGGCCGCACGAAGTTCCTCGTGGGCCAGCTGGTCTTTGAAAGCGCGGTGATTGGCCAGATTGGTGAGCGGATCGATGCGGACCATGGCCAGTAGCTTCTCGCGGCTTTGCCTGACCGCTCGGGTCATGTCGTCGAATGCCCGCTCCAAGAGCCCGATCTCGTCGGACCGCTGGCTTTCGAACGGAACCGGCCAATCCCCTCGCTGGAGTGTCCGAGCAGCCCGAACCACTCCGGTCAAAGGCCGTGTCACCCCATGACTGACGACAAGGCTCACGAGGAGCCCAATCAACATGCTGAGAGCCATCGACAGGGCGATCCGGTTCTGCAGCTCTTGGAATGGCGCGACGACGGGCCCATACGGGCGAAAAGTCACGAATCCGATGGTCGAACCCCCCCCTGATTCCTGAAGCTTGGAGTACAGCCCGATCATGGGCTCTCCACCTTCGTGAAACACCGTCGGCTCTGTCCAGGTCTGGGGCGACGGGCTCGCAAGGCCCCGCGACGATCCCAAGAGCTGGTGGTCACGGAAGAACGCGACGTCAGAACCGACTGCGTGCGCGATCGAACGGGCCAACTCATCGTCTATGGGCGTCTCGAGGGTCAGCGTTGCCTGGACGTAGTCACCCACTTCAATCGGTACAGTGCTCGCGACGACGGGGCTACCACCGAGATGGGCAAGCCCTTGGCGGCTCGCTCCCGCCGCGGCTGCGGCAATGAAAGGGTTCCTGCCGAGGTCTTTCCTATGGAGCGACCGATCAGTCGAGCCGGTCACGATGCCTTGTGAATCGGTCACGACTATGGCTGTCACGCCGAGCTCCTTGTGGTAGAAGTCCACGCGGTCTTGAATCGTCGGCAGGTCGTTTGCCTGAACGACGGACATCAAGACGGGGATCCGAGACAGGAGTGCGGCCTGTAGCCGAAGTTCGTTGCCTTCTCGTCTCAGAAAGTCTCGCAAGGCGGCGCTGGTCGAATCGGCATCCTTCTCGACGGCCCTCTTTGCCTGGACGGAGGCCAAGTAAGAGATGGACTGGAGTGCCCCGGCGGTCAGGAGAAAGGACGTGCCGACAACGGCAGCGATGATCCTAGACCGAAGGGAGAAGACCATGATTCAGCGCCCCAACTTAACTTCGAGTGCCGTGTCCTGACCCAGGTTGACCGATTGTGTGAACGTCCGACCGCTTTCATGCCAAGCTTTGACGGTGTAGCGTCCGGGCTCCACATTGTCGATCCGGAACCGGCCCTTGGAATCCGAGACTCCAAAGTAAGGGGTGTCCACGACGTAAATGTAAGCGCTCATTTCGGGATGGACGTTGCAGAGGAGGGCAACGAGACCTGCCTTGGGGAACGCGACACTCTTGGAGGTTCCGCGCGCATACATGCCGAGGTCAAACCTCTTGGCGTCGTAGTGGGCAAAGATGTTGTGCATCACCGTATCGTCGTTCGGAAACCTCACTGTCGTGCCGACCGTGACCACTGAGACGTGCGGCACAAACCGCATGTTGGTCTGGTCGACCTTGGCTCCTTGCAGGGGTTTGGACTTCGGGGCTCCTTCAAGGAACAAGACAGCGTCCCGTGCAGGCTTGCCACCGAGTGTAGCGAGCCCGGTGACAGTCAACTGGCGACTCACCAACAACACAGACACGATCATGGGTCCCAACATCATGCGTTACCTCGTCAACATCGGATGCGCCACATCAGCTGGAAGCTCCAGCCCGCCCCTGATTGAAGCGAGTCCATCTGTGGCCCAAAGACGTAGTTCGCGTCCGCGACAAGTTGCGGACTCAGGGTTTGCCTGACACCCAGGGTGTTGAGCCGGGTCTGGTTTTGCCTGAACGCAACGCCCTGGACTCTGCCAAGAAACGTGGTCTTCGGCAGGCCGAACGGCTATAAAAGCACATCAGCGTAGTAACCATCCCAGTCGCGGTCGCTCCCCTCGTGCCAGACATACTCCGATCGGACCTGCCACTGCGGATGAGTCCATCGCAAGTCGAGCCCCAAGGTCCGTTGTCCGCCTGCCAAGGATCGGGGACCCAACATCGCGCTCGCACCCAGAATCAGCTCACCTACCTGAGCCTGTGCCCGACCAATCACTTGATCAGCTCTGTTCGGCGTCAGTTGGTGCTCGCTACTCTCTGAGTCAAACAGCCCAGCCTGCAATTGCAAAGCACCCTTGTTGAACCGGACATCTGCACCCGAATCGATCCGGGTGAGGCTGGCTGATCGGTCGACAGGGAGAACCTGGACCAGCGGCAAGTTGATGAAGCCTACCAACCACTGCTGATACCAATCGATCAGTCCAAACGCGGGCCGCATTCGGCCGAACCGGAAATCATGGCTGTTGTCTCCGAGCCCGATGTAGAACTCGTCAAGCTCCTCGGCATGGTATTGGCGGTTGATGAAGACGCCGCCTACGACCCTCATCGCCGGGCTCAGTTGAACGGTCGTCGACAGCCAATAGAACCGCTCTCGCCCGACCGTCGATTTGTCCTGCCGGTAAACAAGGCCATAGGCCTCGAAGGCCCCGGAAAAGTGCGGATACGAAGTGTCGGAACCGTCCGTTTGCTGGGGCGCGGTAGACGCCCAGCTGTGCACGCACAACCCGGCCATCACCCCAAGGGCCACTTGGATTCGCCACATTTTCATCATGAATTGTCGGGAGTCGGCTTGATCACCTTGAGGGAACCATCTTGCTGCCGACTATGGTTCATCTGAGGACCAATGTCAGGACACTGCGAATGACGACCTTTACTGGTGTTATTGCTAAGACTGCCTCGGACTGGCGTAGAAAACTCTAGAATGTCGCACTGAGCTACGGCCCGTGCGGCTGGAGGTCACAAGTGACACGACTCACGTTCGTCGTCCTTTTGGCGACGGCACATTCGATCAGCTTCAGCCAGTCGGCTTACATCGCGAACGTTCCGGACATCGTCCAACCGCCCGCCTTGCCAGCTTGGCTCAACAACCCCAACAACTGGTGCACACCCACGGCGTCGGCCAACATCTTTGCGTACTGGAACGCGAACGGCTGGGCTGGAATCGCTGGCGGGTTTGCAAACCGCAACCTGGCGGGAGAACTGGGGTGGTTCATGGACACCAACGACCAGGTCAACGGCAAAGGGGTCGCCCCCGATTTTCACGCCGGAACGTACGACCAAGATCCTCGGGGCAGTGGTTTTGACGCCCTCAACGGCCTCAAGAACTGGTGTGCTTTCGACGTCAATACAATGACGTTTGGCACGGCCAACGTCCCCTATCCTGGTCCGGCCCCAGTCAACAAGATTGCCTATCCGTGGCAGGTGAGCGAAGTCATCGCCAATGGCTTCCAGAACGCCAAGACCGAGATCGACTCGTTAAGACCGCTCCTGGCGTGCTTCCGGCATTGGGACATTTTCAACACCGGTGTCGTCGTTGGAGTCGGTGGCGTCAACATGCCTCTCTACGACTTCAACGAACCGCCCCACAACATCGGAGGCTCCACGTCTGAAGGCTCCTGGGAGCAAGACTTCGGCCTAGGACACTGCGTGACAGTGGTGGGCTATGCCCAAAACGTCGTCTACAACGGCCAGAACGTGAACGTTCTCGCCGTGCACGACACGATCCCTGCTGCCGGTGCCGGGACGACAACCCCGGTTGACCTTGCGATCTTGTTTGACGGACACTGGAAGTACAACTTCGACGTCGTGCCGGTTCCTGAGCCATCGATCTTGGTGGCTTTCGGCGCGGCCGGACTCGCTTTTGCTAGACGGCGCCGCATGTAACGCGCGCTTGGAGAGGTCAAGTCGGCCCCAGGGTCTGCCCCCGGGGCCTTCTTGTGGGTGGACAACGGAACGCCCGGCCCCTTCGAACCGTCCTATCCAGCGATGGTCTGTGCCTTGCTCGCCTTGTGTCAGGTTCAAAACAACGTGGATTGGGTGGACACTCTTCGGCATGCGCTTGACAAGGCGGCCAAGCAGGAGCAACTCGTCTTGGTCGACTGCAGCCCCGCAGGTTCCGAACTTGCAGACCGCGTTCGCACCGCTATCCTGGGTGACGGCGCCTCGACCAAAGCCATGCAGGGGTTTGTCTGTTTTCGGGCCGACCCCGACCGAGACCGGGCCCTGTTTCTGCGGTACCGGACGCCGTTCCCAGCAGCCTGGCTCTTTGTGGACGGCGACGACCAGCTCTGCGGCCATTTGGC
This sequence comes from Armatimonadota bacterium, assembly GCA_029781035.1. Classification (GTDB taxonomy): domain Bacteria; phylum Armatimonadota; class Fimbriimonadia; order Fimbriimonadales; family Fimbriimonadaceae; genus JAEURO01. Next base: position 28,712 of record JAKOXK010000011.1, read on the forward strand.
CGGACCGGTGACGCCTGCCCAGTTCGTGTCTTGGGCCGCCGGAGTCAACGAGGCCTGGAAGCGTTGGGACGCTCTGTTGTTCAAGCTCAGGTCGCGCCCGTCAGACGCCGAGTCGATCAAGTTGGCGTTCGCCTTTGCAGAACGCCTGCAACCGGACAAGGCGACGGGTTTGGTGAGGTCCCTGTCCACGACGTTTCGATCCGCCGAGCGAGAGCGCGCCTGGGCCGCGATCGGACAAGCCTGGTTGGCTCTGGGAGACCTTGGCAAGGCCCAAAGCGCCTTCCAAATGATCGAAGGCTCGAGCGACCCATCGATCCGGTCCATAGCGCTTTCTGGACTGGCAGAAACGTTCGCGCAACGGACACCGGAGACAGCAGTCGACAAACTCCGGCTGATTCTCGCCTCCCCGGACAGCCCGGCTGTGGCCGCCTGGTGGGCTAATAAGCGGATGAAAGAACTAGACAAGGGCGGAGGGCTCGAAAGTTCTGTGCAATGGCGGTAGAATAGTGGCTCCTGCGCGGGTGGTGAAATTGGTAGACACGCTACCTTGAGGTGGTAGTGCCCACAAAGCGTGAAGGTTCGAGTCCTTTCCCGCGCACCAAAGACCCTCATTTGAGCCTGTAGCTCTCCAGGCGAGTGCCTTTCAATGCCCTTTTGGTTCCGAGGTGTGGTAGCGTCCAGTGTGCCACGGGCCAGTGTCTTGTCGGCGCAGTCTCGGACTTAGTGCGAACCATGGACCGGCCGAAAGACCAGCCAAAGTCCAAGGCCGATCAGGAGGCCGTTGACAACCCGGAAGAAGGACACCTCGGGCACCCGTTTCAGGAGCTTCATACCGATCATGGTGCCTGCCACGACGCCTGCGCTCATGAGCGCCAGGTAGGGCCACAAACCCATGAGCCCTTTCGATTGACCAGCCAGATAAACCGGCATCCTGGCGGCATCGACCGCCAAACCGGTGGCGGTGGCCGTTGCGACGAAGGCATCCCGCGAGACTCCCAGTCCTGTCATGGCACCTGCCCTCAGCCCGCCTTGATTGCCCACCAGGCCACCGAGGAAACCTGAAGTCCCGCCAGCGATCCAGGCCCAGGCACCCTCAAACCTCAGGGTCTTTGTCCAGCCACCCAGTCCGCCGACCCCGACAGCAAGCAGCAAGCCAGCCAGGACCAACTCTAAGGCCCGCGAAGACGCAACCGAATTGAGGGCTGCGCCCGCGAGTCCACCCGCGGCGCTCATGACGCCGAACGAACGTAACAAGCGCTTGTCCACGTGTTCCCTGATCAGCCAAAACCGGTAAGCGGTCGCGATCGCATGTGGCACCGAAACGGCTGCCACTGCCAGCTTCGCAGGCACCGCCACCGCCAAGGTGGGCGTAAGAAGACTCCCGATTCCGAAGCCCGCGAACGACGCAATGATGCCCGCTAAGAGAGCGACAACGGGGATGAGCACAACCATGTCAATGACAGTCGAACAAAGCCATGAACCCAAAGTCCATGTGCAGTTGCTGATGGCAATGGAACAGCGTCAAGCCCGGCTGATCAGCGGTGAAGTCCACCTCTACTTCCTGGAACCCGCCCACCATTACGACGTCCTTGTGGACTCCGGTCATCGGCTTGCCTGCAAACTTCGTCAATTCAAAGACGTGCCGGTGTAGATGCAACGGATGGATGTCGTCGCTCGCGTTCCGCAAACGCAAGCGGTAGCGGAGTCCGAGCCGTAGCCGAAGGAGCGGATCTGGATCCATGCTGTTCATGTCGGACATCTGGAACGAACGGCCATTGATCGTCCAGCGGTTGAACCCATGCTCAGCGGACTGCTGCTTCTCAAACAAGAGGGTGAACGTCTCGTCTGGGGTGTGAGTCGGAGCACGGGAAAGCGCGAACTGGGAGTAATCCCAGTGAGAGAGCCCGGGTTTGACCCATCTTGCTTTTCCTTTGTGCCCGGCGTACTCGACGACAATGCCCATTCCCCGGTTCCGGTCATCGTCCATGAGGTCCCCCATGACCCAAACACCGGGATGGTCCATCTCGACGATCGCCGAAATCCTCTCGGCCGTGCCGAGGTAGAGGACTTCGACGGCCGCTGGCCGAGGAACCGGGTTCCCGTCCAGAGCTAAGACCTTGAACCGGTGTCCGGGTAGAGCGAGGCTTCGGATCTCTCCAGCGCTTCCATTGAGGATGTGAAACAAGACCCGCTCTCCGCGCTTCACCTTGATGGGTTCGCCGTGTCCGAGCATTCTGCCGTTGATCGTGAAGACATCGTAGCCAACTTCGAATCCTGGCGGCATGCCCTTGGCCTTCCGGTCGTTCGCAGTCGCCCTTCGGACGAGTTCCGGAACCTTGGAGGCCGGAGTCAGAAAGTCCATTGCCATGTCTCCGCCACGGGTGAACGACGGTGCAAACTCCTTGAGTGTCAGGAAGACCTCGCGGTCGAAGCTGCCAGGCTCGTGCTTTGGCTCAATGTAGACGGTCCCAACCTGTCCGCTGTATTGTCCTGAGTTGAGGTTGTCTTTGGCGGCGTTGTGCGTGTGATAGAACCGTAGCCCAGACGGCCCCGGGGTCAGCTCGATCCGTCGCATGCCGTGTGCGGGAATGTAGGGTGTGCCTTCCTCGGCCGATCCATCTACATCGACTCCGACTCGCTGACCATGCCAGTGCAACTGCTCGGGAGTGTCCGTGTCGTTGAAAACATCGATCACGACCGGCTGACCCTCTTTTAGGCGAAGCAGGGGACCAGGGAATGAGCCGTTGTAAGTGACTGCGGACAGGATCTTATCTGGCGCAGCCTCAATCAGGCCCGTACCGATTCGGATCGTGTGGTCCGCAGCCCGACCAGGCACGACGGCTCTTCTCAGCTCGCTTTTCGCTGGGTGCGGTACCACGCCCTTGAGAGCCACGCCCAGCATCGAACTCGATGAGAGGGCCAGAAACTGCCTCCGATCGATGTCCCTCATTTCGTCCGATTCCTCAAAGCTTCTGCTGCATCTGTGGCGCAAGGGTCTTGTGAATCGACTCCTGGCCACACCTTGCCAGCTGTCAAGCAAGACTGGAGCTCGCCGTCTTTGATTGGCTCGGCATAATCTTGACGGATAATTCCAAGTTTGAGCATGGGCGAGGACACGTTACTCTTCGTCTGGTGTCGATTTCAATTGGCAGAAGAGCCTGTCGCTATGTTCGAATGCGCCGTTCGACGGCAGACAGCCGCCCTGAGACTGTTGATCTGACATCCGGCCACAGGTGCTGGCGTCTTTACGCGACAATGACGGTTTGAACCCGATCTTGGTGGAGACGGGCTCGAAGCGCTCGATCGGACTGCCTGCCCCCGCAGGAGTCTTTGCCGACTCCCGGCCACTCAGAACATGCGTCGCCGCACCCTGGTGAAAAGTCCTTCTAACAGGAGAATCTTATTGTGAATTCGTATTCTTAGGCTAAACTGACCATCATGCGGTGGCGCACGCCATGGTCGACGGTAGTTTTGTTGGCATCCCAATGCGCACCGGCTCAAGTGAGCATTGGGCCCGGGCTCGGGCTGGGCACACAAGTCCAAGCGGGCCAGTGGATCACGACGTCGGTCAAGCCGGCCGACTGGCAGGGCAAGCTCAGCGTCACCTTGAGTTCGATCGTCGGCAACGCTGACCTATATGTTCGACGAGGTGCCCCGCCAACGCTCACGTCCTTTGATTTCCGCGTCGTCGGGAACGACCGTGTCGAACGCTTGATAGTCTCGAACACTTCGAATCCTCCTTTGACCAGCGACACGTGGTACATCGGCGTCACGTCGGCCGCGGGCGCCCTTTTTCGCGAGAGCCACTCCGTTGGTTCGATCACGGCTCAGTTCCCCGGAAACGGCGCCGTCTGCTGGCCGGCGGGCACGACGTTCCGAACATTCGCTCCCTTTGCGAGCAAGGTCAACGTCGCTGGACAGTTCAACAACTGGAGTCCTTCGGCAACACAACTCGTCAGCGAGGGCAACGGTTGGTATTCGATCGACTACCGTAATGCCCGAAGCGGTCAGCAGTACAAGTTTTACGTCACGAACGGATCCGGGCTATGGAGGAATGATCCTTGGGCCCGCCGGTTGACCAACTCAGCGGGCAATTCGGTCATTTACGATGAGGGCGCATACAGTTGGCAAAGCAATGGCTTTCAAACTCCGAGTTGGAACAAGGCCGTTGTCTACGAGATGCACGTCGGTGCGTTCAACCCCCAACAGTCCGGGCATCCGGGCACATTCGCCTCAGCCGCCCTGAAGCTGGACTACCTCAAGGCACTCGGGGTCAACATGATCGAGCTGATGCCCGTCCAGGAGTTCCCGGGCGACTACTCCTGGGGCTACAACCCGAGCTATCCGTGGTCGGTCGAGTCGGCCTACGGTGGCCCTGATGGACTGAAGAGCTTCATCGATCAGGCCAATGCGAGGGGCATGGGGATCCTCCTTGACGTCGTCCACAACCATTACGGGCCCAACGACATGGACCTGTGGAGATATGACGGCTGGTACCAGGGCCAATGGGGAGGCGTCTTCTTCTACAACGATCAGCGGGGGAACACGCCCTGGGGTTGGACACGGCCGGATTACGGCCGTGGCGAAGTGAGGTCATACATCCGCGACAACATGCTGATGTGGGCGAACGACTACCGCGTGAGTGGTTTTCGCTGGGACTCGACCCTGTACATGAGGATCACGGACTGGGGTGACAACGCAGACGGGTGGAGCCTGCTCCAGTGGTTGAACGACTCTCTCGACGCTACTCAGCCCTGGAAGATCAATATTGCGGAGGACATGCAGAACAACTCCTGGATCACCAAGCCGACCAACGGCGGAGGGGCCGGGTTTGATTCGCAGTGGTCCAACTACGTCCATACAGTCCGAGCTGCATTGACGACGCCAGACGATGGCTCGCGAGACATGAACGCCGTCGCCAGTGCGATCAGTGAGCGGTTCAACGGTGACGCCTTCCAGCGCGTCGTTTACACCGAAAACCACGATGAGGACGCCAATGGGCACCAGCGGCTGCCCAACGAGATCGATGTCAATGATCCAGCCAGCTATTGGGCACAGAAGCGCTCGACCCTGGGCGCAGCGCTCACACTGACAGTTCCGGGCATTCCCATGTTGTTTCAAGGCCAGGAGTTTCTCGAAAGCGGTTGGTTCGACGACGACAGACCCCTTGACTGGACAAAGACAGCGACGTTCTCAGGGATCCTGCAGATGTACAGGGACTTGATCGCACTGCGAACGAACGCAACCGGGCACTCTGCCGGACTTTGTGGTCAGAACCTAAACTTGTTCCACGTAGACAACAACGGTAAGGTCATCGCCTTTCACCGATGGGACCAGGGTGGGGGCGGCGATGACGTCCTTTGCGTCTTCAACTTCAAGAACACGACGTACACGAACTACCGCATCGGAGTGCCACGAAGCGGCAGTTGGACTGTCGCGTTCAACTCCGACTGGACGGGTTACAGCCCGCTGTTCGGCAACCTCTTTTCGCCCAACTTTCAGGCGGACGCGCAGAGTTGGGACGGACTGCCCTATAGCGGCCAAGTCAACTTGGCCCCCTATTCCTGTCTCATACTGACCAAAGACTGAGGCATCAAGGATCGAACCGAAGGGACGGACTTGGCCGTCTCAACTACGGGTTCCTGGATTGAAGGGTGTTCGATATGAGGGAATTGGGCAAAACGCGGCTGTTTGTCTTTGTTTCTCTGGCACTAGGACTGTGTCTCGGCGGCGTCGGGCAGGACTCCGAGCAAGACCGAGCTCAGTTCCTAGCGTCAGTGGTGACGACGAGCAAAGACGCCTTCTTCATGGCCCCATCGCGGCTGATCCTCGATGGAGGCGTGAAAGGGATTCTGGCGCTCATTAGCGACCGCTATGCGATCATTGGTGGAGAGACTCCTCCGAAGGAGACTGGGATCGCCACGATCGAGCAGTTCATCAAGCCCGCTACCCGGTCCGAGAAGAACGTGTGGGTCAAGTCATGGGACATGCAGACCGATGCAGTACGAGACGTGCCTCTGGCTCTAATGCAACGACTTGCAGGGGCCGGGGAATCCGGCATGGTCAAGACGAGCCAACCTGGGGTCATTCTCATGACCGATGATCAAGGGGGCCTAGCGACAGCCGCTGCCGAAGGCAAGGCTACGACGCGGCAAATAACGACCAACGTCTATAAGATGAACCTGACTGACAACAGCGTCCGAAAGGTCGTGACGATCAATTCCGCTCACCCAGGTTACATCGAGGCTTCTCCATTGAAGCCGTTCTTCGTGTGGATCGAGTGGTCGGGAAACAACCCCATCGATGCCCAAGACCTAAAGACGACGATCGCCATGAGCATCTTTGACCTCGACGGGAAGGAACTCCGGCATGGTCAAAGTAGGGTCCACGGTTCCGTGTACTTCCGTGATTGGACTCAGGACGGAGTCAACATGATAGGACATGTCGTTCGCCGAGGCGCCCCCGGAACGCCGGCGAAAGGCAAAACCGTCGTCTTGAACACCCAGACCTGCCAGATATCAGAAACGGAAGAGGAGTTCGCAGGCTATTCGGGAGAACAGCCCACACCGGCTCTTGAACTGGATGAGGTGCCCACTCTGGTCAAGCTCGACAAGACTTCCCGCATGGTGCGGACCCTGTGGCTCACAAGCACGGAGCCCTCCGAAAGCCCTCGGTGCCTGGTCTGTGGCGACGTCTCCAGCTCGCACTGGATAAGTTCCAAACTCGACAAGCTCGCCTACGTTGCGGACGGGCGTCTGTTCGCTCGCGATCTCGTCCGCATGGATCTGGCCGCTTTTGAGAAGGCCAAAGCGGCGGCGGAAAGGGAGATGGCCATGTCGAAGTGCAAGCAGGTCGCTCTGGGAATGCTGATGTACTCGGCCGACAGTGACGACTTCATGCCACTCAGCAGCAACTGGCAGGAGGGGGTCGGGCCTTACATCAGGAACGACTCGATCCTTGACGGGTTCGTCTACACCTACCAAGGAGGAGCCTTGACCGGACTCCAAGATCCGGCTGGCACGGAGATCGGGTACATCCCGATATCTGGCGGGCGGTGCGTCGCCTATGCCGATGGCCACGTTGTGTTCCGTCCCGGGCCATAGCCCGGGCCCTTCGTCAGTTCAAGAACCAGAACTTCAAGCTTCGGCTACGGGCGGGACTCTACGGGCTCCAAGTACCGTCGGTCGAGAGCGACAGATTTTCGTTTGTCGCCGAACCACTCAAGCTCGCCGAAGTGGCTTCCGCCTGTAAGCGGAAGCCGCATGCGCCTCACGACGGAGTTCTCGACACAGATCACTTTTCCGTGCCGCTTGACATCGATCTGACCTTGACGAACGGTGACCTCATCGTCGCAGATCCAGAGGCGAATGACGCTCAGCCCCGCGAAGTAGGCCAGCAGGAGAGAGCACACCAGGGCCGTCAAGCCCATCAAAGTCATGAACCCAAACGTGGCGGCATTGGCCCGGATATTGGTGCCGAAGGGTCCCCATGGGTTGAAGACCACGCAGGCTCCCCAGAAGAGGAACACGGCGACGACGGTGCCGCCGACAACGAGGAACCGATAGACTGGTTTTCCCTGGTCTAGTGCCATATACCGATACCGGACTCCCTCTGCGAGGTCGACCACGGGCGGACGACCCTTGTTGACCAGACGTCGGACTTCCGCAGCAGACACCTGATGTTGCGTCCGGTTTGGGTCGAGGAGGTCTGGGCGTCGATGGAGGAGTACCCAGAAGGCCGCGCGTAGAGTCGAGACCGAAGCTAAAGCACAAACCAGAATCCACTGGAGCGGAAACACCCAGCCAGCCCGATAGCTCGAGGGGTCACGCTCTATGGCCGCGAGCCAATCGGCTTGCGCGACCGAGTAGGCGACCGCGGAGCCCAAAGCGACAACTCCTGAAATCGTCAGGATCCAGATGGTTCTTGACCATGACGGCGGAGGAGACGGGGGCTTCAGCCTGAGGGAACGCGGGTCGGCTCGCTCAAGCAGGAGGACTCTCAGAAGCTGAACCGCCGTGGACATGCCTCCCGGGGTCGCGAACTCGAGCCTTTCTCCAGTTTTCGAGACCACGGTCACTCGCGGAGGCCGAAGACCCGTGCTCCGTTCGATTCCGTAGAAGTTGGCCCAGGGAAGGGACCAGACTTCCTCGCCGTGTTTGGTGAAAGTCAAAGTCTTGTCATCAAAGCTCACGGCACGCCCGATGAGACTTGAGCGATCCAAACTGCCGATCCACACGGGGAGAGCGGGCATTGGGGCCAAGATGGACAACCAATATTCGCCTCGGCAGATCCCGAAAACTTCGAGCGTCACGAAGTTGCCGACAAAGAAGAGGACGCAGATCCAGTGTGCCACTTCTGTCGGCCGAGTCCAGCAGGATACGGTCACCCTTTCCAGGACTCGTTCTTGCGAGCCCGTGATCATCGTCTCACACCTGATGTGACGGTTTCTAGACAGGCGACGTTTCGGCGGCCCCTCACGAGTCGCATCGCCCGCGTACGCCGACTACATTCGGACGCCAGTCGCCGTTGCCAGGGCCTTGAGCTCTTTCATGAGCGAGTTGAAATGAGCAGGATCAAGGGCCTGAGAGCCGTCACTGAGCGCCTTCTTGGGATCTGGGTGCATCTCGACCATGACACCGTCTGCGCCGACGACCATGGCTCCTTTGGCCATCGGGGCTACGTACCGGGCAACTCCCGTGCCGTGGGATGGATCGACGATGACGGGCAAGTGGGTGTGCTCTTTCAGGACGGGCACAGCAGCCAGATCAAGCGTGTTGCGCGTATAGGTTCGATCCAGGGGCATGATGCCGCGCTCACAGAGGATGACGTTTGGGTTGCCCTGGTTGAGAACGTACTCGGCGGCGAGCAGGAACTCGTCGATCGTCGCACTCGGGCCACGCTTGAGAAAGACAGGATGGGCACTCTTGCCTGCCTCGATCAGCAGGGGGAAGTTCTGCATCGAACGGGCTCCGATCTGCAGGATGTCCACATGGTCCGCCACGACCTCGACCATGTCCGCGCTCATGACCTCACTGATGGTGACTAGTCCTGTTTCATCACCGACCTGCTTGATGATCTGAAGTCCCTCTTCCTGCAGACCTTGGAACGAGTAGGGAGACGTCCGCGGCTTGAAGGCACCTCCCCGGAGAACGCTAGCCCCCGACGCCTTGACCATGTCGGCGGAAGCTCGGTACTGATCGTACGACTCGACGGAACAGGGGCCGGCCATGACCGTAAACCTGCCGTCACCGATAACGACCCCCTTGACCGCAACACTCGAACGCGTCCGGTGGAACTCAATTGAGGCGAGTGTGTAGGGGCTCGAAGTCTGTGTGACCTTGCTGACTCCGTCGAGCGACCCGATCGCAGACTCAAGAAAGATCCGATCATCGGGTGAAAGCGCAGCGTGAATGCCAATGGCAAGGCGGTCTTCGCCCGGCATCACCAGGGGCTCGAATCCGCGCTCTTTGATCACAGAGCAGACGGCGTCAATCTCGGCCTGGGAAGCACCGAACTGCATGGTGATGATCATGGAAGGACGTAGGATACCTACGTGGACTCGTCAGTTCGGGCAGACCGGCACTCCGCGAGATTGCTGGAAGCGTCGGTGGCCGCTATTGTTCGCCCTTGTCCAGGAATCCATTGGCCCGGGCATCGGCGAACCGTTTCCCAGGCACACGAGCTGCGTGGCCGTCGACAAACAACGTGTACCGGACACCATCTTTCCAAGGAACCGAGTCGAAGAACTCGTACGTTTGCCTGGGAATCGCGACCGAACTGACGGGCAGTCCCGCGAGTTTGACGTTGCCGCACAACGTAGCTCCGGCCGGGTTGCTTGAGTGCTTTGGCTCGGATCCGCCGTAACGCCTCAGTTCGGGCCAGACGGAATCGACGTCGGCCATGCCTGGCGGAAAAGTGTCGTCGTAGTCGGACGTGTAGCTCATCATGGCCACGCCGACATCCCGGAGCGCACTCAGGGTCTCGTTTTGTCGATTGGTGGTGTCGAATCTGGCAAGGGTCTGGACAATCACGGCCACGACACCAGTGACCACAACCAGACCCAGCAAGCAGATTCCGATGACGAGCGCCGTGACCGGCGGCGGTCCTTTGGCTGCTTGTGCCTCGGGTTCCGGCTGACTCTGTGATTGCCCCAGTGACTCGGCCTTGACCTGGCCTCCGGTCTCGGAGTCTTCGATAGTGTCCTCAAATCGAAGGGCACCTGAGGCTAGTCGAGCCCTGATCTCCTCAACGGTGAAGGGCCCTTCTTTGGTCCCGTCAGGCAAGGGCACGTAATACTGCGGGCTCATCTGATCTTGATTATGGTCATTTTGATCCCGATCTCGGAGTGATCCAGTCAGTCGTCAGCGTCTTCTGAAAGAGGCCTTCTGAGATACGCACGGTCCGGCCTTCGGCATAGCTCACCGTGCGCTTGCCGTCTTTCCAGGGCGCGGAGTCGTAGAAGAAGACCGTGTGCTCAGGGTCGACGAGGGTCGCTTCAGGCCGTGCCGCCAGGCTGCCGTTTCCCAGGAACTCGGGACAGCCGGGATTCAGCGACAACGCCTCGTCGACAGAGCGCTTCTCTGGGGCAAGGCTCATGAGGGCACCCTTCAGACTCGACGTGTCGGGCGGATAGACGTGGTCGTTGTCCACCATATAGACGACAAGGTCGAGCGTGCACTGCCTGAGTCGTTCGAGGGTCTCGTGCTGCAGAGCCGACTCGCTCCCCTCGGGCCCGGGGGCAATGACCCGGTTGAGCCACGCCGAAACGACGGCGATTGCAGTCAGTGCCACGATCGCGGCCACCGTCAACCTGTCTTTCATCCGAGTCTCGTGAGTCTAGCGGGTTTCAGGCCGTCATACATGGGCGGAAGGGTTCATGGACCAGATCGTTCCGCCAACCGGAGTTGGTTGACGACCGCCGTCTGAAACTGAGTCTCGTTGAGCCTGAGGGCATGTCCATCAGCGACTGCCGCAATGCGGAAACGACCTGGCCAAGGTGCCGAGTCGAAGAACTCCAGGGTAAGTGACGGATTGGAAACTTCGGATAGCTGTTTGGTTGCCAGTCCGCCGTGTCCGAGGAACCCCGGGCATCCCGGATTCATCGATCGTCCAACCTGACTGCTGCGACACTGCTCTCCCAGATAGGGGATGGCGGCGAAACTCGACGACATGTCGGGTGGACACCGGCCGTCGAAGTCAGTGGCGTATATCATGACTGTGGTCGCCAGTTGGTGAGCGTTGGATTCCGTCAACACGACCTTGGCGGACCTTCCGCCCGTCGGAATTGCCGGAACCAGTAGTACAGCCAAGGCCGCGACGGCAAGGAGGACCACAGGAATCCACCAGTGGCCCCGTTGGCCCGGCCTCCATTCACCGCGTGGCCACCTAGAGACGATCACGGGTTCGCTCCAGGAAAAAGCTTCCAGCCGGTGGCGATTGACTGCTGGAAAGTCGGTTCATGGACGGCGTGGATGTGGCCGTCCATGAACGAGACGAGCCTGTGGCCGGAACTTGAGTCCGTGCGGTTCCTAGGAGCCGAGCTGAAGTAGACGATTGTAACTGCAGCCGTTTCAGCGAACTCCGCTTCGCGGTGACCAGCAATACTGCCGTTGCCAAGCCAGTTCGGACTGGCCGGGTCGCCGGTGTCGAGTATTCGTGGGCTTTTTGCGTAGGGCGCGACAGCGGGGTAGACCGCGGGCCCGCTGGACATGTCCTGCGGCAGACAACCCTCAGAGTCCTCGGTGTACAGGAGCGTCGCCAAGGCGAGGCGTTTCAGGTTGGAGATACCAGGAGTTGGGCCACTGTGTCGGGATTCAAGGAACAGGGGCGACAAAAGAACCGCGATGAGCACTACGACAGCGCCAGCGACCAACGCCGTTAGCCACTTGGGCGAACCTCTTCTGATCCATCTCGCTGAAGACGACGCGCTCCAGTCCTTGATCGTCACACTGTGTTACCTTAGGTCGAAGTCGCTCGTTGTTCAGGTTGACCGTGACCCGACAACCATGTTACAGCGCCTTTCTTGTCGAGAGGTTCGTTTCCGCTTTCGCAGCGTGGGCTCAGTAGGCATGCCGGGCACCCATCGTTACACGGGCATGATTCCAAAAGGGCCAAAGCGTGCCGAAACCAGTTGCGTCTTTCCTCAAACAGCTTCTCGGCCAGCCCAATGCCACCTGGGGTGCCGTCGAACACGTACACCGCTGGCAACATGGTCTCTGGGCACATGACGTACCAGCAACTGCCGAGGTCGTCGCGGTCGCATCCAGCGATCATAGGGGCAACTGCCGACAAGGCGTGCTCCAAGGCGTGTACCGTACCGACATGGTCGAAGCTCAATCCAGACAAGTCCAGTCGAAGGCCGACTGTGTCGAATGACTTGACGGGTAGATCTAGACTGTCCTGTCCCAAGATGCCATCGCCATCCAAACGCCGTTTGACATAGCCAGGGATGGACGTGGTGACCTTGACGCCTGTGAGTAGCAGGCCATCGGCCCTTTCGACTTCGACAGTGGATTCGACAACGGATTGGACAATCGCTTGGGTGAAGTAGTTCGGTTTGTCCTGGACGAGGAGGGCAAGCTTTCGCTCGAGATCGAGCTCCTGTACGACGTAGGTGACGCCACGGTGCAAGTAGACCGCTCCTTGGTGTGCTTGGCGGTAGGCGCGCCACTCCTCCATTTCGCCGAGGGCGGCGCCTTCGACAAGAAGAAGAATGGTCGTGCCCTCGATACCACGAATGTTGATTGATGCGGCGGGGTTTTCATGAGACGGATAGAACAAGCGTCCGGCGCTCCATACCGCATCGCCGCTGGCCACCATGTCGTCGGCGACGTCCCGGGCTCTATCGCCGAAACGGGGCAGCTCGTCTTCGCCGACGGGACGTTCGTAGGCAGCGCACCGGAGCTGCGCCTCAAGGACATGGGGATTGTCTGGATTCAATGTCGCGCTCTCAACGGGTTTATCGAGGAGTAGCTCCGGCGACCGCACAAGAAACCGTTCGAGAGGATCATCGTGGGCCAACATCACCGCGAGCCCATCGCGTGTTCCTCTCCCAGCTCGGCCGACCTGTTGCCAGAAGCTACTGACGCTTCCGGGGTAACCATTGAGGAGTACAGCGTCCAGTCCGCCAACGTCTACACCGAGTTCCATCGCGTTCGTCGTGGCTAGGCCCCTCAGACCGCCCTGGAACAGCGCTTTCTCGATCGCTCGGCGTTCTTTGGGTGTGTAGCCGCCCCGGTACGAATCGACGAAAGTCGAGTCTTGGCCAGCCTTCTCCAGCGCTCGCTTGGCCTGCATGACGACTAATTCGGTGGTGACCCTCGCTCGACAGAAGGCCAGCGTCTTGACGTGGTTTGTCACAAACTCAGCCAATAGTTCCGCAATGTCCCTGTTGGGGCTGTAGTCGTCTACCCCTTCGGGAGGCTCGACCAGAATGACCGTTCGATGCCCACGAGGTGCCGTATCGTTGTCGACGACAGTCGCCATTCGGCCGGTCAGTTTTTCGAATAGCTCCGCTGGGTTGGCGATTGTCGCACTGCAGGCGATGACCTGGGGGCGATTGTTGTGCCATTCGCACAGTCGCATCAAGCGACGTATAACGCCGCCGACATGGGAGCCAAAGACTCCCCGGTACACGTGGGCTTCATCGAGGACGACGAACCGCAAAGTCTTGAAGAACCGGTGCCAGTTCTCCTGGTTCGGCAGAATGCCGACGTGGAGCATGTCGGGATTCGTCAGGACGATGTGGGCCGACCTGCGGATCGAAGCCCGGGCCGAGTGGGGAGTGTCACCGTCATAGTTGCCGCACATCAGGCCTGTGGGCAGCAACGATTCGAGCTTGCCCGCTTGGTCTTGAGCGAGAGCTTTGGTCGGAAAGAGATAGAGCGCTCTTGCTGCCGGCTCGCGAAGGCACGTATCGACGACGGGCAGGTTGTAGCACAGCGATTTTCCGCTGCTCGTGCCGGTCACGACCATGACGTCATGCCCTGTGGAAGCCAAGTCGAAAGATTCGGCTTGGTGGCAATAGAGCCCGTCGACCCCCACGCGCGCCAAGGCCGCTTTCAGTTGGTCGTGGGGGATCCTCGTTGGATCTTTGAAAGAGGGGTCTCGCGGTTCCAAGACGGCGGTCTCGAGAGGTCTCGAGCCGAGGATCCGTGAGACGGTTTGGACCGCTCGCATGGCTTAGTCCAAGTTGTTCAGTTCGTGTTCGGGGTGGTCCCTGGTGTTGTCCTTCTTTGTCGTCAGTTTGACGGCGAGGATGGAACCGAAGAAGAGGATCGTCAACGGGACGGCCATGGCGAGCATGGTGAACGGGTCGCCCGACGGCGTCAGGATCATGGCCAGGATGAAGATCGCCACCGTGGCATGGCGCCAACTCCGCATGAGAGTCGCGTTCTCTATGATTCCGACTTTGGTCAGGAAGAATGTCACGACCGGCAACTGGAACCCGACGCCGAACGCGAAGACGAGCTTGACGAGGAGGAAGACCATTGTCCCCTGTTCCTGGTAGAGGACGGATCCCCGGAAATCCTTGAAGAACGAACAGAACCAGACGACGGTCGGATGCAGCATCAGCCAGCCAACGCTACAGCCCATGAGGAACAGGGTTCCACTGACAGGGAAGAGGATCCTGATAGGGCGCCTTTCATTCGGTCGAAGGCCGGGCTTGATGAAAAGCCAGAGTTGGGCGATCGCATAGGGAAGTGCGCCCATCAGGCCGATGACGAAGGCCATCCGGAGCTGAAGCATGAAGGGGCCGGTGAACGAGTGGAAGACCTCTCGATACTCGAGCCACTTCGGGATGGACTGGAAAACCGTTTGTTGGAGTTTGTCGTACAGCGGAAGGGCGATGAACCAGCCAGCAACGCCGAAGACGAGCAGTGCGGTCACGACCCGAAGGATGCGGCTCCTGAGTTCGTCGATATGCTCCCCTAACGTAGCACGGAACTCCTCCGGATCGTCGGAGGAGTTCCATCTCTTTCGCTTCACAGGCAGGGCCATTCGCCCCCTGGGATCACCGTTCCAACTCGGCTACGTAGGACATTCGGAACCGGAGGACCATTTTGCGGTTGCCCGTCGGACCCGATTCGCCTCGTCCCGTTCCAAACCGACCACCGGGCTGAGCCCCAGTGGTGCCGCCACCGGGCTGGGCACCGCCGCCCAACTGGGCGCCGCCACCGGGCATGGCTCCACCCCGGCCACCGCGTTGACCGCGGGCCTGGAAGAAGGTGAGGTTGCCATCGCTGTCAAGGCCTGGCTGGAAATCGTACTGACCGATTCCCGGTATGAACAGCTTGCCTGATGCCGCAGAACCGCCGCCACCGAGCGATGTTCCAGCCCGGCTTGGCCCGCCTGTAGGCCCGGCCGACGGACCGCCCGTAGAACCACCCGACGCGCCACCACCCTGGTTGGTCGGGCCCGTGTCCACGAGCGACTCTTGGGTGAGGTCGACTTCCATGCGCGCCACAACGCCACGGTCGAGCGCAAAGTAGATAGTGCCCTCAAGCTTGACGTTGGAGGCATCTCCCTTGACCTGGTTCAAGTCCTTCGCGTTCTTCAAAAGGTCCGGGCCAACGGCGACCACCGTCTTGATGATCGCACAGGGCATATCCCTGTACCAAGTGACCCCTTGGAACTCGCCGCGAGCTGGCGTCGCAAACATGAACTTGTCTTTTTCCGCGGCGGTCGTGGCATCTACGTTCGTGAACAGGAAGGAAGACTGCCAAGGGTCTCCACCGGGCTTCACGAGTTTGGTAGGAAGCACAGGCAACGGAAGCGTCGGCCAGTATCGAACGGCAGGCGCGGCGCCGGTTTGCCCCTCGATCCCAAAGTAGACGGGGAGGGAACTAAAGACCTCACGCCCGACGTCGGTGACCCGCATGAAGAACGGGACAAAATCGTCGTCGGTGAGCTTACGAGGCTCGTCTTCGCCGGGCACAAGCGCCATGGCGTAGTCCTTGCCTTTGTCAGGCAGGATTTGAATACGCAGGAGGCCGTCCGTGCCATCGCCAGTCTTGTAGGCGTTGTCGGTGGCATACAAGATGCGGAGCTTCATCTCGTTCGAACTGACCGTCGGGGCGCGGCCCCCGATCGCAGCCTGGGCTTGGCTGATCATGCCTACGTCTTCATTGAAGCTGAAGTCGTAGACGTGCTCTGTACCGGGACTCCACTTGTAGCGAAGCTTGAAGCCGTCCTCCGGCACCTTGATCGACGTGTGGTTGTCGACCGTTACGTTGACGGAGGACCGATTGACGACTTGAGCTTTGCCGTTGACGTCGGCGAACAGGACACACTCGATTTTCGTCGGGCCGTCGTCCAGCTTCCGGGCTTGCGTGTCCAAGTTGTAGACGTAATCGTCTCCCTCGATCTCTGGAAGTGTCGCTTCCAGGAACTTTCCGTTCACGTAGATCCCGATGTAGCCCCCGTCAGGGATGCTGTTCTTCGGGATCCGGACCTTGACAGTCTCGCGAACGGTCGAGCCATCGACCGGCCGGCGGATAGTGAACGTGCCTTGAGCCCAGGAACAGGCCGTCACCATTGCCGCGAGTGCTAGTACGAGAATCCGTTTCATGCTTTGCTCCGACCAGAGGGCGTGACCCCATGGCCCGTCACTTTGTATTTTCGTACGGATGGACGCTCCGTGTAGGCTCGATGTTACACTTTCTAGGACCTGTTTTGCAAAGGAGAAACGGTGACGGTGAATCGCTTCTTGGCTTCAAAGGCTCGCTGCTAGGCGTCCGTCACTGATGGTGACGACACGGTCCGCCTTCTCCAGCATCGTCGGATCGTGCGTGACCATGACGAGGCTTCCGGATCCTCGGTTGGCGACCAGGGTCTCGACAACGGCGACTCCGTTGACGTGATCCAGATTCGCCGTGGGCTCATCCGCGAAGACGACCTCTCTGCCCCCTAGAAGCGCGCGTGCGATGCACACTCGCTGTTTTTCGCCCCCACTGAGTTCAAAGGGCATACGGTGGAGCTTGTCTCCCAGTCCTAGTCCCGTGAGGAGTTCGCGTGCGGCTGGTTCGGTGGCCCAGCCGTTTGTCCAGGGGCTGCTTATCCCGGACTTCTTAGCCTCGCCGTTCGTTGGAGTGCCCACCAAGACGTTCTCCAGGGCCGACAGATACCCGAGTAGGTAGGGGTATTGGAACACGAAGCCAAACTGCCGCAGCCTGAGTTCAGCGCGCTCATCTTCAGACATCGATGACAAGGTGCGACCGCGATAGGCGACCTCGCCCGAGGTCGGAGTCTTCAGCCCGCACATGAGATAGAGGAGCGAGGACTTGCCCGATCCACTTGGGCCAAGGATCCCAAGGAACTCACCGTCCTTGAGTTCCAACGTGAGATCGTGGCACGCAAAGACCTGCCGACCGTGATCGTCGTAGACCAACGAGGCATTACGGACTTCGATCAAACGAGCCTCCGCTCCACGACGCCGACGGGGTCGAACCGGCGGAACCTGAGTGCGATTGTCCAGGTTGCCGCGAGGAAGATGGCGATCGGGACAGGAACGCTGTAGAGGTACGCCTGACGGTCGAAAGGATCGAGCATAAAGGCCCTAGGATCCATCAGCAGTACCTTGACGACCGTCATCAGCAGGAACGCTGAGACGACGCCCAAGATCCAGCCGCCAGCAACGACCAGGGCCGTCTCCGAGAGGACGCGCCGCATCAGCCTTTTCCTTGCATATCCCAAGGCTTGGAGAAGGCCAAACTCCTGAAGACGCTGAGACTGATAGATGTTCATCAGCATCGCCATCATCAGCGTGATCACGACGACAAGGAGGGCGATCACGACATTCAGGATCGTGTACAGGATCTTGAACATGTCTGCGGTCTCGATTTCAAGCCTGAAATACGTGTAGGTACGGGCCATTTCCCCCCCGAGACGCTCGTATGCCCAGTGATCGAGCTTGTCTTGTTGGCGGATGTCCTTGGCGGTCACGATCAACAAGTCGATGGGAGGGAAGTGATACTTCTCCAGGTATTCGATGGGTGCAAGGGCCACCCAGGGCTTCATGTGGGCGATTCCGACCACCCTGACCTCGTTGGGCGAGTAGTTGTTGGAGTCGGTCGGGCCCAGGAAGACGTCTCCCAGCTTCTTGCCCAGGTTGCGTGCCACGGGCTCGCTAAGCAGGGCCTCAGCTTTGCCAGGAAGCGGCAGACGCCCCGTGATCGTGCACCCTCCTAAGCGGTCTAGGTAGTAACTCATGTCGTCCTGGCTAAGCCCAATGACAGCGAACCGCCACGGGCCGACGATGCTCTTGACCTCGCAGTCGCTCACTCGGCAGGTCATGACCCTCCCCAAGGGCACGGGGCTTTCCGTTTTGACGATGTGCCTGAGGATGGGAGTCATGGCCATGTTGCCGCGTGGCGAGACGCCCAAATAAGCTTTGCTGTATCCGTAGGTGGTCCGTATGCTGAGTGGGATCGAGTCCATGATCGCGACGATCCCACCAATGAGCATGACTGCCAAGACGATGACCCCGATGAGGGGCAAGGTCTTGCTGGTGTTGCGCAGGAGGAACACCGTGGGGGCCAGCGGGTTGCGCACGAACCCCTATTTTCTCCTTTGGACCGCCCCCCAGCGTGACTATCGGCTTCGCCTGTACCTAAGGAAGACCTCGTCGCCAACGGTCGTCACGCTCAGAAGAGCAAAACTCCGGAGTTCAGAACGATCGAGGGGGTCGCCGCCAGCAATGGTCGGCACGTCTCGTCCAAGTTTGATCTTGGGAGCGACCGTCAGGAAAATCTCGTCTATCAGATCGAGGGCGAAGAGCCCCGCGTTGAGCTCGCTGCCGCCTTCGACGAGTAGGTGCCGCACAAGGTGCTCCGCTCTCATCGTCGCTAGAACCGCGCCTAGGTCGATGGGTGGACCCGTGACGATACGGAGGACACTGGAGGGAGTTCTTTCAGCGCCCGATGGTTCGGTGACGAGATAAGCCCGCTCCGGGGCGTCGGTGAAGAACCTCGAACCTGTGTCCACATTTCCACTGGCACTCACGACGTAGCGCCCCAAACGTTGGGGGTACCAGAGACCGGCAGTGGCTCTCAGCGACCCGGCAC
Organism: Armatimonadota bacterium; assembly: GCA_029781035.1. GTDB lineage: Bacteria > Armatimonadota > Fimbriimonadia > Fimbriimonadales > Fimbriimonadaceae > JAEURO01. The sequence continues at coordinate 47,776 of JAKOXK010000011.1, forward strand.
CGATCATGACGGCATCTTGGGCCGACTCGATTGCCCGCATGGTCGCATGGTCAGTCGCAGAGCCCAAGTCCATGACGGTCTCAGTGCGCTCGCCTGAGAGGATCTTGCCGTCCAGGGTTGCTACCATGTTCAGCGACACCCAAGGACGGTCGCCCCAGGCGTCGGGAAACGTAAGATCCGAGTAGACGGGTGTCGGGCTCATCGAAGTGCGACCTTGATCGCCCTCTCGAGGACGGCATACGGCTGCTCTGCGTACCTTCGGCCACCGATGAAGAACGTCGGCACGTTGTATACGCCCAAGGCGTAGGCCGGCTCATCAAAAGGCACAATCTTGTCTGCGTACCGTCGGGCCAAGATGTCGTCCACCATCGCTCCGGGGTCGGGAACGATGCCGGTAGCCAGGTTCTTGAGGACTCCGACGTCGTTGACAAGCAGTCCCTCGGTCCAGACCGCACTGTAGATCCTTGCGACCAGCTCTTCCCCGACGCCATGGGCTTTGGCGTGTTCGCTGGCTTGCAGGGCATTGTGGATCAGTCTGTCCTGGGCGTAGTGTCTTGGCTTCGAGACGCTCGACGCATAGTAAGCGAGTTCGAGTCGACTTGGGACAACGGGACGGTCTGGATTCGGGGGATCTGCAGGCTTTGAGGCGGGCCGAGGCAGGTCTTCGGGCCAGAGTTCGTAAGACAGCCACTCGATTCCGATGCCGAGATCCTGTTTCAGGCGTTGCGACTGGTGCCAGGCTATCCAGCACCAGGGACAGGTGAAATCGTGGGCGATGGCGACGACCATTGCCCACGATTCTGACGCTGCAGCGACGAGGCCACTAAGCCGCTTGACGGCAGTCACTGACGCTTTGGTCAGCCGCCTCGAGAAGTGACTTGGCAGACCGGCCGTCATCGGGTGACGAGGCATGCCCTAGCTTCACCTGCAAAGATCCTGCCGCGGTTGCCCGTCCGACCAGCCATTGTTCAAACCGGCGCTCGAGCCTATGCCGGACAAGGATGGCGTTCGCCGTCGTTTCGGGAAGGATGATGCCGAAGCCGGTTTTTCCGATGCGGCAAACCACGTCGAGCGTCCGGACAGACGACCGGAGAAACTCAGCTGCATCGGCCAAGAAGTCGGTGACGCTGGAATCTCCGTAGAACCGCTGCATAGCCTCAAGGCCGGTGAACTCGACCGTTACGATGGCCACTCCCGAGCCCGAACCCGTGCTCCTGTGGATCTCCTCGGTCAGCCTGCCCGAGAAGTATCCCTCAGTGTAGGCGCGGGTCATCAGATCGATCACTTGACCGGTCTCGGGGTAGTCCTTCCGGAGGGAGCGGTCCGCTTCCTCTTCAGAATTCAGAATTCGTCGGAGCTTGTTGAGACTCTGCCTCAGAATGTGGGAGACGTAGTTACAGGAGATGTCCAGTTTTGACGCGATCTCCGTCTGATTGAGCGACTCAAAGTGGAACAGGATAAGCACTTCTCGCTCAAGGTCACGGAGCTGCCTCATCGCGTCTTCAAGTACGACCCTGTCTTCGACGCTCACTTGCCCTGAGGACGACTCTGCCGACTCCAGTTTGTCGATGTCCGTGTCGCTCTCGTCATCCTCTTGGATCGGCGCGTCCAAGGACGTGACCCGAAGCAGCTCTTGCGTGGCCATGACTTCGCGGACGGCCTGTTCGCTGACCTTGCACGCGTCGGCGATCTCCCGTTCAGTCGGCGTTCGACCCAAGTCGGCTTGAAGCGTGATCGTCGCTCTGTTGAGCCGTTGCCGCAACTCTTGGACCCATGCCGGGTGGCGAATGATCTGGGCCCGGTCACGAAGGTAATGTTTGATCTCTCCTGCCACAAGGTGGGTGGCATATGTGTTGAACCGGACTCCAGCTTCCGGGTCGAACTTGCTCAAGGCGTTGAGGAGCCCAATGTAGCCGACCTGTACGAGGTCGTCCAATGGCTCCACCCCGCTGAAACGGCGCGCTATCCGTTCCACCATGTTCGAGTACTGGAGGATGATCACGTCCTTCAAGTCGGGACGCGGGTCGTTCAAGTACTCGAGCACGAGGTGCTCGGGATCGTGCATCGAACCAGCAACAGCTTCTGACATTTTCACTCCGTTGATCGTCACCAGACATCCTGCCTGGTGTCCGCGCTCAACCCTTCAGGGGTTTCCCGCGGCCTGCTTGCTGCTCCCCCCGCCTCCTGCGGGGTTCGCGAAAGAACCTATTTTGGTCGGGGAACGGGCGACCTTGCCCGTTCAGTCGTCTACGATTTGCCCACGCTGTTCACGATCGTGAAGATCGGGGTCATGACCGAGATGGCGATGAACCCTACGACGCCACCGAGGAAGATGATCAGCATGGGCTCGATCATCGACGTCAAGCCCTTGACGGTCGCTTCGACCTCGCTGTCGTAGAAGTCGCCGACTTTGACGAGCATCTCGCTCAGTCGGCCAGACTCCTCACCCACGTCGATCATGTGCGTGACCATGCTAGGGAACAGCCCGGATTGGGCGAGCGGTGAGCTGAGCTTCTGCCCCTCTCTAATGCTGACCCGCGTCTTCTCGATCGCCTCCGACAAGACCGCGTTTCCGAGGGTCTCGCCAACGATCTCGAGGCTACGAATCATCGGAACACCGCTGTTGATCAAGGTGCCGAACGTTCGGCAGAACCGTGCCACGCTCATCTTGAGCGAGAGTTCACCGACAATGGGAACCTTGAGCTTGAAGAAATCGAGTTTGTAACGGCCTTTGGGGGTCTTGCCGTAGATCTTGAGCCCAATGATCGTCGCACCGATCATGAGCAGGATCGTCCAC
>JAKOXK010000091.1 GCA_029781035.1 Armatimonadota bacterium
ATTGATTTACCTCTTCTAACAAGTAGCGCGATACTGCCGCCCAGTGGCGACAGCGACACACACTCTCCGCCCTGGATGGGCAAGTTCTATATTACTGCAAGTGAAGCCAAACCGAGACCCTCTGGCCCGATTTCTGAGGCAATTACGGTCCAAAACACTCGAAGAGAGAACAAAGCTGGCAATATTGACGGGCGGTGCCCAGGGCTTTGAACACGCTGGGCACCGTTTGTTGGGAGAGGTTGTGTCGATCCAAGGGGCACTTACATGCGACTGATCACGGCATCCCCAAATCCACTGCAAGAGACCTCGTTCGCCCCGTCCATGAGTCTTGCGAAATCGTACGTGACGTTCTTGGATCCGATCGCCGCCTCGACCCCCTTGATGATCAGGTCCGCGACTTCGGGCCAACCCAGGTACCGGAACATCATCTCGCCACTCAGCAAGACCGATGACGGATTGACTTTGTCCAAGTCGGCGTATTTCGGGGCCGTGCCATGGGTTGCCTCAAAAACGGCGTGCCCTGTCACGTAGTTCACGTTGCCTCCTGGAGCGATGCCGATGCCACCGACTTGAGCTGCGAGCGCGTCACTGATGTAGTCGCCATTCAGGTTCAACGTCGCGATCACATCGTATTCCTTGGGGCGTAGCAGGATCTGTTGCAGGAAGTTGTCAGCAATGACGTCTTTGACCACGAGTTCATAGCCATCCACGTTGACTTTCTGCCACGGGCCACCGTCGATCTCCTGTCCTTGGAACTCGCGCTTGCACAGGTCATAACCCCATTTGCAGAACGCTCCCTCCGTGAATTTCATGATGTTGCCTTTGTGGACGAGGCTGACCGACTTACGCTTGTACTGGGCGGCATATTTGAGGGCGGCGCGCACGAGCCTTTCGGTTCCCTCTTGGCTGACCGGCTTGATCCCGTAGCCTGCTGAGTCGGGGAATCGGATCTTCTTGAACTTGTCTGGGAAATGGTCTCTCACGAGCTCCCCGAACTTCCTGGCTTCGTCGGTACCTTCCTCAAACTCGATTCCAGCATAAATGTCCTCCGTGTTCTCGCGGAAGATCACCATGTCGATGTGCTCTGGGTGGCGGACCGGGCTGGGTACACCCGTGAACCATCGGACCGGCCTCAGGCAGACATAGAGGTCGAGTTGCTGGCGAAGCGCCACGTTCAACGAGCGAATGCCGCCACCGACCGGAGTCGTCAGTGGACCCTTGATGCCGACCAGGTACTTCTTGAAGGCGTCGAGCGTCTCGTCAGGGAGCCAAGAGCCCGTCGTGTCGTACGCCTTCTGACCAGCCAAGACCTCCAACCACTCGATTTGCCGAGATCCTCCGTACGCTTTTTTCACGGCAGCGTCGAAGACGCGGACAGACGCCCGCCAAATGTCTCTACCAGTGCCGTCACCTTCGATGTACGGCAGAATCGGGTCGTTGGGCACTTTCAAGCCCTGAGCGGTCATCGTGATCGGCGATCCCATTGCGGCGTCGAGTCTACCGGGCACCCAGAGTTCCTGAGGGCCAAAGTCAGGACGGCCCCGGGTTCGGTTGGGCAGGCTGTTTCGCTGGGCCATCGTCGCAATCGGCGAGCAAATCGATCGGGTCCATAGCGAAAATCGTGAATTATGATGTCTAAGACCGAGACATTACGATCTTCTACACCGTATTATTCGCAGCAAGCCTTATGCCTGAACTCACCAAGGCAAGAGGTCGGCAGGTGCCGACTCCGGCTATGGCTGCGCTCAAGGTTGCCGTGGGTTGCTTTGCCCTCGGTGCCGTCTGGGTGGCCTCGACGATCTTGGTCTATTGGCTTTATCCCGACGGAGGGCCAGGCACCCACAAAGCGGAACTGACCAAGGGTCTGTTGTTCGTAGTCTTCACTGCATTCCTACTGTTCCTTTACATCCGCAGGACGCTGAGCGATATCGAGGACCATCACGAAGCCGAAATGCAGGCAAAGCTGGACCTGGTGAACCGCCTCGCTTTGGCCGCGGAGTATAAGGACGACCTTCAAGGCGGACACAATTACCGGATTGGAAAGAGCAGCGAGATCATCGCCAGGCACTTGGGTTTGCCGTCTGATCTGTGCGAAGCGCTTGGCCATGCCGCCGTGTTGCACGACATAGGGAAGATCGGGATCCCGGATGCGATCCTGTCAAAACCCGGTCCGCTCACGGCCGAAGAGCGGCGAATTGTTGAGAAGCACGTTCTCTACGGAGCCCACCTACTGGGCGGATCGGATCACCCACTTCTGATGATGGCCCGATCAGTGTGCCTCTACCACCACGAAAAGTGGGACGGCTCCGGATATCCTTACGCGCTCAAAGGCGAGGAGATACCCCTCGAGGGTCGGATCGTGGCCGTGTGCGACGTGTTCGACGCCCTGACCTCGGAGCGGTCGTACAAAGAAGCTTGGACCGCCGACCGCGCGACTGGCTTTATCGTGGGATTCAGTGGCAAGCACTTTGACCCCCGGGTCGTCGGTGCGTTCCTGGCTGGACTCGAGGAAATCCAGGCGCTTCGGTTCATCGAGCCGGATCCGCAGTGGCTTCGGCAACCCCTGTCCCTCCCCTCAGAGCTGGGGGCCGACGATCTCGTATGGGTTCCCGAGACAGCGGCCGTTCTAGCCTGGCCGGAGGCCGAGGTCGCCAAGAACTAGCTTGGCTGACCGAACTAGCCGCTTTTCGAGGGATCCACGGGGGTGATCTCTGATCCACCGGCTGCCTTCAACTTTGCGTTGAACGCGGCCAGTTCATGGCTGAGGGCCGATCTGAGGGCGTCCAGATGAGGCTGCAACTCCCGAGAGAGTTCGTCGAACACAGCGTAGCACTGCTTTGTCGGGCGGAAGTCTCCCGAAAGGGTACTCCCAAGCACGCCTGCTAGCTTGTCGTTCAACCGGATGGGGAAATTCAGTGGATCTTCGCCTGCCTTGATCTTCGTCTGGTAGATCGCTTCTTCGACCGCGCGGAAAGCCACTCTCACTTTCTCAGCGTCGGCCCCGAGCTCAGGCTTCTCTTTGACTGCGGCATCGACCTCCTTCACGACGTCGCGTGCGACCACTACCGCATCGTTGGCTTCGGTGATTCGTGCAGCGATCCTCTTGGCCAAGGCGAACTGCTCTTGGGTGGCCTGTTCCGTGGAACTGCTGTTCGGGTCGAGACCGATATGGACTGGCTGAGTCAGAGTCTGTCCGTCGACCGTCAGCTGGACCGTATAGTCGCCGCAAGGGGCGGGAAGGCTGCCTGATCGTCCAGCCCAGAGAATCATCCCCGGGAATCCGCGATAGCCCGGATACCGGAGTCCGCCCACGGTCGTCCTGTGAAAGCCAGCGGAACCGGGAAGGCCCTCGGCCGTGCCCACAACGGTGCCGTCATGATCCAGGACTTTGACGGTTGACTTCTCGACACTCTTCGGGAAGTAGACGTCCACAATGATGCCGGTCGGCGGGTTTTCGCCGTACTCACCGTCCTGTGTCGAGGTTGCCCGGCGGCCAAAGCCGAACGTGCGTCCGCTCCGAAAGGCGTTTTTGGGGCGGAACAACACAGGCCCGTTTTTAGGAGCCTCCGGCATTTGGCGCAGAGAGGCCAGGTCATCGAGCGCCCAGAAGCTTCTGCCGTGGGTCGCGGCAATGAGATCGTCGTCTTTGATGGTCAAGTCGTGGACGGGACACAACGGGAGGTTCAACTGCAGGGTTTGCCAGTGGTCGCCTCCGTCAACGCTGAAGAAGACGCCTGTCTCCGTCCCGCAATACAGAAGATTGGGCCGCACTGGATCTTCGCGGACAACCCGGACGAAAGTGTTGATGGGTAGCCCCGTGACGATGGGCTTCCATGTCTTGCCGAAGTCGTCCGTCCGGTAGGCATAAGGAGCATAGTCGTCGTTTTCGTGGTTGTCGACGGCGAGAAACGCCCGTCCTTCGGCATGAGGCGAAGCGTCGATCATCGAGCAAAGGCCCCAATGAGGCATGAGTCTCGGGGTCACGTCCTGCCAATGTCCGCCCCCATCGACCGTCACGTGGACGAGACCATCGTCTGATCCGGCCCAAAGGACTCCCTTCTTCTTGGGAGACTCGGCCAGGGTGAACACGGTGCCGTAGTACTCGACGCTCGTGTTGTCCTGGGTGATAGGGCCACCACTGCTTTGAAGAGTGGAGGGGTCGTTCCGAGTCAAGTCAGGACTGACCTCCACCCAACTCTCTCCTCCGTCGGTGGACTTGTGCACATGTTGAGAGCAGGTGTAGAGCACATTGGGATCGTGACGGGAGACCATGATCGGAAAAGTCCACTGGAACCGGTCCTTCAGATCGATCGCTGCATGGCCCATGGGGTTGTCCGGCCATGGATCGATGGACCGGTATTCCGAAGTCCGATGATTCATCATGCCGATCTCGCCGCCGTAGGATCCGCCATAGACGACATCGGGATCATTCGGCTTCGCGACGACGAAACCGCTTTCGCCACCGGCAGTCGCTGTCCAGTCTGTCGGCCCAATGCCTCGTGGCCCCCCTCGCGAAAGGATCCGGACAGTGCTGCTGTCTTGCTGGGCACCGAGGATGTGGTAGGGATAGGCGCTGTCGGTCGCTACGTGATAGAACTGCGCCGTCGGGAGATCCTCTTCTGACCACGATCTGCCTCCATCGACGCTGACAGTGACGCCACCGTCGTCGCTGTTGACCATCCGCTTGCTGTCGGTCGGATCGATCCAGAGGTCGTGCTCGTCGCCGTGTCGGGAACCCAATGCGCTGAACGACTTGCCAGCGTTCTTCGATCGGCTGACACTCAGATTCAAAACGTACACCGCGTCCTTGTCTTGAGTGTCGGCAACGACCCGACTGAAATACCACGCGCGCTGGCGGTACTCACGGTCGTCGTTGACGAGGTTCCAGGTGTGGCCCGCATCGTCACTGCGGAACAGGCCACCGTCATCAGCCTCGACGAGGGCGTAGACGCGCTGAGGATCCACAGGCGAAACGCTGAGCCCTATTTTGCCGATCACGCCTTTGGGCAGTCCTGGACTACGGCTTATATCGTTCCACGTAGAGCCACCGTCTGTCGACTTCCAGACCTTGCTCCCCGGGCCGCCCGAGTTCAGGTGATAGGCTGTGCGCCAGGCTTCCCAAGTGGCTGCATAGAGAGTCCGAGGGTCTTTCGGGTCAATAGCGAGGTCGACCGCACCAGCTCGGTCACTCTCGTATAAGACCTTGCGCCACGTCTTGCCGCCGTCCGTGGTCTTGAACACGCCGCGCTCTGTGTTCTTCCCATAGATGTGTCCGAGCGCTGCCACCCAGACGATGTCAGGGTTTTGGGGATCGATCACGATCCGGCTGACAGTGCGCGTGTCACGCAAGCCGACACAGGCCCAGGTCTTTCCACCGTCCAGGGACTTGTAGACCCCGTCGCCCTCGCTGATGTCGCCTCGAATGTCTTTTTCGCCGGTTCCCAAATACACCACGTTGGGCTGGCTTGCGCTCACGGCAACGGCACCCACCGATGAGGAGCCGAGAAAGCCATCCGTCACACACTTCCAGGTCGTGCCAGCGTCTTCAGTCTTCCAGAGTCCACCACCGCATTCGCCCGCGTAAAACGTGTTGGCGTTGCCAGCGACTCCAGTGCAAGCCAGTGAGCGACCACCCCGAAAGGGCCCAATCAAACGCCAACTCATTCCCGCGACCATCTTTGAGTCGACCTGTTGAGCCGGGGAGAAGCACGTGATCAAGGCGGTCAGTAGGACAAGGGTGGCGCGACGCATCGAGTGGACATTACCGCACGACTGACGGACCGAGTGCCTTATTCGCTCGCGATCCCGCCGCCTGATGGGCCCGCCGTCGCCTCCGCGATCAAGAGGCCGCGACTGTGTCGGACAGCAGCATGGGCTTGGGACCGGCTCCAGTTAAAACCTCGCCAGTCGGAGTCGCCCTTGGCGTAACCCGTCTGAAGCCAGTGGCTGACCATCTGGCGCGGTTCGGACTTCAGATAGGGTAGAGCGCGAATGAGGGAAGGAGCGGCGTCGGCTCCAAGAACCGTCTGGTAGGACGGATCGAAGAACCCGCCCTTCACCAAGAGGCCCACGTTGTACTCGGCGATCATCCGGCCAGGGTTGGAGAACATGAGGACCAGAGCGGCGGCCAGGCCCGAAGTCAGCGAGAGGAACACGAACCGACCGGGCTTCCCCCTGAGGACGGTAAACGAGAAGACGACGAAGACGATCGCGAGCCACACCATGAACGAAGTCGAGTAGACGCGAAGCTCGGTCAGCCCGTTGGCGGAGACATAAAGCCCCATCCTGTAGAAGGCAGAACTCATGATCAGCACGAGCAACGAGACCATGACTGCGCAACTCCATCGGAAGGTCGCCTGTTGCTTGGCGCTGGCGCTCTGAACGAAAGCGGAGAGTGCGAGCAGGAGAGGAAGCGCCAACGCCGAAACGGACACCAGTTGGAAGAACCCCTGCCTCGCGTACTGGGCAAAGGACATCCCAGTCGTCTGCTTGATAAAGCCAGCTCCCCAGAAGAACGTTTTGAGTTGGACCGCGACGAAGCAAAGGAAGAGCACATCCAGCGCGAGTGCTACGACCACCGCCTCAATGGAGTGGTCACGCGCCGGCGAACTTGTGGGTGGTGCAACGGCGGACTTGGGCGAAAGGAGTGCCCGCCGCAAAAACATCAGTGCCAGCGCACTGAATCCCAGAAAGAGCCCAGCGTGAGCCCACAAGCTGTCCCAATTGAGAGTGAGCGCTTGCGTCGTCAGCTTGTTGAAGACGGGGTCGGCTTGAGTCAGGAGGACGCCGAAGACCACGACGATCGGAATGGCTACGATCGCGCCGCGAAGGTACGGCGAGACGTGCTGAGACCACTTGCTCTGCTTGAGGATCCTCCACTCGACGTCCTCGGCGAACACAAAGACGGGATCGAGGAACATCTTCAGCACGTTCCCGACGTTTCCGACCGTCGCCTGGCCGATCGAAAGCCTCCGAATGTCGAGGTGCCGGAGGTAACCGGCGAGCATCACGAGTGAGACTGCGGTGCCGATCGTGCACATGAGCACGGCGCCAGGTGAATCGAACAAGACGTAGCCCAACGCAAAGAGGACTGTCGGGACAGCGAGGAGAGCGGTCACAGGCTTTGCCTCAGAAGCCACGTTCCGGGCGATGGACCAGCCCGTGACCACAAGTGCGAAGAGCCAAAGAAAGACGTTGAGGCCCCAGGCCGATTGATGGAAGAGGCCGTCTCCGAAGAGCCCCAGACCGAGCGATGCCCCTACGACCTTGAGGGCCAACTGATGTCGCCGCTCCATAACCGAGCCAACACCGACAGATCCCGCAAGCGTGCCAAGGCCCTATCGGGGGCCCCAGCGCCAGCAAACGGACAATGACCAATGATCGGTAACCTGACGCACTTGACAGCGACCGGTTTCGAGAACCCGCTCACGCTTCGCAGACTCCTCCAAGTCTATCTTCCACTGGCCGTCAGTTGGATGATGATGGCGGCCGAGTCTCCGATCTGCACCGGTTTTGTCAACCGTTTGCCTGACCAGCGCGTACAACTGGCAGCCCTTCTCATCCTGTTCGGCACCTCGCTCTTCATTGAGAGCCCAGTGATCGACCTCTTGGCGACGTCGACGACACTCGCTCGGAACCGCCAGAACTATGGGGCGATCAGGCGCTTTGCGCTGTGGATGATGGCTCTCGCTGGCGGCGTTCATGTCCTTGTTGCGGCCACTCCGCTGTTCGACGTTGTCTTCAAGGGCCTGTTGCTCCAATCCGATGATGTCGCTAACGCCCTGCGCCTGCCGATGCTGATCATGATCCCCTGGAGCCCTGCGATCGGCTGGAGACGGCACATGCAAGGGCTCTTGATCAGGAACGGGATCACAAAGCCGATCGGCATTGGGACGAGTCTGCGTGTCAGTTCCGTCCTGACAATCGCGACTCTTCTCTTCCTCACGCACAGGTTGCCGGGTGCGGTCGTCGCCGCCTGCGCCATGGCGTCTTCGGTCTCGATCGAGGCCGTCTATATGCACTACGTCGTCCATCGTGTCCTTCCTGACATCAGATGGTCAGAGGAGCCGCACGCCAACTTGGGGCAGCGAGACCTGGCTCGTTTCCACTTTCCGCTGACAGCGTCGACGATGGTGATGCTGACTGCGGGCCCACTGACGGGAAGGGCGCTCGCCCAGTCGCCTCACAGTCTCTTGGCCCTGGACTCGTGGCAGGTCGCCAGTACTTTGATCTTCTTGCTGCGCACGGTCACGTTCGCGTTGCCTGAAGTGGTCATCGCCAATTGGCGGGAGGGCCAGGGCGCGCGGCTTTTGAGTCGGTTCTGTATCGGAGTCGGCCTGTCAATGTCCCTTCTCATCGTCGTCATGTGGCTTACGAGTCTGGACAAGACGTTCTTTGAACGCGCAACCCTGGCAACGCCAGACGTGGCCGGAATGGCTCGACAAGCGTTCCTGCTCTGCGCTTTATTGCCTCTTGTCAACGCCGGAACGAGCTACGTCAAGGGCATCCTGACAGCCCATCACGTGACGGTGTCTCGACTGGCGGGCACAGGCGGTTCAGTCTTGACGTTGCTGGCCGTGCTGTCCCTGGGCGTCAGCCTAAGATGGCCCGGGGTCAACACCGCGGCCATCGGAGTGACCCTTTCCCAGTTGATGGAATTCCTGGTCCTGGCTACCCTCTGGCGAGCGTGGGTTTCTCGGAAGCTCAAGACAGGAATTGTCTGAGAAATTCGTCCGGGAAGGAGTCATTCGGGCCAAGCATGCATTACGATAAACGCGTGCACATTCGCAGAGCACAGTCTTCGGTTCGGGCGTTCACACTCATCGAACTGCTTGTCGTGATCGCGATCATCGCCATTCTGGCGGCGATTCTCTTTCCAGTGTTCGCCCAAGCCAAAGACGCAGCGCGTCAGGCTCAGTGCGTCATTCAGATGAAGCAGATCGGCCTCGGCCTGGTCATGTATTCGAACGACAATGACTCATTTTGGGCACCCGTGGCCAACGCGTCCACGACTGGCCCGGGATATGAGCCCCAAAAGCCCTGGATCGGCTATGACAACCGGAACGGCGGAGGCTACGGCCAGTTCTTTGGGGACATGACCCGCCCCGCGACTCACCCCTTGGCTCCCGGCCTGATCGATCCGTACCTCAAGAGCGACGCGATCAAGAAGTGTCCCAATGCCCCGAACGGATTTCAAATGGCGCTGGCCTACAACTACTGGCACAACTGCGCCCCGCAGGCATATTGCGACGCTTACTCGCCCTACTGGGACCGTAACCCCAACGCCCGGTTACAGGAATACGGCCCAGGGGCCAAGCTGATGGATAATCGACTGGGATTCGTGACCGCGCAGGGGGTCAATGACAGTGAGATCGAAGAGCCTTCCAATACGATCGCGCTCTGGGAGCACGGCGCCTGGGCACCTGTCTGCACGTACCTGATGATCTTCGACTGGTTCGACCACCCGCCCGCCGATACGGAACTCGAGGCTCACTTCAAGTTCCTCCATCACCAAGGATCGGTGCTCGTCTGGTGCGACGGCCATACGCGACGAGTCGTGTACGGTGCTTTGAAGCGTCCGATGTTCTCAGTCAGAAAGGACATCTACCGATAGGAGTCTGGGAGCCGTCCGCGAGGGCTCGAGGCCACCGGACACGACGAAAAACGAGGTCGTCGCCCAACCGCCGGGCGACGACCTCGCGATTCAAGTGAGTGTTGTCCCTACTTCCTGCGCCGGCGAAGGGCCAGGGCCCCGATCGCCAGAGCCAGAATCGAGGCGGGCTCAGGTACAGCGCGGACTTCGTAGCGCGATGTACCTGAGGCCATGTCGTTCGCGGAAAGCACGAAGTCGAACGTCGCGCTCATGTCGCTGACGGAACCCATACCAGCGAATCCAAAGGCTCCGTTTCGCACGTCGGTCAAGTTCGATCCGACTGCGAACGATCCGATCTGTGAAGAGAAGAGGTTCGTCAGGAAGCCGTTGTAGTAGGCACCATAGCTGTTGCCGCCGATCGTTCCTGTGAAGCTCGCGCCGTCGCCGTCAAAGTCGGTCACCGACACGCCGGACGACGCCTGGCCCTCGGCGGGATTGATGGTGCTGAAGGACAGCAGCGCAGAGTTGATCGTGAAGTGCGTTGCGGACGAACCTGCCTGCACAGCAAATCCCAGCCCAATGATGGGATCCTGCTGATAGAAGCTGCTCAGACCGCTCAGTGTGCCGATCACGTGACCGTCTTGGCTCGTCATTTCCACGGGCCCACCCAGGTTCCAGCTGTAGGAATCCTTCTCAGGGTTATAGGCCAGTTGTTCGAACGACACGTCATAGCTCGCCGTTCCCCAGGTACTGGTGGCTTCGATGTGGAGCGCAGGCCCCGTGAAGCTGGCCGAAGCGTTGGCGGCAAGGACGCAGAGCGATAGTACGATCCAGTTGGCCCGACGAAATCCGGTTGTGCACCTCTTCATAAGAGAACCTCTCCAGGTCCGTATGGGAAACCCTATGGGGCTCACCAGTGACTCATTATACAAGTGTCTAGCGGCTACCGCTTCTGGCAATAATGCTGGCAATTAGGGAGGTATCGTGCACTTCGCCGACTGGGTCAAGTCGATCGCCAAAGCCCGTGCCGTGCCAAAATCCGGCCCACGATGAGCAAAGACCTCGGGATCACTCCCAGGGGCGAGAACTACGCCGAGTGGTACAACGACCTCGTCAAGCGGGCGGACTTAGCTGAGAACTCCGTCGTCCGCGGGTGCATGGTCATCAAACCGCACGGCTTCGCCCTGTGGGAATTAATGCGGGACGCCTTGGACGGCATGTTCAAGGCCTCAGGACACGTCAATGCCTGCTTCCCGTTGCTGATCCCAAAAAGCTTCTTCGAAAGGGAAGCCGAGCACGTCGAGGGGTTTGCCAAAGAGTGCGCCATCGTAACCCACCACCGGCTTACGGCCGACGGGCAAGGCGGGCTGATTCCGGATCCCGAAGCTATGCTGGAAGAACCCTACGTGATCCGTCCCACGAGCGAGACGATCATCTGGCACTCTTATAAGAACTGGATCCAGTCCTACCGCGACTTACCCATCCTCATCAACCAGTGGGCCAACGTCATGCGTTGGGAACTGCGCCCCCGCCTGTTCCTGCGAACGGCCGAGTTTTTCTGGCAGGAAGGGCACACCGCACACGCGACGTACGAGGAGGCCGAGGAAGAGGCTCTCCTGATCCTGGGGATCTACCGGCGCTTCTGCGAGGAGTGGATGTGTGTCCCCGTCGTTGCCGGGATCAAGAGCGAAGGCGAGAAGTTCGCCGGTGCCGACCACACGTACACCATCGAGACCATGACTCAGGACCTGCGTGCGATCCAAGCCGGCACGTCGCACCATTTGGGCCAGAACTTCGCCAAGGCGTTCGATGTGAAGTATCAGAGCGCGGAGGGGAAAGAGGAGTTTGTCTGGGCGACCTCATGGGGCGTTTCGACCCGGCTTATCGGAACCCTTATCATGGCCCACAGCGACGACAAGGGCCTCGTATGCCCACCCCGCATCGCTCCTGTCCAAGTGGCCATTATCCCGATTGCGCGTGCCGACGATCGAGAGCGGGTCTTCGCCGCGGCCGATCAACTTGCGGAAGCGCTACGATCATCCTCGTGGTCAGGATTACCCCTCCGCGTCAAGGTCGACAAGTCTGATAAATCGCCTGGGTTCAAGTTCAACGAGTGGGAGTTGAAGGGGTCGTGCTTGCGTATTGAGCTGGGTCCCCGCGATCTGGACGCAAACCAAGCTGTGATCGCCCGCAGAGACTCGTCTGAGAAGTCGACCGTCGCTTTGGACCAAGTGGTCGCTCAGGTACTGGCATCTCTTGACTCGCTGCAGAATTCGCTCTTTGACCGGGCCACCGTCCTACTCGAGTCGAACACGAAGCGGGTGGACAACTGGGAGGACTTCAAGGCAGCCTTTGGAGGCGAGGGAGGTGGAGGCTTTGTCGTGGCCCACTGGGACGGAACGGCCGAGACAGAGGCGAGGATCAATGAGGAGACTCGAGCAACCATAAGGTGTATTCCGATCGTTCCGCTCGATCCTGCCGACGCAGAACCCGGGCAGTGTGTCTTGACTGGGCGTCCCAGCAAGCAACGCGTGGTCTTTGCCAAGGCCTACTGAGCTAGGTTCACTTCCTCAGGAAAACCCAGACGAACCCGTGGTAGTCTACGGGCGGCAACATCGGCTGGAGAGCCGTGAAGATGTCTCCGAGCCGCTTATCGTTCGCCGACGCTTCATCGTCCGACTGGTACAGCCTGTCGTAAGCCATATCGAGTTGCGACGTCTGGGAACCGGTGAGCTTGGCGTCAGTGGCATACCCAAGTTCTTTGCAGGCGGCTTTTCTGATGCGGTCGTTGATGGACACCGATTTGACTTGAAGTTCGTGTTGTTCCTTCCGAAGCGCCTCGAAGAGCGACTGCTTGTCGGGTGGTAGTTTGAGTGGGCGACCCTCCAAAAGGCGGAAGTCCCCAACCAAAAGGTCAGGTTTGCCGTCTCCGTTCCAATCGGCCACCGAAGGCTTTGGGCGCATGCCCGGCCTCGGCAGACTCCAATCGAGTTTGTCGCCAGGAACTGCTGGCACGGGGTTGGAGTCCAGTAGGCTCAGCGGTGGCAGGATCTCGACTGGGTTTTCAAACTCGGGGGCCTCCTTCGCCTTCTTCCCTTTGAAGTAGAGCAGGCTTCCGGTGTCATTGCCTAGGAACAAGTCCATGATGCCGTCGCCGTCCCAGTCCACGGCGGCAGGACCTCCGTCGGCGGCCTCGAGGCCCTGAATCTGCACCGGTGGATCGACCCTAAGTCCGCCAGCGTTGTGCACGTACCATACCGGGCCCGAGATAGTTCCGACGATCAGGTCGGGCTTACCATCCTTATCCCAGTCGTAGGCCGACACGACGGTGGCGTTATCGATGACAAGGTCACTCCCGTTCCGATCCTTGACGTTGACCCCACTCTCATACTGGCCCGTCCCGTCTCCTTTGAAGAAAACGATCTGGCCGTCGTACGTTCCCGTGATCACGTCCTTGTTGCCGTCGCCGTCAAAGTCCACGAACTGTGGACCAAACCCGACACATCACCCATAAGAGACGCGCGCATCGACTCCGCCGGCTTGGAACCATTTGAAGTCTCCGAACTGCGGATCCTGAGCCGTACCTTTGTTCGCATAGACCCTGAGCATGCCGTCCTGGAACTGGCCAACCAAGAGATCCGGCTTGCCGTCACCGTCGAAGTCGACGTACAGCGGATGGGCGTGACCGTGCGTGACATCGATCGAGCCCCCGTCTGCCCCGACACGCACGGGGTCACCTAGCCCGAATCGTGTCCACGGGCTCGCCAAAACGACGGCGGCGATCAACGACAGCACCTTTCCATTCTACGCCCTGGGCAATGTTCTCCACCACGGTGTGCAAAGACTGGGTGGAAAACGCGTGGAAACAAACGCAAACTGTGAGTTCTTAGAGGGCCAGATGTCTGATAAAGTATTTCCATCAGACGGGGACAGCGAAGAGGCCAGATCGAGACCGGGAAACCGGCCACGAAGCAACCACTGAGCGACCCAGTCTGTACTGCGGATCGAAACCGGCCAGCGTTATGAGAGGCCCTGCGGGGCTTTGAGTCTGGTACGGAGCGAGCCGTGCGCGGAGCGAAGACTCGGTCGGTCGCCACTAAGGCTTGATAAGGCTGATCGAGTTAGAGCCCGGGGTGCAAGCCAACCTTGGGTTCGCCACTCCGCATATGGCCTAGAGCCTGTGCGGTGTGTGTCGGTCGAAAGGTCGGTACAAACCGTTGGCTCAGTTGGCCGTGTGGACTGTAAGTACGGTCAGATCTTTCGAGATTTGGCAAGTAGTCGGAACCACTCGTAGGCATCGGCCAAGTCTGCCGCAAGGCGGGCGCGGAGTCAGCCTACAAGCTTTGACCGGCGCTGGAAGGTTCGCCTTGCGGTGCCGGTCTTGCCGTTAAGAGTCTTGTTTTTCCGTGGCGTTCCCAGATGCCCCGCCACAGCCGAGGAGTTCGGTTCTGGCAGTTCCCGGGCAAGGATGCTCCGAGCCCGCGGTCAAGGCAAAAAAACTCAACGTTTTTCAGCGAATCGACAGCTAAAAGTACTAGGTTGGCGTACAAAGAGGGGAATGGTTCGTCGGTTTGCAGACCGGCATGACGCTGGGAGGTCGCTCGCGGCGTGTCTCGTGCGCCTAGAGATTGACCCGGATGTCGTGATAGCTTTGCCTCGGGGAGGGGTGGCGGTGGCTACTATGGTGGCTGAAGCCCTTGGATGCCCCTTGGACGTCTTGCCCGTCCGCAAGATCGGAGCGCCGGGCCATTCGGAATATGCGATGGGAGCCCTGGCTTCGGGAGGAACGATCGTCTTGAACGAATCGGCGATTCAGAGCCTTTCGGTGCCTGCCGACCAACTGGCCGACATTGTTGAGCGCGAGCAGGCCGAGTTGTTGCGGCAAGAGGCCGTGTACCACGACAAGGTCTCGGCTATTTCCGTTCGGGGCAAGCGATTGGTCGTCGTCGACGATGGAATTGCGACGGGCGAAACCGTTCGCGCAGCCGCCAAGGAACTGCTCCGCAGAGGTGCGACTCAAATTGTCGTTGCGGCACCGGTCGGCGCGCCCGAGAGCATCGCTAGCTTGGCGCAGATTCCGGGAGTCGATGTTGTGTGCGTGCAAACGCCGTCGGACCTCCACGCAGTAGGACAGTTCTATGACGAGTTCGAGGCAGCTACGGACGATGATGTGAACCGGCTGTTGGCTGAATCACGAGCGGATGGTGGGGCAAATGGAGATGACGGAGACGACTAGCACGATCGGAATCCAGGCAGACAGGGGCGAAATAGTTGGCGATTTGACACTGCCGGCAAAAGCCAAGGCGCTCATCGTATTCGCCCACGGCTCAGGGAGCAGTCGGTTCAGTCCTCGTAACCGCTTTGTCGCAAGAGCCCTGAATGAACGCGGATTCGGATCGCTCCTCGGAGACCTTCTTACGGCCGAAGAGGGCATTGCCGACGACCGGACACTCCACTACCGGTTCAACATCAGGTTTTTGACTGAGCGCCTCGTGAAGTTCCTGGACTGGGCTCGGCAAGACCAAACGTGCCGTGGCCTTCCGATCGGGCTCTTTGGCGCCAGCACGGGTGCCGCGGCAGCCCTCATGGCCGCAACGGTTCGGCGTGACTCGGTTGGCGCGATCGTCAGCCGAGGTGGGCGTCCCGACTTGACGGGCACGCTGCTTTTTCAGGTCGAGGCGCCGACTCTCTTTTTGGTCGGTACTCACGACCATGAAGTTCAGAAACTCAATCAAGAGGCGATGGCCGCCATGCCGCTTGCAGTCAAGGAACTGCAACTCGTAGAAGGTGCCTCACACCTGTTCGAGGAACCAGGTGCTTTGGAGCGGGTCGCCGAAAGTGCATGTGACTGGTTCGACCGTCACCTATTGTCCGGTCACGAACGCGGTCAGCTGGGCAAAAGAGAAGCCCCTCCGACCCAGGGTCGGAGGGGCGCCGACCAGGCTTAGCGCTGGTCGATCGGGACGAACTCGGTCACCTTAGGCCCTTCGTAGATGCAGGTGGGACGAATCAATCGGTTGTTGTCCAACTGCTCGATCATATGGGCGCACCACCCTGTAGTCCGCGCCACCACGAAGATGGGCGTGTAGAGAGGGATGGGGATACCCAGCAGATAGTACGCATAAGCGCTGGGGAAGTCGATGTTCGGGAAGAGCTTCTTCTCGTCCCACATGATCTTCTCCATGACTTCGGCGATGTCGCCCCAGTGCGTGTCGCCGACACGCTTTCCGATCTCCTTGCCCAATTTGCTCATGTAGGCGGCGCGACTGTCACCGATGCGGTATTCACGGTGGCCAAAGCCCATGATCTTCTTCTTCTGGGCCAAGGCGTCGTGCGTCCACTTGGCGACGTCGCCCATTTTGTCGATCTCCATCAGCATGTACATCGCCTCTTCGTTCGCTCCACCGTGAAGCGGGCCTTTGAGCGTGCCGATGCCGCTGACGATGCCTGAATAGAGGTCGCTCAGGGTGGCTACCGTCACACGACTCGCAAAGGTGGACGCGTTGTAACCATGCTCAGCGTACAGAGTCAGGCTCGCGTCCATAACCTTGATCACGAATTCGTCCGGCTTTTCACCCTTCAGCATGTACATGAAATTGCCGGCGATACCCAATTCAGGGCTAGGTTGGATCGGTTCGAGCCCCTCGCTGATGCGGTGGGCAGCCGCCACGGCGTTCGCAGCCTTGGCGACTATCCTCACGGCCTTCCTGACATTGGCCTCGTGGTCGGTCGGCTCGGCACGATAGTCAGCGTCGAAGGCGCCCAGCATCGAGTACGCCACCTTCAGCCGATCCATCGGGTGCATGTTCTTCGGACACTGCTTAAGGGCTGCGATGACCTCATTGGGCAAAACAGATTCGTTGGAGATGCGGGCCTTGAACTCGGCAAGTTCGGACTTGTTGGGAAGCTTGCCCATCAGCAGGAGGTAGGCAGTCTCTTCGAAAACGGCGTGCTCCGCCAGCTCATGGACGTTGATGCCCCGATAAGTGAGACTGGAGGTTTCGACGTCGATCTCGCTGATCGTCGTGATGCCGGCGATGACGCCTTGGAGGCCAGGGCTGTAATTGGGATAGGTGGTTGCGCTCATTTTGGTGTCTCTGGACGTACGAAATACGCGGGTCGCGGGGCAAGTGGCACGACACGCCGTAGTATCCTGACACCTGCGTCAGCCCGGCTAATCGGAGGGAGTGTACCTGGAGCGTCCCGAGGTTCTTGGCAGGTGACCGAACGTCCTAGCTACAGGTTGCCAGCGGGCCAATGTACGCGAAAGACCGTGTAAACAACATGAAAAACACCAAGTCAATTGTCGCCTTGTTCTTCTGTGCGGCCGTCATCGCGACCACGGTTTCTGGTTGTGGAGGGGTCACCGGCTTGCTCGGACATCTCGTGAGCATGGATTCCGGATCGGTCTTCAACCCGAAAACCGTGACGGTCGGACCCGGAGACACGGTCACTTGGACGAATGCCGACGCCATCGTGCACTCTGTCGTGGCGGACGTCTCTGGCGGCCCAGACTCCACCACGGACTTTCCCAACGGTCTGGCGACAGGGGATATCTACGAATGGACTGTTCCCAATGCCCCTTCCGGCACCAAGTACTACTACCACTGCGGCTACCAAGGAACGGCAGGCAACGGCACTACGTTTGGTACGGGAATGGTCGGCGTCATCGTCGTCCAGTAACTGAAAACCCCTCTGTCGCCAAGCGACAGAGGGGACTTCTCGTCGAAACCTTACTATCGTCAGGCTTTCCGGCGTCGAGCCATGAATGCCGCAAGTCCCGTGCCCAGCGCGATCAGGCTGGCCGGTTCCGGCACAACGTCGGCAGACGACGTGAAGGACGCGGTGTAGGTCATGTGATCACCGACCTGAGTCGCGTTGGCAAAGCTGAACGAAAAGGCCTGGTTAGTCAGGTTCCCGGGAACGTTCGGTCCGTTGAACGTGACCGCATCACCGTTGGCCGAGGCGGCAGCTGCGTTCAGCGGGTTGAGGAACGTTCCTCCACCAAAGCCGACCGTGAAGAACGGATTGTTCACGTCGTTCGTGTAGAACTTGATCGTGCCTGAACCCATCGTATAGAGCACGTTCGGAATGATCACTGTCAGAGCGACGGGATCCATGACGAAGTGCGTGTTGGCGACAGATCCTCCGCCATTGAACCCTGGCGTTTGAAGCGTCATGTTGGCCAACGTCCAAGACCCGGACAGGGTGTTGTTGGCCATGTCCCAGTCGAACAACGGGGTGGAACCATTGGGAGCGGGATCCGAGAAAGAGGCGAGCGTAAAGCTGGCCTGGCTGGCCACTCCGAGGGCCAGAAGTGCGGTCACAAATAACGTCCTTCGCATGCTCTTATGTACCTTTCCGAGAAGTAACGACCAAGGTGGAATCAGCGCTTGTCGGTCGCAGACCCACGAATGCTCATCCATTTTGACGCAGATTTCTGGCCGAACGACCAAAGCTTAGGCCGATATAGCAAAATCACCAGGCCAAATCGGGTAAAGGGGGACTTGATCCCTACTTTCTTTGGGCCGTCCTCTCGCTCCACTCCTCATCGAGGGCCTCATACTTCTCGTACTCGATGAGTCGGTAAAGCTCTTGTCGTGTCGTCATCTGAGGAATGAGGTGTTCCTGCGTGCCCTCTTGAATCAGGGTCGCATAGAAAGAGGTCACGGCCTTGAGCGCGATCCGCATCGCGCTCACTGGATAGATGACCATCTCGTATCCGATGGAACTGAACGTTGAGACCGGAATGATCGGTGTTTTGCCAAACTCCGTCATGTTCGCCAGCAACGGTACCGACACTTCTTCGCGGAACCGCGCGAACTCCTCGACGCTGGACAGGCCCTCAGGAAAGACGGCGTCGGCTCCCGCGTCGACATACGTTTGGGCCCGACTGATCGCAAGCTCCAGTCCCTCGACCCCGCGAGCGTCTGTGCGTGCCACGATCAAGAAGTCGGGACTGCGTTTAGAGTCCGCTGCGGCACGGATCTTCTGAGCCATTTCATCGACGGTAATCAGAGCCTTACCGTCCAAGTGCCCACACTTTTTCGGCATCACCTGGTCCTCCAGATGGATACCGGCCAAACCTGCCCGCTCCATCTCGATCACACAACGGGCGACGTTCCAGGTCTCACCGAAGCCTGTGTCGGCGTCAGAGACGACAGGAATCGGGGCCACCTGGCAGATTCGGGCTGCCTGCGCCGCCATCTCGCTGAGAGTGACCAGTCCGATGTCAGGGACCCCGAGTTGGCTGTTCGTGACAGCAGCGCCGCTGATATAGGCTGCCTGAAACCCCGCTCTATGGGCCGCGACGGCGGTCAAGGCATCGTACACGCCTGGCAAGACGACCGTGCCGTCCCGCATGAGCTCTCGGAGCACCTTCCCAGGGTTCACGATCGGTGGGCGCAACATGTCGTGGATTATGAGGAATCGAAGGTGGCTCCGGAGGGATCGTGCTTATCGACACAGGTGTGGGTTCCGCAATGTGGAACGTGCCTACGCCCTTGCCGTGGCCCCGGTAATCTGCGGCTGTCATGGCAGCCATCGTCGACATCACCGCGAGAGAGATCCTGGACTCCAGGGGTAACCCGACCGTCGAAGTGGAGGTTGTCCTAGACGATGGCAGCTTTGGTCGCGCGGCCGTTCCCAGTGGTGCCAGCACGGGCCAGTTCGAAGCGGTCGAACTGAGGGACGGTGACAAGAAGCGCTACCTGGGCAAAGGCGTCCTGAACGCAGTCGAAAACGTCAACACGATCATTGCAGCGGGCATCACGGACATGGACGCAACCGACCAGGTCGCTCTGGACCAGATGCTGATCGACCTCGATGGAACACCGAACAAGGCGAAACTCGGCGCGAACGCGATCCTAGGGGTCTCTCTGGCCTGTGCGAAAGCGGCTGCGATGAGCGCGGAACTTCCACTCTACCGCTACGTAGGCGGTACCAGCGCGCGGACGCTGCCCGTGCCGATGATGAACATCTTGAATGGTGGGAAGCACGCCGACTCAAACGTGGACTTTCAGGAGTTCATGGTCCTGCCGATCGGAGCCACGAGCTTTGCCGAGGCTCTTCGCTGGGGAGCCGAGATCTTCCATAGCCTCAAAAAGGTGCTTCACGACAAAGGTCTGGCGACCGGTGTCGGCGATGAAGGCGGCTTCGCTCCCAACCTATCGTCCCAAGACATGGCTCTGGACTACATCGTCGAAGCGATCCAGAAGGCCGGTTACACGCCTGGCAAGCAAGTCTGGTTGGGGATGGATCCCGCTGCCAGCGAGTTCTTTGACAACGGTCACTACGTTTACAAGGACGGTCGAAAACTGTCCGGTCCACAGCAGGTCGAGTATCTCGCGAAACTGGTCGACACGTACCCAATCATCAGCATCGAAGACGGGTGCGCCGAGGACGACTGGGAAACTTGGAAGGGCCACACGGACGCATCGGGGGACAAGATCCAGATCGTCGGTGACGACATCTTCGTCACGAACGTCGAGAGGCTGAGTCGAGGCATCAAGACTGGGGTCGCGAACTCGATCCTCATCAAGGTGAACCAGATCGGTTCCTTGACCGAAACCCTTGCCGCCGTGGACATGGCAGCGCGCGCTGGGTACACGAGCGTCATGAGCCACCGCTCCGGGGAAACGGAGGACACCACGATCGCTGACCTAGTGGTCGCCACGAATTGCGGGCAAATCAAGACCGGTGCCCCGAACCGCACCGACAGGGTGGCGAAATACAACCAACTCCTCCGGATCGAGGAGATGCTCGGATCCCAAGCCGTGTACGGAGGCAAAGCCGCGTTTGGCCGCTTTGCCTCCCGGCTCGGATGATTTGTCGTCAGCCGATTGTCGCGGCCTCGTTGGCGAGGAACTCGCTCAGCTCAGCGATGCGCTCAAGGTCGTGGGCCATCACGAGGACGAGGTATTCCTCGACCGAGTACGTCCCGTGTTTGTCTAGACTGATCGTCTTCTTGAGGTCTTCAGCCGACATGGCTTCGAGGTACTCAAGGGTCATACCGCGGCGAGTCTCGTAGACCTCGGCCTCGTGGAACGGTTCCTTCTCGCTGTAGTGGCGGGCACGGGCCCGTTCCGTAGGTTCGTGCCAAGGCACAGTAGAACCTGGTTGGCGGTTGGCCATCCGGATTCGGTCGAGAACGATCTCCTCAGTGTCAGCCAGAAGGGCGAAGATCTCTCTGCAGGTCAAGCTTTCGTGGTACGGTCGCTCGTCGTATCGGTCGCGGGGGAAGACCCGGAGAAGGCGCTCGACGATCTTCGGGGCGGCCGCAAGGGCCTGAAAGCGCGGGTCGATCATACGTCCTCACTTTACACCGACCAGGTGGTCTTGCGGACGCGTTTGGTACCGGTTTTTCCTTTGGCGCGCTGTCTCCTAGGCATAAGAGCCTGTTTAAAGAGCACTTCGATTTCCTGAATCAACCAGGGGCGAGTTGTGCTCTAATAGATCCAGTAGGAACGGGACTGCCCGTATCCTTCTGAGGATCGATTGCTATGCGCACTTCACCTAAGACACGCGCAAGGACTTGGTGGCCGACACTCGCTATTGCCACCGCTTCGGTCAGCGTCTGGGCTGTCGCTTTCGCCGGCAGCCCGAAACCCGAACCGAAACCGGAAGCTCCAGCCGCAGGGAGCATCGTGGTCCTTGGATTCAACAACCTCGGGATGCATTGTATGAACGAGTGGTTCGACAATCTCTGCATCCTTCCGCCCTACAACTCCCTCCATGCCCAAGTGCTGATCCGGGGCGAAGAACCGCACATCGTGACGTCCGGTGCGACTATCTCGTACATCGTGCCGAACAACACCATGTCCTCGAACAAGACCAACTTCTGGAACTATGCCTTCCAGTTGTTCGGTGTGAACCTTCCTCCCGACATCGGATTGACCGGCAACGGGCTCGTCGGGACGATGACGTACTCGGGCAACCAGGACTGGGTGGCAACCGGCATTCCGATCACACCCATGAACGACGCGTTCCAACTCCAAGCCTACAACGTGACCAACATCACGGCCAACTATCAAGGCATGGTGGCCAACACTGTCGCAGTGATGCCCGTCTCATGGGAGATCAGCTGCAACATGTGCCACGGGCGGACGCCCACTCAGATCGGTCCAAAGCCGCTCGGCAGTGACCGCCAGGTGGTCGAGATGGACATCCTTTCCAAGCACGACCGACTTCACGGGACGAACCTCGTGAATGAGCGCCCGGTGCTTTGTGCCAAGTGCCACGCGGACCCCGCTCTGGGGACGTCGGGAGTCTTAGGCGTGCCGACCATGTCCTCGGCGATGCACCTCAGCCACGCCACCCGCGTGAACAAGCTCTTCATCCCGAACAAGTGCTATGCCTGCCACCCTGGTGTCAAAACCCAGTGCCAGCGCGACATTCACGTCACGAAGGGCATCGTGTGCACGAACTGCCACGGGAACATGACCGCTGTCGGTGACCCGAACCGTCGACCATGGCAAGACGAACCGCGGTGTGGTTCGTGCCACTCTGTCCCCGGCCATGAGTATGAACAGCCCGGAGTCCTCTACCAAGACTCTCACGGCCATGGTGGCGTCTTGTGCGCCTCATGCCACAACAGCCCACACGCCATCACACCGACGACCAACCCCGAGGACAATCAGCAGGCTCTGATGCTCCAAGGGCACACGGGTGTGATCGACAAGTGCACTGTCTGTCACACTTCACAGCCCAGCGAGTCCTTCTTCCACAAGCGAAGCGACTGACGAGCCCCGACTGATCCAAGGCGCGATCGTCCTGGTCGCGCCTTTTTCGTGCCCGTCCGAAGACAGGGTTTGGCCATCTACTCGCCGCATACAGATCCGAGGACACGCCAAGTGGACAATACTGGACACTTAAGTCCCTGATCCAGGGCCCCCGGATGACACGAGGGTAGCCTAGGGGCATCATGGAAGCGAAACTTGTCACCGTCCCCGAAGCTCTGCCATCCAAGTGCTATTCGACCGAACGCGTCGGGATCAGCAAGGCCACGCATGACAATCACTTGACCCTCTGGAAAGGTTACGCAAACAAGACGAATGAGATTCGGAAAGCCTTGCAGGAAATGGATCCGGATCCCTCGAAAGCGAACCAGATCTACAGTCAGATGCGGGCGTTGAAGATCAACTACGCCTTCGCCTATGGGGGCTATGTCAACCACCTTGTCTATTTCAACACGATCGGTGGCCAAGGTGGCGAGGCGACCGGCAACGTCGCCACCCTCATCAAGGACGCCTATGGAAGTTTCGACCGCTGGCGGAGCGAGTGGATCGCGACGGGCATCGCCGGCCGCGGCTGGGCATTCCTTGCTTACGACCATCTGGAGCAGCGCGTCCACACGTTCATGGGGGACGCTCAGGACACCTACCCTGCCTGGAACCAGACCCTCTTGCTCGCCATGGACGTGTACGAACACGCGTACTATCTCGACTTTCAAACAGCCCGCGCCAAATACATCGACGCCTACATGCAGGTGATCGACTGGGACGCGGTCAATAGCTTCTTGCCGAAATAGGGGGGCGGGAGTATAGGTCGTATGAGGCTCATCGATCCTATACTCCGCTCCGTTCAATAGTGGACGCGGCAGCCATACGGGCGGCTGCTTGGCGTCGTGACGGGCTTGCTGGCCATCGACTCTTCAAGTGCCTGGAGGACATAGTTTGTGGCGCCAGCGAGCGACTTCCTGTCAGGCGACGGGCGGTTGTCGATCGCGCCGTGGTAGACGACGTTCCCGTCTGGCCCGACGATCACGATCTGCGGCGTGTTCCGAGCTCCGTAGGCGAGTCCGATCGAGCCTGTCGTGTCGAGAAGGATGGCGTTGGCGTGGGAACCCACCTCTTTGTAGTGGCGTGTCGCATCGTCAGCAGTGAGGTACCCCTGTTGACCCTCGGCCGAAGAGATCACGCTGAACCAAACCGCGCCCATGTCCCGCGCCTTCTGTTGGGTCTGTTGCATGTTGCCCGAGTTGTAATGCTTAAGAACATACGGGCAGTCCTTGTTCGTCCATTCGAGCACGACGTATTTGCCTTTGTAGTCGCTCAGCCTGTAAGTCTTGCCATCTGCGCCCGGAACTGAAAAGGCGGGCGCAGCCGCTCCAGGAGGCACCATCGGCTCGGGCCTCTTCTGAGCGACGGCAAGCGTGCATGCCGCACACGCCAAGATGATCAGTGTCCGTTTCATAGTTCACCTATTTGTCTCTTACGTTTTTACGGGTACATCGATCACCTGCGCCCGGGTTCCTTTTCCCCAGACCTTGGGATCACTCGCCACCAGTAAGCCTTGGAGCCGAGTCGGCGGATCGTGCAGAAAGTCTGAAAGTTCGAGCGTGACCGTGGTCTCAACCCCCTTCGTAGACACCGTCTGAGGATCTCCTTCGGCGACTAGTTCGGGGTTGATGGGAAAGAATTCGAGACCTCGCGGGTCAGTCACGCCGTGGACGACGAGGGCGATGGTCTTGCCCCGTAGCTTGGCCTCGGGCATGAATTCAGGCATCTTTTGGGGAAGAGCCCTTATGGCGGCCGCTACCAACGGCCCGTTGATGGGATCTCTCTTCGCGTCGCCAGTAGGCAGGTGAGGGTGCAGTCGGCCCCTTCAGCCACGCACGCGTCAGCGTTGCA
Source organism: Armatimonadota bacterium (assembly GCA_029781035.1). GTDB lineage: Bacteria > Armatimonadota > Fimbriimonadia > Fimbriimonadales > Fimbriimonadaceae > JAEURO01. The sequence continues at coordinate 24,223 of JAKOXK010000091.1, forward strand.
CACGACCCAGGCGATCTTGGCGACCAGCGTGGAAGACCCGGCCGTATGTACAGAATTGGGTGGGGTCAGTCGCGTCAAGAGCACGGCCTGGCCCTCATAGCCGTAACTCACCATGCCGTCGCCGAGTTCGATGCGCCGCGGCACTGGCCACTCGATCGGGCCAGCTTTCCATCCCTCGGGGAGTTGCCAGTCAATCGTGGGAGCCGAACCCATATCGCCCGGGTTCCTCCAATACGTGTGCCAACCGTCCTGAATGCTGAGCACCAGTGCGACGACGAACTGTCCGCCCGGCCTGACCGAAGCGACTTCTGACGCCAGTCGGGCACTGATATGCAGTTGTTGCTGGCCTGTAAGGGCCACGAGCGCGACGGTGGCGGCGAGAAGGGGCATCGCTGGCGGTCTTCTCTCCTAAGATACGATCAGCCACCTGCCTATGTCAGCCCTTTCGCCCTGGTTTGAACCCCGTCTGAAACGAACAACTACCTAGGCATGCCCCAGGCACCTGAGAGTCACCAGTTTGACGGACACGAATCTGTCGCTTTTCTGAGAGTGCTTGTTGATCCTGGTTTCCACGTTGGCGGGGCCATGGGCCTCCGGCTCACTTTGCAGTCAGTCCTGGGAGCTTTGTCTCGTCCCAGACGCGGTCGGGCCCGAGGCGCAGGACAACGGCGTCCCTGAGCAGGGGGTAGTCGTCAAAGGCGGACGACAGCTCGAGTCTTCGAACACCGGAGAAGAGGGTGAGGTATTCGATGCCTTGCGTCCCGCCATGCTGCTGCACCCAGATCCGTGCCCGCGAGACGTCTTCCCACCGCATGCGCTTGCGGACGCCGATCCGGCGGCACTCGATCCCGTCGGCGGTCACGTCGACATAGTCCCGCCCGGCCTGGAAGCCGAGGAAAGCAAGGAGGACCCCGACTACGAGCGCCGACGCGACACCTTCAAGGGCTTTGTCTACGCTGAGGCCGCAGGCCAGCGATAGGAGGGCGGTGAACAGGGAAGCACCAAGGCAGACTGCCGAAAAGGAGCGCATCCGGAACCTATGTCCGGATTGGATCACGGAGGCGACGGACTCCGGTGAGATCGATCTCCACCAAGTGCCAAGGTTGTGCGTCAACGTGTCGCGCGGCAAAAAGCTGCGGAGACGAAGAAAGTGCGTCTTGCCAGAGATCGAGCGCACCTTGATCCAGGCCGTTCGGCTGCTACTGAAGAGCTGGACGGTGCCGACCTGTGAAGCGTGGAGACCTGTGGTCGTGAACAGTTTGCGGAGGGTGATGCCGCCCGGCGCGAGCCTGACTTCCCGGACTTCGATTGAGATCCACACGAGACTGAAGGCGGCGGCAAGACCAAAGCAAAGGCCGAAGACGATGCGCGCGGGCAGGGGTGTCCACGCGCTGACAGGTGTGAGACAGCCGACTGTCAGCAGCAAGAACAGAGCCGCGATGACGATCTCGTCAAGGCGATTCCACCAACGAGCCCTGTAAACCGCTTCCAACGCTCGATCTAAGTGTACCGGTGGTATCGGACTGGCGTTTGTCACTTATAGCCAGCGCCCATTAAGCGCCGTATCGTTTGTCGGTGACCTTCTGGGCCGGCACATTGGCCAGCACCACGTCCCGGAGGATCTCCCAGTCGTCGTACGCTTCACCAAGATACATGTTCGTCGTGCCGGAAGCGATGGTCATCCGCTCGTTCCTCGATCCACCACGGGGGCTTGACTGAATCCAGAGTGTCACCGAATCGGCCTGCTCCCACCCAACGCGCTTCGTGACCCAGAAGAACTGTTGGACAATGCCCTCGGGCATGACCTGGGCGTAGTCACGTCGACTCAGAATGCCTGCGAAAACCCCCAAGAGCGAGCATCCGATGAGTGTGAGGCCTGCGCCGCTCAAGGGTTCTGTCACGATCGAGATCCCCAAGAGGACGAGGGACAAACAGATCAAGGCCAACGAGACCGATCCCTTCTTGAAGACGCGCCGCGAACGCATGGCGGCTTGGATCAAGTTCGCTTCATTGGGCGCGAACCAAGTTTCCAGGGCGGTGCGCATGGTGGCCGGATCGGGATACGATTTGAACAGAAGCGTGTAGTTCCTACCGTTGGCGCATTTGAAGAGGGCACGGCTCGACGTTCCTGCTTGGGTGCACTCAAGCGCGGCGAGGTGATCGAGCGGGATCGTCACACGACGGGTCAACGACCTGAGCGTGACGCTGGTCGGAGTCAAAGTCACCTCAGAGACAGTGAGAAGGAGCACAGCCAGACCAAGCGTGGCCATCGTGCCCCAAAGCCCAAGCATGAAGACGTTGACCACAAAGGTCTGCGACTTGACCGGCATGAAGCACGAAAGGCAGAAGAAGACCCCGAAGAGGGCTGTGAGCCCGACCTCGTCCAGTCGGCGGGACCAGGCGGCAGTATAGGTTTGGCTCATGGCGGGACCCTGGCACAATTTGTACTACATGACGGCTAGCAGCGTTTCACCGTGAGCTGAAATCGACTGTTCTTAAGCAAAACCTCAGGCAGAGTGAAGAAAACAGCACGCCGGTCGGTCATATAGGGTAGAGATGTTTGAAAACGTCTGGTTGGACGAAGCGACGGCGGAGGACGCGGCTGAACGACTCGAAGGGCTCCGGACGTCGGCGCTGGCTACAGCAACCCGGTTGATGGGTGACCGGAGTAGCGCGGAAGACGTCGTGCAGGAGGCGTATTCTCGGGCACTGTCCGGTCTCAGCGCTTTGAGGGATCCCCGATCTTTGGCGGGGTGGTTTCGCCGCATCGTGGTGCACTGCGCGATGAACGCGCTCTCAGCCCGCAGGGAAGCCGAAAACACTGAGGCAGAAGCGATGGTCGTGCCGGGAGACGGTTCGATCGCAGTGCGGCTGGTCCTGGCCCAGCTCAAGCCCGACCATCAGGCCGTGCTCGCGCTCGCTTTTGGCGATGGGCTCAGCTACAAGGAGATTGCCGAGACTCTGGGTGTGCCCATGGGAACGGTCGCTTCGCGCGTACACGCAGCAAAGGCGGCTTTTCGCGCCGTGTGGGGGGGCCAAGATGAATGATAGGCAACTGGAAGCCCTCTTGACTAAGCACTACGAGGGCCTTGCGCCGAGACCGGAGAAGGTTGGCGCCTCTTTGGCGGCGGGTGCAGCGGTCGGTGCGGCAATGATGGTGCTGCTGGCCAGTGTCGCTTGCGTGCCAGTGTCCGCGCCCCGAGTCCGACCGATACAAGAGCAGCCGGTGCAACGGATGGCCGAGTTTGGGGACGGAGTGCCGACTTTAGGATCCTTTTGGGGGGTCAGGAACTCGTGAAGGCTTTTTGGATTGCTTTATCTGTGACGCTCGGCGCCCTGGTCGTGTGGCTGGCGCTACCGCAGACCCGATGGATCGCGCCGGCGATGCGGCTGGTTCAGGCTGAACAGGCGACGGCTGCAGCGGAACGCACATGGGGCGATCCGAACGATCCCACCGCGACAATCGCTGAGATCTTGTTCGGCGCCCATCCCGTCCAGGTCGACAACTTCGGGAGATGGGTCGAGGCGGCCCACCTTCGCGAACTACGGAAGACAACCTTGGTCTCGGACGCCGTTCTCGTGCGTCTAGCCTGTCAGAGGTTGACCTATGGCGAACTGGGTCAGATCTCACCGAAGCTGTCGGCCGGCACGCGGGCTATGCGCTTGGCGGTGGCTGCAACTGTCCACGATATCTGCTCCCAACGGGCTCCTCAGGAGCCGGAGAACGCCTATTGGCACCTCATCGACGCAGTCACGGCGCACGAGCGTGGCGACCAGGCGGCCCAGGACGCCGCCATTGATGCGGCAGCAAAGTGCATGGTGTTCAGTTCGCACGTCATGGACGAGGCGGAGTGGCGATACGGGTACCTGAGCAGAAAGCTAGGAGCCCCGTCGGCCAGTTCCAGGCTGACTTTGGCCTATAGCATCCTCCTTCCGGACGTGGCCTCGTACCTTTCGCTGGCAAGGGTTTCGTTTGTCACCAAGCCGTTACAAGTCTCAGTCAAGGCACGCGAATCATGGTCTCGGATCGGCACCACCATGGCCCGATCGGGAGACAGCCTCGTTTCCCGTTCGGTCGGGCGAGCCCTGTGTCAATACGCCGTCTCAGAACCCTGGGAAGTCATCGATGGCAAGTTGCACCGCATCAGGCTTGAGGACTGGAAGCGCTATGGCGAGGCGGAACTCAGGGCGGCGGCACGATCGGTGGGCGGTGACGGAGAAGCGTTTGAAGAGGCGGCTGCGGTCGCCGCGATCGACCCGGCTTCGTACACCCCGGGCCAGAATCCATTCTGGTTCGCCGAGGCTGAGAGTATCGTCAACTCGCAGGCGCCGATCTTCACTCCCCTTCTGAGCCTCGGTGTCGCTCTGCTCGGATCGGTGTTGGTGGCGGGCTTGGCCAACGTGTCATGGATCGCACAACACAAGCAGGCCCTCGCATTTGGGCTCGCTGCGTCCCTTGCGCTTCTCGTGAACGGGCCGCTCTCTGAGGAGAACGCGGCCAACGCGTTGCCGTTCCTCATTGGCATGGGAGTGGCGACGGCTCTTTTGGGACACTTGAGTTCCCGAGGCTGGCGCTGGGCCCTCATCGTCTTGGCCGCTCTTCCAAGTCTAGTGGTCTTGGGAGAAGTGCTGACCGGAGCCGGAACCGTGGTCATGCCAACACTTGTCGTGTGGCTCGCCATGGCTTTGCCGTGGTTGCTGACTCTGGCGGAGAAGCCTTCATGGTGGAGTGTCAGCCTTTCGGTGTTGTTGGCGATGGCGCTCGAAAGCGGCTTGGCGGTGCTTCTGATAGGTTCGGCCAGCCAGGGCAGCGCAGGCCTCGGTTCGTTGGCGACGTGGTCTGTACTCGGAGTCGCCCTACTCCTCGGTCTCGGCGCCATCGTTCCGGCTGACCGACGATCAGCCTTGCTGCTAGCGATCGTGTCGGTCTATGTCGGTCTGGCGGTCTTCCTCGGCTCGACGGCGTTCATCCTCCGACGCGAGGCGGTGGCACAACGTGCCTATCATGAGATGTTGCACGAGAGCGACACGCTCGACAGGTTGGTGGCCAAGGCGCTGGCAGGCGTGCCAAGGCGTTAGCCTTTAAGCGGTGGGATGAAAAGGAAAAGGGCGGGAGGAGCTTCCTTGCTCCGTCCTCCGTTACCACCGTCCGTGGTGACTTCCGCCGACATGACTATAGACGCCTCTCGCGCGCCGATGCAACCGCGACGGGGACTCATGCCCCAGCAGAGTCTCGGTAAACCTCGGCCAGTTGCCGGGCGTACCGCACAAACTTGAATCGCGATTCCGCGCGCATTTGTCCAGCCTTGGCGACAGTCTCCCTTGTCATTTCCAGTTCCAGAACCTGAATGATCCGGCTGGAAAGATCGTCATCGTTGTTGAAAAAAAACGCGTTGACTTCGGCTTCGGCCATATCCGGCATACCGCCGACGTTCCGAAAGAGGACCGGAGCCCCGGCCGTCATCGACTCGGCTCCGACCAGGCTGAACCCGCACCGGCGACTGGGAACGACGACCAAATCGGCAGCTCGGAGCAATGGCCAGACTGAACTCAGCGGGCCGCGGACTTCGATCCCTTCTTGGTGGATCGGTGGTGGATGGGGCCCGGAGCCGGAAATGAACAGACGCGCTTTGGGCACCGCATACCGCACGTTGTCGAACGCTGACACGAGAGCGTCAAAACCGCGCTCGGGAACAAACCGTCCAACTGCGGCTATGATCACCGCATCGTCACGGAGCCCCAGTTTCGAGCGGGCTTCCGTCTTGTCTATGAACGTCTCAGAGGGGTCGGCCGGGACCGGAACTCCGGGAACGATGACATCGAGATTGAGAGTGTCAGCCTCATCGAGCTTCTGCTTCACGTAGTGGGAACTGCAAAGGCCCCTGCGTGCCGCGTTCAGACGATCGACGAGTTCGGAATGGGTCGTCTTCGGCGAATCGTAGGCTGTGTAGACCCATGGAAAACGTAGATAGAGAGCCTCTGAGCAAGCCCACGCCGTCCTGTATCCCCATGCGTGGACGAGGTCAAAGCCTTGTGCCGCTCGCTTGAGCGTCTTGCTGACCTCACGGTCGGTCCGAAAGCCTGTCTTGTCGGGGATCCAATTGTCGGCATCGTCCACAACGACTTCAATGCCCTCAGCATCGAGAGCTGCTGGTAGGGCGTCAGTGAGGGCCCGGGTCGAGCCTGAACGTTGTCTGCGAAGAACGAGGACTCTCATCGCGGGACTGTCTGCCCCTCGAGAAGCGAGCTCAGAACGGTGTCGACGCCGAGTCCCTCTATCTCAGTCTCTGGTTTCAGCAACACCCTGTGCCTTAGCACCGGAAGGGCAAGTTCCTTCACGTCGTCCGGTATGACGAAGTTCCGTCCCCGGAGGGCCGCGACCGCCTTGCTACAGGCAAGGAGCGCCAGGCCAGCCCGTGGGCTCGCGCCAATCAAGATGTCATTGTGGTCGCGAGTCGTCGCCACGATCCCATAAATGTAATCGAAGACCTTGTCTTCGACGGTGACGGCGTTACACTCGGCCCTCAGTGCCTGGAGCCCGGCGGCATCGAGGACTGGGTGCAACCCCGCGCGCTCCAGACTTTGGGCACGGAATCCCTCATGGAAGCGGCGCAGAACTTCTCGCTCAGCTTTCGCCGGTTGGTAGCTCAGGACAACCTTCATGAGGAACCGATCCTGTTGCGCTTCTGGCAGGGGATACGTGCCTTCGAACTCAATGGGGTTTTGGGTAGCGAAGACGAGAAACGGAAACGGCAACTCATACCGCTCGGCTCCGATCGTCACGTGGCGCTCCTCCATGGCTTCCAGCAGGGCGGACTGAGTCTTGGGCGGCGTCCGGTTGATCTCGTCGGCGAGAAGGACGCCCGTGAACACGGGACCTTTTCGAACCTTGAACTGGACGTCTCGCTGGTCGAAGACCTCTGTGCCCACGACGTCGGTCGGCATGAGGTCGGGGGTGAACTGGATCCTCGCGAACGGTAGGTCGAGTGCGGTCGCCAGCGTCCGTACGAGGAGGGTCTTTCCGAGCCCCGGCACGCCCTCGAGCAAGACGTGCCCATCGGCCAAGACGGCCGCCAGAACCTGCTCGACGACGGCTTCTTGACCAACAAACGACTTCCCGACCTCGGCTTTGACCTTCTCCGCCGATTCGGCGACGCTCATAGGGCCGATGCTACCCTTGCGCCAGGGGTCCGCGGTGCAGGGGTACAAAGCAGGCGGATGCTACAGGTCGCCAACTTGGTGAAGGACTACAAGCGGTTCAGGGCCGTGGATCAGGTGAGTTTTCAGGTCAGTCCAGGTGAGATTGTCGGTCTGCTAGGCCCGAACGGGGCCGGGAAGACCACCATCTTGCGGTGCGTGTCCGGCATTCTGCGGCCCACTTTTGGACAGGTCTTGGTATGCGGTCATGATGTGGTCCAGGATCAAGCAGGCGCCAAAAGCCGGCTCGCCTATGTTCCTGAGGTGCCCAACTTGTACGAACTGCTGACAGTCGAGGAGCACATGAAGTTCGTTGCGATGTGCTTCCAGACCATGGACGTCTTCGAAAGCCTCAAGGAGGAACTGCTGGAACGCTACGACCTGACGCCCAAGCGGAACAGTCTGGTCGCGACCTTGAGCAAAGGCATGCGGCAGAAACTAGCGGTGGCGTGCGCCCTCATCCACCGGGCGAGCGTGTTCCTCTTCGACGAGCCGATGATCGGGATCGACCCTGCCGGGGTTGCCGAGTTCAAGCGCGAGCTCGCCCGGACGCGCGAACTGGGTGGATCGATCTTGATTTCAACCCATCTGCTCGACACGGCTGAGAGGCTCTGCGACCGGGTTGTGATCATGGCGAAGGGCAAGATCGTGGCCGAAGGAACCCTGGATGACCTTCGCCACAGCAGCCACCTTGAAGACGCTGACCTTGAGCAGGTTTTCCTGTCGTTGACGGAGGAGGATTCGAATGAGGGCCCTGGTCTTCCTGTACGTTAGAAGCCTGGTCAACGGAGTGAAGCGGGCGTTCTCAAGTCCTACAAGAACGATCGGGGTCCTCTTCTTCATCGTCACGCAACTCTGGTGGTTGCCCAGGATGATGTTCGGCCAAGGGGCGATGGAGTCGATCCCGTTCGAAGGGCCTCGGCTCGACTTTCCACCGATCTATGTCATTGACGGGGTCGTCTTCGCGGGATTCAGCGCAGTCACGTTCGTGTTCGCCCTCAACCTGTTCGGGTATCGAGGCGGGTTTCGAGCGGCAGACGTCGACGTGCTCTTTCCGACACCGGTGGATCCGCGGACAGTTCTGATCCTGAGGGTGTTGCGGGACATTTGGGTCACGCTGATCATGCCCCTCTTCCTAGCCGTCGTGTTCTGGCGCCCGGCCAAGATGGGCTGGACGGCCGTTTTCGAGTCGGTGCCGCACCCGGAAACAGCCAACACCGTTTTCCGCGTGGCGGCGATCGCCTATTTCCTTTCAGCGATCGCTTGGGTCTGGATCGGCTACGCCTTGAGCCTCGTGTTCTCAAAACCTGACGACCGTGTCGAGCGTTGGCGGGTTGCCCTGACTTGGGGAGTGGTCGGTGCCTTCTTGGCCCTTGGGGCCGCCGTGTACTTCAGGGTTCTGGGAACCGAGTTCCCTGACGGCTTGCTTCAGGTCTCCCATGCGGGCGATATCCGGGCTGTCTTCTTTATGGCGACGGCCGCGACCACCCTGACGACAGCGCCCCTGACGGGGAGCTTCCTGCAGGCCCTGGTCGGTGGCGGGGCATTGGTCGGTGTTGGCGCTGTCGCCGTCTGGCTAGCGCTTTCGAACACGGAGTGGATGTACGAACAGGCCGCACTCCGCGCCGCTGTGAGTGAGAACAGCCGCTTGATGCGCCGGACAGGCGACATGTACGGGCTCTATGCCAAGCAGGCTGAGTCCGGAAAGATCAAGGCCGGACGCCCTGGCTTGCTGAGCCGGTGGACAGTCAGAGGCCCCATGGCGATCCTGTGGAAGGAAGCCCTGACCGTGAAGCGGACGGGCATGCCGACACAAGTGCTCTTTATTTGCTTGAGCATCGGCATGGCCATGCTAGTCTCTTCTATGCACCGTCCCGGCATCGGCGGCACCTTCCAAGGTTCCTTTTTGCTCGCGATGCAGGCGATCTTGCTCCTCGGACCGACCATGGGTTATGCCCAGGCGGGATTCATCGAAAGTCTCCGCCGTGTGGACTTGCTCAAGCCGTTGCCATTCACGGCCCAAGGGACGGTGTTCGTCGAGGTTGTCTCAAAGGGACTGGGCGGCTGGATCTCCGTGGCGTTCGGACTCGTGACTGCAGCCATCTTGCGCCCGTACTTGCTTCCGTTCTCTGTGGCCGGGTTGCTGATGTTCCCGGCCTTCACAGTCGCGCTCAGTGCAGTCTCGTTGCTGCTGGTCTTGCTGCTTCCGGATGTCGACGATCCGACGCAGCGCGGCTTTCGTGGCCTCGCAACAATGCTGGGCATGCTGGCGTGCACGGCCCCGCCGATCGGGCTGTTCATTTTGTTGGTCTGGGTCGGCGTCCCCATAGCGGTCGCAGCATTGCCGACCTCGGCTCTAATGCTCGGCCTCGGATGGCTAGCGACGTGGTTTGCCGGAAAGGTCTACGAGGACTTCAATCCATCGGAGTGAGGCTTGGAACCCGCGGGAACGGTACACTGTTGGCCTTTCTGAGGGTTCATCGTCGGTTCCAAATATGAGGTTGCGTACTGCGGGCGGGTTTGTAGCGGTGGCCCTGGGGGTCTTGGGCGCCATATGGGCGGTCAAGATCATCGTTCCCAAGTTGGTCCTCGACGGCTATCATCCCGCACCGATCGTGCCGGGCCGGATCGACCTCATTGCTGTGAGGCGAGAGGCCGGCTACCGCATTATCGTGTCCAATGGGATCGCTCACCTTGTTGAGATCAGCGCGAATCAAGGTGCTTTTGACGCCCCTGACCCAGACAAACAGGGCACTGAGGACGCTCCCCGGCTACCGATCAGGGAAACGCTCCAGGCTCTGCAGGGCAACCCCGAAGCTTTGGGGAAGATGGTGATGAGCGTCAACAAAATGAAAGAAGAGGATCTGCCGCCAGTCCAGGTCGTGTGGACCTCGGCCGACATACAGGCTGCTCTGGGTGGCGATCCCGTGCTCCGCTCGAAGCTCGAGCACGACCTGAACACGAAGCTCGACGGCACACCGCTTGACACAGTCGATTTGAACGCGATCATGAACGGCATCGTCATTGAGAACTTGGTCGATGTGAAGGTTCCGTACGAGGGAAGCACGAAGACGGTGACCTGCAGGGTTCGCGAACCCTACACGACGCTCTTCTCGAGCGCAGTCGCCAACCAGATCAACCAGAAGTTCAACGTTTCGGAAGGCATGCTGATCGGGATCTACCGCGAAGAAGCTAACAAACTGAACGGCAGGAGCAAAGAGGACGTGACCGCGTCCCTTCGGTCGAAGATCGACCGTCGGCGCAACCAGCAAAGAGCGGAGGGGCCAGAGCGGATCCTGTCGAACACGACGGTGGTCGTGAACGAAAACCAGATGGCTGGTGCCTCGTACTCCACCCGGGAAGGGCCCAATAACAGCATCCTTGCCGACATCGACTTGAGGCTGACGGACGAGGGACGCATGCGGCTTTGGAAGTACAGTCACGAGAATCCTGGGTTCCAGTTGTTGCTCACCATGGACGGCATCGCCATTGCCGCACCCAGGATCACGACGGAGTTGCCGGGAGATCAGGTCAAAATGACGGGTGTCCCGTCGGCGGACCTGGCGGAAAAGGCGGTCGAGGGAATCACGAAGGCCGCGACCACGACGAGAGGAAGATGAAACAGAACACGACAACCTATATGGCCATCGCGACCGCGGCCGTGCTGCTTTGCGGTTGCGGGTCTTCGACCAAGTCTGGGGGCTCAACCACGAAAGCCCCGGAAAAGATCACGCCCGTTTCCGTCACGCCAGGACAAGAGGCGGACTTGTTCCCTGCGCAGAAGGACAACACGTGGGTGTTCGAGTCCACAGCGAGCCAAGGGAACGCGGTCAAAACGACTGAAGTCACCTTCAAGATCGCCAGTATCGAGGACACTCCGGACGGCAAGTTGATCCACATTGAGGTTTCAAGCAACGGCCAAGTGGCGGACAAGATCACTTGGCGCCTTGGCCCGAACGGCCTGTACGACTATCAGGGCTCATATCGCAAAACGGCGGACGATCCTCTGACCCCAATCAAGTACGAGCCTGCCGTACCCATCATCCCGTTCCCGGTCAAAGAGAACTCAGAAGTAGACGTTTCCTCGACCGGAACGAGGCCGCTGACCCTACCTGGCCCGTTCAAGTCCAAGATCTCGGTACTAGGGCCGCAAGAGGTAGATACAGCCACGGGACGCATGAGCGCCATGTGCACGGAGCAGAGGTCCCAGTACCAGAACGGCGACATCCAGTTCCTGACCGTCTCAACGGCGTACTGGGTGCCCAAGGTCGGATTGGTTCGATACGTCCAGGACATCACGGTGCGGAACAAGGCAGGGAACACGCAGACTGTCTCGTCGGTACTTCGACTAAAGAGCCACCAACCTTGAGGACATGAACAAACACGTCAGACACCTTGCGCCGTTCGCCCTGTTCGCCCTCGTCGTGGTCGGTTGTTCGAAGCCGTCCACTTCGGTGTCCCCGCCGGGTTCGACCGGTGCTTCGGACACGAAAGCGACCAGCGGAGGAACTAACTCGAGCGACAAGCCTTCGGTCGCGTCGATCCCGGCCGATTTGAAGAACGATGCGTTCGCCTACAGTGGTCTCGGCCGAGACAAGCCCAAGACCTACCTGTTCAGCCAGGTGGGGGGCTCGCAGCCCCAAGAGGGCACCGAGACGACGGAGCTCAAGTCGATTGCCAAAGACGGCGCGACGTTCACGGTCACTCGCACCGGTTCGTTGGCGAGCCTCGGAAGCGAAGAGGAGTTGATCCAGTCTGACGGTCTCTATCTCCTTTCCACGAGCCTGGGATCGCCCCCGAAGCCAGCCCGGGTTCTGCCGGCCAAGATGGCGGTCGGAGACACATGGAACTACGATTACGTCCTGAAGAACGAGGGCCAGCCCGACATCTCGTTCAAGGGCACAGGCAAGGCCCTCCAGGTCGAGAAGATCAAGGTCCCTGCCGGCGAGTTCGACGCACTGGTCGTGTCCGACACTGTGGTCATGGACAAGGGCCAAGGTAAAGAGACGGTCTCGAGCAAGACTTGGTACGCCAAGGACATCGGAGTGGTGAAGTTCAAGCTCGAGGTGAAAGGTAAGGATAACAAGGTACTCACCTCAAGCGTCGAACTCTCGAAGGTTGGTGAATGATGATTGCACTGTGCGCCGCCATTGCCCTGTCCCAAGAGAAACCGTCGGACGTTTCCGATTTCTTCCCGCTCGTCAAAGGGACAGTCTGGACGTACCAAGACACCTCCAACGGGCTGACGACGATCTACAAGGACAGCGTCGGAAACGAGCAGCCGATCGGCGACAAAGGTGGGAAATTGGCGACGCCGATCGTGAGCAAGGTGGACAGCGACGTGGACGGGAGCACATTCTACAGAGTTGAAGGGGATCAAGTCCTCGTCGTCGCGTTCGACCAGAACAAGCCGCTACCAAACCCCTATCCGATCATCAAACTCGGATCTGACAAGAATACTTGGCAATACACGGGGGCGACTCAGTGGTACGGTGAACTGGCCCCGCTGACGATCAAGGGTTCAACTCGCAGGACCGGCCAAAAGGAGTTCTTTGGCGAAAAGAGGGACACGATCGAGGTCGTCATGGACGCGACGGTTGGTCCTGAAGGCAAGATGGGCGCGAAGAAGCACCAGGTTTATGTGTACGCCCGTGGCATCGGGCTCGTTTCTCTCCGTGACACGACAACGCTCGACAAGACGAAAGTGGACCGCGAGCGGAAACTTGTGGCCTTTTCCCCAGGCAAACCAGATTGAAACCTTTTCTCCTCACATTTGTCGTCGCAGCGACAGCCGGAATGGCCGGCTGCTGGATGAAGCTTCACGAGCCCCAGGAGCAGTCGCCCGTCCCGCTCGGAGAGATCTACAAGTCTCCTGCCGAACTGGAACCCGACGCGCTCCCCTATGCGAATGCCAACCTGATCCTGTCAGGCAGTTCGGTGCCGGTGACGATGTCAAGGACGCAAAAAGGCGACAGTGTGACCTTCAAACTGGAATCGAAAGACGAGATGCTGGAAGAGGAGTTCTACCAAGCCGACGATAAGAGCTTCCGGTTCATCGGGATCACCGGCGAAACGTTCGACCCCGCGATCCCGCTGATCCGCTATCCGTTTCGGGTCGGGGAATCCTGGGACTGGACGGGTTACACCGCGTTGGGCCTAACCCGGAAGAAAGCGAAAGCGACCCTGACGAGCGCCACCGACACGCTGAACTTGGCGGCCGGCGTCTTTCCGTGCATCTTGGTGACTGCGGACTTAGAAGCCGACACGGGAGGGGGCATGATCGGCAAGCGCTCCCTCAAGTTCTGGTTCGAGCCCAAGAAGGGACTGGTCAAACGTGACCTAGGCTCGAGCACGACTCGGGAACCGCGACCCAAGCCGTCGTCATGATCCGTAACGCGGACGCCAAAGGCGCGTTCGAATCAAGCGTCCATCGGCCTGGAAGAGGGTTCGACGTGTGGCTCTTGGCCTCAGCCGGAATTCTTCTTCTCATCGGTCTCCTCGCGATCCATAGCGTGGACGCGTCCCGCGCGGATGGCGGGTTCATGGGAAAACAGGCCCTCTGGGCCGCGGTCGGCATCGTCGGACTCGTCCTGTGTGCGACCGTTCCACAGAAGACGTTGGAGCGGTCATCGCCATTCCTTTACGCCTTGAGCGTCCTTTCGCTGATTGCTGTCCGGATCGTTGGAAAGGAGGTCAATGGGGCTCGGCGTTGGGTCGACATCGGGCCACTCCAGTTCCAGCCGAGTGAGTTCGCCAAGGTCATCCTCATCATCACCCTGGCTGCCTACTTCTCAAAGCATTGGGACCAGAGCAAGGAGTTCAAAACCTATGTTGGCTCACTCGTACACGCCTTGCCGATCATTTTGCTGGTACTCCTCCAGCCTCACCTGGCTGGTGCCGTATCGTTGGTGATGATCTGGCTTGCCGTGTCGCTCTACGGCGGCGTCCCATGGAAGTTCGTGGTCGGCACGGTTTTGGCCGTCAGCGCGCTGGGTGCCTTCGCTTGGTTCACGCCGGGGGTCATGCCCAGCTACATGCGTCAACGGATCGAAGCGCAACTGAGGCCAGACTCCCAGTCCAACGCCTACCAACAGGATCGCGCCAAAATCGCGCTTGGAGTTGGCGGCGTGACCGGTGTCGGGTACCTGCAGGGCGAACAAAAGGCGCGCCACTTCATCCCGGAACAGCAGAACGATTTCATCTTCACGGTCATCGGTGAGGAGGGCGGATTGATCGGGGGTTCCCTGACCTTGCTCGCTTTCGCTTTTTTCTTCTTCCGGGTCTGGCTGGTTGGCTACAGAGCGTCAGAGCCCTTTGGCCAGATGGTTTCGGCCGGAGTGCTGGCCGTCTTGGGCTTTCACACGATCGTCAACCTCGGGATGAACGTTGGGATCTTGCCCGTCGCTGGCCTGTGGTTGCCATTCATCAGCTACGGCGGCACAGCACTGTGGATGTGCATGGCGTGTGTCGGGCTGCTTCTCGGCGTAAAGTGACGAGCCGGGTCGTGCCTGGGTTCACGCGCGGCGTCGTCGCTCCCCGACATCGAGCAAAATAGGGCCATGACCGCACTGGTTCTGGCGATGTGCCTCTTGTCCCCCGTACAACCGATCGACTCCACGCCTTTTGCCATGGGCGTTCAGGCCTGGACATTCAACCGTTTCACGGCCTTTGAGGCGATCGCGAAGACGGCACAGGCTGGGGCCAAGAACATCGAGCTTTTCCCGGGTCAAGCTTTGCGCCCGGGCTCTGAAGTCAAAGTCGGACCGGAGATGTCTGATGCAGACACGGCCGCGCTCGTCGAACAACTCAAGAAGTTTGGTGTCCGCGCTGTTGCGTTTGGTGTCACAGGCATCCCCAAGGACGTCGCACAGGCACGCCCACTTTTCCAGTGGGCGAAACGTCTGGGCCTGATCGCCATCAACACCGAATCAGTGGACGCGATGGACACGATCGAGGTCTTGGTCCGGGAGTTCGACATCAAGGTTGGTTTTCACGACCACCCGAAACGCGCCGATGACCCCAGCTACAAGATGTGGGATCCAGCGTACGTCTACTCGATCCTGAAGAACCGGGACATTCGCATCGGCTCCTGCGCCGACACGGGTCATTGGGTGAGGTCGGGCATCAAACCGGTCGACGCCATCAAAGCCCTCCACGGCCGAATTGTCAGCAGTCACCTGAAAGACCTCAACGCCTTTGGTCCTGACGCCCACGACGTTCCCTACGGCACGGGAGTCAGCGATGTTCCTGCAATCCTAGACGCATACAAGAAGCTGAACATGACCGGGCCCGTCAGTGTCGAGTACGAATATGACTGGGACACGTCGCTGCCTGAAGTCGCCAGTTGTATCGGATACGTGCGCGGGTACTTCGAACACTGACTGCGTCAGTTTCTTCTGAGTTGAACCACTGCGGGATATACTGAAGGGCGAACGCCCACGGAGGGGCCTTCGTATGAGTCAGAGAGAACGCCGACTTACGGCGGATAGCAGGATGCCAACCCCGACCCGCCGCCGACAGGGAACCAGGGCCCCGGCCAAGGCCACGGCCAGGAATCCTCACCGGACGAACGACGCCTGGGGGGTCGTTCTTCTGGCAGTGGCTCTCGTCACCCTCATCGCACTTTGGGCAGGAAACGCCGGAATGCTCGGCGACAGCTTGGCGCAGTTCTTCAAACTGCTTGTCGGACAGGCTGCATGGGCGGTGCCCGTCGTGATCGGTTTTGCAGGGTTCTCGCTCTTGGCGGGACGGTCGAAAGTCCAAGTCAGCCGCGTCTCCGTTGGTGCCGTCCTGGTCTTCCTCGGCATGGTGGCGTTCTTTGCCCGCTCCCTCAATGGGGATTTCTTTGATCCGGACGTTGTCCGGCTTTCGGGTGGCTATGTCGGAGCCGTTGTCGCGTGGGCGTTCCACGCGCTTTTGGGAGGAGCGATGGCGGTCGGCTTTGTCGCGACTTCCCTTGTCGGGCTCGTCCTTTGCTTGGATTCGCCGGTGCATGCGATGATCGCCGCACTGAGAGAGCGGCGCGCTCAAGCCGTCGCATTGAAGCCACAAACGGAGCCCAAAACGATCAAAAAAGCCGTTGTCACGCTGCCAGAAGACGATGAGCCCAAAGCCGCCAAGCCGGAAGCCGGGCTCAATGACAAAGCCAAGCGCACGATCGACATGCTAGCCCGCAACGTGGAGCGCGAACGTCCTCCCGGGGTCAAACTTGAGACGCAGACGGCTCGCGAGGGGTACGAACTACCTCCGGTTCAACTCTTGGCCGAGCCACTGAACAAGGCCAAGCGGAGCAAGGAGGAGATGCAGAGGAACATCGAGACGCTGGAGAGCACTCTCGAGCAGTTCGGGATTGAGGCCAATGTCGTCGAAGTCGCGACGGGCCCGGCGATCACTCGATATGAACTCCAACTCGGTCCCGGAATCCGCGTCAACCGCATCACAGCACTCGGCGACAACATCGCCATGAACCTGGCTGCAAGTCACGTTCGCGTGGAAGCGCCGATTCCTGGCAAGAACGCGATCGGTGTGGAGGTCCCTAACGCCGTGCGCGCGATGGTCACGCTTCGGGAAATGTGCGACTCGCTGGAGTTCCACTCCGACGATCTCAAACTGGGTGTCGCGCTCGGGAAGGACGTCAGCGGCACGCCTCAATACACGGACTTGACCCGAATGCCGCACGTCTTGGTGGCCGGAGCTACGAACAGCGGCAAGTCGATTTGCTTAGCGACGATGATCATGTCCCTGATCGTGCGGCACACGCCCAAGGACGTGCGGTTGGTCATGATCGACCCCAAGAGAGTCGAGCTTGCCCTCTTCGAAGGCTTACCCCACCTCATGTGCCCCGTCGTCAAGGACGTCAAGGAAGCTGCAGGGGTGCTCCGGGCGGTGGTCCGCGAGATGGAGCGCAGGATCGAGCGGTTCAGCGACCGGGGTGTCAGGAACATCGACGGATGGAACGCCAAGGTGGATTTCGCTGAGAAACTCCCCTATATCGTTGTGATCCTCGATGAGATGGCCGACTTGATGGTGCAGGCTCAAGCCGAGGTCGAGACGTCAATCCTCCGGCTGGCGCAGCTCGCCCGTGCGACAGGAATCCATCTGGTTCTAGCCACCCAGCGCCCTAGCGTGGACGTCATAACCGGCACCGTCAAGAACAACATTCCGAGCCGCATTGCCTTTGCAGTCTCGTCGCAAGTCGATTCTAGAACCATTCTCGACCAGGGTGGCGCCGACAAACTCATCGGCAAGGGCGACATGCTGTTCATGCCCATCGACCAGAACAAACCGACCCGTATCCAAGGCTGCTATGTCAGCGAGAAAGAGATCGAATCGGTCTGCGACTTCTGGCGCCGACAGGCGCGACCGGAGTACCTGCTCAATCCGGTGCAGATTGCGATCGAGGAGCGCGAGGCCGAAATGAGAGAAGAGGAGGATGCCGATCCTCTCTGGGAGGAAGCCGTTCGGTTTGTGGTTTCGCGCGGCGAAGCCTCGACTTCGATGCTGCAACGCAAGTTTTCGATCGGGTTTCAGCGTGCTTCGCGCATCTTGGACTTGATGGAGTCGCGCGGAATCGTCGGCCCGCGCGATGGACCGCGACCCCGTGAAGTCCTGATCGATGCCCTCGGAGTGGAGCACATGTTCGGCGGCTCGCCGCCTCCCTTCGACCCCAGTGAGTGGATTGACGAGGACGATTAGCACCGTGCGCCAACGCGAGGCTCGTTGCGCGGCCCGCAGCGCAGGAGAAGCTGTTCGCGTCATGCGCCTCGACGGCGTCTTTGTCGGCCACCGGTCACGAAACTAGATGCCCCCGGGTGTCTGTTGAGTGCCAGACGTCCCAGTGAATCACGCCATCGAGTGGACGGATTCGCCGCGGCCGCGAGGTGGCTAAAATGGATGTATGCGAAAGTTGGCGACGCTCCTCATGGTCGCAGCCCTGGCGACCTTGTCTCAAGCACAGGACCATCACTTGAAGATCCGGTTGGCGGTCGCGCCGATCGATTGGTCGTTTGCTGAGTCGTGGCACGTGCCGCAAGGCTTTCAGACGGCACTTTACGAAAAAATGGTCAAGAAGCTCATGGACACGGGCCGTTTCGTCGTCCTTGAGCGAGAGGCCCTCGACGCCCTGCTGAAGGAGCAGGCGATCAAAGAGGAGAGCACGGGACAGAGCATGAAGGGGAAGATCGTTCCCGCTCAGGCTCTTGTCCAGGGAAAGATCAGCGACTTTCAGGTTCAGGAGCGGGGCGGTGGCGGTGGTGTGAGCGTGGGTGGATTCCACATTGGCGCCGACGCGAACCAAGCTAAGGTCGCCATCAACGTTCGACTCTTCGACGTGGACACGAGCGAAGTCTTGTTCACCGATACCGCTTCAGGCACGGCATCGGGTGGGGGAATCAAGGTCGGAGCCAACATTGGCAGCACTTACACCGATTTCAATGCGTTTCAAAACTCGCCCTTGGGTAAAGCAACGACGACCGCCATCGACAAAGCCGTGGACATGATCTTGAAGAAGATGAACAAGCAGCCTTGGTCGTGCAAGGTGGCCGACTATGACCAGCAAGCCAAGGAGGTCGCAATCAACGCGGGAGACGATGCCGGAGTCAAGGTAGGCGATCAGTTCGACATTGTCCGCGTGACCAAGGTCATCAAGGATCCGGACACCGGTGAGATTCTGGGCAAACGCACGGAGCGCGTCGGGACCGTAAGGGTCAAGAGCGTGGACAAGAAGATTTCCTACTGCGAAGTCGTCGAGGGAGACAGTTTCACGGTGGGAGACACGGTCACGGAGAAGCAGTGAGGCCGGCGCCTCACTGCTTTCGTGTGTGCTGTTGAAAGAACTTGACGATCAAGGGAGGGGCTTCTTCTCGCGGGTATTCGTGCCCGCCGGGATGGAAGTACGCAACGACATCATTGCCATCCTTGCCTTTGTACAACGTGGCATACGGAGCGATCTTCACGCCTTCTGTCGAGCACCCGTTCCTCTTCTTGACCAAGTCGAGCGTTCTCGATTGACCCGAGAAATTGACAAGAGGGTCGTTTTCCCCCGAGATCTGGAAGACAGGCTTCGTCGGCATCCCAGCCACGAACGAAGGTGACCCGCTGGGTCCAAACGCTGCGAACAGTTCTCCACGCTGCTGCATGAGCAGGTAGGTGAACAGCCCCCCGTTCGAGTGGCCCATCGCGTAGACCCTGTCGGTATCAACGTGAAACCGCTTTGTCAGGTCGGCGTAAACGGAGTCGAAGAAATGCAGGTCGCGGTCGCCGAGCAGTCCCTTCCGGCCTTGCCAACCGGGGAACTTCCCCTCTTTGTCCACGATCCCCCCGGAACAAGGCAGACCCTGCATGTAGACCACGACTGCCTCCGGCCAGAGGTCTTGGATGTGGAACGAGTTCGAAGCGTTCCGGGTGTTGCCGCCGTGCCCGTGGAACCCAAAGACGAGTGGTGGATGGGCCGATGTCTTGGAAGGTGCATACACGTCGGCAGTCCGATCGAGACCGTCCACTGTATAGTGCAACGTCTGGGGCTTTGAAGGCGCCAAGACGAGAGCCAGAAGGACAAGGGAAGTCATCAAAGGACGAGACGCCAATTCGTTGACGAGGTTCGCTCCTTCACCCCCAAACTTGGGCCCCTAGGCCGGAATCCGGAAGTACCACCAGTTCTTTGTGGCCGTCCATCCGTTCTGACTTGCATTGGCCGCACCCCAGACGCACTCGTTGACCGCCCGAGTCGAACCCTGGAATAGGTGGTCAGCCAACTTGAGGCGTTTGAGTTCGTGTTCGTCCAGGAGACCTTCGGCCTCCAAGTCAGCCAATATCTGACGACCGTCAACTTCGTTGAGGTACTCGTCCTTCGTTATGGGCCAGCTCTCGGCAAGGCCGCGTGCGGCGAGCTCCCACGCCGTGACGACGCCGTCTGAGCCGCCCCGTACAACGTGTGCCGGACAGCCGCGTTTCTCCAACCAATCGTGAACCGCCGTACTCATCTGTTCAGTTGCCTCCAGTAGTAGCTCTCACCGTCGTTCGGCTTGAAGAAGGTTCGGATCGTACCGTCCTTGTCGAAAGCCAAAAACGAGCGGGTCGGTCGATCGAACCGCGTGACCACCTCGTCCTTGCGCCTACCTTCCAAGACGTCCGGGCTCAGTGGCTTGTCGCGCAGTGCCTGGGCCATGTTTAGGTACTCGACTTCTGACCGCGCTTGGAACTCCGGACCATGCTTGACGAAGTGCTCGTGGAGAAGCGATGGACTGGCGAATCCAATGTGCGGACCGTATGCGGTCGCAGGGCCGCCTTCGCGTGCGACTTGGCATCCGGTGAGCATCAGCCCGAGCCCTAGCGCAAGGAGCAACCGTTTCATCGCGTGAGTCTCTTATCGTACACGCCGTGGACGCGTATCATGCGATTATGCGGATCGCCGACTCGAATTGGATGCAGGTGGAGAATCGGTTGTTGACCGACGATCGGTGCGTCTTGCCTCTCGGGTGTACCGAGCAACACGCTTATCTGCGTCTGGCGACAGACAGCATCCTTGCCGGGAAAGTGGCCCAGGAGGCCGCTGAACCTCTCGGCGTTCCTGTCTTCCCAGTCGTGTCCTATGGAATGACCCCGCTATTCCTTTCCTATCCAGGCACGGTTTCGATCCCAGCTGTCGTGTACATTTCCTTCGTAGTGTCGATCCTCGATTCCTTGCATCACCAGGGATTTCGACGGATTCTGATCGTCAACGGACACGGAGGGAACACACCGGCGCGTACGGCCGTGGCCGACTGGGTCGGTCATAACGAGGCCCGGGTGCTCTGGCACGATTGGTGGAGCGCTCCCCTTGTCTGGGCCAAGGTTAAGGAAACCGATCCGGACGCCTCGCACGCCTCGTGGATGGAGAACTTCCCATGGACTCGTGTCGAGGGCGTCCAGAGCCCATTGACGAAGAAGCCGATGGCGAACATCGAGCCGTTGCGCCTCGCCGAGCCGCCAGCGGTCCGCGAAGCTTTGGGAGACGGCAGTTTTGGGGGGCTGTACCAGCGCAGCGACGATGAGATGTCCGCGATCTGGGAGATTGCCGTCAGAGAGACCCGAACGATGATCGATTCGCTCTGACGGCGATTGAGGCTCATTGACCGTCGAGACAATTGGACTCGAACTTCATGACGTCATCGTGGAGCTTCTTCCGAGAGGACTTCTCGATGTACATCATGTGTCCTGCGGGATAGAAGTCGAATGAAACGCGGGATCGGGCATCCTTGTCCAGGCCCATGTGGTTGACGGTGAACCGAGTCGCGTTCCAAGGGCACGCGAGATCGTAGTAACCGCAGCAGTACAGAACGTGGAAATGGGGGTTTCGGGCGAGCACGTTCCTCAAGTCCGTCGCCGTCTCCGCGTAGGAGCCTTCCGGTTCTTGCCAAGGACGCACGTTGCCTGAATTCAAGTACTGGAGGTCCGTCTTGATTTCGAGGTCGCGCTCGAGATAGTCGTTGATCGATGCCGTGAACGGTGGCGTCGTGGCTTGGTCGCTGGGATCTCCCGAACCGCGCTCGCCGATCTGCGTTTCCTCTTTTCCGACAAGCCGCCCGTCATACCGACCGATGGTCAGGCTCTGGTCTCGCAAGAGTTCGCGGAAGAACTGACGCTCAGTGACTCGAAGGTTGGAACCGAGGCAGTAATCCCTGGAGATTCCCAGGAACTCCGACATCTTTTGGGCAATCTCCGACTTCTGCTGGTCGCTCAGGCTGTCTCCTAGTTGCAGGGCAGGCACGTACTCCTTGTCCACCCATTGGGTCGATTCCTGCACGACCTGTTCGACGCTCTTGAACCGGCTCCCCAGCTTGTGGTGGTAGAAGGCGCAGGCAGCCATGGAAGGGAAGAACCCTACGTAAGTGGCATCGTTGCCGCGCATGCCATCCAGGGTGAGAAAGTCGCTTGTTCCCGAAATGCTGACGAACCCATTGACCGCGATCCCCGCCCGGAACAGGGAGTTGCTGAGGCCCGAGCCCCGGATCCCCCCGTAGCTCTCGCCCGCAATGAACAGGGGAGAGCGCCACCGCTCGTGCTTGGTCAGCCAACTGCGGACGAAGTCAGTGAAGGCGGCGATGTCTTGCGTCACGCCGAAGTATTTGGTCGCCAAGTCGGGACGCGCGATCCGACTGTATCCGGTGCCGGGGGCATCGATCACGACGACATCGGTGAAGTCGAGCCACGTCTCCCCATTGTCGACGGCCGCATAAGGCGGTTTGGGCAGGCTGCCATCGTCATTCATCGGGGCGCGCTTCGGTCCGAGTGCCCCCATGTGGAGCCACATGCTTGCACTTCCGGGGCCACCATTGAAAGCAAATGTGACGGGCCTCTTGGCGGGATCGACGCCGTCCTTCGTGTAGGCCACGTAGAACATCCGACACTCCACGTCGCCACCGTCGGGGCCGAGCGGGATCTGGTCTGCGGTCGCCGTGTAGTTCAACGGCCCGGACGACAGGTTGATTGTATGCTTCGTCCTGACCTCAGGGATGCTGATGCGGATGGGGGAGGCGGTTCCGCCTTCAGAAGCGCCGGGAACTGTCCGCTGCTGTTGTGTCCGCCCCGTCCGCTGTCCGCCAGGCGGGGTCTGGTCGGGAAACTGCTGTTGGATGGCGAGAACGGAGCAAGCGAGGGTCGCACCAAGCATGAGCGTGAGAATACCGACAGAGCTGCCATCTTCCGGGGCTCTGACCGGTTGTATCGGAAAGTTCTATAAGAAGCTTGCGAAGGAAGGCACCGATTGAGGGGCATGTACCG
>JAKOXK010000097.1 GCA_029781035.1 Armatimonadota bacterium
GCCACCGAACCGCAGGAGTCCGGGACAGGATCCGGCCGCGCCAACGCGAACACCAGGCGAAGGCGTCCCGGTCGCGGTGGTCAGTTCGATGAGTCTCTCAGCGCGGACGGAAAGGTGAGGGCCTTCTACAAAGATGCGAATGTTTGGCTGCAAAGGGAGGGTGGAGGACCCGAATCCGTCACGAGCGACGGCGACCTCTCAAAGCGCATCAAGTACGGGACGGGAAGCTGGGTCTATGGTGAGGAGCTTGGGCAGACGGAAGCAATGGGGATGAACGCCAGTGGAACCAAGCTCTGGTACTACCGCTTCGACGAGACAAAGGTCATTGACAACATGGTCGTCTTCAAGCAAGCGACTCCCCATCCCACGTTTGTTCCAGAGGCTTATCCCAAGCCGGGGTCAGACAATCCCGCAATCGATCTCTACATTTGCGACACGAAGTCCCAGAAGTCAGTCAAGGTGAAAGTCCGGCCTGGTGCTTTTGACGACGGAATGGGTCACTACGTTTACGATATCCAGTGGTCGTACGACGGCAAGCAGCTCTTCTTCAGGCGGACAGACAGACGACAGAAGACGATGGAGTTTTGTGCCGCGGATCCTGACACGGGCGATGTCCGAGTCATCGTGTCGGAATCGTGGCCCCAGTCGTATGCGGAGAACAAGCTCGGCGCGTGGTTCTTCGACGGCATGGACGGTATTGACAAACGGTCCAATCTGCGCGGAAAGATGTTGTGGGAGAGCCAGCGCAACGGCTTTGTCAACCTCTATATCGTCGACCTTTCCACCGGCAAGACGACAACGGTGACAAACAACCAGTTTGACGAAACGAGGATCGTCAAGATCGACCTTGAAGCTGGAAAAGTCTTCTACATGGCACACGGTGGGGACAACCCCTACATGGACCAGTTGTATTCCGTGGGCTTGGACGGCTCGTCGAACAAGCGCGCCACCGATCCGGCTTTCGACCACAACGTGACCCTGTCACCTGACGGCCAATACGCTGTGGACGTGGCTGACTCCTGCCAGGATCCGCCCGTCACGAGACTGATCGACATGAACGGGCGGATCGTCAAGGTGCTCGCACAGTCGGACGTCAGCGCGTTCAAGGCGGCTGGCTACTCCCTGCCTGAGAGGATCGAGTTCACCAGCGCCGACGGCAAGACGAAAATCTGCGGAGTGCTGCACAAGCCCAGAAACTTCGATCCTATGAAGAAGTATCCGCTCATCATTGACGTCTACGGCGGGCCGTTGGATGCCCACAGTGGAGGGTTCTCCGAGAACTTCCGCGCTTACGACCCAGAGACAGGCTTCGGCGTGCTCAAGGCCTCATTCGACAACCGCGGAACAGGCGGGCGCGGCAAGGTCTTCTCTGATCCGCTCTATGGGCACATGGGTGTCGCCGAGATTGACGACCAGGCTGAAGGCGCCAAGGCCGTCATCGCTAAAGGGTACGTCGATCCAGAAAAGGTTGGAATCACCGGAACATCGTACGGCGGCTACGCTTCAACCATGTGCCTGTTGCGGCATCCGGAGGTCTACAAGGCAGCGGTGGCTAGCAGTTCCGTTACGGACTGGCACAACTACGACACCACTTATACCGAGCGGTACATGGGTCTCGCCAACGAAGACGAAGCCGGTTATTCGGCCGGTTCAGCGATGACCTACGCCCGCGACCTCAAGGGTTGGCTGATGCTGTATTACGGCACGGCCGACGAGAACGTCCATCCCTGCAACACGTTGCAGCTTCTGCAGAAGTTTCGTCAAGCTGGCAAGTCCGTTGAAGTCCAAGTCGGAACCGACATGGGCCACTCCGGTGTCGACACATTCCGGGCGTGGGAGTTCTTCTTCGAGAGGCTGCACATTGACAGGAACTAGAGACCCGTTTCGCCGAGTGCGGCGGTTCGGACAAGAGCCAAGGCTGTCTGCGTGCTTCTGAGCCTGACGGACTCCCGTGTCCCGGGAAACGAGTAGCGGTGTGCGCGAGACCCCGAGGGACCCGAGACTCCGATATAGACAAGACCGACTGGCTTGTCCGGAGTTCCCCCTCCGGGCCCGGCGATTCCAGTGACGCTGACGCCAAAGGTCGATCCGAGTGCTGCCCGCACGCCCGTGGCCATCTCCTCGGCACACTCCGCACTTACGGCCCCAAATGACTGAAGAGTCTCCTGCTTGACACCAATCAAGCGCGACTTGGCCTCGTTCGAGTAACTGACCACTCCTCCGAGGTATGCGTCCGAGGATCCGGGGACAGACGTCAGCTTCTGTCCGATCCAACCCCCCGTACAGCTTTCGGCGGTCGCGAGCGTTTGGCCCTTGGCTCTGAGCAGATCGAGAACCACTGATTCCAGGGTGTCACTGTCGGAACCGTAGACGACGGCCCCCAACCGTCGGCGTATCTCCAGCTCGACCGGCCGCATCTTCTCGTCCGCCTCCTGAGCTGTGGGCGCCTTTGTTGTCACCCTCAAATGGACTTCCCCAGTCTTGGCGTACGGGGCGACTGTAGGATCCGCATTGGCCATGAGATCCTTGAGCTTGTCTTCGACGAGGCTCTCGCCCATCCCGACGATCTTGATCGTACGTGACGCAATGACGAGTCCGCCGCCTAGTCTGGCGAGCATGGGGCGAACGTGCAGGTCGAGCATCGGGACGAACTCACCGCGTGGTCCGGGCATGGCAAACACCGTCTTGCCGTTCTTGCGGCAGACTAAGCCGGGCGCGGTACCGTTCGGATTGGGGATCGCATCGGCGCATGCGGGTCGTTGTGCCTGCCGCAACTGCGAGTCGAGCCAGGGAAGTCGCCTCTTCTCGAAGATGGCTCGAAGATGACTCTCGACCGTGGGGTCGTGGACGAGTGGATCGTCGAGCGCTTGGGCGATGCCGTCTCTCGTCAGGTCGTCCTCGGTGGGTCCGAGTCCGCCGATCGTCACAACGATGTCGGCTCTCGACAGGGCCAGTTGAAGGGCGGCTGACAATCGGTCCAAGTTGTCACCCACAGTCTGGCGGTGGGTGTGATCGATACCGCAGTCGGCGAACGCTTTGCCCAGTTCGACAGCATTCGTGTCTGTGATCTGGCCGAGCAGAATCTCTGTGCCAACCGAAACGATCTCCGCGCGCATGGCTCCATGATAGCGGGCCCGCTCCGCCAGGCTGTTGGGCGGGTTGAGGAGGCACTTATGGGAGCTTGTCAGCCTTTATGGATGACGAGCTTGGGCATTCCCTTCGCACGGCGCATCCGGAACACTATGTACGGGTTTGTCAGGACTTCAGCAACCATCATTCCTTTTGGCGGTGGTGAGACTGTCAGCGCGACCTGCCATGTATCGTGACCCTGCATCGTCAGGTTGTACATAGAGACCTTGAATCCGGCCGTCGGCCTCTCTCCCACGCGGACAAAGACGACCTGCTCGCGGCCCCAGTCCATAGCGCCCAACGGTCCGTGGAGTTCGAAGAAAGCTCGGTTCTTGTCGTCTGGGATGCCGAGTGTTTTACGCAGTTTCTCCCACTGAGGCTCTGTTTGGCACACCTCGACGTCGTGTCCTACCGCGCCACCGCGGTCTCCTGTTGTGACGATGGTGTTGTCCATGAAGTAGCCTCCGAACTTGGCGCGTCCCCCATCCTGGTGTACCTGAATTCCGCTCGAGAAGAGGGCAAAGGCGATCAGCGCAGTCATCGGCGCCTCCCGTCGCGGCCGCGCCACCAATCACGGGGCAAGTTGCATGTCCCCGTGTCGGCCCGCAAACTGAAAACCGATTGACCCTTGGGATACTGGAGTACGATGTCGTAGTTGTTTGGCCCATATGGGGTCCGCACCGCGACATACGGGCTGACCGTGCTCGGGTTGTTCGTGAGGTCGAAAGGCTGCTCGACTTGGACAACGATTTCCCACAGGTCACGGCCGGTCGATCGGATTGAGGCGACTGTCGGAACTTGACCGAGGGTCCCCGAACTTCCGAGGTTGATCGCGATCACTTGCTCGTTGCAGAAGTCTGGCTGGATCGCCGTCGTGACCGCAGGGCCGCCGAACAGTCCGCTCTGCGCACTGAAGTACGTGTCCCAGTCTCGCTTCGTCCGAAGGACATCGACGCGAGGCTCGCACAACCGACCGCTGACGGTTCCGGCGATACACTGGAAGGGGATACGTGAGTCGGCGACAAAGTGGAGGCTTTGGGCCTGGGCTACGATGGCGCCGCACGCCCCGAGTACAGCGAGTATCAGTCTCATCATGAGATAGACGACTGACCGGTACAAAGGAGACGATCCTGACGCCGCAACCGAGTGGCTGGTGCCGGGGGCGGGACTCGAACCCGCACGTACTTTTGGTACAAAGGTTTTTGAGACCTCCGCGTCTACCATTCCGCCACCCCGGCCAAACGAGTAGTCTTCCGCCGATAGGCGGACTCGAAGGATACCAGTAACATGGAGGCGTGTGGAGGATACTCTTGGCCCAGACCGGGCTCGGTGTCTCCGCATGCGCATACTGGGCGAACGTCGCTAGTTTGAGGCCCCAGGTCTTGCGCGACGACCGTGGTGGAAGAGCGCTGGACAGTTCCACGTGGGGATGGAAGTATCTGGGCAAGGGCGGGCGCCGCATCGGTTCCTCTGGACAGGACACCTTGGGCGACCGGCATGCTCATGCCGGTTGGTTTGTCGATGGCCGCCCATACCCGTCGCGACCTTTGATGCACTTGGCATCGTGTACGACAGCCGCCTCCGGCTTGTCGAGGAGCGCCACCAGATTCCAGACAGGTCTGGTAGGAATGTGATCGTCCTTGATGGCCGTTCTCGCGGTGTCGAGTTAGCCTTTTGGGAGAGCGAAGTCTGGACTCAAGGAGACGGTCCTCCTTTCCGTCGGTCTGAACGGTGTCCTATCGACATAAAAGACAAAGACCTTGACCTTGAACTACGGCTTCAGCGAGGGAAGTCGACCCTGCTACTTGATGGCCGGACTATTCTTTCGGGCCGCCTCTTCGCGTTTGTGCTCATGCTGTTCCAGGTTCGACGGGTGAAAACCCTTGGGGACGCCTTCGTCCGGTCGTTCGCGATGTACACCGGAATCGCGTCTCTCGCCAGCTTGATCGTCCTGAGACTCAGCCGGTAAAGGACCGGATCTGGACCTTCTCCTGCAACCGGCAGATGACGACTTTTCTCCCGATCTGAGTGCCGTCTGTCATGGCCGTAGCAGTGCCGGCAGCGATGCCCCAACGGAGGCACTCTGGCCACGACAACCCTAGGCACGAAGCCCAAAGCAGGGCACCCATGAGCGAGTCGCCGCTCCCAATCGTGCTTTTGGGCTCGATCTTGACAGGGTCACCGACATAATCCCCCTCCGCGCAAGCCATGACTGCGCCTTGATCGCCCAGCGAAACGACTACGACCGGATCGGCCGAACCGCCCTTCGCCAAGAGCGACCGCAGCGTCTTCGCCGCTCGAACAGCCGCCGACGGGCCGTCAATGACCATTCCCGTCAGCCGGGCAGCCTCATCTCGGTTCGGCTTGATGACGTCGGGCCCTGCCCTAACTCCTGACTCCATGGCCGAACCGTCGGCATCGAGCGCCCACTTCGCCCCGCGGCCACGAACCAGGCTTCCGAGGATGGCATAGGCTTCGTCGGGCAGCCCAGGTGGCAACGATCCTCCAATCGCGACCCAAGTGGCAGCTCCGGCAAGCTCGTTCACTTTGACCAACAGGTTTTCCCAGTCGAATCGAGTGATTTCGGGACCCCGGGCTCCAAAGACTGTCGGTGGACCATCGCCGGACTCGATGCTGACATTCGTCCTGGTCTCGCAATCGATCCGGAGAAAGTCGTTTCGCACGCCTTGTCGGTCCAGTACTTGCGCGACCAAGCGCCCCGTGTCACCGCCCAGAAAACCGGTCGCTACCGTGTCGCCACCCAGTTCTGCGACTATGCGGCTGAGATTGGCGCCTTTACCGCCGGCATCAATCTCGACCCGAACGACTTTGTTCCGGTCGTGGATCCGGAGCCTGTCCACGAACAACGTGTGGTCGACACAGGGGTTGAGTGTGAGAGAAAGGATCATTCAACCGACGAGGATCTTCCCATGGGCGTCCCCAACCCTACCTCGCCATCGTTTCGACCAGGGCCATGCGGTCATGGTCGATCGACCTCTCGGTTCCCAGGACGTACGACAGCGGATGGGCCACCAGCTTTTCACCGTCTACTCCGACCATTTCCATGCTGTAGCCTTCGATCAAACGGTCAGCAGCAAAGGCCCCGAGGCGAAGAGCCAAGACGCGGTCGAAGGCAGTCGGCGAACCGCCCCGCTGCATATGCCCAAGAACCAAGTAGCGGGCTTCAAACCCGGTCTGCGACTGGACGAACTCCTTGATGTCCGAGGCCCTTGCAGCCCCCTCGGCAACTACGATCAGAGCCGACTTTTTCCCTTTGACCGCCATCTGACGGAGCTTCTCGCAAACGTGTCCCAGTGAGTAGGTGAGTTCCGGAACGATCACAGCCTCAGCTCCGCATGAGAGCGCGACCTCAAGTGCGATGAATCCGTTCGCACGGCCCATGACCTCTATCACGAAGACGCGCTCGTGCGAATAGGCCGTGTCGCGGACTTTGTCTATCGCGTCAACGGCGGTATTGACGGCCGTGTCGAACCCGATCGAATAGTCCGAACCACTGATGTCGTTGTCGATCGAACCCGGTACACCCACGACCGGAAACGCGTGCTCTTGGGCCAGAACGAGCGCACCTGTCAATGATCCGTCACCGCCGATGACCACCATGCCCTCGACTTCTTCTTCCATCAGGGTCTGGATGGCCTTGGCACGACCTTCCGGCGTTCGGAACTCCTGGGAACGGGCAGTCCGGAGGATCGTTCCACCTTGATCGATGATTCCGCCCACAGTCCGAGAGGTCATCTCGATCGCTTCGTTGTCGATGACCCCCTGCCAACCGTGCAAGAAGCCCGTCACGGAAACTTCACGGCTCAGAGCAGCCCGGACGACGGCCCGCACAGCTGCGTTCATTCCTGGCGAGTCTCCCCCACTTGTAATGACCCCGATCCTGTTCATCGTCGTCCCCTGTCATTATCGGGTGCCGCTGACACTGCCCGGGAGGGCTAAAGGCCAGCAAATGAGCGGGCAGACAACAAACGGCGGCCGATCCTTGGGGATAGGCCGCCGTTTCCGCTCGCTTTCTGTTCAGTGGACTGTTTGGGCGTTGGCGTAAGCCGCACTCTTCTGGACCCAATCGCAGAACGTGTCGTAATTGTCCAAAACGTGCTTTGGCATACGGACGTATTCGCGCATGGGTTCGGCCTCAGGATTGGCCCGGAGTGGTTCAGCACCATTGATGCTGAGTGCCTCGTCGTAGTCGTCGGGGCTGAGCTTCAAGCCGATGTCTTCGCCTACCAGATAGGCGAACATCTTCTCTCCGGAGTAGATCGCCATTCCGTCGAACATCCGCCTGGCCCTCACGTCGAGCCCCTCGGCGGCCTTCATCATCTGCTCGTAGCGAATCGGCCGGTACACCATAGCTCTAACCCCCGTCTCGGGTGGCCTTCGGTCGGGCGAACTCGGACAGGATCCTCGCCTGTTCAAGTAATCGCTCGTCGGTGACACGGGCCACACGACACGAGACACTGTAATGATACCCTCTAGCGTGCACTATAGGTTGCCAAGGTGCTCCTTCAACCTAGGCACTTGACTTCAATCGTTCGTCAGTCGGCCGGTTGTCCCAGGTCGCCTCCGACAGCAACCTGCAATGGTTCGAGAGGTCACGAGTGGAGCGAGTTGACGAGCCGGCGCTCCCTGCCAGGTACCCTTTTCAACCATGCCGAAACGGCTCGTTGTGATCGACGGCTACAGCTTGCTCTTTAGGGCCTTTTACGGCACCCGGTTCCTCAGCACCAGCGATGGGCGCCCGACCAACGCCCTGTTCGGGTTCGTCAACACCCTCCTTCAGCTTTTCAGTGACCTGAAGCCAGACGCGATCGTCGTTGCTCTCGACGCTCCGGGAAAGACTTTTCGTCACGCCGACTTTGCCGAGTACAAGGGCACGCGGAGCGAGACGCCGGTCGAACTGGTCAGTCAGCTCGAGACCAGCCGCGAAATGATCGCCGCCCTCAACGTCCCCGTACTCGAGATCGTCGGCTACGAAGCGGACGACGTTGTAGGGACGATCAGCAAGCGAGCGGAGGAAAACGGCTATGAGACGACCATCGTGACGGGTGATCGGGACAATCTTCAGCTTGTGGATCATGCGGTGACCGTTATGATGCCTGGTCTCCGTGGGGCCGAAGCGAGCTTCTACACGCCCGAGAAAGTCCTGGAAAAGTACGGATTCGAACCCATCCAACTCATCGACTATAAGGCGCTTGCGGGAGACTCTAGCGACAATATTCCCGGCGTGCCCGGTGTGGGTGACAAGACGGCGACCCTGCTCGTCCAGCGATTTGGTTCGGTCGAGGCGATCCTAGAACGCAGGTCGGAAGTCGAAGAGAAGTACTGGAAGAAGATCGAGCCTGCGATCGACCAGATGCTCCTCTGCAAGAAACTGGCCACCATCATTCGCGACGTTCCGATCGAGTGGGACTTCGAGCCTTTCCGCATCGACACGCAACATGTGCACGATGTGAGGGCGATGGTCGAGGCCCTAGAGTTCAAATCCCAGGCCAAGAGGCTCGAAGCTGTCCTCCAGCCCTATATGACCGATGGAGCCAAGGAGCTTGTCGACATGGGTCCCGACACCATCGAGGCCAGCTTGCTCGGTGAGGCAGGCTTCACGATCCTGAAGGCGTGGGTCGGTTCATCCCCATACGGCATCGTGTTTGCCGACGGAGGCCAGCAACCCTCGATGTTCGACGACGGCGGTGGACGAGACGCCTTCATTGCCGTCGGTCACGAGGTCCGGAAGACGACGTTCCAAGACGCAGTGAGGCTCTTCCTGAGCACTCCCCGCCAGGCTTGCGGCCATGACTTGAAACCTCTCTACAAGTCAGCGAGCGAAGGCTCAGCCGCTGCACCACGGTTCGACTCGATGCTGGCAGGATACGTGCTCCAGTCGGGACGCCAACACTATGACTTAGACGATCTCTGCGCTGGTTACTTGGACACACGGCCCCGTACCCCCGAGCAAAGGGCGGTCGGCGTCGTGCACCTGGAGAAAGCGATGCGGGAGAAACTCGACGCGGAGGGGCAGACCACGGTTCTCGACGACATTGAACTGCCGCTCATACCTGTTCTGGCTGAGATGGAGCGCTGGGGCATCACCGTCAACAGCGGATATCTTCAAGATTTCAGCAGAAGTCTAGACGTATCGATTGACCAGTCTCGGAGGCTGATCCATGAGCTGGCCGGCACCGAATTCAACATTGGCTCCCCGAAACAACTCGGCGAGATCCTGTTCGAGAAGCTTGAGATCCCGGGTGGAAAGAAGACGAAGACAGGATGGGCGACAGGTGCCGAGATCCTCGGTGAGATCGATCATCCCATCGCCCAAGAGATCGTCAACTACCGCGAACTGACGAAGTTGAAGTCGACGTACGCCGACTCGCTGCCGAGAATGGTGGCTGCCGACGGACGCATCCACACGACCTTCAACCAGACTGTCGCCGCTACCGGAAGGCTCAGTAGCATCGATCCCAACCTGCAGAACATCCCCGTCCGCACCGAACTCGGCCGACAGATCCGCCGTGCCTTCGAGGCCGCGCCGGGTTTTGAACTCGCCAGCTTCGACTACTCGCAGATCGAGCTCCGTGTCCTCGCTCACATGTCGCACGATCCCAACCTGGTCGAAGCGTTTCAGAAGCACGTCGATGTGCACACCGTCACGGCCGCGATCATGTTCAAGGTCGCTGAGACGGACGTCACGAAAGAGCAGCGTCGTTTGGCCAAGCTCCTCAACTACGCTGTGTTGTACGGGGTCACGGACTTTGGATTGGCCAACCAGTTGGGCGAAGGCTTCTCCCGCACAGAGGCGGCCGAGCTCATCAAGACCTATAACGAGCGCTTCCCGACCGTCAAGGCGTTCACCCAGAGTGTCGTTGACGAGGCGCGGTCAAAGGGATTCACGGTGACGCTCTGTGGCCGTCGCCGCCAGTTCCCCGACATCCATGCCGCCAACCGTGGCGTGCGTCAGTACGCGGAGCGGCAAGCCATGAACGCCCCGCTCCAAGGGACAGCAGCCGATATGATCAAACTCGCTATGATCCGGGTGGCCCAGGATCTATCTGGCACGGGCCACAGAATGTTGTTGCAGGTTCACGACGAGTTGGTCTTTGAGTTCGCCGTTCCCTTGCCCCACGATTCCAGCCTTCTGGGTTCGCTCAAAGAGCACATGGAGTCTGCGTTGCCGCTCGACGTTCCGGTCGAGGTGGACGGAAAGGTCGGTTCGAACTGGCTTGAAATGACGCCTGTCTAGTTCACCGGCAACCTGGCGCCCGCCGTCTTCGGTTCAAATCCTGGTGGAGGCGCAGGGAATTGAACCCTGTTCCAAAGTCGCCGATGCATAGGTCACCACGAGCGTCTCCTCTCATTGGATTCGGCGGGGCCCTGCCGAGAGGCAAGCGAGGCTTCCACCTAGTCCGGTTTTGTTTAGACGGTCAGGCTACGGACCGAAGCCCTTCCATCGAGCCAGCCTTTGCGTCGCCCGTGGCGGACCCCGCTGGCAGGGTTCCGGTGGACGCACTGCGGATTACGCAGCGTAAGCGAAGTTGTTGTTCGCGTTTACTTTGTTGCCGCTTTTTACGAGGCCAGCGGCGCCTCGGCTCGCGACCGGTGCTCAGTCCGACTCTGTCGAACCCTTTCGCCCCCAGTCAGTACAGACAGTATAACGTCGGACGGTTCCGTTCGGTTCGACAGCCCTAAACAGGGGCCCTCAAGGGTATGGTGCGCGGATGGCCGAGACCTATCACGCTGGCCAGCGGCGGCTTCAAGAGCGCTTCGACGCCGTACGATTGGCCGACCGCGTCGCGGAGAAGACAACCCAGGTTGAACTGGACGACTTTGACATCGCTTTTGTCGGGCGACAGATCATGTTCTTTTTGGCGACCGCCGACAGCCAGGGTGAGCCGTTTTGTACCTATCGTGGTGGCGATCCCGGGTTCGTTCGCGTCGTTGACAGTCGTACTCTTGTTTGGCCCGAGTACAACGGCAACGGCATGTTCCTAGCTCCGGGCAACATTCTCGTGAACCCGCGGGTCCACGTGCTCTTCATCGACTTCGCCACCCAGCAGCGATTACGCGTGGCTGGCCGCGCTTCGCTGGCCTTTGAGGGGACTTTGGTCGAGAG
The DNA here is from genome assembly GCA_029781035.1 of Armatimonadota bacterium. Lineage (GTDB taxonomy): Bacteria > Armatimonadota > Fimbriimonadia > Fimbriimonadales > Fimbriimonadaceae > JAEURO01. The sequence continues at coordinate 11,258 of JAKOXK010000097.1, forward strand.
CTTCTATGGGGCACGGTTCGTCGTCAAAGTGGCTGTTGACCGGGTCTTCCCGAACTGCAAACGCTACATCCCGAAGATGGAGGTGACAGAGCCCGCTCGCCACATTCCCCGCGAGGGCCAGGCCACGCCGGTCGCCGACTGGAAACGGTGTGACTGGGCCTATGACGCGCTCCCCGCCGACGACCCCGCCCGCGATCCATCACGTGCCGAGTGAGGCGGCTCAGACTGCCGCGAAGCTTACGTCTACCAGCCCGCGCTGGTTGCAGGCATCGACGACCAACTGGCGCACCCGTTCCGTGACTACAACGCTGTCTTGTCCTGCCAGCCAAGGCACACGAACCAGATAGGAAACATTCTCTGGATGAGGACCGCAGATCTCCTTGTAGTCCATGTCAAGAGTGACTTGAAAGGATTCGCCCGCCCGTTCCCGTAGCGCATCCACTAGCATGTCAATGTGAGGCCGGAGTTCCTCAAAGCTCTTTGCCCCGGACTCGGCTATATAAAGGTTGCCGAACTGGTCGGTCGCTTGCCACTCCATGATCTGATTTTGGTTGTTCAGGGCTCTTTAGCGAAACATGAGCTTGTCCAACCCAACGACAAAGCCGGTCAATCCCCGGACTTCCCGGCACGCGAGCTTGACGCCCTCCATGAACGATCCCCGGTTCATCGAGTCATGGCGAATGGTCAGGAGCTCACCTGGTCCTCCGAACACGATCTCTTGGTGGGCGACGAGCCCCGGCAGCCTGACCGAGTGGACGTGGACCCCTTTGATTTTGGCGCCTCGTGCCCCTTCGTACTTCTCGACCGCTCCCACCGGCCCGCGTGGCACCGAATCTCGAGAGTCGGCAATGATCTCGGCCGTTCGGGTCGCTGTGCCGCTCGGCGAATCGGCCTTACCGTCGTGGTGCATCTCGAGGACTTCAGCGTTGGGGAACCATTTGGCCGCTTGCTCGGCAAATCGCATCATGAGGATCGCCCCAATCGCGAAGTTCGGCACCAAGAGTGCTGGCGTTTCGTACGTCATGCAGGCTTCACGGATGGCGGAAAGGTCTTCGTTGCTCAAGCCACTGGTTCCGATAACGACCGCGACTTTGCGTTTGAGCGCTGAGACGGTGTTGTCGGCGGCACATGAAGGATGGGTCAGATCCACCATGACATCGGCCGGGAAAGCGTCGAGCGTCTCTCCGAGCTTGACTTGGATCGCGAGATCGGGAGCGGGGGCTCCAGCGACCGAGCGACAACTCTCGCCGCAGCGCTGCTTGTCGACCGCTGCGACAACTTCGAACTCTGAGGCTGGGCCGAGAGCCCTGAGCGTCTCTTGCCCCATTCTTCCCGCTGCGCCCGTCACGATGACCTTGGTCGTCATGAAGAAGAGGATACACGACGGGGTCGTCGGCTCGTCGGTTCGTCGAGCCCAAGCCAGCGCGCTGAAGTGATCGTGCACTGGCCGGGGCCCGGCTCACCGGTTAGTGCGAATCCCCGTCGTGGTCGACGTCTTGTGAAGCAGACTGAGCCTGGAGCAGGTTCAGGATCTGGGAATTCTGCGCGGGATGGGCGAGGTCACTGGCCGAGGCTGAGGGCGTGTTCGACGCCTTGCTCGGGTGATGATGGTGGTGCACGTTCTGTGCGGAGGTGGCTTGTGGCACATTGCCCGGAGAAGAGGCTTGCCTCCAGGCTTGGTACGCTTGGACGTTGCTACTGATGCTGTTCACGCTCATTGGAACCTCGTTGGGATCGACCGACCTCCTTAAACTCGGACAACCGGTGCCCGATCAGAATGAGACCTTAGAGAAGTCTGCAGATTGACAGTTTTCGTGCAGATTGCTGATCTGCCAAAACGCGGAAAGATCACAGGACAAGGAATCAGCCCGACCGGGACGGAACCGTCCTTTCGACGATCCCTTCCGTCCTGGAGCTGCGTCAGTCGAAGGGCATTGAACTTGAGGCTGAATGATTCTAGGACGCCCGCTCGAGGGTCAGGCCGCCAACCTCGATCCGATAGGGATCACCTTTGTCGTCGAGGAACGCTTTGGCCTCCCCACTTTGGACAAGGTTGGCCGAGACCCGCTTTCCACCGACCACGATGTCCTGCTTTCCAACGAACTTCACCTTGCTCTTCTGCCACGACTGGTCGCTGAGCCGGAACATAAAGTACTCGAACGAGTCGCCCGTCTTGGGTGCTTTTCCAACAAACCAAAACTCGGAGGGATTGGCAGTGCTACCAGCTGGATTGACGACCATGTTGGTCTTCGGCCCGTCTCCGTGGTCAGCGATGACCTGGGCTCCCTCTGCCGTGAACGTCACGACGACCGATGTCTTGACGGGACCGTTCTTCGTGGTCTGCAGCATGCGGACAGGCTCCCCCTTACCGTTGTAGCTCGACTCCTGCAAGACGTCTGTCGCCGGTTCTGAGCCTTTGGCCAGCTTCATCGTCAGGCGTACGTACTTCGTTCCGTCAGTCTGGACTTTGTTGACGAGCGTCGCACTACCTACCAGGCCATCGGGGCCCGTGACCTTGAGTGAGGTTTCACCGGCCCAGGCGACTCCGACCGCTAAGAGCGACACGAGCCAAGTCGTTAAGGTTCTCTTCACGCGTTCTCCAAAAGAAGTCTTGCCGCTCGGCGACCGGTTTCATAGGCTAGTTCAGTCCGTCCGCCGATAAGTCCGTCGCCTGCGACGACGAGACGGCTCATTGGGCTGTTGACGGCCTCGAATGACGTCGTCGTCTCCGGATGACTGTACTTGAACCGGACTACCTGTGAAAAACGCGGTTGAGCGAACTCCTTGCCCAAAAGACGACTCACGTCACTCAAGGTTTCCGCGAGCACCAGGTTGTCGTCGGCATCGAACCGGCGACGGCTGTACTCCGCCCCCATCTGAGCGACCATCGCCGTGTGCCCCACTGGCGCTCGACCGGGGCATTTGATTGACTCGATAGAGAGCCAAGAAAGGGGATGGGCTTGGTCTGGGCCAACCAGAGCGTGATAGCGGGCCTCGAAGGGCGAGTCAAAGCCGAGCAACACGCTGAGGCACGACCGGAATCGGGCGTTCGTGAATCGGCGCCCTTCTCGAGACCGGGCAAGCAGCCGCTCCACTTCGGGCACGGGGGCCGTCAAGACGAGGGCGTCGAATTCATCTCCATCAAGGGTGTATGCCCCCGACGATGTCTCGTCAAAGCACTCCACCTTGTGGTTCAGTCGGACATCGAGGCCCGTAGCCATCAAGGTGACCGCATGCTGAGTTCCTCTCTGATATGTATAGCGAACAATGTGAGAGGCTGTCACATTGCCGTTGAACACTCGAACGCCATCGTGGGCGACGACCGGCGCCTCGATTCGAATCAGCTCTTCGGTCGGCAGTTCGTGCAGAAGGACGGATTCGAGCGACTGTCCCATGGGCGCTATGCTGGTCGCACCGGCGTCGAAAAGATAGCCTGAATGGGAAACGGTCTGGATCCGTCCTCCGACTTCCGATTGTGACTCGAAGACGCGGACTTCGTGTCCAGCCTGACTAAGGATGCGAGCCGCTCCGATCCCAGCGAGTCCGGCTCCAACGACACCGACTCTCAAGATGCGGCCCTCTCTTGCGCCGCTAGGATGCGGCCTGCGCATTGAGCCCCGCTCAGACAGGCACCGTCGATACTGCTGTAGGTCGTGAACTCACCGGCAAGGTAAAGGTTCTCCACTGCCGTTTCGACCGTCGGCAAGGTGTCGGCGAAACCGGGCTGCTGGCTGTACTGCACGAAAGGCATGCGGTTGATCCGCAATAGCTTCCACTGGCTTACATCGTGTCCGGGAAACCACCCCGCAAGCTCCTTGCGGACCACAGTTGCGAGCTGATCGTCTGACAAGTCGGGAATTCCGATGATGGTCGCCGACAGCAAATGCTTGCCCGGGGGCGCGAGGCTCGGAGCAACGTTTGACAAGACGGCAAAGTGGTTGACAATGCCGCCCTGGTTTCCGTTGACGACCAAGATGGGCTCACTCATGGGTGCCGATTCGGATCCGAACGATACGGTGGTGCATGACACGGCCCCTTGCGGCATGGGGATTCCAGTCAGCCTCTGCGCGGTCGGCGCGTCTGTCGCGACAACGACGGCCGCTGCTTGGATCTCTTCGCCTGACTCGAGTCGAACACCGAGGACGCGCCCCTGTTCCCTCAGCAGCGAGTCGACCGTTGTGTTGAGGCGGATGTGGTCGTCCGGCAAATCCCTGGCAATCTGGCGTGGGATTTCCTGCATGCCTTTGGCTGGCACCGCGCCGTGCCCTTCACTGAGCATCTTCCAAACATAACGGAAGACTCGCTCGGAGACACTCAGTGATCGGTCAAGAAAGATCCCTCCGAAGAACGGCCGAGCAAACCGCTCGACGAACGTCGGACCGAATCCGGTCGTCCTTAAGTCCTCTTCTGCGCTCTGGTCCTTGCACAACCAGACCTCTTCGGGAGTCAACGTTGCCAACGACGTGCTGAGTCCGCGCAATCGAAGTTTGTCACTGAAGTAAAGAAAGCCGGAAAGGGCCATCCTGACCGTACTGTCACGGAGGACATCGTGTTTTGACCCGTTCCACAAGACTTGGCATCCAGGGGTGAACTTCTTCAGGTCGAGAAGGTTGAAGTCCACCTCGCGTGAGACATAGGGGTAGGCAGTCAGCAACAGCTGAAAACCTCGGTCGATGAGGTAGCCGTCTACAGTGTCGGTCCAGACTCTGCCGCCAACGTCTCCTAACTTCTCGATGACGATGGTTTCAAGTCCAGCCCGGTGGAGACGCCGTGCGCAGACGAGTCCGGCCAATCCTGCCCCCACGATCACGATTGGCTTTCCCATGAACTCGTTTTACCTGCTGCAACGGAACCGACACGGGAGCGTAATTCGACTAAAATGCAGTTGGAAATGCCCGAGGGATTCGAACACCTGTCAAGCGACGAGGACGTCGAGGAAATTCTTCGCCTCGCCGTACGCCGGACGAGCCCGGAGGGAGCTACGTTGCGCGACCGGCTTGAGATGTCCGCAGACGAACTTGGCATTTCCCGGCAAGCGCTGGCCGAAGCCGAGCAGCAGTGGGCTGCCAAAAAGCGGGGGGAGTTGGACCTTGCCACTGAGGACGCTGACCGCAGGCTCTTCCGGAAGATGAGGTTCGGCGATTTCGTCAGCCACGTGGGGTCATATTTGGCGGTGAACGGCTTCCTTGTCTGGCTCGATATGCGGGGAGATGGGCACCTCGATTGGGCTTACTGGGTCATCCTTCCTTGGGGGATCGGAATGGTTTGCCACCTTTTCGCCCTGTTTGGTCACGGGCAAGACGCCGAGCGGGAGTTCCAGAGGTGGCGTCGGAAGCGCTACAGAAAGCGTGACTGAGCCCGCGACACCGTCCATGCTACGCTAATTGCGTGAAGATCAAACGGATCGCCGTCTACCAAGTGGATCTACCGCTTCGCGAAGGCAGTTACAGGTGGTCGGGCGGAAAGTCGGTCTGCGTCTTTGATTCCACTGTGGTCAAGGTGGAGACAGACGAGGGGCTCGAGGGGTGGGGAGAAGCGTGTCCGTTGGGGCCGTTCTACCTTCCCGCATATGCGGCAGGAGTCCGTGCCGGAATCGCCGAACTCGGGCCGCACCTGATTGGCGCGAACCCGTTAGAGCTTGAGAAGCTGAATTGGCGAATGGACGCCGCGCTCAAAGGGCACCCTTACGTGAAGTCTGCACTCGACATGGCCTGCTGGGATTTGTTAGGCAAGGCGTCGGGTCTTCCGGTCTGCACTCTGTTGGGGGGCCGATACGGCGCGGACTTCGTGCTCTACCGGGCCATCTCGCAGGTACCGCCGCACGAGATGGCAGAGAACGTCGCCGGATATCGGGGTGAAGGGTATCGGCGGTTCCAATTGAAGGTCGGAGGGGATCCCAACGAGGACATCGCCCGGATCAAAGCAGTCGCGGGTGTGTTGGAACCCGGCGACAAACTGGTGGCTGATGCCAACACCGGCTGGCTGATGCACGAAGCCATGCGGGTGGTTCACGCTGTCCGCGATATCGACGTCTACATCGAGCAGCCTTGCCTGACCTACGAAGAGTGCCTCTCGGTGCGGCGCCACACAGACTTGCCCTTTGTGCTGGACGAGGTCGTCGACTCGCTCTCCATGCTGATACGGGCGAAGAATGACATGGCCATGGACGTGGTGAACATCAAAATCAGCAAGCTTGGGGGGTTGACAAGGGCCAAGCAGGCTCGAGACTTCTGCGCCTCTCAGGGCATCGCCATGACTCTAGAGGACTCATGGGGCGGCGACATTGTTACGGCCGCGATTGCCCACCTGGCACATTCGACTCCGACAGAACTGCTGTTCACGGCCACAGACTTTAACTCCTACGGCACGGTGCGCCTGGCCGATGGTGCGCCCGAGCGGAGGAACGGACGTCTTGCAGCCTCGCAGGAACCGGGCCTGGGCGTCACGCCCCGTATCGACGTCTTGGGTGCACCGGTCTTACTCGTCAACTAAGTGTTGGGTGCGTGTCCCATGGTCTCGCTGAGGATCCACATCGTGGCGCCACCGACGATGATCATGACCAGACTCATGACGACGAGTATCAGGCCCCATGCGCCGAGCGCCATCATCAGGAGCAGTGAGTTAGCCAGTGAGAAAAGTCCTCGAAGTATGAGGAGGAAAGAGACCACGTTCACCAGTCCCCGTATAGCTTCTACTCTTAGAAAGAGTCCGATGCCAATGAGGGCTTGGAACACTCCGAACGCAAGGAACAAGTATCCAATGAAGTTGGGGCCTGAAGAACTGCCGGTTCGGAACGCGTCCCAGATGTTGGCAGCACCCGTCAAGATCCATAACGCACAGATCGAGTAGTAGATGCTCCAGATTGTTTTGTCGGGCAGCTTTCCGCCGTGCGGCCGCACATCGTCTGGATCCGTCGGTCCTGCACCCCTTGGCCTGGGCACATTCTGTACGTTGGTCTGACAAAACTGGCATGTTGTCGCCCAGTCCGGCAACGTGTTCTTGCAGTTTGGGCACGTTATCATGAAATCGACACCTGCAAGGGTTTGTCCTATTCTGTCCACCAGCCAACGGGGATGTCAATCGGTTACGACGGAGGCTGACGGCCTCGGTCCGTTGGCGGGCCAGTGACTCGTCTCACCTCGGTGTAAACTGGCCGTCTGCCATGGCCCAACGGAAAGTGATCGTCGTCGGTGGTGGCCTTGCTGGCCTGATGACCACCATGAAGCTCGCGGAGGCCGGGGTCAAAGTCCAGCTCTTCAGCGTTGTCCCGGTCAAGCGGAGTCACAGTGTGTGCGCGCAAGGAGGGATCAACGGCGCCGTCAATCTGAGGGGCGAGGGCGACTCGCCGTACCTGCACTTTGAGGACACCATCACTGGTGGCGACTTCTTGAACCACCAGCCTCCTGTCATGCGGATGGCCGAGCGCGCTCCGGCGATCATCTATCTGTTGGATCGGATGGGTGTACCGTTCAACCGAACGTCGGAAGGCGTCCTCAGCTTCCGCCGGTTTGGCGGGACGCTCAAACACCGGACAGCGTACGCGGGCGCGACGACGGGTCAGCAACTGCTTTATGCCTTGGACGAGCAGGTTCGCCGCTACGAGTCCGACAAGACTGTTGAGAAGTACGAGGGCTGGACGTTCGTTGGGCTGGTCAAGGACGAAAAGGGAGCTTGCAAGGGCATCGTCGCGCAAGACCTCAGGTCGATGAAGATCGAGTCGTTCGCGGCCGACGCTGTCGTGATCTGTTCAGGCGGCAACGGAGTGATCTTCGGTCGATCGACGAACTCGGTCATCAATACCGGCGACCCGGTTAGCATTTGTTACGAGCAGGGTGCTGTGTACGGCAATCCTGAAATGGTACAGATCCATCCGACAGCGATCCCTGGTGAAGACAAATGCCGACTCATCAGCGAGTCAGTTCGCGGTGAGGGTGGCCGTCTTTGGGTACCTCGACAGACTGGGGACACTCGCAAACCCAGCGAGATCGGCGAGAAAGACCGCTGGTACTTCTGTGAAGAGCTCGACCCGACGTACGGGAACCTGTTGAGCCGCGATCTCGTGAGCTTCATCATTTACTGCGTTTGTCGCATGGGGCGAGGCGTCGGCGGCAAGCAGCAGGTCTACCTGGACATCAGTCACCTGCACCGCGAACAAGGAAAGAGTCGCGAGACGATCAACGATCTTCTCGGCGGTGTGCTTGAGATCTACGAGAAGTTCATGCGGGAGGATCCAATCGACAATCCGATGAGGATCTATCCGGCCGTCCACTACACCATGGGCGGCCTGTGGGTGGACTACGAGAAGGGAACCGATGGGGCGTCGCTCGACCTGGACTCTCCGCGTAATCAGATGACTTCCATACCGGGCCTGTTCGCAGCCGGCGAATGTGAATACCAATACCATGGTGCCAACCGACTCGGCGCGAACGCCCTCTTGACGTGCCTGACGGGAGGAGAACTCGCCGCGCAGGGCGTTCAGGCGTATCTGACGAAGGGACTTGAGGGCGGATATGAGGAAATCGCCTCTTCGAGACTCGACGAAGCGCGCAAGGGTGCAGAGGCCGAGTACCAGGCGCTCAACCGGTCTAATGGCTCGGAAAACCCGTACCGAGTGTTGGCCGACCTCCAGGAAACGATGTGGAACTACTGCGGCATCTGGCGGCTCCAAAAAGAACTCGTCGAGGCGCGTTCGAAGCTCGATGAGCTGGGCCAGAGGGCCAGGCAGTGCAGCCTCATCGATACGGCAGGTTGGTCGAACCAGGCGGTGCCGTTCACCCGTTCCTTGATCCACATGGTCGAAATGGGCAAGGCTATCGTGGGAGGAGCGATCCTGCGTGACGAGTCGAGAGGGGCCCACTTCAAACTCGACACGCCCGACCGAGACGACCAGAAGTGGCTCAAGACGACCAAGTGCACGTGGACGCCGGCCGGACCGACCTATGACTTCAGTGAGTCCGTCGAGTGCAACGTGATGTCACCCCGTCCTCGAAAATACAAGATCAATCAGAACAAGGTCGTGAAGGTCATCATGGGTGAGGACTTCTTTGAAAAGGCTGGCTTGGCACGGACGACAGAGCCTGTTGCGTAAACCCAGAGGGATCTACGGCAAAAGAATATTCGGCAAGGAGCCCAAGTAATTGTCCGGTTCTGGTTAGGTCTGCAGGTTCCGTGGCACGAGGCGTGCCCTCTTTTGTCGGAGGAGAGGTCGCCTTTGGGCGGCACTGACCCTGAACATGAAGACCAAATCTATCTTTTGTCTGGCCTTCCTTGCCTGCGTAGCCCCGTCTTTCGCTGGCACCACGATTCGATTCGACGGCACTGGTCTCGGGAAAACCGTTGACTGGGTTTTCAACGGCCATGCGCACAGCACCTTCGCGGGGCAAATGCTGTTCACCGACATGGTGTCCCACACGGCCTTCACCAGCTACTGTGTTGATCTTGAGCACTTCATCAGTGGTGGGCAGACGTATAGCTGCGACACGATGCCGACCATCGGCGATCCCACCTACGGGCTGGCCGGAAGCGTCTACGCCAATAGCCAAGCAGGCGTCACGACCAACGATCAAGGTGCAGCCCTGCAGATCGCCATCTGGTCCGCCCGCTACGGACTTGACCTCACCACGAACTCGGGTGGCGCTTTCACTCTGGACTCGTCTTGGTACTCCAACCACTCGTCGACCATCGGCCAGGCCAAGACTCTCTTGTCTTTAGGGGCGAACAACCCTCAAAACGCCATGCTGTATCTTCCGAACCCGCCCTCCTGCGGACAAGCGCAGCTGGGACCGGTTCCGGAGCCAGCTTCGATGACGGCCCTTGGAGTTGGTCTTGCCGCAATGGCTCGACGGCGTCGAAAGGCCTGACACGGTTCCTCAATGAGATGCAGTGCCCGCCACGGATGTGGCGGGCTTTTTCGTTTCTGACTGTTCATCGGTCCAACGTATCGCCGCGTGCATTTCTGCCAGACTGAACGGGTGACCGTCTTCGAGGTGCTTGGCTTGGCCGTGACGGCGGTGCTAACTGTCAACCTCACGCTGAACCTCCGATCGGGAACTCTGTGGCGTGACTATAAGGCCCTGCGGGTCTTGAAGCGTGGGCGCTGGTTCTGGGCCCTCTTGGGCGGGTGGGCCGTTCTTCTCGTTGTCGTGGCAGTAGGACTTGTTTTGTACAATATTTGGCCGAAAGTCATGGGCTTTTCCTGGCTAGTGCTCGTAGCGACTCCCGAGGAAGCTCCCCACGCAGGCGGGAACATCCTGGTGAAAGGTCTCCAGATTCCGGGTTTTGCCTGGATCTTTCTCGCCTTGTTCGCCGCAAACGTTCCTCGGCTGGCCATGAATGAGGAACTGGCGTTCCGAAAAGGCTATAAGAAGCCCGGACCGATCGCTTTGCAGAGCGTCAAATTCGGGTTGATCCACACCCTTGTCGGCGTGCCGATCGCGTTTGGGCTGGCCCTGTCAATAGCAGGCGGGTGGTTTGCCTATCAGTACTTGAAGGGAGGAGTCCGTCGATCGGCCGCCTATCACAGTATCCACAATTGGACTCTCTTGACATGGGCTGCGATTTGGCTCGCTAGACTGCTACCGACTTGAGGCTGTCCAATGTCTGTTCGTACCGCAATAGCAGGCCATCGACGATCTCGTGCGTGTCCGGCACTCCGAACCGACTGTGGCCGCTGTAATCCCTCATCTTGTCCCTGACGGCTTGTGTCGCGGCTGCTTGGCTTACTAAAGCTCCTTGCAACCATCCGCCAGCTGAAGAGTCGTCCAAGTCGAGTGTATGACCATTGGCTTCCAAGTAGGCCAAGCATCCAATGAAGCCCGTAGGCACGTTACCATCGGCAAACGGCGCTAGTCTGTTGAATCCTGTGAGAAACCGTGCAGCCTGGGTCAGGATCTCTGAACTGTCACCCCTAGAATACTGATAGAAGGTGGCTTCCTCAAGGGTGGCGTAATCATACGCTTGCGGCGATCCCGTGAGCTGGAGATTGATCCAGAGCAAGTCGGGCACTGTCAGGTAGTGCATGTTTTGGGGATTCTATCCTGTGTACGGGGCGTCTCGCGGGTCATTCCGTGTCGTCAATGTCGCGGAGAACCGCTGAGTTACGCAGTCGGCGGAGTGCTGACTGCCTTTGCCCTCGATCCGCCCAGCGGGCGCCGGGCAACTGAGCAGAAACACGACTGTCCCAGTGCTCAAACAGGCCGGGTTCCCGACGGCAAACAGAACAAGGAGCACAGCGAACGGTGGGAGGACCACATTCCAGCGAGCCAGACTCGAGCCAAGGTCATGACCGTGCCTGGCAACAAAGGGCATTGGGACCAAGACAAACTCCGGCAAGCACCATTGTCGCGATCAGATCGTCTAACCGTGTGCCCTGCCAGTGGCGATTCAGCAAATCCGCGCAAACGAAAAGGACAGATGCCACTACCAGAATGAACAAGCCGTCGGCGAAGCCCGAAAGGTAGGGAAGCAGCAAGCTGACATTAGCGGAACCCTGAGGTACATCTGGGGCCAGAAGGATCCGGGTCGCCATCGTACTGACTCCCTTGATGCAGGCCAACACGACATGCGCCCGGAAGTCCAGGAACATCAGGTGGAGCCCTCCTTTCACTGGCACGGCCGGAGAAGTCCCCGGCTCACGAGGGCGGCGGATCCCTAAGGGACATGCCGCCCTCGTACATCGGTTCAAGCGACGTCTATTGATCGAGCTCGAGGGGGCAACCACTTCTCGGTCAGGTCTCGGCGAGTACTTTCAGCCGGCTGAGGGCATCGGACCAGGCGATCCTCAATCCGTCCGATTCGGCTCGGCTTTGAATCCTTGAGGTCATGACGTTGATGACAGTTTTGCCTTTGTTCTCTTGGAACGTGACGTCGACGAGCATCGGGGAAGTGCAGCCTGGGTGCTCCCATGTGAATCGCAGGTCTTTGTTCTCGCGGATCCGTGTATACGTGCCCTTGCAGCCTGCGTCACAGGACAGCCCGGCGCCCTCGCGGAGTTCCTGCCTCGCGTTGTCGCCGAACATCTTTGCGAACGATGCCGGATCGGCCCAGGTTGCGAACACCTTCGCCGGCTCAGCGTTGATCGACTTCGTGGCGCAGATGCTGTATCCCTCCGGGAGGCCGTCCTTCTTCCTGACCCCGTGGTGGGCTTCGTATTCGACGTAGATCGTCGTCGCCCACCAACTGTCGGTGCCTGGTGTCCACATCTCCATCATGCTGGCCCGGCGCCCCTTTTTGAGACCGCCGATCGAGTCGAGGAACGCAAACCACTCGGAGAGAGCTCTACCTGTCGCGGTCCGGCATGACTCGTCAGTGACGGGGTGCTCGGAAGCATTGGAGACCTTCATACAGCGGATTGTGGCAGGAGTTAAACGCAGAAGGCCCTCGATCACTCGAGGGCCTCCAAAAGCTCCGTGGTGTGACACAGCGTCGACCTGAGTATGTCGGCCTCCCCAGTGGGGCGCCGAGTGCAGACTCTTTAAGGAGGTGATCCACCCACACCTTCCGGTACGGGTACCTTGTTACGACTTAGTCCCCCTCACTCCCCGCACCTTCGGCCGCTCCCTCCTTACGGTTGGGCCACGGACTTCGGGTGCAGACAATTCGGGTGACTTGACGGGCGGTGTGTACAAGACCCGGGAACGTATTCAACGCAGTATAGCTGACCTGCGTTTACTAGCGATTCCGCCTTCAAGGAGTCGAGTTGCAGACTCCTATCTGAACTGAGGACGTATTTTTGGGATTAGCTCCACCTCGCGGTATTGCTGCCCTTTGTTGCGCCCATTGTAGCATGTGTGAAGCCCCAGGCGTAATCGCCATGCTGACTTGACGTCATCCCCACCTTCCTCCGGCTTGCACCGGCGGTCTCCTACGAGTTCCCGGCTTTACCCGCTGGCAACATAGGACGAGGGTTGCGCTCGTTGCTGGACTTAACCAAACACCTCACGGCACGAGCTGACGACAGCCATGCAACAGATGTCTTCGTGTACCTTGTGGGTAGGGGCTGCTTTCACAGCCTTGCACTTGATGTCAAACCTGGGTAAGGTTCTTCGGTTAGTATCGAATTAATCCACATGCTCCACCGCTTGTGCGGGTCCCCGTCAATTCATTTGAGTTTCAACCTTGCGGCCGTACTCCCCAGGCGGGATGCTTAATGCGTTAGCTACGGCACGAGGGGGGTCGATACCCCTCACGCCTAGCATCCATCGTTTAGGGCGTGGACTACCAGAGTATCTAATTCTGTTTGCTACCCACGCTTTCGCGCCTCAGCGTCAGGAAAGGCCCAGTAAGCCGCCTTCGCCACGGGTGTTCCTCCAGATATCAATGCATGTCACCGCTACACCTGGAATTCCACTTACCTCTGCCTTCCTCCAGTCTGCCAGTTTGCAAAGCAATTTCCGGGTTGAGCCCTGGAGATTTCACTCCACACTTAACAGACCGCCTACGCGCCCTTTACGCCCAGTAAATCCGGACAACGCTCGCTCCCTACGTATTACCGCGGCTGCTGGCACGTAGTTAGCCGGAGCTTATTCGCCAGGTACCGTCCTAAGTCTTTCCTGGCAAAAGGAGTTTACAGACCTAGATCCTTCGTCCTCCACGCGGCGTCGCTGCATCAGGGTTGCCCCCATTGTGCAAGATTCCCAACTGCTGCCACCCGTAGGTGTGTGGGCCGTGTCTCAGTCCCACTCGGGGGGATCATCCTCTCAGACCCCCTACCCGTCGTAGCCTTGGTAGGCCGTTACCCCACCAACAAGCTGATAGGCCGTAAGCCGCTCCCGGAGCGAAAAACCATTTAATCACCAAGAGATGCCTCTCGGTGGCCGTATCCGGTATTACCCGGTCTTTCGACCGTATATCCCAGACTTCGGGGCACGTTGCTTACGTATTACTCCGCCGTTCGCCACTAGGCATTGCTGCCTCGTTCGACTTGCATGTTTTAGGCACGCCGCCAGCGTTCGTCCTGAGCCATGATCAAACTCTCCGAAGAAAACGTTCCGGTGGCCCTTGCGGGCTTCAGGCCGTTCGCTTGAGAGCTCTTCCGCGTGTCCATCCAGGCTGTGAGGGCCCTTCGACTGGACGCGCGGGGCTTGGTTGAAAACCCTTTTGCGCCCTAAGGCGCTTGGGGTTGTTGCGCTGCGTCTCACCACTCTATGGAGCTTTCAAGTTGCGGCCACCTGGTTCAGGGGCGAGGGTTATTATAGGCATGGCTGACGAGGCGAATCAAGGGTCCTGAGGCAAAAACCCGTCACGACGGGTCCTTTTGCTCGTGCGGGTCGTCTTTAAACACTGGCTTCGCCCCAGGCGCCTGTCCGGTTTTGAACCTAGATCCGGTTCAGAAAGTCGATCCGTTCGCGGACTTGGGGCTCGAAAGGACTAGTGGGCCACTTGGCCATGTGTTCGCGATACAGGCCGAGTGCGCCGACGGCGTCATGAAGCCAAGTTTCCCGGAGAAGTGCCAGATGGAACGTGGCCGATTGCTGGATTTCGTCGGAACCGTCTTGGTCCGAGGCGGCCGTTTCAAAAAGAGCGGCCGCGGGGATCGGTCGTCCCTCTCTTTCGAGACGGAGGCCCGCGTCCAGCAGGTGCTCGGCAGGAACCGCTCCCGGGATTCCAGCCAAGCGCGTGAGCACAAACGACAGTTGATCGGGGTCTGCCGAGCGTACCGCGCGGGGCAACAACCGACTGAACTGAGCCAAGGCGTCGCTCGGAGGACCCCCGGTCTCCAATGCCCTGCCGAGCCAAGCCATTGTGTACTCGATGCTCTCGGGGTTCGCCCTGGCCAAATCCTCGATCTCATGCCGAGTCAGAGCGGTCACATCAGTCGATTCGTCCAGGCCGGCCCGGGCTTGGCTTTCAGCGAAGCTCTCGGTCTTCGTCCCGAAGAGGTAGGTCAGCCCGAAACCACCAAGCGTGCCCGCGAACGAGGTCAACAAGGCGATGCCGGCAGTCGAGCCCGTGAAGACGCTGGCTCCAGTCACACCCACGACGAACAAGCTGCTGACGACCCAAAGAGGCAAGTTGAACTCAATTCTATCCCAGCTCAAGAGGGTCCAGCCTCGGTACAGCACAGGAGCGAATGGGAACATCCTTATCGCGGCAGCGGCCAGCCCACAGACCCCGGCTGTGGCCCCGAAGGCGAATGTGCCGGGAACACTCAAGTGACCCAGAAGTTGGACGACGACGCCAAGCGCTGAGCAGGATGCGTAGAGCAGCAAAAACTTGCCCGTGCCCAACCGGCCCTCGACTGCAAAGCCCGCCAACAGCACGAACACGACAAGGAAGCCGTACACGGGAGGACTCGGAGCTGCCACGAGGCTCGAAAGCAGCAACATCGGATTGACGTGGCCGGGAGCGGGGAGGAGGGACTCGAACGCGCCCGGACGCGGTTCCCAGTTAGCCAAAGAGTTCGCTCCTGGGGCCGCAGGATCGCGATGGAAAAGGGCCAAAAAGCTGGCAACGAACGCCAGGGCCAAAGGGATCGTGCTCCAGGGAGTCTTCCCAGGACGGCTCTTCACGCGCGAGGCATAAACGTGCATGCTCTGTCCGGCCCGTTATACCGGCGCTCGACCACTCGTCGTCACGTGATCTCAACGATTCCTAATCGGGTGAAGTGCGGGCGGACGTGAGCCTGCCGCGCTAAAATGCATGTCGTGGCCGCCACTCTCTCCGAAGCCAAGCGACAGTTCGACATTGACGGATACGCGATCTTCCCTGACGTCCTCGACCAGCCTCTCATCACCGAGGCCAGTGACCATATCGCTTGGTTGATGGAAAAGAACCCGGGGCTCCGTCCTGAACAGCTCCACCACTGGCTTGTGCGCGACGATCCGTTCTGGGTTCGGCTCGTCAGCGACGACCGCCTTCTAGACATCGTCGAGCAGTTCATTGGTCCGAACATCGCCCTGTTTGCCTCGCACTACATTTGTAAGATGCCGTTCACGGGACAGCCGGTGTTGTGGCACCAGGATGGCAGCTACTGGCCGCTTGAGCCAATGGAGGTCGTGACTCTTTGGCTGGCCGTGGACGACTCGCTCCCAGAGAATGGCTGCATGCGCGTCATTCCAGGCACGCAGTCCGTTGAGCTCAAAGAGCACGTCGTCAACGACAAGGTCGAAAGCGTTCTGAGCAGTGAGATACCTGCCGAGAACGTGGACGAGTCCAAAGCTGTCGACCTTGTGCTTAGGAAAGGCAGCGTGTCGGTCCACCACCCGAATATCATCCATGGCTCGAACGCCAACACCTCGCCCTTGCGCCGGGCGGGCTTGACGATTCGCTATATCCCGACCACCACGAGACTGACGAAACCTGAGTTCGGCGCCCTTTTCCTTTTGCGCGGGCAAGCTGTTCCGGGGATCAACGAGTACCTGGACAAGCCACGGTTTGATTCCTCCCGTCACTTCGCATTCAGAGGTTCTGAAGCCTGGGTCTGACTCACCGCTTGACAGCGACAAGTAGGCCGTCACGGATCGGCACCACCGTGCATTCCCATCGGTCGCTCTGGCTGAGCGCCTTGGTGAAGGTGCGGATGGCAGTCGTCGACTCGTCTTGATTGCTTGGGTCGGCTACGCGTCCGCTCCAGACGACGTTGTCCGTTATGAACAGACCTCCTGGCTTCAGCCTCTCGTAAACGAGATCGATCGTGTCCGGGTATGCCTTCTTGTCAATGTCATTGAACACGACGTCGAAAGTGCCGGGCGTCTCGCGAAGGGCCTGGACGGCCTCTCCCATCGTGTAGGCGATCTCCGTCCGGCCCCCCGAGCCCCTTTCGGGATAGCCCAACCGCGTTAGGTGCTCTTTTGCCATGTCCGAAAGTGTCTGGTCCCAGACGGTGTGGTGGACGATGCCGCCACCGTTCTCGTCGACGGCCCGGGCGAACCAGGCCGTCGAGTACCCGTACCCTGAGCCCATTTCGAAAACCCTTCTCGCACCGTGAAGCTTAGTCAGCAGGTAACAAAACTGGCACGAGGCCGGGCCTAATATGGGAAAGTCGGTCTCGTCAGCATAGACCTCCATTTTCTGTAGTTCAGGGTGTCGGTCAGGTACCAGGGACTCAAGGTAGGACTGAACTGCGGCAAAGTCGACGGGCATGTGGTTTATGATACCGACGCACTCGACACTCTCGTTCAGATCTCCTACTGGCACTCGATCCGGGCAGGTGCAGCTCTGCTCTGGTCGCGGCTACACTGAAGCGTGGCCGATCTTAGCGACCTTACAGCCCAATGCATACGGTGCGGGTTCTGCCTCGAATCGTGTCCCACTTTTGTCCTGAGCGGCAAGGAGACTGAGTCTCCACGCGGCAGGATCTACTTGGCTCGATCCATGGAGTCCGGCGTACTTCCATGGTCAGCCGACAATCGGCAGCCCTTTGACTCTTGTGTCGGATGTCGAGCCTGTGAGCCTGCATGTCCGAGCGGGGTGCGGTATGGCGAGATCCTCGAACTGGCGCGCAGCCGATTGGAACGTGTTGCCCCGCGCAAGCAAGCACGGCTCCTCCTCGACGTCGTGACAAACCCTGTGCTTTTTCGGCTGCAGGCAGGGCTGGCGAGTCTCGTGCCGGGCCTCAAGGCGCCTCGCTGGTTGGCGCGCCATTTGACGCCGGAAGGTCAGCGGGCCGAGGTGCCCCCCTTGCGACGCGTGGCCGAGTGGCCGCCTCTTGAGTCGGCTGGGCTCCCGCCTGTCAAAGCCGATGTGGCACTTCTTGAGGGATGCGCCATGAAAGTGCTCTTTCCCGACGTCCACGAAGCCACTGAGCGGCTCCTTCGTCGTGTCGGAATCGGTTCCGTCAGGATAAAAGGGTGCTGTGGCGCCTTGCACGCGCACGCTGGTTTCCTTGAGAAGGCTCATGCCTTGGCCCTTCGGCTGACCAAGCAACTAGGCCCGGACAGGCAACTGGTCGTCAACTCGGCCGGCTGCGGGAGTTGGCTTAAAGAAGCAGGGCTTCCGGTTCTTGACGCGACCGTGTTCCTGGCCGCTCATGGACTTGTACAGGCGCTCAGAACGAGCCGTGGCCTTTCCGGAACTGTGGCGACGTACCATGACGCGTGCCACTTGGCCCATGGGCAGGGAGTCCGCACACAGCCTCGGGAACTCCTTTCAGCTGTGCCGGGATTACGACTTGTGCCGATGGTCGAATCCGACACGTGCTGCGGGAGCGGGGGTGTGTACAACGTGCTTCAACCACGACTCGCACAAGCGTTGTTGGACCGTAAATGGTCCAACATCTGCTTGACAGGTTCGCAGGTCGTCGTTACGGGCAATCCGGGCTGCTTGGCTTGGATCGAACAAGCGTCCCGAAGGGCCGGCGGCTCGCCGACGGTGCAACACACTCTCTCGCTGCTGGAGTCCTCGTTCTCGGGACTTCTTGACAATATTTAGACAAAATCTGTGCAAAATATGATCGGGCGCATGATGAGTCGCCGCTGACTGGGCACCGTGCCAGTCGCTTCCCAACCGAGGTAAATGGAAATGCATGATTCTTCGAAGAGCCGGGCCGCGTCCGCGACACTGCCGGACGTTCAGAAGTCTCCCGACACGCGGAACATCCCGATCGACAAGGTGGGCGTCCGCCGAGTTCGGTTTCCCATCGCCGTCCTTGACCGCTCCAACGAAAAGCAGCACACGATCGGCAACTTCACGTTGACGGTCGACCTGCCAAGCCACTTCAAAGGGACGCACATGAGCCGTTTCCTTGAGGCGCTCAACTCGCACGGCCGTGAGGTGAGCGTCGACAGCTTGCCAGCGCTTCTGCACGAGATGACAGTGAAACTCCACGCTGAGCAAGCACACGTCGAAGTGACGTTCCCTTACTTCATGCTCAAAAAAGCTCCGGTCACAGGAAAAGAGGGGATGATGGAGTACACGTGCGGCTTCAACGCGGTGGGAAACGGCGAATGCCAGGTGGATCTTTTTGCCCGAGTGCCCGTTGCGACACTCTGCCCCTGCAGCAAAGAGATTTCAGACTATGGCGCCCACAACCAACGCGGCTGGGTCACGGTCCGCGTCGAGACGAGGGGACATGTTTGGCTGGAAGAGCTGATCGAGATGATCGAGGAGTCGGCGTCTTGCGCGCTGTTCCCCGTCCTTAAGCGCCCGGACGAGAAGTGGGTGACGGAACACGCGTATGAAAACCCTCGCTTTGTCGAAGACCTCGTCCGCGAGGTGGCGATCCGGTTTGACCAGCGCGACTGCATCTCCGCTTACGAGATCGAAGTCGAGAACGAGGAATCGATCCACGCCCACAACGCATACGCTTATCTTAAGCGCGCCAAGTGACGCCCGACGGCGCGCTCCCAAATGTGGTTGGGGTGGGCTTGGTGCAGCGCGTCCCTCAGAAAGAGAAGGGCGGACTTGTCGAGGTGGGGAAGCACGACATCGAAATCCTCTTGATCCTTGTCCCGCAGCCCCTTGGCTTTGTAGAGGAGCTGGATTTCCGGCCTCAACACCGGAATACACCGAACCTCGAGAATCGCCTCTGTTTGGCACCGATGGATCGTCGGGGCCCGTCGATAGCGCCACACTCCTCCCGAGAAATCCTCTAGCATCAGCTGGAGAGACCAGGTGTCGCCACTGATCGAGACCCATCCGTCGTGGATGTCAGGTCTGACAGGACTGCCAGCGCAGAAGGGGCGGAGTTCCCCTGGCGGATCCGCCAGGTAGACGTGCCAACCGGGATGTCTCGCGGCAAACCTGTCTAAGGAAGCTCAATCCATGCAGGCATCGATATCCCCGTGTTCTCGCCACTGGCGATCGACAAGGAGGTCGAGCGCCACACCGCCCCTGACGCACCAGATCCCGGTCATGTCGCGCATGGCCCTCGTCAAGGTGGGAACATCGAGGGGCCGCCAAGGTGTGTAGACGCCCAACATGGGGCGATTATTGCTGACGCAGGGCGAATAGTAGACAAAGAAATACTATTCTTGGTAGGATCAGGAAATGGCACCTCGCTTTGATGCTATTGGAATTGTCGTGCAGGACATCGCTCGCTCCGTTCGCTTCTACCGGATGTTAGGTCTCTCGTTTCCCGAGGCCAGTACTGAAGACCACTTGGAGGCGACCGCTACCGGAGGCGTGCGCGTCATGTTGGACTCACTAGACATGGTGAAGGGATTCATGCCCGATTGGGTCGCGCCGACGGGACACCGAATGGGAATGGCTTTCCTCTGCGACTCGCCGGCCGATGTTGACGCTACCTATGCCCAGATCGCCAAGGCAGGCTTTGAGGGCAAAACGGCTCCTTGGGACGCCTTCTGGGGACAGCGGTATGCACAGGTCCTCGATCCGGATGGAAACGTGGTCGATTTGTTCGCGCCGTTAGCCTGACCTGCCCATGCCTAACTGCCAGTCAGGTCAGTAAGACGGTCGACGATGTCCTGAGCCTCGTCCACTGCTGCCACGGAGACGGTGAGGATACGACGACCGTCTGTATCGTCTACAGTGAATCGGTATCCGTTGTCCACGATCGTCTCACCCTTCTCAGGCTGTCTGCCGAACAGACCGAAGACATAGCCGCCGATCGTGTCGAACTCCTCGCTGTCGAAGTTCGAACCGATCTCGTGGTTGACGTCGTCGATGTTCGTCTTGCCTTCGACGACGAAACTGTCGCCTCGCTGGCGGATCGGTTGCTCTTCAGGATCGTATTCGTCGACGATCTCTCCCACGACCTCCTCGACGACGTCCTCGGTTGTGACGACTCCAGCTGTTCCGCCGAACTCATCTTGTACGATGACCAACTGGGACCTGGCTTGGCGCATCTCAGTCAGAAGGTCGTGCAGGCTCTTGTTCTCCGGCACGAACCAGGCGGGACGCATGATCGATCTCAGCGAACTCATCTTCTGACCTTTCGTGATCGCGGACAGGATGTCTTTCGCGTGGACGACACCCACGATCTGATCGTCGGTTCCTTCGAAAACTGGGATCCGTGAATGGCCCGTCGCTTCAACGACCTTGGCGACCTCTGCCAAGTCCGCATTGACTGGCACGGCGTCCATGTCCACCCGGGGGGTCATGATCTCGCGCGCCACGGTGTCGCCGAATTCGAAGACGGAGTGGAGCATCTCCTTCTCCTCTTCCTCGATCTCCTGGGTTTCGACGGCCTGTTCCAAGCGCTCCTTGATCTCCTCTTCGGCCTGGTTGCCTACGGAAAAGGAGGCGCGTGCTCCAAACCTCCGGGTCAGCAGTCCGCCTGCAGACAAGAGGATTGATGCGATTGGTTTAAAAAGATAGGCGAATACCTTTACAAAACCATGGCAACGAAGGGCCGCCTTTACCGGGTCGCTCACTGCGTACGACCGGGGTACGAGCTCGCCGAAGACGACATTGAACGCGACCACGGGGATCCCGACGAGAAAGCCGGCAAAGAGCACCACGGGCCAGCCTGAAGACAAATGAAGTCGTTCGGAGAAGAAGGGCGAAGCCGAAAACGCCAGCGGAAAGGTCAGAAGCACGAGCCAAGCTCTCATTGTCTGAGAGCCGAGCGAGCACGCGGCGACGTACAGCAGTTTGTGGGTGACGACGTCCTGAAGCACACGGCTTTTCCGTTCGTCTGCGGCAGACAGCTTGAGGTGGGAAGACCGGATGAGTTCGATTGAGGTCTCGCCGCTGACAAATACCGCGTTCAGTGCGACAACTGCGAGCATCGCCAGAATGAGTTCCATGCCGACGAACGTCCTGGGCGCGGCGTCGGCGAGTCCTTGGCCGAACACGAGGATCGGTGCGAGGAAGAGGGCTATCCCGAAGGTGCCAGAGACCACGGAACCGGCTTGACGCCTGGCCGGCGGTCTCCGCCGACTACGTTCTGATGGCTCGCTCATAAGTTCGCGGTCTTGACCATTTTAGCATTGTCGGTCACTTGGGCGTAATTCCAAACAAGAGGAGCCCCAAGATCACTCCCACGGTGGCTCCCAGTGTCAACTCGAAAACAGAATGGATCTTGGCCTCCCATCGGCTCTGCGCGACCATGGCGGCCAGGAGGATAGCGACGGCGGACACGGTCACATTGTCCGTCAGAAAGAAGACGCAGGTTGCTAAGAAGAACCCATAGGCGGCATGCCCACTGACCAGTCCTCCTTGGTGGATCTGGCCGTGTTTTCCCAGGCCCTTGCCGATAATGACGACCACCAAGACGATGAACCCACCGGTGAGGATACGGAACCACACGGGCGCTCCGATGTTCTCTGCGGTGAGGCTAATGCGGATGCGCTCCCACTGGTCTTCCCCAATGGCGATCATTGAGCCGACGATGATCGCCATGATCGTCGTGATCAGGACGGCGCCGGCACTTATGTCCTTCGCGAACTTGGCCAGCGGATGGTAGTTCGGGCTGACCAGGTCCACGGTCGCCTCGATCGCGCTGTTGAACATCTCCGCCACGAGGACAAAGGTGATGATGAACATGAGGACCAGGATCTCGCGCAAGCGGAGGTTGAGGATCAGCGCGCCCAGAACGGTGATCAAGGTCACATAGAGGTGGATCCTCATGTGTCGCTGGGTTCGGAACGTGTGGACGATTCCCTCGAACGCCACGCGGAACGGGCCGACGACGTCACGACCGGGCATCGTTGGCCCCCAGCAAGAGGTCAGGACAGTGTCCGACGACGGGACAGGGGATTGGCCCGTCAGGATCGATTAGGATCCCGGTCATCGGTTCGGACGCCCCTTCACTTGTAACGTGTGCGGTTGGCTGGCCCACGAACTGTCGGTCTTGAGCCCGGCCAACAGCATCACTTCGTTCATCCGTTTGATCATCTCGACCTTCTCGGCGTCTGACTCGTCGCCAAAGCCGAGCAGGTGCAGCCCGCCATGGACGGCCAAGAATGCGAGTTCCTCGTCGATCGAGGCGTTTCTGGCTTCGGCGCCGCGCTGAGCGAACTCTATCGAGATGGCAATGTCGCCCAGGGGTGCCCCTTCCCAGTCCGGACCGGGAAAGCTGAGCACGTCTGTCGCTTCGTCGACTTTTCTGAACTGCTGGTTCAGTGTCCTCATCCTGTCGTTGTCAGTCACAAGCACGTCTATTCTGCAGGATGGGACGTTGTAGCTCTGGAGGAGGGCTCCCAGCGCTTGCCGCATTGTGCTAAGCCTTACGCGTTTGCCGGACTCGTTGCGCACGCAGATCGGGTTCACTGGCGACGGCCTCCTCTTGGTCGGGATAGGTGACGCGCTCGTGCCTTAGGGCTGCCAGGGCTGACACGAACGATTGCTCGATCGTGCCTAGGTCGCGGAGCGTCAGTTCGGCTTCGTCGAGCTGCCCGTCGGCCCGACTCGCCTCGATCACACGATGGACGACTTCTTGCAGCTGGTCGCCTCTTTTGACCGTGCGGCTCACGGCTTCGACTTGATCGGCCAAGTGGAGGATGGCGCACTCTTTGGACCGGGGTTTTGGCCCGTCATACCGGAAGAACGAGTCCCGGTGGCTGTCCTCGCTGGCGACACCGCGCTCGACGGCCCGGTTGTAGAAGAACGATACAAGACTGGTGCCGTGGTGCTGTTCGATCCCCTCGGTGACAATCTGGGGTAGGCGGTGCAGCTTCGCCAAGCGAAGGCCGTCCTTGACATGGGCGACGATGATCTTGGCGCTCAGAGTCGGCGACAGGTCGTCGTGTGGGTTGTCTCCCGCTTGGTTTTCCACAAAGTAAGACGGTCGGACGAGCTTTCCAACGTCGTGATACGAGGCTTGGGCACGGCAGACAACCGGATTGGCTCCGATCGCCCTGGCCGCACCTTCGGCCAAATTGGCTACCCCGAGAGAGTGGACGTGCGTGCCCGGTGCACGGAGGCACAGCTCTTTGAGCAGAGGGTGTTCAGGCGAGCACAATTCGAGCAACGTCCAGTCACTGACGATCCCGAAAGCCCTTTCCAGCAAGGCGATGCCCAGCCAAAAGATGCTGACTGCTCCGACCCCAGCGAGGCCCGCCCAAACCGCGCTTTCGAGGACCGTGAGGACACTGTCGGTCGCCACTGCAGTCAAGCACACAGCCAGGACAGCCTGGGCGAGGACTTGGATACCGACAGCTCGGAGCAAGTCGCCCCGCTGCTTCATCGGGTTGACGACGTGGGCTCCCACCGCCCCAGCGACCCAAGCTGCGGCCGTCATGTCTGCCGGCATCGCCCCACCAAAGGCCAGGAGCAAGGACGTGACGGTCAAGGCGACCAGAGCCACTGAGGGCCCGAAGAGTCCCGAGACCAGCATCGCTTGCGCCACAAGAGGGGCCGTCAGCAGGAATCCGGCCTTGACCAACGCGTGGGAGTACAGCGTGATGTGGCCAGCCTGGACACCGATGACCGCGACCATGGCCGTGACCCAGATCGCCCTTTCAGCGACAGAGGCTTGGTCGAGCGGTATCGACGTGTGCCGAAGGTGAAAATGGACGAAGAGCCCGGCGACGAGGCTCATGGCGGCCACGCCGAAGAAGATCCGCGGATCGAGCGGCAACGTGCGGTGGAGTACGAGGGCCACTGCCATCAGCAGGGCCCCGAGCATCCGGGCGGAAAAACGACTGACCCCCAGGCCGAATCGTTTGATTTCGGTCGGTTCCCAGTGGGGTGTCAGGAGGGGAGAGCGTTTAGACATGGATCCTGGAGCGGGGCGGCCCGTCCATGGAACCGAAAGCTAAATTCGACTGCCTCGGCGACGGCGCTGCCGGCGCTTCTTTTCGCTAGGCTTCTCGTAGTGCGCATGCTCTTTCAACTCGCGCAACAGACCGCTTTGCTGAAGTTTGAGGTTGAAGCGCTTCAGCGCACTGTCGATCGTTTCGTTCTGGTGTACGGTCACATAAATCAAGCGAGGAGAACCTCCCGGAACGTCCATTATACCCTCGGCAGGAGGTTTGGGGGCCCGATGCCCGTGGTTGGTCGCCAGCCGGCAGCAGCAGAACTTGAGCGAACTCCAATTGCTTCTCGGGTCGTGGTCGCTGTCCCATGTGGCTAAAGGAACCAGCGTTGAACCACAAGCTCCTGGCGGTGGCCGCGCTCATGAAGTCGAGTGCGCCGTGCGCTCAGGCTCCGGATGCAGGTCGCGAATCACCATCCGCGAGACCGAAGATGACGGCGTCATAGTCGATGACCTTATCCAAGTGCTCGAAGTGCGGCAAGTCCCCGTGGGGATGGACATCACTCACGCCAGCCACATGTGAACCTCATCTGGACAGGTTGGGCCAGCATCTACAAAGGCAAAGCCGGCCCAACGCCGAAGGATCTTAGAACTCGTACTCCATGATGAAGCGGAGTTGTGTCTTGTTGGTCTCGGTGTTGTTGACAGGAAAGGCGGCTGTACCCAGCACGTTGAAGTGCTTGTCATGTCGATAGATGAGAGTCGGACCCAACAGGGTGTCGCCGGTGTCTAGGTTCCTGATGTATTCAAAACCGCCCCGAATCCCGATGTTGTAGCCCATTTCCTCACGGGAGTTCTGACCGATCGGCCCCACAACACCAAGGTCGAACTCGCGCGTCGGTTCAGGGTCATCACCCAGGGATTCTCCTAGGACCAGGTTGGCCGTCGCGTCGATCCCACCGGACGACATGTATGAAGCGATAAACCGAACCTCGCCGTTCGGCTTTTCGTCAGCGACGGGATGGTCATACTTGATGTTGATTGCAGGCAGGATCCGGTTTGTGGCGAAGTCACCGATTCTGAACCTCAATTCGAGGTCATACCCGTCAAGATGGAACTTCTCGCCGTCTCCTTGGTGGAATTCGAGACCAGGCTCAATAGCGAAGTTGTCATAGACGCCGTATTCGAACTCGAACTCCTGGACCCACTGTTTGGACCCTGTGTCGTACAACGTTCTCGATTCGACCTCCTTCTCCCCTTTGAAGGGGAGGAACCAGTCCCGAAGAAAAGTGAAGTCGCGATGATGAGCGTGGGCGGCTGGCGCCAGACCCAAGACCGCCAGAGCGACCGTGAAGTATTGGAATCTATACATAAGGAGCCGGAATCTACCTCCGGCCCACACGGATTATGATAAGTAAGAGCTAATGTTTTGGTGGTTCAAACAGGTCCTCTGGCACCGGTTCACCCGTAGACAACTTCTCGACTCGTAGGTCGCTATAGGTCGTTTCTCGGTCGTAAGACATGTCGACCACCCGCCAGATCAGATGATCCTTTGCGCCGACGAAGTACCGGTCAGTCGAGTCATCGGACTGGTTCCTCTCCTCGATCACGGTCCATACCTTGTCCTTCCACACGGATTCAATGACCGCGAGAGTCGAACGATACATGCCTCCGCCAGCTGATGTGGAAAGCTCCTTTCCGTAGTTCACGAAGCACAAGGTCTCCAGATTCAGCGGAATCTCCTTCTCTAAGTTCGCCAAGGAATATGGGGTGGCACGTCGATCGTGCTCTCGTACGGTCACGATCTGCCTCCCGTCACAGTAGACGGCCGAACTGAGTTTCCCACCCTTGATGATCGTACGGATATGGTTCGGACGGAGAAACGCGGTGTCCGCGGTGCCTGATAGCCGCCTTCCCTGCGGGTCATGTTCCTCAAACGTCACTGTGAGTCGGGCAGTCGTCACCTGGGAATAGGCGTCCCTGACCTCCTTGACCACTATCTCAGGGTCTTGGGTGACCTGCAGAGTGAGAGCCGCGATTCCAAGCCACAGCATGAGGGCCATTATGCAGCGGAGGGCTGGCTACTGGTTCGGCGACCGTGTAGCGAAGTCCTTCAGCCCTTATCGGACACAGGTGCCCCCTCCACAGATGATGCCGGTGAGGACGAGCAGAGGTCTGAGCTGCGCCCCTCTCGTCGGATTGTCCCTAACCGATGAGCCCGAAACAGGTAGAATCGTCATCTGTCTCAGGTTCAAAGAGACCCGGAACCGCACCCTTATGGCCATGCCAGAACAGCCCGACGACAAGCCTATCGAGCAGGAATCGACCGTGCCCGAAACGGAGACACACTACGACTCGGAAGAGACGACGGAAACGATCGCCAAAAGGGTCGAAGGAGAGTACACGGCCGAAAACATCCAAGTGCTTGAAGGCTTGGAGGCTGTACGACACCGGCCTGGCATGTATGTTGGCGACAACGGCAGGAAGGGGCTTCACCACATGTTCCGTGAGGCTCTGGACAACAGCGTGGACGAAGCGCTGGCCGGACACTGTGACCTGATCAAGGTCGTGCTTCACGCTGACGGATCTCTCAGTGTGCAGGACAACGGCCGCGGAATCCCAGTGGACAAGCATGAGAAAGGTGTCAGTGCTCTCCAAGTTGTCATGACCACTCTGCACGCTGGTGGCAAGTTCGGCGAAGGGGGCGGTTACAAAGTCTCGGGCGGCCTTCACGGAGTAGGCGTTTCCTGTACGAACGCTCTGAGCCAATGGATGGAGACGACTGTTCAGCGAGACGGAAAGGTCTATCGGCAGCGGTACGAAAAGGGCGTGCCGGTCACGGATGTCGAGATCGTTGGCAAAGCGAAGGGCACGGGGACGACGCAACATTGGTTGCCCGATCCCGAGGTTCTGACTCACACGATTTACGAGACCCATATCATCAAGGGCCGGTTGCGCGAGGTTGCCTACCTCAACTCGAACCTGACTCTCTCGTTTTCGAACGAGTTGCGGCCGGAAGAAGACGAGGTCTTCCACTTCGAACGCGGCATCGTTCAACTCGTCGAGGACATCAACGGCGCCTATGACGCCATCCACAAGCCGATCTATTTCCACCGTGTACGCGAAGGGATGGAGGTCGAAGTCTCTATCCAATACCAGACGGCCTATAACACGACGATCCTGGCTTACTCGAACAACATCCACCAACCGGACGGTGGGACTCACGTCAGCGGATTCATGACGGCGATGACGCGAGTGATCAACCAGTACGCCAGAAAGATGAACCTCCTCAAAGAAAAGGAGAAGAACTTCAACAGC
Source organism: Armatimonadota bacterium (assembly GCA_029781035.1). Lineage (GTDB taxonomy): Bacteria > Armatimonadota > Fimbriimonadia > Fimbriimonadales > Fimbriimonadaceae > JAEURO01. Next base: position 39,114 of record JAKOXK010000097.1, read on the forward strand.
GACGACGTCCTTGAGGGCCTCACCGCTGTGATCGCGCTCAAACTGGAGAACCCTTCCTACAACTCGCAAGACAAGGTCAAGCTCGTCACTCCTGAAGTCCAGGGACTGACCAACTCCCTCGTCGGTGACGGCCTTCAGACATACCTGGAAGAGAACCCACAGGTCGCCAAGCGGATCGTGGACAAAGCGATGCTCGCTCAAAGGGCCCGGGAAGAAGCCCGAAAGGCCGCTGAAGCCGTGAAACGGTCGAGCGCCATGGACAGCTTTGGCTTGCCAGGCAAGCTGAGCGACTGTGTCAGCAAAGATGCGACCCAGTGCGAGCTCTTCATCGTCGAGGGAGACTCGGCAGGAGGTTCAGCTAAGGGTGCCCGCGACCGTATCACCCAGGCTGTCCTGCCGTTACGGGGCAAGATCCTAAACGTTGAGAGGGCCCGCTTGGACAAGGCGCTCGACAATGAGGAGATCAAGGCGCTGATCGCGGCTCTGGGCGTCGGCATAGCCGTGAACACCGGGCGTGAAGGCGAAGGCGAAGAACCGATGGACGACAAGAAGAACGGTCATCAGCACTTCGACATCGACAAGCTCCGGTACCACAAGATCATCATCATGACGGACGCGGACGTGGACGGCGAACACATCCGCACGCTGCTCCTTACGTTCTTCTACCGATATATGAAGCCGTTGATCGAGAAGGGGCACATCTACCTGGCTCAGCCGCCGCTCTACGTCATCAAAGCGGGCACGAACGAGCGCTACTACGCCATGACCGAGAAGGAGCGAGACGAGATCATCTCTGGCCTCAAGCGGAAGAAAGAGCCTGAGGTCACGCGGTTCAAAGGTCTGGGCGAAATGAACGCGGAGCAGCTCGAGGAAACGACCATGAGCCCGGAGAAGCGGCACTTGATCAAGGTCGAATTTGATGGCGAGCGCGACCTGGACGTTGAAATGATGTTCAGTCGACTCATGGGCGACAAGGTCGAGCCTCGCCGCGAGTTCATCGAAAGGCATGCAAAGGAAGTCACGAACGTTGACTGGCACTACTGAGCGCGCAACTTCCGGGGACGTTCCGATCCGTGGCTGAAGTCCTGAGCTTCCCCATTCGCTCAGACAAGCTGTCGATGACCGTCCGAGCGACAGCCCACTTGGCATCGGTGCGAAGTCAGTTCCAGCAGATCGATGTCTATGAGACGGAGGCCTTGGGGCGGATCCTCTTGCTCGACGGGCACGTGCAACTCAGCACGTTTGACGAGCGCGCCTATCACGAGGCCTTGGTGTGGGTCCCGCTGTCCAATCTCCCGTCGGCCAAGTCAGTGCTCGTGGTGGGTGGCGGCGATGGTGGGGTTCTCCGTGAAGTCTGCAAGCACCCGACCGTAGAGCGCGTGGATATGGTCGAGATTGACGCCGAAGTGGTCGCAGTCTGCGGTCAGTACTTACCGGAAGTGAGCGGGGGCGCCTTCGACGACCCACGGGTCAGGCTGCACATCGCGGACGCCTTCGAGTTCGTCAAAGGCACAGAAAACCGATACGATCTCGTTGTCGTGGACTGCACAGATGTGTATGAAGAGGAAGAGGGCGAAATCAGCGAGATGCTCTTCAGCGAAGGGTTTTACCGGGACGTTTCGCGGTGCCTCAATGACGATGGGCTCGTCGTGACACAAGCGGACAACGTTGTGTTTTGTCCCTATTCGTCCGATGCCGTGGTCAATCTTTACAAGAGCGTTTTCCCGAAAGTCGGAACCTATTGGGCACTTGTTCCTAGCTTTGGCGGATACAGCGGCTTCTGTTGGGCAGGAAGGACTCGATCCATATCGACAGAAACGTCCACAAATATACCGCCAATGTCCTACCTTTCAAAGAGCACTTTAGCATTAGGGTTTAGTGCGGTTCCCTTCCGTCAGTAAACGGGTTTTCGAGTTTTGACAGTTTGCTCTCTTGACGTTTGTTCTTTGTGCTTTCTGATCGAAGGCGCCCCTAGGTAAGAACAGGCAACCGGCTTGGATAATCGATCCGGTCGGTATCTCTTCGTGAGGCGTGCGTCTAGTGAACGAGTTCTTCGCCCTGGACGACCTCCAAAGGGATCCAACGATGGCAGGCAACGCGATCGCAACGGTCACGTTCGCTATCGCGCACACTGTCGCGGCTCCTTTCACCACCCTGTTCCGGCTCGGGTTCTACCAGGCCGACGGATCATGCCGCTGGCCCGGCATGGCGTTGGTGGGCGTCTGCTACGCACTGGTCAGCATCAATACGGGGTCACTAAGTACACGTCCGACCCGTCCTCACCCAAGCAGGTCGAGTCGATGAACATCGCCAAGCAACTCAACAGCCTGGGACAGGGAACCTACGGACCATCGACCGTCGGCACGAGCCAGGATAGGATGTTCGTCGGCTCGACGCCCTCGAACTTCCTGAACAGCAACCCTCCCGGCACCGTCACCAACAGCCCGTTTGGTCGCGACCCTCTCGCCAACTTCGGCTTCCAATTCAACGTCGTTCCCGAGCCGGCACCGTTTCTGGTGCTCGGGGCCGGACCTCACCGCCGGGATCGGTCGTCGCCGACGCTGATCGTCTTGGCCCCGCCAAAGGGCGCCTGCATTGTCGGGCGCCCCTATCTGTTTCAGTAGGTCATGTTCGAAAAATGGATACAAAGCACTGACCCCGCGCCTGGCATTTGTACCAGAAATGCTTGAGAGAGGTTGATGTTCTCCGGTAATTGTATTAGGCTTGTGACCGTGTGCGATGTGGCGCACGGCGAGCCGAGTGCTCGATAAGCTTGATTTGTGGTTGTCACGCAATGGTCTCTTCAGTCCTTGCTGAATCGGAATTGACTTCTCTTTTAGCGGAACGCGTACCGTTCCTGGACTCGATGTGCCAGGAGAACATCGTCGGACTGGGTGAGCGTGCCGACGATGGTCTGTTTGAAACCCCGCTCAAGCGGCCCTCAAAAAGACTCTTGAGTTCGGAGGATCCTCTCTAGACTGTTGACTTAATCCGCCCCCGCCCCCTACTCGGCGAGCACCGCAGGTCGCCTACAACGCCGAGTGCCATCTCGTCATCACGGCTGATGTCCAACTGTGGGCACAGGCGCAGGGTTCGGTATGTCCGAACCATGGCTGACACAGAAGTTTTCCAACTTCTCTTGGGTTTATCAAATGAACAAGACTCTTCTCTTGATCCTATGTGCCTCTGGCGTGAGTTTCGCCCAGGGGCAATTACTGTACAACAACGCATCTCGATATGGGCTATCACTCGAGGGCCTTCGAACCAGTCAGCGCCCGGGCGGCGGCTATTACAGCGAAGTCCAACCGGGCAACATGATCGCTGGATACCGAGGGTCTGTGACCGGTTCGAACAACGACCGCCTAGCTGATGACTTCGTCGTCTCAGGGTCCACTTGGAACGTGACTGGCCTGTCGCTCTTCATGTACCAAACTGACGTCCATTGGGCTTCCGTCACAGGTGGCCTCTTCGAGATCCACGAGAAGACCAGCCTGAACACCGTTGGGGACACGGTGGCTAGTGGAACCTTCCAAGACTCCACTTTGACCGACATCTACCGGATCTTCAACGGGCAGCCCAGCGACTCCCGCCAACTCCAACGGGTGGACGTCAGTTTCGACGCCAAGTTGACTCCCGGCAATTACTATCTGGTGTGGGCGGCGAAAGGTGTCTCCCAGTACCAGGGCCCCTGGACACCGCACTTGACAAAGAGTGGATACATCACACTGCCAGGCGCCGATGCCCTGCAATCCTTCAACGGCGGAGCGACTTGGGACTACATTCTGGATGGCACGAAGCGCCAGGAGTTCCCCTTCTGGATCTATGGCACAGACGTTCAGACACAGGGACACCCCTTCATTGCGCCTGAACCCATGAGCATGACGGCCATGGCTCTCGGCCTCCTTGCCTTCGTCCGTCGCCGACGATAGGGCCCGACCACCTGCCTGCGTCTGAGCCGTCCGGCCGCGGAAAAGACGCAGGCAGGCCTCCCGACGCCTGGCCCGGGAGACCGGTGACGCAGCAGACTCATAATGAGGCCATGCTCGATCCACGCGTGACCCGGTTGGCAGAACTCCTGTGTGACCACTCCACACGCCTGTCGCCTGAAGACACAGTTCTCATCCACGCCTTCGATACTCCTGCTGAGTGTGTCGCCGAAGTCGTTCGCGTCGCCCATGAACGCGGTGCCCGCGTCGTCACGCGCCTCGAAAGTGAAGTGATCCGCAGACGACTGACTCTTGGCATGACCGAGCCCAACGCAGCTCTGATCGCCGACATCGAGTCGTTTGAGATGGATCGGATGACCGCATACATCTCGATCCGGGGCGGCTACAACGTCAGCACAATGACCGACGTGCCGCATGAGACCATGGCGATGTGGCAGCGCGTCTACTCGAACCCAGTCGTCTTTGATCGACGGGTGCCGAACACCAAGTGGGTCGCCCTGCGCTGGCCCAGCGCCAACATGGCTCAGATGGCGTCCATGTCGACCGAGGCTTTCGAAGACTTCTACTTCCGCGTGTGTACGATGGACTACGCCAAGATGGAGAAGGCCTGTGGGCCGCTGGAAGACCTGATGAACCGCACCGACCGTGTCCGCCTGGTCGGCCCGGGCACGGATCTCTCCTTCAGCATCAAGGACATCGGCTGCAAGCCTTGCGTGGGTCTACGCAACATCCCCGACGGCGAGTGCTTCTCGTGCCCAGTCAAAGACTCCGTCAACGGGACGATCCAGTACAACACCGTAAGCCTCTACCAAGGCACGGAGTTCTCGAACATCAGGTATGTGCTGAAGAACGGGAAGATCGTCGACGCCAGCGCAGGAGCCAACACCGACAAAGTGAACGAGATCCTCGACACCGATGAAGGCGCGCGCTATATCGGCGAGTTCGCGATCGGATTCAATCCCTACATTCTCCACCCAATGAAGGACACCCTTTTCGATGAGAAGATCGCTGGCTCCTTCCACTTCACGCCGGGCAACGCTTACCCGCCACCCGGTGGCAACGGCAACCGCAGCGCTGTCCACTGGGACACCGTGATGATCCAGCGGCCTGACTACGGCGGGGGCGAAATCTGGTTTGACGACCGGCTGATCCGAAAGGACGGGCAGTTCGTGCTCCCTGAACTAATGGACTTGAACCCCGATCGTCTGGGATGACGTCATCGGCGACGGGGTGGTGTACGCTAGAGGCGCGGCGGCGGGGCTTGGCACTGGGACGCTGAAACCGAACGGCCCCTTCGTCGTGCTTCACTGTGTATGGCACTCCGGCGCGATCAATCCACACTTCTCTCCGCGGGCCTCGTGTCCGTGTTGCTGTGGGTCGTTCCGATTCTTCGCTGGGTGGCTCTACCGCTTATCTACCTCAACACTCACATCCACGAGCTGTGCCACGCCGTCACAGCCATCGCGACGGGCGGGCACCCCCTGTACATCAGCGTCTTTGCCGATGGCAGCGGCGTCACGCCGGTCGAGGGCAGCCTGATGCTGCTGACGGCTTCTGCCGGCTATACGGGCACGGCGTTGATCGGTGGGTTGCTCATCGCGGTGTCGCGCAAAGAGTCATCGGCGAGGACCATGGTGTGGCTGACCTTTGCCTGCATGTTGCTGAGTCTGGTCGTGTTCGTCAGGGGGGACGCGGTCGGCATCTTCAGCGCCGTGTTCTGGGTCTTGGCACTGGGCTGGATGGGAGCGCGACTCAAGGGGCAGAACATTGTTTTTGCTGCCCAGTTCCTCGGGCTCCAGATGGCCCTGACCAGCATCCAATCGTTCCTGGCGCTCATCCAGGTCACCACTTCTCTCGAGCGCCACAGCGATGCGCTGATCCTAGAGCAGGCAAGCGGCATTCCGTCGATTGTTTGGGCCGTGGGCTGGATGATCTTCGGAGTCTTCTGCATTGGGTTCGGCCTGTGGTCCGCCTGGCAGCCTGAAGCCAGGAAGCGTTCATCTGCGTAAGGATAAGTGATGTCAAACGAAATCATCCCGAGCCTCTTCGACCAGAAGAACCCTCCGGTGGTCGTCCGACAACCCAGTGCCGCTCCCGTGAGGATCGCCAATCCCCTTCAGCCTCTGGTGTTCGTCGTGGTGTTCGGCCTTGGGCTTCTCGTGTTCGGTCCCACTGTGGCGACCGTCACGGGCTTCTTCGGCATCGTCCTGTCCTTCGTGTTGGCTTGGGTGTTCGCCTACATGGTCCGCATCGCCGCCCAGTGGGAAAAGGCCCTGATCTTCCGCCTCGGCAAGTTCGCCGCCACCAAGGGGCCGGGCGTTTTCCTCGTCTTGCCTTTCATCGACGCAGTCCGCACTGTCGACACCCGTATCCAAACGATCGACATTCCGCACCGTCAAGCTATCACCAAGGACAATGTTCCCGTCAGGATCGACGGCGTCATCTTCATGCGCGTGGACGATCCGTCGGCAGCGGTCATCCGGGTGCAGAACTACACGCGTGCGGTGCTGGAGTACGCGCAGACGGCGCTGAGGGACGTCGTCGGAAGCATGACCCTCGACCAGATCCTTGCCGACCGGGAGCTTCTGGGACAGCGAGTCCAGCAAATGGTCGAGACCGAGATCTCAGGGTGGGGTCTGGACGTCGCTGCGATCCGCATCCAGGACATCGAACTGCCAGAAGACTTGAAGCGTGTCATGGCCCGACAGGCCTCCGCTGAGCGCGAGAAGCGCGCGACCATCACCAAGGCTGAAGGCGACCGCGAAGCGGCTGAGAACCTTGCGGCTGCCGCGCAGATGATGGCCGCCTCGCCCGGAGCCCTGCAGCTCCGGACCCTTCAGTCGCTTGACAGCCTCGGAGCCTCTCCCTCGAACACCATCGTGCTGGCGGTGCCGGTCGAGGTCTCCAACGCGCTCAGCGCCGTCCCGAAACTCGTGGATGCGCTCAAGCCAGCCCACCCCAAGGACTGAGTTTGAAGGGTTGGTTCCATAACCACCCGTTTGCGGCTTGGGGTGCGGCCCTCGGATTCGTCTTGGTTATGGTAGGGATGGGTTTCCGTTGCTACCACGATTGGGAGCTCACGCGGGACACGCTTCCGTCACCGTATCGCGACACCCCATCGGCCAGCGTCGCCGAGGATCTGGCCTTCATGTGGTGGAACATCGGACTGCTCGGTGCCGCGGCAGGCGGACTGCTGGGTTGGCTCGTCGGCAAGCTCTTTGGCCGTTGAGTTCAGTGCCTCGCCGGTAAAATCGACTCCATATGCTTGAGAAGCTCGCGGAGATCGAACGAAGGTTCGAGGAGATCGAGGCTCAGCTTCAAGACCCCGCCTTCGCCTCCAACCCGAAGGAACTGCAGCGCCTCGGTAAGGCGCGCGCAGAGATCTCGGATTTGGTCGACGTGATCCGTGAGTACAAGAAGTCTCTGCGTGAGCTGAAAGAGACTGAGGAACTGCTTGGCGATCCTGAAATGCGTGAAATGGCCCAGGCCGAGCTCGACCCCCTCAAAGCCAAGATCACTGAGCTCGAGGAACGGCTCAAATTGATGCTGCTCCCCAAGGATCCCAACGACGACAAGTCGGTCATCATCGAGATCCGGCCAGCCGCGGGTGGTGATGAGGCCGGCCTCTTCGCCAACGAACTGTTCCGCATGTACACCCGCTACGCAGAGCGTCGGAAGTGGAAGTACGAGGTCATCGAACACGAGGAGAGCGGGATTGGCGGAGTCTCGCGCGTCGTCTTTGAGATCGACGCGGCCGGCGCGTACAGCCAACTCAAGCACGAGAGCGGTGTCCACCGGGTGCAACGTGTGCCCGCCACTGAGAGCCAGGGACGCATCCACACGTCGACCGTCACTGTCGCGGTCCTGCCCGAAGCTGAGGAAGCCGACATCGAAGTGAACGAGAAAGACCTCGAAATCTCGACATTTCGGAGCTCCAGCGCAGGCGGCCAACATATGCAGAAGAACGAGACCGCCATCCGCATCATCCACCGGCCAAGCGGCATCGTCGTGACCTGCCAAGACGAGCGCAGCCAACAGCAGAACAAGCTCCGTGCATTACAAGTCTTACGCGCTAAGCTGTACGAAGCCGAGCAAGAACGCCTCGCAAAGGAGCGCGGCGAGCTGCGGCGCGGCCAGATCGGTAGCGGCGACCGCAGCGAGAAGATCCGCACCTACAACTTCCCCCAGAGCCGCATCACCGACCACCGGATTGGTAAAGACGCGCACAACATACTTACCTATATGGATGGCGACATCCAAGAGATGATCGACTCGCTCAACCAAGAGGAGCAGGCGCGAAAGATCGCGCAAGAGCTGGGCCAGGCCGCTGGAGATTGACGGGATGCGGAGTGTGAACTCCGCGCTCCCTCAGACAGTCGCTCGCCCGCTTTGCTGGGTTTGGCAGGTCGCTTGTGATCGTGGGCTCTCTCGTGATTGGATGCTTGCGCTTTGATTCTCTTTCAGGGCGTCCCGATGGTCAAGGGCCACGTTCTATCAAGGCGCTACCGACATACCGTTCACGGTCGACATGTATCCGGTGCTGAGCGTGTCCCCTAGGGACCGGTCCGCACATGATATCGCCCCGGTCACGCGGCCCGCGCCGATGCTTGGCGCCAGCTACACTGGGCCCATGCTGGCGTGCCTTTGCCTCCTTCTCTTCCAGACCCGACCCATCGATTCGCTGGACAGCCTTGCTAGCCACTACAGCATCAAGGTCGAGGTCGTCACGCAGGCGTACTTGTGGCAAGGCGAGGGGTACAAGGTCGTGTCCGACGCCGTTCCTGCGACCGATCTCGCCCGTTACACGCCGCTCTTCGTCAAGGAGTGGAGCCTCTACCCCGTGAGCCTGATGGCCAAGGCCCGGGTTCGCCGAATCGTGATCGGGTCGAATATTCGCATGGACGGGCAGCCCCGCGCGGCCGTGCCCGCCTCCGACGACGACACCCTCTACTACGATGCCACGCTTGGAGCCAAAGTCCCCCACTACCAGCGCATCGTTCTGCACCACGAGTTCTTCCACCTGATCGACGACCGTTCAGGGTGGATGCGGCGCGACCCCGACTGGGCCGCGCTCAACCTGCATGACTTCCACTACGGGAGCGGCGGTGACAAGATGCGCGAGCACGGCAGCGGTGAACTGACCGACAAGATCCCTGGTTTCCTGACCCCATACGGCACGTCGGCGGTGGAAGAGGACAAAGCCGAACTCTTCGCCCACCTCGTGGTAGATCCCGAGTTCGTCAAGAAGCGGGCGGCAGCCGACCCCGTGGTCGCTTCGAAGATCAAACTGCTCAAGAGCCGCCTGGCACAGTTCGACCCCGACATGGGCGAGGCGTTCTGGAAGCAGATGGGCTAGCGGTCAGAACGGAAAGCGCCACGCGCGCCGGGGTGGCGCCTTGTGCAACCCAGGCCCTTAGGGACGGTACTTACGCAGTGACTGCCTCCGGATGCCCGCGAAGACCGGCCCCTCGTCCTTTTGCACATTCGTCAAAAAGGCGAGGGGGTCACCTTGTCTCCTGAACCAGGCTGGCAATAAACTCGTCGAGCTGGTCGAGCACCTCGGGCATCGCGCCCGTCGATCCGGTGTCGACCGCTTCTGCCGACGGATAGCGGTCATGTATCGTCAGCAGCGTCTTGCCATCGGTCTCTGAAAAGGTCACCGTGGTGACGGTCTGTTCGTCGCCACCCTCCTCATTGGTCCAAACCAGGCGCTCGCCGGGCGTCACCTCCAGGTACGTGCCGAAGAACTCCATCGTCGAACCCTCGTGGAGAAACGCCAAGCGGTACTGCCCTCCGACGCGAACGTCCAATTCGCAGGACACCAGGTTCAACCCGTACGATTGGGGCACCCACCACTGTCTGAAAAGCTCTGCCTTTGTCCACGCCTCGAACACGAGGTGCGCGGGCGCGTTGACGGTGTGCGTGACGACGAGTTCGCAGTCTGAAACTCGCTCCACGCTGGTCTTGTTCTCTCGATTAGCGTCCATGTTTGTTCTCCTTCTGTTTCAGTTCCGCAACGACGGTGTCCAACTGGTCGAACCGCTCAGCCCAGACCTGGCGATACCCCTCGATCCACGTCGCTTCCTCTTCCAGTCCGCGCCGCCCGAGCCTGCACGTCCGCACACGCCCGACCTTCTCCGTGCTGACGAGCCCAGCCCGCTCCAAGACGACGACGTGCTTCTTCATGCCCGTCAGGGTCATGTGGAACGTCTCGGCCAGGTCTGTGATCGAAGCGTCCGCACGCCCAAGCTGCTCCAAAACGCCGCGCCGGGTGGCGTCTGCGAGCGCGCCAAACGAGGCATCGATGTGGTTTTGGCTATACTGAACCATCTAGTTCAGTATAGCACGCGGTTGGCGGCATGTCAAGAGGAGGCTGGACACCCACAGCTTTGCTCCGCGGTCCACCCACACTCGCGACCAACGGCGGAAGATTGCGGGAGACCACCACCGCTCCCGAACAGAGGTTCTAGAGTCGCCGAATCGGAGACATGGCCCCTTCGATCCCGATCCGACCTCGGCTGGAGGACTCAAGCGATACGGCGGGGGTGGCCCGACGAAGAGGGGAGACACAAGTGGGGCGACTTCACGGAGGCCAACGTCAACCCCGGCCCCGAGTCCTTCTACCTCGGCATCAAGAGCGGCTCGACGGTACGGAACGTGCTGGACTTCCTTTCCCTCGACCACGAGGGGCCAAAGGTGGTCACTTACCAGTGCCTGTGCCGCGTGCAGGGGCAGTTGCGCTTCAGGCTCGAGAACTCGGGCGATCCGGCAGTCGTCTATGACGAAGTTTCCGTAGGGCCCGGCGGCGGCACGGACGGCTTTACAGCCCCGACCCTGGTTACCCTCAGGGTACAGAGGAAGGCGAGCGCGGGCACCGGTGCCACGACTTCCCTTCGCATCGAGAACTCTTCGGGAGGCGAGGCGTCCTTGAAGGTGGTCTGGCAGCACGCCTGGACAGGGGGCGGCGACGACGGGACGTTCACAATGGAGGACGGCCTCCGGAACTTCGCGCAGGTCCGCACGCCCACCGGCGAGGAGACGGAGAACACCTACGTGTGGGGAGTCAACGCCACGTCGGTCAAGGCGGTCCAGAGGTTCCAACTCCCGCTGAAGGGCGAAGCCTTCGGCTGGCTGGCTGCGACGCCGTCCGGCATGGACCTCAACGAGGGGGAGGTGTACTATGACTCAGATCAGGAAGGGGCCATTTGCAGGTCGAAAACGGATACCTGGTACATGCTCTTCCAGCCCGAGAGGTTCCTGAGTAAGACTGACACGTCTATTTCTTGGACGAAGGGCACCGAGAAGAACATACAGTGCACCTCGGCGGGCACCACAGTTCAGGCCGTTTCAGTCGGTGCCTCTGGAGTCGTGACAGGAACGGTCGTCCGGGTCTTTTGCCGCCAGTCGAACATCTCGCCCCCCGGGGTTACCGTGACGACCTCTACTCACACCTTCACGCTGAGCAACCAGCACATGCTGGAACTGGTGTTCGACGGCTCCGTATGGGTCTGCACCCAGTTCAACGTCGCCGTTCTGTAGCCGAGGTGCTCTTGGTCCGCCCGCGGCGGGCCAAGAGTCCAAGGGCGGCTCCAAATCCGGCAAGTTGAACGGGCTCGGGCACGACCCGGAGCTCATCGGTGTAGTAGCCGTGGATCATCGATGTCGTGCTGTCGTATTCCTGATCGAACTGGATGAACTTCACTCGCGTCCAGTCGAAGCCTTGTTCGACCTGGAAATCCTGTCGGTTGAAGCCGATGCCCTCATTAGCCCGCTGCCTCCACTGGTTGTCGCCCGCTCCTCTGGTGTTCACGTCGAGCAGTGACACGGAGTACCCAGTGCCGTTGATGTTGAGCGGGTCGGAGTGGCGCGAGACCTCGATGGAAGTCATCCACGAAAGGTCGACGACCATCGGCACCACGTGACCGTACGCTAGGCTCAAGGTCGAACCGATGTTCGGATCGCCGCCCTGCCCCCAAGAAACGGCAAAGGAGCCTCCGCCGTTCGCGACAGTGATGTCCTGGCCACGCAGGTTTCCGCCCCACTCAAAGCCCCAAGACCGCGAACCGCCGAGGGTGTGGGCCCCGTCCAGGCCCTGCTCTATCCCCTCGCCCTGCCCGCTCGTCCCCTGGAACACGCGCGAAAAGTCGCCCTGGCTGAAGTCGTCTATGACCAGATCGGCCCGCGCCGTTGGCGCAAGGGCAGCTAAGGCCGCAAGCGGCAGTGTTCCTCTCAAGAAGCGAAGCACGGAAACATTGTATCGCAGGTTCCGCGCCGAGTGGCACGAGCATGGCTGGGGGTCCGCTCTGGCCCCTGACACGCTCACCAACCGATGGAGTGTCGAGCGTGCGAACCACCTCTGCGATCTGCCTGTTTCCGGTGGCAAAACGGCCTGGACGCTCTGACGGGTGACCAGACTAATGCGCTCCTCCCGGAAGTGTGGCACGCACGCCACCTTGTAAGATGAATACCATCCGACGGGTGGCCGCACGAACAACGGTGACGAGTGAAGGTTACGCCCCCGCGCACTCGAAGCCTCGCCTCTAGCCGTCCGATCCTGCTATGAGTCCTTTCGCCGAAGAAGCCTAACGATCTTGGCCTCAGTCGGGCTTTGCCGAAACAACTCCAGTATCTCCGTCGCGGTCTAGAGTGACGCGACCGCGACCGGGGCGCCACCCTGGGCACCGGAGGTCCACGCGGCCTCCGTGAGCTCGATGGTCCTCAGTCCGCACTCGAACGGCGCGAGCACCTCGGCTCTGCCACGCACGGCGTCGACGAAGTTCTGGTCGGGCGATGTCGCCCGTGGCCAGTTCGAGACCTTCATGTGGCGGCCCTTTTCATCGATGACCAAGAGGTCGTCTCCCTCCAGGATGAAGGCCGCTTCTTCGAGCCAAATGTGGTGGCGTTCGTGCCAGAGGCAGGCATCGCCGATGATGGTGAGCGAGCCGTAAGCCCCGCCCTCGAACTCGATGCCGACGATGGACTCGATGTCGACTTCGGTGCCGCGGTTGTCCATGAGCGCGGTGACCCGTTTGGCCTTGAGGCCGGTGATCCACAACAGGATGTCTATCATGTGGGAGCCGCTGTCGTTGATCTGCCCTCCACCGGACAGCGCCTTGCTCTGCCGCCACGAGCCCTTGGTCAGTTGGAGCCACTCTTGGCACAGGTGGGAGTTGAGGCCGAGGATGCGACCGTATTGGCCGGAAGCCACCGCCTCTTTGATGTACTGAAAGGGTCCATGGCCGTGGCGCTGGTAGGAGACGGCACCGATCTTGCCGGCCTTGTCCCGCGCTTGGATCAGGTCTTGACAGTCCTTGACCGAGGTCGCGAGGGGCTTTTCGACGAGGACGTGGAGCCCGGCGGCAAAGCTGTCTTTGACTTGGGCGGCATGGAGGGTGTGGGGCGAGCAGACGAGCACGGCATCGAGCCCTCCGGCAGCCAGCATCGCCTCGTAGGAAGCGAACCGTCCGGAGTCGGCCACGGCCGGAAACGCCTGGACAGTCCGGTCGAGTTGGGCCGTGTCGGGGTCGCACAGCGAGACGATCTTGGCGTCAGGCATGTCGACGAGCGTGGAGACATGGTAGCGGGCAAATCCGCCGCAACCGATCAATCCGAACCGGACGACGTCCATGTTCGGGATTCTATCTGACCTCCGGCCCTGCGCGCCTCAAGAGTGTCGGGGCAGTGTCCGATGATTCGACAAGGTGCCAACCGAAATGATCAGTCGTGTTTCATCTCTGGCCTTGCTGTTGTCATTTGCGTGTGGTTCGGTCTCGGCTCAAGGCACAAACCCGCTCCTGCTTCCCTCGGTGGCCAAGAACTTGCGGCACATCGACCAATGCTTGCAGTCGGGCAACCTGGACGAAGCCAGGGCTTATGTGTCGATGACCTTGTTCGAAAGGTCCGTCCGCTATTCGCTGGTCGAAGATGAAGACGGCGTGGGAAACGAGGCCGTCAAGCGCTGGGAGTCCATCCTGGGAGGGACCGTAGTCTTTGAGGAGACTCCCCGGAACTGTGCCGACCTCGTCATGAGGTTCGAGCCGGCCGTGGACGCGATTGGGCACGACGTTTTTGGAATGGCGCACTGCCGACGGCAGGTGACCCGTTGGTCGAGCGGCACCTACACCTACAGCCAGACCGGGTTCCTGGAAGTCGCGACGCACGCGCCAAACGGCACGCTACTGAACCGTGAAACGAAGCTTCAGGCGGCGATGCACGAACTAGGCCACTATCTGGGACTGGACGACACGCCCGTAGTCGGCGAACTCATGGGGCCCGTGGACATGGAGCGCCCCGTGGTGTGGCCGAGTTGGAACGAGCTCTCAGCACTTTCGGACTTGCGCGCCCAGGCGAGCCTCATGGCCAGTCAGGCGCGGCTCTGAGCCGACTGGGTTCCGACAGCAGAGTCAGCTAAACTCAGAACGTGGGCGTGAAGTACGACCGGCTCTTTTGGGGAGCAGTCACCCTGGGGGCAGGGGCCCTGCTGTACGGCGCCCTGTTCGAGACCGACAAGCTGAAGGTCGAGCGCCGCAGTCTCCGTCTGAGGGGCTGGCCCCATCGGCTCGACGGGTACAAGGTCGCCGTCTTGGCCGACGCCCATATCCGCGACCACAGGTCGGTCATGTTGGCCCAGAGAGCGGTCGAGCACGCGCTGATGGAGGAGCCGGACATCGTCGTCATTCCGGGCGACACGCTGGCTTACTGGAAGAAGGACGTCCTTGAGTTCGTTGAGGCGGCCTATTCGGGCCTCAAGATGATGCACGGGCGCGTCATCGCCGTACCGGGAAACCACGACTATTTCGCCGGCGACGCCGAGTGGTTGGTGCCGGCTTTTGAGAACCTTGGGATCCGGATGCTGCAGAACGAGGTTTGGAAGCATGATGGGGTCAACTGGGTCGGAGTCGATAGTGAGATCGCGGGCCGGGCCGACCCCTATGGGGCGATCATGAAGGCCGACCCGGTCGATCCCATCGTCATCGTCTGGCACGAACCGGATATGGTGGACACCTTGCCTTGGGGGCCAGAGCTCATGATCAGCGGGCACTCCCACGGGGGCCAGTTCATCTCGCCGTGGGGCTGGGCGCCAGCGACTTCCCGTCTGGGGAAGAAGTACGTGAGCGGGTTCTACGGACATGCCCCCGTGCCGCTCTACGTCTCTCGTGGAATCGGCACGACAGGACCACCGGCCCGGCTCTTTTGTCCCGCTGAGGTCTCGGTCCTGACCCTACACCCGGCCTGAGTCGGCCAAAATGTAGCGTCGCTGACATCCAAGGGTCGACAATTCCCCAGCGTCATGCCCTGGATTGCCCATGACTGCCATGACCATCTCTACCCCGAGCGCAGAACGCTGGCGATCTTCCGCAGAGGGCCCCGATTCGAGCGGAGAACAAGTCTGATGGTGGACTTCGACCGTTTGGTTTCGCGGCACAAGGACGCCATCTACCGGCAGATGATCCGAACGTGCGGTAACCGTGAAGACGCAGAGGACGTGTTGGTTGAGGCACTCTTGGCGGCCTACCGTCACGCCGACCAACTCCGCGACGAAGGCGCGTTCCGCGGTTGGGTCTCGACGATCGGACGCCGAGTCTGCGGCCATGTGCGCAAGAAGGAGAGCATCCGGGAGATCCTCTTGGTCGATGATATGGAGGCCTATCTCGACCCCACCGACGACGCTCACTCCATGGCAGAGCGCGACCAACTGGAAACGTGCGTGAAAGGGGCGCTCGGTGAGCTGTCCGACATCTATCGCGTCGTCTACGAACTGAGAGATTTGGACGGAAAGTCCAATGAGGAGACTGCCGAATCGCTGGGCCTGAGCGTGCCAGCCGTCAAGTCCCGGCTTCACCGCGCCCGTAGCATGGTCCGTGAGGCACTCGACCGCTCGGTGTGCCGCGAAGCGTTTTCTGAGGGTGCCACGCAGGTCTGACCGGGTCACACCTAGGTAGAATCACGTTCCCGGCCCCGGTAGCTCAGTGGATAGAGCAGCGGCCTTCTAAGCCGTTGGTCGGAGGTTCGACTCCTCTCCGGGGCGCCATTTGCGGTAAACCCAAGACCTATGCCGCCCGCCCAGTACGACACGCCCCTTGGGTGGGTGTTCCTCTTCCTCGCCGGGCTCGGTGCTTCTAGCATCAACGCGTTTGCTGGCGGCGGGACGCTGATATCGTTCCCTGTGCTCGTTGGGCTGGGGCTCGGCGAGCAGGCCGCCAACGCCACGAACTCGATGGCCCTTTGGCCGGGTTCCCTATCGAGCGCGTTCGGCTTCAAGGACCGTTTCGCCGCGACCAAGCACTACTACCCCTGGCTGCTGCCCGCCACGATCCTGGGCGCTTTGTGTGGCGCGTCGTTGATGATCGCCACTCCAAAGGCGACATTCAAAGCTCTGGTTCCAGTCTTGATCCTCATCGCCACCTTGATCCTGGCTTTCCAACCGAAGATCAAATCCTGGGTGACGAGTCCTCACAAGCGCCAGTCTCCTTGGACCGGAGCGTTCCTGCAGTTCATGATCAGCGTCTACGGGGGCTACTTCGGTGCGGGCATGGGGATCATGATGTTGGCGGCGATGGCGCTGTTCGTCGAGGGTGACCTTCACGACATGAACGCCCTCAAGAACAGCCTGGCGGTGATCATCAACATCGTTGCTATGTGGCTTTTCCTGGCCAAGGGGCTCATCGTCATCGTGCCCTGCCTGGCCCTGATGGCTGGTGCGATCATCGGCGGCTTTGCTTCGGCGCGCCTTTCGCAGAAGGTGGCCGCCGACAAACTCAGGGTCGGTGTCGTGGCGTATGGGCTCATCATGACCGCGTGGTTCTTCCTGCGGCCCTGAGAGGCGCATAATGGGCCGTGGCGCTCGCTTGGAAGGCACGCTGGATCAGTTACGGTCAACACCCGGCAGATGACCTCGGGGTGTTCCTCTTTCGCAAGAAGTTCCAGTCGGCGCGTGGATCGAAGCTGACCGTCATGGTCAGCGCGGACCAACGGTACCGCCTTTACGTCAACGGACACATCGTGGGAGGGGGCCCGCAGCGCGGAGACCTGCAGTACTGGTTCTTTGAGACCTACGATATCGGCGGTCACTTGGTCTACGGCGAGAACACCATCGTGGCAGTGGTCTGGAACTTCGGGCGGTACGCCCCGATGGCGCAGCACACCTACCGGACTGCTTTCGTCCTGGAGGGGGAGGGCGTGTCGACACCTAATGGTTGGGAAGTTGCCCGCAAGCCTGGACACGAATTCGAGATGATGCACGGTGAGGTCGGGCCGTTCTACATCGACGTTGGGCCTGGCGAGGCGATTACCCAACTGAATGCCGAACCGGAGTGGCACAAGCCCAACGACGTCAGTCACGTCCTTCTGAGAGGCGAGTGGGCGGGTGACTCGCCCTGGAACTTGGTTCCACGCACCTTGCCAGACATGCGGCGTGAGGAGTGGAAAGGAAGGGCTATGGTCGTGGACCGTTCGAGCAACGAGCGTCAGCCGTTCGATTCGTTGATGGTTCATCCTGGCGAGAAAGTCCTGATCGACTTCGGCGAGCTATTGGCCGCCTATCCAACCTTTAGGTTGGACGGATCTCCTGGCGCATCGGTCAAAGTGACCTACGGAGAGGGCCTTTTCGACAAGGACAACAACAAGGGAGACCGTAACGATGTGCGGGGCAAGCGTGTGCTGGGATACCAGGACCGGTTCATCCTAGGAGACCCTGTGCCGAGATCGGAAGGGTACGGATCATCTGGACATCCTCAGATGGGAGGCACAGGGTTCGAGACGCTGTGGTGGCGCACATGGCGCTATCTTCAGCTCGAAGCTGACCAACCGGTTAGGTTGGAGTCTGTCGGTGTAACCGAGACAGGATATCCGTACGAGGTGGAGTCCAGTTTTGACGGTAGTGATCCGTGGATCGAGAAGATCTGGAACGTGGCGGTTCGTACGGCCAAGCGTTGCGCAGGCGAGACTTATTTCGACTGTCCCTATTACGAGCAATTGCAGTATGTCGGGGACACGCGTATCCAAACGCTCATCAACTACTACGTTTCACGCGACAGGCGACTGGCCAGGAACGCTGTCGAGCAGTTCGTGCGGTCGATACTGCCTGAGGGACTGACTCAGAGCCGGTATCCAAGTCGGGTCGTCCAAATCATTCCCACCTTCAGTTTGTGGTGGCTCCAAATGGTGGGCGACCAGCACGCCTACGACGATGGTTCTCTCCTACAATCCCAATCAGTCCACCTCGACGAAGTCTTCAAGGGAACGACCCGATGGATCGCCGAAGGGCCTGAGCACTGGCCGTTTTCCGACTGGGTGGACGGCTGGTCGATGGGGATCGCGCCCGGTGGTCGTGCTTCGACCCTTGTTTGGCTCCTGTGGGTTATGTCTACTCTCACTTACATGGGTTTGCGCCGTTCCGCCAAAGGGGAATCGTTACCGATCGAGAAATCGCGTGACCTGATGGTCGAAGCTGCGACTGAACTGTCGGAAGGGCTTCGCCGTCACCGAGGGGACAAGTCGTGGAAGCCTTCAGAGCACATCGAGGCGCTTTACCGTTTGGTGCAAACGGCCCGTGGCCACAAACCTGAGGCGTGGCCCACAGAAGCTCTGGCGAGGGCCCATGCCGACAAAACCACGCTCTACTTCTCTTACTATAAGCATCTCGCCATGGCAGCCGCGGGAGGTGAAAGTTTCGACTACCTCGCTCAGCTTGGCCCCTGGAAGAGAATGATCGAAGATGGTCTGACGACCTTCGCCGAGAAGGAGGATCCGGTGCGCTCCGATTGTCACGCCTGGAGCGCCCACCCGATTCTGGGTTTCCTCCAAATCGTCGCTGGCGTTACGAGTGCCGCTCCCGGCTGGAAGAGAGCAAAGATCGAGCCGAGGCCTGGGGCCCTCAAGGAGTTCAACGCGAAGATAGCCCACACGGACGGGGATTTGACCGTCAGGTGGAATGGCTCCAAGTTCCAGATCGACTCACCCGTGCCGTTCACTTTTGTCTGGCGCGGCAAGAGCCAAGAAGCCACTGCTGGCCGGCACTCGTTCGGATAGCTCCTACCGAGCGTTCGGATCGTATCGCGCAACGCAAGCCAGGTTGTTCTCAGGGTCGAGGAAGACGCCGATGTCGCCGACACCGGGAATAGTCGACTTCGGATACACGATCGTTCCACCATTCGCCTCGATCAGGGCCAAGGACTTGTCGACATCCTCGACACTTACGGTGCACTCGAACCCCCAAGGTCCCTCACCCTCAAACTGCTGACGTCGTTGCTGGAGCGATCCGTGGATCCCGCCGCCTGAGTCGACGAGGAAGAAACCGGGAGGGCCCCAGGCTTGGAATTTCCACCCGAAGACCGTGCCATAGAACCGGCTTGCCCGCTCGACGTCCGCGGCGTTGATCGAGAAGTGCGAGATTTGGAAGGGAGGTGCGCTGTCCACGACGTCATATTGGCCTGCTGATGTAGTGGCGCGATAGCGATAAGATGACAAGAAATATCGATGAAACGACAAGTCGCTAGCGACGAAGACATCTTGGTCCGGGCATGGGCTCTACGTCACCGCCAGGGAACATCCGTTCACTTCCATACACCAGGTTGGAGTCAATTGGTGTATGGAGTTGAGGGTGTCATGACCGTTTCGACTTCAGAAGGCACATGGGTCGTGCCGCCTCATCGCGCAGTCTGGCTGCCAAATGGAGTCACCGCGGACGTCAGGATGACGGGTGCAGTTACGGTCCGCTCACTCTTCTTCCGGTCTGTCGAGCTAGTTCCGTGTCAGTGCTTCGCTCTGTCCGTTTCGCCGCTCCTTCGCGAACTCATCACCCACATCGCGCTCACGGGCCCCATGTTCCGGTCTAACCCGCACCACCAGCGGCTCACTGAGCTGGTCCTCGACTTCGTTCGGACTGCAGACTCTCTTCCTGTCCACTTACCCGTTCCGCGAGAGACTGTCTTCGAGGCGCTCAGCGACCCTCTTGCGGACCCCAGATCAGTCGCCTTGGATCACGGATACAGTCTGAGGACGCTCGAGCGACGAATCAAGAACTCCACGGGGATGAGCCTGGGGGTTTGGCGCCACCAGGCACGACTACTCAAGTCTCTGGAACTCTTGGCTGCTGGTGAAAGCGTTGGGGAGGTCGCGTTCTTGGTCGGCTACGAAGGTGCCAGTTCGTTCATACACGCGTTTCGTCGTGCCTTTGGCACTTCCCCGGGCGCTTACTTCAAGCTCGACCCACCGACACGCTCGAACGTGCCTGGATAGAAGTGGAACGTGAACCGGATCGGACTCGGCTTGAGGTTCTTCGCCTGCCAGAACGCTCCGGTCTCTCCGATCTGCCAGCCACTTGTCGGCAATGTGTCCACCATTTGGAACACGAACCCTTTCGGGTATTTGATGGCGATCTGAAACTGTTCGAGGGTATCGGTCTGACGGAGCAACTCATAGCCTACGGTTCTTTCCGCGAGTCCTTCGCCCACCTTGTCGAGGGGGCGGGAGTACGTACAGTCAAACCCCTTCCACTCCCCTGGCGCTAGGGTCAGGGCAAAGCCCTTGGCCCTAGCCCAGGTGGCGCCGTTGACAGTGTCGTCCACGTCGCCGTTCTGCGCGGTCACGGGTGTACCGCCCCAGTTCGCTGTTACGATGGTTTTGCGGAACCACGCCTCCCCACCTTCGCCGAGCACGGGTACGTGCACGACGCCCGACACAGGCTGGTCTCCGGTGTTCTTGAAGAGTGCCTTAGCTTTGAAGACCACGTCCTTCTCGGAGAGTCGAATCTCCACGGACTCGAGGACTGTCCGCACATGCGCGGCTGTTTTCTCGTTGGAAACCCAGAAAGGAGTGCCTCCCCATGAAAGGGGCGGAACAGCGGGGCTGATCAGCGCAAGGGCAGTAAAGGCGAACATGTTGGCTCCATCCTGACAGACGCGTGGCAAGGATCACAACGATAGGACCGTGCCGTGCCGGACAGCCCGGTCAGATGAGCACGAACTCGCGCATGGCTTGCGGCACTGAAGTGTCGAAGCCGACGACATCGATCATGCCGGCATCGTTGGGGTCAGCGATCGTGAACCGGTTGGCACACATCCCGACCACGATCAGCTTCGCTCCGATGCCACGAGACTGCCGGTATTCCGCGAGCGCTTGCGCCGGGTGAATCTTGCCGTACCATGTCTCGCTGTCTGTGTACACCACGAACACGTCCACGTCGAGCTTATGCTTCTGCGCGTGGATCATTGGTAAGGCACAGTCCGTTCCACCGAAGTTCACATTTCTTGTGTGCGCGAGTCCGTCGATGAGCCGCATTTTGCCGCTCAAGGGGAGCGGACGAAGGCCGTCGGCAAACGCCATCGGTGTGCACGCCTTTTCGGTCCCCATCGTTACGATCGCCATCGCGGTGGCCGCTTCACACGCGGACAAGGGCGAACCCGCGACCGTTGCCGAACTCATCGAGCCCGAGACGTCTACGCCGAGCAAGTAGCGCCTCTCGGTCGGTTCGACCGCACTGAAAGCCAGTCGGAAGGCGCCGTCCAACGCGTCCACGATCTCTGGCACGGGAACCCACTCGTTGCTGCCCCGGAAACCTCGTCCACCGGCGTAAGTGGCTTGGGCCAAGAGCAGTGTCAAAGGATGCACCCGGGCGCGGCGCAAGAGCGTCTCGTTCCGGAGCCTGCCGATCACTTGATTCGTGGCCGCCGAACCGGGCGCGAGCAGTCCGCAGCGCGTCATGTTCGCCAGGTTCCGCACCATCGCTGTCATTGGCATCTCGTCCAGGAGGGCATCCCAGACGTCAGGGTCGGTCAGGAGTTCGGTCGGTACGCACTCGCGAGTGAAGCGGTTTTCACGGATCAGTTTGACGTACGGTTCCGAGTCACCTGCACCCTCCGCTGCGAGCCGCTTCAACTGCTCGAACGCCTCGATCTTGGCGTTGGGCCCGGTCAGCTCCCCGTCCACGATCCACTTGAACAGAATCCGGTGCTCTTCGGTCGGGGGCTTTGGGTGGGCGAGCCGAAGGAGGTCACGGTGCGACCACCCACCCCTCTGCTGGTACTTGAGCGACTGGTATGTCAGATCGTCGGCGTCCGCAGACGTGTACCAGTTGGCGATCGCCTTGCGCATCCCGCGGCCCCAACCCCTGAGTTGCTCGGCCTCGCTGACAAACTGGAACAGGTGTGTCCCTGTCCGACAGACCGCCGATAGAGCCCCCAGGGCTTCTTGGCGCGTTTCGGTGTCACCCAGAGCAGACGCGAGGGCCAGCACAAACAGGGCAG
This sequence comes from Armatimonadota bacterium, assembly GCA_029781035.1. Classification (GTDB taxonomy): domain Bacteria; phylum Armatimonadota; class Fimbriimonadia; order Fimbriimonadales; family Fimbriimonadaceae; genus JAEURO01. The sequence goes on from JAKOXK010000097.1 coordinate 61,306, forward strand.
GGTCGTTCTTCGGCGCGCGCCCACTTTTGCTGACCTCAACGACGCGCTCGACCACCTTCTTGCCATCGCTCTTGATGAGTCCCACCGCATTTTCCGCTTGTTCTCGGGTGATCTTCTGCTCGCCAACGTAGTAAGTCCCTCCCTCAGTGCCGAGGATCAGGAAGCGGTCGAGCAGCTTCCACGGGTCGAGAGACCAAATGTAGCCCCCCGCTTTGTTCCGCACCTGGCCGCTTCCGGGAATCGGCTGCGACTGGTCGGTCTGCTTCTTGCTGTAGTGTTTGGTGAACCTCATGTTCGTCTACTTACTATTGTGACTTCCGCTGGAGCGCGGACTTCGATCCAGTGTCGGGCGTCCTATTGTTCAATGGATGCTCGGCGAGGGCCACTCCGGAGTCGAGTCTGGAGGAGCTTCCCCTCCTGGCCACGTGGACTTCTTTGCATGTCAGCCGACCGAAGCCAACCATGCCGTGAGTCGGTTGGCTGCAAACGGCTCGGGTCTTCAACATGCGAACTCGACCCAGAATCATTACTTAGCGTTCGTCTTGCTTGACTTTTGTCATAGCTGCAATGGCATGTTGTTCGAATCAATGCTGTCTCCTTTTCAGGATGCTTAGGGGCTGGGAAGTGGATCAGGCGTTGTTGGGTGGGATCGCGAAACGTACGATGTTGACTCAGAGTAATCAGTATTGTGATGCTGCCACACCATGGTAGACGGTTCCGCCGTTGACATTGCCCAGTCCTTGGAGTTTGATACACTAGGATCAAGGGAGTCTACGATGCGGCGAACGTTGGTATGTCAGGCGTGTGATATCGGAGTATATGAAGAACAACTACAGAATTTCGACGAGCTTTATGATACTGCTTGTTGGAGCATTGTGCGTGGCGCAAGGAGTGACGACTGAAGTTGCAGCAAGAAACGCTGCCAGCAACTACCTTCGTGCGTTGGGTTTGGCCTACAGCGTCGATGGAAGTTCCGCACGTCTCCTTAAGCACTCCGGATCAGCTCCCAGTGTTTGGGATGTCACGTCTGACCGGGCCGAGTTCATGTTAAGCATTAACGCTGACAATGGCAGGAAGGTTGGTTTTGCCGACATCGCTCTCGATGACGAGAGGAACGGACGCAAGCCGGGCATGGCCAGAAGGCTTCTGACAGATGAGCAAGTGAAGGCAGCCGGAACTGCTGCAATCGAGAAGGGGGACTTGGCAGACATGGGTTTCATTCCGACGCGAGTCGAGTGGCTGTGTGACGAGCCCGGGGCCGACCGTGACCGGAACAATCGGGCTGACCGGGTGAAGGTGGAGTTTGGGCAACAGGTCCAAGGATATGGGGGCTACGTGAACACAGCCACGATGTCCTTCGACGCGGTAACAGGGAAGCTCTTGGGGCTGTCTGCCTCGACGCTGTGGCGGTTTGTCCCTCCGAGGTCCCGCCTAAGCCGGGAAGAGGCGCTGACGGTGCTTAGGGCGCTGTACGCAGGAGAACGCGATCGCTTGAAGGCGGCGGGCGATGGGGACGCCCAAGCGTTCGAATGGCCGGGTGATGAGGAAGTCGGGCCCCTCCTCAAGGAGGAGATCGTACAGGGCGGAACCAGAGCTTTCGGATCCGACTACGGCCACAACCTCGCCGAGGCCTGCGAAGCAAGGTTGTGTTGGACGGTCGACATGCAGGGCGCCTACGTGGCTGTCGACACCGAGAGTGGCAACCCGTGGACTGCCGGCTCTAGAAAAGTGGACACTCGTCGGCACTCCCAGAGCCGCGCGGCACCGGTGGGCCGCCAAGTGGACCAAAGAGAAGTGGCGCAGATCCTCGGGTAGCGGTAGCATCGGCCACCGTGGTTGCCCTGGTCGCGGGTTTCTGGTTCCTCCGCCCTCGCAGACTGTGGGGGTCGCGTGGTAGGTGGGGTTCTCGTTCCCTCTTCTGTTGCACGGCCCTCCTGCTCCAGTCTGTAGCCATCCTGGCGCTTCATTAGGACGATGGTTGGCTTGGAGGCATGAACTCGCTCAAGTAGAAACATGAACCTGTCAATCCGCCTGAAGAAACACAGACAACCCAATTCCAGTCACTTGCTGTACGTCGTGCCTTAGACCGTTAGGTGCTTTCCGAGCCCTTGGGCAAATGGGCGGAGATGGGGCTCTATAACGGTAACCCACCTCCAACGGCCCAGGGGCCTGGATCGCGTCAGGGGACAACTTGGCGAGGACAAGATGATCAGTCCCTCCTGCCAGGAGCCCGAGTCCTGCGTGTCGTCCCTCGGCGGCAACTGCCACGGTATGTCGTGACAGGCTCAGGTAAGCGCGGCGCGCTTGCCTCGGCCCAGAAGCCGGCAGGGACGCCGCCGCGGTACGTCCGCGCCAGCCCAGGTACCGGGCGCACGGGCGACCACGACGGTCGAATGTGTCGTTAGGGGAGGGTGTTCGCCCTACCCGCGCTCTTGGTCGTTGTTCTGAGCGCAGGCTTCGGCGGTGAAGCTGGCTCAGAAGAGATCTAGTCTAATCCGCCCTGCCGGGGCGGTTGCATCGCTGCTCTTCATGGCGTTGTTGTTTGCCCAGCCATACCTGTCGCGCATGGCTACGCAAGGAGACGCATGATGCCACAGAAAGGTCACAGAGTGCACGGGCCTTGGGACCATTGCAGCTGGAATTGGTGTCTGACGCCCCAGTGACGGTCGTGCTTCTGTAAGGACTCAGCCCTTGATTTGACGCAGCACCTTGACCATCTCGACGCAAGCAAGGGCCGCCTCTCGACCCTTGTTTCCCAACTTTAGGCCGGCCCGCTCGTAGGCTTGTTCCTGAGTTTCTGGGGTCAGTACACCCCAACTCACCGGGATGCCCGTAGCGTTCTGCAACTCCATCAGTGAGGAACTGACGTCCTCGGCCAACATCCGGGCGTGGGGCGTCGCTCCTTGGAGGATGCAGCCCAAGGCGACGATCCCGTCAGTGTCGCCTGAAGTTGCAAGGGCTCGGGCGGTCGGAGGGATCTCCCATGTGCCAGGTACCCAAACAACGGTCGGATCGACGTTCCCACACAGCCGTAACTGGTCCACGGCGCCTTCCAAGAGTTCCTTGGTCACCAACTCGTTCCACCGACTCACGATCACGGCGATCCGTAAGCCCTTCGCGTCCCAGTCACCTTGCACAAGGCGCATTGAGCCAGTTTAGCCGCGCACAGTCAGCGGTGGCGAGGATCCAAGTTCAAGACGCCCAGGGCTGGTTTGGCGCAGGCGGTCGGCCTTCCGTTCATTGGGAACAGGCGAAACGCTAGTGCCTGGCAACAGCGCATGGCCAGCTTCTTGTCGCAACTGATCGTCAGCCACGGACTGTCGCGCTTCCCCATGCCCAGGCCCACAGCCGGTAGCGTCCGATAATCAACCGAAGGTGTCCAGTCAGCCCAGTCGGCTCGACGTCTTGCGTAACTTGCAGACGGCTAACGTGGACGTGGCCTTCGCCACGGCCTTCGGCACCCTCGTGGGCGGCGTCTTCCTCATCGGCTTCATCCAGTATCTGGGTGGATCTGACTTCTGGATCCAGGCCGTCGTCGCCTTACCGAGCTTCATGGGTCTTTTCCAGATACCGGGCGCGATCTGGGGCCGACGGTACCCGTTCTACAAACGGTTCGTGGCGCCAGGTGGCTGGACCTGGCGGCTCATGTACGCCCCGTTGATCGTTTTGCCACTCTTGCCTTGGCCGGGAACGACGCGTCTGATCGTGCTCGCTGCTTGCATTGGGATTGCGACCTTAGCCACGCAAACGGTCGGTCCGATCTACAACGATTGGATCGCCGAGCAAGTGCCAGCCCAGAGCCGAGGCTGGTACTTCGGTCGGCGCACGGCCATCTCGACGGCTGTTGGCATAGCGATCGCCTTCATTGGAGGCGTGGCCCTCGACAACTTTCAGAAGCGCGACATGAGCGGGCCAGGGTTTTCGCTTCTCTTTGGTGCTGGGCTCGTTTGTGCTCTGATCAGCATGCATTTCTTCCTGCGGATGGAGGACACGGTGCGGGCGAATCCGATCCAGGTCGGTGTCCGAGAGAGCTTGAGGCTCATGGTCCGTCCGGCTCAAGACCGCGATTTCCAGAAAGTGCTGGTCTTCACAGTGGTCTTTATGGTCAGCGCGACCGTGGCTGGCGGCCTGTACGTCGCGTTTGCCAGAGAAAGCCTGAAACTGAGCTACACGGCGATCCAGTTGACTCAAGTCGCCCATGCTGTGGGAACGGTGATCTTCGCCAACATGTGGGGGTATCTGGCTGACAAGTACGGCAACAAACCTCTGCTGGCGATCTTGATGGTCGGTGCTGCGGCAACCCCCTTCATCTGGATCCTGTGCGTGCCGGGGCAGCCTGCGAGCAACATCACGATCCTGGTCGTCGGACATCTCTTCAATGGCATGGTTTGGTCGGGCATCGCCGTCTGCCAAATGAACCTGTACATTGCGACGTCGAAACAGGAAGACCGCGCCAATTACTTGGGCATGGTCTTCGCTCTGCAAGCGATCGTCGGTGGCATCGCTCCGCTCTTGGGAGGCGTGATGATGCACGAGTTCAGGGGAATGATGTCGGTGGAGCACGCCTACAAGTGGGTGTTCTTCAGTGCCGTGGCCATCCGTGTCCTGGCGTTCCTGACGCTCTTACCGGTCAAGGAGGAAGGCTCGACCGCGATCAGCCAGACACTAGGCCAGTTGGGGCGGGTGAACCCGCGCGGACTGCGCGCTCTGAGGAAGCTCAGTCGGACAGGCGACGCAATGAAGAAGGCGGCGGCGATCGAGCAGGTCGGTTCGGCCCAGATGCCGCTAGCTTCCGGGGAACTCCTGAAAGCTCTCTCTGACCCGTCGCCTGCAGTCCGGCGGCAGGCTGCAAGAGCCCTGGGGAGGCTGAATGACCCCGAGGCAGCCCGATCCCTCACCAAGTTCGTTGCTGAAAACCGCGAACTGGTCGAGGAAGAGACGCTCGATGCTCTGGGGGACATGGGTGCGGTCGATGCGGTGAGCGTGGTCATGTCGTTCTTGACCGATCCTCGCTCTCCGATGCGGCGGCAGGCAGCCCGCACATTGGGCCGGCTCGGGTCGTTGGACGCCCTGAAACCACTGGAGGGAGCAGCAGCCGACGCTGGCGACCCTGATCTCAGACGGGCGGCCATCCAGGCTCTCAGGACGCTCAACGCGAGGGACGCTTGGCCGATGATCGGCAAAGCTCTGCAGGATCCGCACCCATCTGTCCGAGCGGCGGCTGCAGAGGCTGCGAGCGACATGGGCTTGACGGAACTGGCGACAGAAGTGCGTCACGCTCTCCATGTCTACGGTGACTCGTACGCGAGCGAACTCGCTTATGCGCTGGGTGCCCTCGGTGAGCTGTCCGACTTGCCTCTGATCTTGGAGACTGCCGCGAAAGCAGCCACGGTGACGACGCGGCGTCGGTGCCTCCTCGGGGCGGCTCGACTCTACAGTGTTGAGGCACCCCTGTACCGCCTCTTGAGCCAAGAAGGGCTTTCTCGAGACCAGGAGCTGGTTCAGTCTTTGCGTCCAGCCTACAACCGCAGCAAACGGCTTCGCGAAGCCGTGCAAGCCTTTTCGCTTGGACTGGAAAAAGAAGCGGTCGGCCTCTTGGCCGGTACCAGACTGACCGGCGGCCTCGCCGCTTTTGGGGAGTACGATGTCCCAGAAGCGTTCCTGGTCGCGGCCTTGGCCTATGCTGCCAACGGCTGAGGTAGATTAGCGGCGCCCTGCGCACCGATGAAGCTGTCTGTCCGTACCAACCTGACCCTCACGATGACAGCGCTCTTCGTGGGAGCCCTTTTGGTACTCGGCGCCGTCGCCTTTTGGCGCGCCTCAGAGACAGTCTCCGAGATGGCGGATCGGCTGATCCGTCAATCCGCTGCTTCAATCGATGGGAAGGTGCAGGGGCTCCTTAACCGCGCTGAAGCGAACGCTCGCCTCATGGCTGGCCTCGTGGCTCCTTCTGCCGGTCCCGCTCCGACGCTCGCTACGAGCAATTCGTTCCAGTCGATCGGCTCGAAGATGCTGGAGATGATCGACGCGAATCCTGAAATCGGCTCGATGACCTACACGCTCGACAGCACAGGCGAAAGCGTGTCGGTCTTGCCTCGGCCAAGCGGAGGTCTGGTCGTTCAGACGACAACGGTACAGGAGGGTGGGCGGATGAAGACGGTGTACGTACCATTTGCCGACCGGATCGAACCGACGGGCCAGCCTGTCCCAAGCCGCGACGACTTGCGACAAGCTGACTGGTTCAGCAAGTGCAAGCGCGAGTCCCGACAGATCTGGACGAGTGCGTATCTCATCAAGAACTCGGGCACACCCACTCCAGGCGTCACTTGCGCACAACCCGTCTTCAACCGCAGGCACCAGTTCGTCGGTGTCGTCACTGTAGACTTCACGATCGCCGACTTGAGCCGGTTCATTGATACGATAGGAGTTGGTCGCAGTGGGTATGCAGCTTTGATCGAGTACAGCACAACCCAGCCCCCTCGAGTCGTCGCTCACCCGTATCACAACATGCTGGTGGTTTCAGACGGTGGTTCAGAGCGACTCGCGACCCTGCAGGAACTGGGCGATCCAGCCCTGACCCGCTTGGCCCCGATCCTGAGGGACGATCCGACGTGGCTCGAACCCGGACTGACCCATCGGACGACCGTGCGCACCGACGACCGTCGCTTCCAGGTCGGCTACCAGAGGATCAGTGGCGACCGTCGGCCAGACTGGGTGCTCGCCGTGATCATTCCGGACGACGAACTGATGGCGGGCGTTTGGCAGACTGGCGAGTTTCTCGGTTTGTTGGGCTTTGCCGCTGTCCTTGGCGTGCTGGGAGTGAGCTATTTTCTCGCTCAGAGAGTGGCACAACCCCTGCAGGAACTAGCGGTCGAAACTGGGCGTGTGAGGTCTCTCGATCTGGATCCCCGGCAACGCGTTGAATCGAACGTCCGGGAGATAGACGAGCTTTCAACAGCCATGGAACAGATGAAAACCGGCCTCCGGTCGCTCGAGAAGCTTGTTCCAGCTGACTACGCCCGGTGGCTCATCGGCACGGGGCAGGAAGCCAAGCTCGGTGGTGAGCGGCGCCACATTACGACGTACTTCGCCGACATTATCGGGTTTACGGCTCTGTCTGAACGGACTGAGCCGGAAGAACTCGTTGAGATCCTCGCGGAGTACCTGGATGTACTGAGTTCCGAGGTCTTGCGCTTGGGGGGGACAGTGGACAAGTTCAATGGCGACGACGTCATGGCCTTCTGGGGCGCGCCGAACCCGACGGACGACCATGCGTTCCTCGCCTGCCAGGCTGCCATCGCCAGTCAAGAGACACTACGGCACTTGCAGGCCGAGTGGCACGAACACGGACGCCCGGTTCTGAGAGCATCGTTCGGGATATCCACCGGCGACGTCATTGTCGGCAACGTGGGGAGCCGCCAGCGGATGAACTACACCGTAATTGGTGACGCCGTCAACTTGGCATCGCGGCTCCAAGGCCTGAACAAGTTCTATGGCACTGAGATTCTGTTGGCCCAGCAGACGGTCAACGAGACTCGAGGGCGGGTCGTGACCCGGATCATCGATTGGGTCTCGGTAGCGGGCCGAGGAGTGCCGACTCCTGTGTACGAACTGATGGGCTTGGCGGATGCGGCAGACCCCGCTGTGAAGGCGCTGGCCTCAGAGCACAACCATGCCATGCAACTGTACAGAGCGAAGGAGTGGGCGCCGGCCAAGGAACTGTTCGAGCGGATTCTGAGACAACGGCCGCACGATGGCCCTGCGCGTATTCTGATCGAGAGGTGTGACCGGTTGGCCGAATCGCCGCCTGGTGAAGACTGGGACGGCTCGATGCAAATGCAGGGCAAGTGACCACTCCGCCAACGGCCTCTTGACACCGGGACTGATCACATTCATAGTCTTGGCATGAGTGGCCCCCTTTGCCGAATTGCCCGCGTGAGTCAGGCGAAGACACGACGTTCGTCGAGTTTCGACCGGAAAGGTGGCAACGACGACTGGGTGAGAGTGGGTGCTGGTGAGCGTCACGTGTTGCTGGATACGAACGGGCCCGGACGGGTGACTCACATCTGGAGCACGATGCTCGCCAGCAACGATCCGCTCATCCGGCGAAACATGGTATTGCGAGCTTTTTGGGACGGTTGCGACCGGCCGAGCATCGAATCACCCATCGGTGACTTCTTTGGGCAAGGCTGGGCTCTGAACTATAACTTCTCATCATTGCCCCTCGCGGCCGCCCCCCGTTCGGGAATGGCCCTCGTCAGTTACTTCCCCATGCCTTTTGGAACTCATGCGAGGATCGAAGTGGAAAACCAGGGGCCGCACGACTGTGAGCACTTCTATTACTATGTGGATTACGAGCTTGGACAAATCGACTCCACCGAAGGGAGGTTTCACGCTTGGTACAACCAGGAGTTGACCCAACCTGAGTCAGGCGATGGAATGGAGAATGCTTGGATCGATACTCCGAAAGGATGGAAGGATCCGTCCAACTGCACAGACTCCAACAACTATCTCTTTTGTGAGGTCGAGGGCCATGGGCACTTCGTCGGAGTGAACTACTATGTCCACTCGCCGAGTCCGCCATGGCCGGGTGAAGGGGACGATATGTTTCTTGTTGACGGTGAACCTTGGCCGTGCCTTCACGGCACTGGCACAGAGGACTATTTCAACACTGCTTGGGGACCAGACGAGCACTTTCTGCATCCCTACTTTGGGATCGCCTATGCTCCTGGCCGCAACAATGACGACCCACGGTTCGGATGGATCGGCAGGATGCACTACTATCGGTTCCACCTCGAGGACCCGATCCGTTTCGAGAAAAGCCTCCGGGCGAGCATTGAGCATGGACATGCTAACGGCCTTGTCCTTGACCTCGCGAGCGTGGCGTATTGGTACCAGTCAGAGCCGTGCAAGTCACTGCCTTCACTGCCGGGAGCGGCAGAAAGGGTGCCGCGCCCGCCGACGATCGTCGAGTCTGTTCACCGGTGGCGGCACGAGTGGATGCGAAACCGGGGCCACGGCAAGCTCTGGGGCGACGAACGATGAGGAGTGTCATCCACGCGTACGCAATCCCCCTTTCGTCACACATAATGAAGGGAACCTTGAAGACACTTTCGTTGATCTTGATCGTGGTTTGCACAACCGGGTGCGCCCGCCAGAGTTACAATCCCATCGGTGACGGAGTAGGGGCAAGGACGATGTTGCCGGTCGAGAAGTTGAAGGGCGCTAAGACCCGACCTGGACCTGCCGACAACGCGCTGCCCTCGGCATTGTCGGGCAACGACCGCAAATCCGTAGGTCCGGGGCAGTAGTCCTGTGGCGAGCCACCTCGAAGGGCTCCTTCGCCTCGTCCCGGCTAGATCGAAGAGGGTCTCTAGCTACGACCGCGCCGGGGGCAACGCGGATCGTGTCACGTTCAAGGCCGGTGAAACGTTCGTCATGGCCGATCTCAGCGGAGCCGGCATCGTGCGCCACATTTGGATCACGCTCAGTAGCAAGGATCTGCTGTCGCGCCGCAACCTGGTTCTTCGTTGCTTTTGGGACGGCCAGGGCCACCCGTCAGTCGAATCGCCTCTGGGCGACTTCTTTGGACAAGGTTGGGGCATGAAGTACAACTTTGTGTCGCTTCCGCTCGCGGCTGCGCCGAAGGAAGGTCATGCGCTCGTCAGCTACTGGCCGATGCCCTACGGCAATGGTTGCAGGATCACGATGGAGAACCAAGGGCCCGAGGACATTGACGCGTTCTACTTCTATGTCGACTATGAAGAGCACGACGGCATGGAAGACGATGTCCCTCGATTCCACGCTTGGTACAACCAGGAACTGACTGTGCCCGAGGGGGACGCGGAGAACGAATGGTCCGTCCTTGGCGACGAACCCAAAAACCAGAGCGACCGAAACAACTACCTGCTGTGCGATTGCGAAGGACGAGGTCATTTTGCCGGTGTGAACTACTATGTGCACTCACCCGGGCCGATGTGGTACGGCGAGGGCGACGACATGTTCCTGGTGGACGGAGAGCCCTGGCCAGGTTCGGCCCATGGCACGGGAACCGAGGACTACTTCAACATGAGTTGGTGCCCAGACGAGCACTACAGCCACCCGTACTTTGGCTGCGCCCGCGCCCCCGGGAGACTGAACGACAATGGCCGGTTTGGCTGGATCGGCAAGACTCATCTGTACCGGTTCCACATTGAGGACCCGATCCGGTTCCAGAAGTCGCTCAGGGCCTCCATCGAGCACGGTCACGCAAACGTTTTGACTCTCGAACTCGCTTCGGTGGCCTATTGGTACCAAACGCTGCCAAGCAAGCCCTTCCCCCCCCTCCCGCTGGCAAAAGACAGGATTCCGCGGCCAGAGATCGGGGTCGTCGAGATCCACAAATGGCGGGACGCTTGGCGAAAAGTCCACGGCGGCGGCGCCTTGTGGGGCAATGAGGGGTGAGATTTCCACGCCGCACGTAGCTTTCGCCGGTGGAGCCGATTGATATCGCCTTCGCCATCAGTTCGGGCAGAGAATTGGCCGGTCTATGAATGTCGAAATGAGACCGCCCCGGGGTCACTGTATGCATGACCCCGGAGGAAACGTCGGCCTCGCGCTCAGTCTTTGACGAGCATCAGGTAGTCAAGGCCAAACATGTGATTGGGCAGGGCCCTTGCGTTGGCGCCCTCGATGGTGACCGAGAACAGGTTGTCACCAGCCGCGAGGTCAGTCGCGCCCAAGTCGACAGTCTTCCACTTGAGTTGGTCGTAGAAGTCCAGTGTCCGGTCGATCGAACCAAAGCGGATCCGTTGAATCCCGTAGTCCACAGCAAAGCAGAACCGCCCGTAGACGTGATATCTCCCTTTGGCTTCGACCGGGATCCGTAGGACGAGCCTGTCGCCAACTTTGGCGTCACGCCACCAGAGCTGCTTGCCTGCAGAGAGGTTGTCAAAGCCCTGAGTCTCCGCGACGCCGCCGGTTTTCTCAGCGACGGGACACTCCTCACCTTCTTGGGCGCCCAAGACCCGCTTGGGGCCTTCGATGAACCGCGGTAGGTGTTCGGTTCCCTTGTCTGACTTGGGGCCGTCGGATCCAGGCCGTGCATACCAGTAAACGGTCCGGCTATACGCCATTTGGACGTCTGCCCAATGCCACAGTTCGATGTCGAAGCGGAACTGTTTTTCGAAGGGCAACCGGTCCAGGATCTGCCAGCGACCGATGCAGGAATGACCCTTGGTTCCCGGGCCATCGCATCGACTTTGGAAGTGGTAGGGGTGTTGGAACAGGGCGGGGTTGCTCCAGCCGTATCCGAAGAAGTCCTCGGTGCCGGTGCCAAAAGTGGAAGGGAACGATTCCCCGTCGAGGTAGATCTTCTCGTCTCCTTCTCCCCACCAATCGGGCACGGGGTTCGAGATCCCAACATTGCATCCGACGTAGACACCCTTGCCTTTTGTATGGAGGAATTCCAGGTCCCGCATCGGCCGGGTCTTGCCGTCGTAGCACAGCCACTGGGCCATGAAATGCATCGACCGGTCGGTCCAAACGTACGGCCTGGTCGGGGTCGCGACGCGCAAGTCAACGATCGCTTCTCCCTCGTTGCGAAACACAAGATGGGCGGAATCCTTGAACGGCATCGGCAAGTTCAGAACCAGGGTGCCGTTCGAAGCGACCTCCGCTGGAAGCGATTGCAGAGGGTTGAGTCCGATCGTAGTGCAGAAGAGGTCTCCCAAGGGAGCGTCCACACAGAGGCCGCCATCAAAGGTGGCCAAAACCCGGACCGAACGGAGGATGTTGTGCCACGCTTCTGGAGAGTCCCACTGGGCTTTGGCCTGGCCGTTGCCGACCATGACGATGAGGGGCTCGATGACTTTGGGCCCTTTCAGGTCGATCGCGAAGTCCGCACCGGGAAGTAGCTTCGTAGCCTTGACCATGCTGCTACCGAGCATCGGCAAGGCGGGTATCGCCGCAAGTTGGCGATCGGGGCGGAGCGCCTTGACCTCTTCGATGCGGAAAGGTTCGAGGACCACAGAAGGATCGTACGTCCGGTACTGGATGTGATAGTACATGTGCCCGCCAGGCGTGTCAGTGTCGTCGACTGTGACTTTGAGCGACTTCTGGTACGTGATCGGATAGTAGAGAGACCAGCCGCTCGACGTCGATTCCGACACGGGCGGTAGGAACGGTGCGAACTTGCCGCCGAGCAGATCCACCGTCTTGGCTTCGAGCGCTGGCGCGTCTGAGCCGTCGATGTAGAACCGCGTGATGCCGGCGGGGTTAGGAGACCAGTAACGCACGACGACCCCGGGTCCCTTGACGTCGACCATCACATGTTCCTTTCTCCCGTTGTGGTCTTCATCTCGCAGGAAGTTGCCGGCGTCGCCATTGGCGAACCACGTGTCCTTGTCCGGAGACACTGAAGCGCGGTCATAGCTGGAGGCTTGTCGTGTCTCGTACGGTGGCGAAGGGTATTCACACAGGCCTGGCAAGTTCACCATGTCGCGGCAAAGGCTCTCGACCGTGATCGTTGGAGTGGGGGCCAGGCAACAGGCCAACAGGATCCCGAACATGCGACGAGTCTACCGGTCGTGAACCTCACGAGAGCCGGAGTCAGAGCGCAGAAGGCGGGCTGGCGTATAGTTGAGGGCTAGAGGCTTCCGGCTTTGATCGTTGCTGTACTGGTAGGACTGATCCTCGGTGAAAGGCAAATCTCACTCGAACTGCCTGCCACACCTGTCGATGGAGTACTGAAACGGATCGCCGCTGTCTCGGGAGAGGATCTGAAAGTCGACGACTCCTTGAAGGATCGGTTCCTTCTCTTGAGCGTCAAGGACGTGCCTGTCAAGGAACTGAAGGAACAGATCGCCAAGGCCCTTCAAGCGGAATGGGTCAAAGTGTCCGGTTCGCAGTTTTTGCGACCGGAAGCTCGTCACGGAATCACCGGTTACGCCAGGTCGGTCCATGACTACTTTTCCAAACAAAAGGTCGAGCCATTCACCGAAGCCGAGGGTGAGAAGCTCATCAAAGACTCGTTGGCTTTGTCGCGCGTGAACGAGCAAACGGCTGACTTTTGGGAGAAGCAGAACGCTCTGGTAGGCCGGTCACTGGGAAGCTGGTTCAAAAAGCGGGTCGTCCAAGCCATTGGTGAGGAGGCAGTCGTCAGTCTTAGGAAGGGGCAGAGGATCGTCTATTCGACGGCGCCAACCAAGATGCAGAAGCCTCTGCCGAGCACTGTCCAACCGATCGTGGCCGAATTCGAGCGACAGGCGCGATCGTATGGTGAAGCCCTCGAACGTCTGACAGCAGGCGAACACGATCGCGGGAAGCTTTATTTGCCCACATTAGGTCAACCGTGGTTACCAGAGTCTGGCTTTCAGTCCATGACCGTGGCCGTGACACGCGGTAGCTACGACGTGCGCTTCATGATCACGCTCACGGCCGACAACAATGAAGGGACTTCGAGTTTTGAGTCAACTCTGTTCCTCGACCCGCTTGGGGAGATCAAGCCGCAACAAGTGGCCGGATTGGAGACCGAGTACAAACCGTCTTCCGACGCAGAAGCCGTGAACAGGTTGTTCTTCAACCCCGGTCTGAGCTCCACGTCCGACGCTCCCGTCCGTGTCGATACTTCGCACCGTGCTCAGGAGATCTTCTGCGACCTGAATCAGAACGAATTGCTGGCGCTCTCACCATCCGAGATCCTCCTTCAGACAGCCCATTCACTGGGCAAGGACGTGGTGGCCGCTGTGCCCGATCGTGCGGTCTATCTCGACATGTTCGTGGCCAGCCAGTCCAAATGGAAGCTGACCGACTTGTTCAACGCCTGCTTGCAGTCGTCGTTGTTCCACCTGGTCGACGAGGGCAAGACCTGGCTGCTGAGTTTCCCCGCCGACGACTCGATTCCGGGGTTCAGTCTGCCTAGACGTTCCGTCAGCACATTTGTCAAGGATGCCTTGGCCCATGGAGCCAACCTGGATAATCTTGCTGACTTGGTGGCAGCCACCCAAGACGACGACGAAGTCGTTCCCGTGTTGACGATCGCCCTCGCACCGCTCGGAGATTCGATCGAGGAGGTCGGTTCAAGCGAAGGACAAGACGCCCTCCGACTGTATGGACACCTCACACCCAACCAACGCGCGTTGGCTGCACGGGGCGGAGTCACGATCCCTGTCCGGGCCCTACCGCGTGTCATGTCTGATCTCGTCGTGAAGTCCGTGTTCGTGGATCATCCGCTCCTCTCGCAGGGAACTGTCGATCTGGATCCCATACGGCGCGGAACCGAGAGGTCGGGACAGAACGAGGTCACGACCCTCCTGCCCGACGGACTGCCCCTTGGTGCATCCGTTCGGTTTCTCGTCCGAGACCTCTCGACACTCTTCGCCTGTCACTCCGGAGCTGGGGAAGCCCGCGCCACGCTCCAACCTGTGACCGTGGAGACGGTGGCCAACGGGGAAGCGTGGCGACGATATCGGGCTGAACTTGATCCAAGCGAGAGCGATACCAAGTTTTGCGTCGGTACCATGAAACAACTGGATGTCGTGATCGACTTGGGTTCTGAGCGGTATGTCCAGCTTCGTTACCAACTCCACCCTAAGGTCGCGCGCAAAGACCTGGTCGGCGTCGACGGATTGCCCATGGATGTAAAGGGGAGCATCAACAAGAGGGCAGCCGAACTGGTGGAAGCCTGGAAGAAGGCGAACCTCAGTCGTTTGGGTGGGCCGGGCAACACGATCCCGCCGCCGAGTCGGTAGAATCCTCGTCTGCGCGCCCTCGTAGCTCAGTGGATAGAGCGCCTCCGTCCTAAGGAGGGCGTCGGGGGTTCGGGTCCCTCCGAGGGCGCCAATCAACCACCGGTGTTGGCGGTTAGAAGCTCCGCAAGATGTTCGACATGAGAAAGACGGCGCCTGCGATCAGGACCAGGGCCTGAAAACTGATAGCGACGATGCCGACCACGAACGCCGCCTGGGCACCTGGCTCGCCATTCCTCTTTCCCTTGTTCGCGTGGTAGATCCCTGCTCCGGTCAGTCCCAGGCTGCCAACAGACAAAAAGGCGCAGAAGCACGAGAAGACGAACATCGCGACGAACCCACCGATGATCAGGCCCCAGGCCACCGATGTGTCGGACTTGCGTCCTGCATAGTACGACTCGATGGGATAGGGGCTGCCTCCTCCCATCGGATACTCCTCGGGTATCTCAAACGTCGGCCGAGACTGTTCCGTCGGCGGAGCGTGTTCGGTGACTGGTGGCAAGAGGTGCACCTGCGGCGCCGCTACTGCAATGCCCAGTTCGCCTATTGTCGTCGTCGAGCCGTCAGCATCGGACTCCAAGATCGTGTCAGCTTGGATCCGACCCTCTGTGGCCCATTGAGTCAGGGTCTCCAGGTCGGCCGGCCCGAACTTCCGGCCATCGTGCCACAGCACGAAGTACTTCACGAACCGAACCTCCTACCCACTGGGCACCATGTTCCTGAACGCTTGGAAAAGCAGGAAGGCGCCGACGATGACTGCGAGAACGATGATGGCGAAGCCCAGGGCACAGCCACTCCCTCTTTCTCCTTTCATTCGGGCGATGATCGACGTGACAAGAGTCGTGAGGACCAGCAAGATCTGCAGGCCGGGGCTGCACCACGAGAGTAGGGCAACCCCGCCCAGAATGTACGACACGGTGACGAGTGAGCCAGACCGGTCGAGCGGTGCCATCGCGTATGGCTGGTTGAAAGAGTGCGGGCGGTAGGCGGGGTGTGCGGAACTTGGCCAAGCCTGATGCGGCTGTGGCGGTGTTTGAGGGGTGGCCCCTCCCATTTGGGGCCCAAAGTCCAAGCCGATCAGCGACTGGGCCACAGACCGAGTCCCCGTCAATTCGTCTTCAAGCAACGTTGACGGAAGGACGCGTCCTTCTGCGATCCATTGGTTCAGATGCTGGACGGTGGCCGGCCCGTAGCGCTGTCCGTCGGGCATGACGACGAAGTACCGGGTCAAGACACGAATAGGATGGCACGTCCGGCGATCGATTTCGTTCGTCTAGACTGTGATTCGTGGCAACTTTCGGCCGAGGATCGTTCCGAGTAACGGCGAACACTGTGACCATCGCGTTGATGGTCGTGATGTTCTTTGCCTCGTGGGCAACGGCGGGGACGGGCGGGATCGCAGAGCCACTCGCTTTCCGCGGGTTTGACCGACCCTGGACCTGCCTCACTTATCCCTTCGCCTTCGTGTCTCCGGGATCGGAATTCTTCTGGATTGTGATGGCGTGGGTCTGGCTCTACGTCGTGGGAGAGGCATTGGAGGCTCGGATCGGATGGCGCAACTACGTTCTGAGTTTCCTGGGCTACTCGGCGCTGGCCGCTGTCTGCGTGGGTGTCGGGTCGATCCTTGTCGCCAGAAGGGTGCCCCTGTTCGAGCCCTGGTTGCCGATATCGGCGCTGACTTGCGCCTGGGCGGCAACAGATCCGGCTGGTCCCGTCCTCCTTTTGGGAGTCATCCCCGTCCAACGACGCTGGATCGCAGTCCTTTCTGTCGTGAGCGACGTCGTGTACATCGGCATGGCCAGCCCAATCGTCGGACTGATGGCCGCCCTGCCTTGCGTACTGGCTTGGTATGTGGGCAACGGAGCCTTTTCGAGTGGTCGCCGTGGCACCGTTGTCAGCGGTCGAGGACAGAAGGCGCAGTCATCGCGCGAGTTCGACGAGTTCATTACGAAAGTGAGGTCTCGAGAGAAGGAGCGTGAGGAACAGGACCGGCTCCGCAAGCTCTTCGAAGGCGGGGACGACGGGACTTCCGGGACGCCTTGATTAAGTGTCTCTAGCGCCTTTCCGAAGACAGCTTAATAAGAATCTTCGTTTCGACAGGCAATATTGCGGGTTTTTGGGTCCCTTGGGCGTGGTGGAAAGGGGATTGCTGTACAATTCAAGTCGCACCGAGAGGTGTGTCCCGGGTCAATGATCCGGATGGTTTTCTGATTTGGAGGACTGAAGCACAAATGAAAATGCGAACCCTGCTTTCCCTGTCGTTCGTCGCTATTGGCGGCCTTGCCAATGCCGGTGTCGACATGGATCACATCAATCCGGGTGGAGCAAGTCTGGTCCCGCTGAACGACTTCGGCGTCATTCAGTATTTCTCGGACTTCCCGGAATTCTCCGGAACGACGATTGACGACTTCGTCGCCAGCGGCTCGAGCATCGACGCTGTCAGCGTGGCCTTTGAGACCAACTCGAACAACCTGAACCTCGCCGACATCACCGGCTGGCAGATTTCGATTTGGAGCAGCGTCAACAACGCTGGCAACTCTGGCAACACGCTGAACGGCAACACCGTTGCGCAGACTCTCGTCGCCCCGCCGGCCACCTACACCCAGCTGAGCGGCACCGGCACGCAGTACAAGGCGTTCCGCGCTGACTTCTCCGGCCTCAACCTCGCCGTCACCAACGGTGGCCACTATTGGATCGGCATGGCTGCGATCCTGCCGTTCTCCACGGGTGAGCAGGTCTTCGCCATGGGGAACACTGCCCCGGCCGTCCTCGGTGCGGGCACTGCCAACGACTGCGTGGGTGTGAACCCGGGCATGGGCTTCGGCCAGCAGTTCTTCACGAACAACAAGAACAACGCTTCTTACTACGTCCACACGGTTCCGGAGCCCGCGACCATGGTCGCTCTCGGCCTCGGTCTGGCAGCTCTGGCTCGCCGCCGCCGCAAGTAAGAAACGACGTTAGTCGAGTAGCTTAGTCCACCGGGCTAGCTCTTGAGAGCTCCAAGCAGAAGCTTGGGGCTCTCACTTTTCCTGGAACGCCTCATGGAACCTGATCCTGCGAATGGGAAGTGAATTCAGATCGACGAAAGTGCGAGGGCTCTTGAGCCCGTGTGTCTGCTGCACGCACAGGACTCCTGTGACTTCCCTTTGTGCCCGTGAAAAGAGAGTTGGTCCCCGCCCCGCTTGGGGGGAGACCAACTCTCTTCTGTGGCAAGTGAGCCCTTAGTCGCCACCAGGGAGCGGGAGGAGTTTCGGAATCCGTTTCTCGTAAGGATTGATCTTGGGCCCGTCGCCCTCAGGATGATCCACATAGTAGAGGCCGAGCGTCGTGTAGTTGTTTCGCAAGGGCTTCCTGTCTTCGTCCCATCCGCCACGCCCGTGCTCCAGGGTGAACAAGAGGGACTTGCTGAAAGCCACGGGATCCTCGATGTGCCACCGGTAGATGGTGTTCTGAATTCCGCGCTTCTCACCGCCGAAGTCAGCGTTGTCGTAGTAGGTCACGCCGAAGAACGGCGTCTGGAACGTGTGGCCGAAATCCCACGCACCGCAGAAGTAGTCCTCGCTTCCAGTGCCACTGATCGAGGGCGTCTTGTTGCCGTCGACATAGAAGTTGTCATCGCCCTCTCCCCACCATCCGTCACTGTTCGCCATGACGTTGACGACCGTGCCGACGAAGTGCCCGGCTCCTTTCACTTCACAGACCGTCAAGGGGGTTCCCTGTGGAGCGGGGAAGTAGTTGCGGTACTGGGTGTGGAAGTAGCGGATGTCCTTTGGCTGGTGGTTCTCGAGCTGATAATCGAAGTTGTAGTAGAAGGCGTCCACCGCCCGAGTCCCCTCGTTCGTCACGGTGATGACGGCGTGCTTCTTAAACGGCATGGGCCAATAGCAGTTGAGTGCCTGTTGGCCGCCGACCGAGACTGGAGCGCTGTGATACTCCACGTAGTGTCCTGGGCCCTGTGCGAAGAAGTCGCCCACCGGACACTCGACCGCAGGTGAGGACGCGTCGTCCCAGGTCATGCGCAGGACAAGCTCGCGAAGGTGGTCGGGAGACGGCGACGCAATCGTGATCCATAGGTGCGTGAAGCGCCCGGTTCCCCTGACATCGGCGAGCGTCAGTGTTTCTCCTGGACCGACGCGGCGAGCATCCGCGTTCTTCCCGGTCGGGTCTGCACTGCTTGCCCGAAACGACTTGAAGTCCTTCTTGTTCGCCAAGTCCTGTGGAACTTGTGCGGGCGCAGTCACGACAATGGCGAGGGCCAAGAGCCCGATGCTGGCGCGAGTGAGAGTCATGGTCGTACCCCGAATACGGGGACGAGTCTACACCGTGACGGCGCTTGCCGACGAGATGCGCAGAGTCTTGTGAAGTGACCTGCCTTCGGCCCATTAAGCTGCCAGCCCGTTGGCTCGAGCGGACAGCCTCACGTCTCAATGCTGATCGGGGCCCACGACGAGGATCACTGTCGAACCAGGTTTCATTCGCCCTCGACGCTGTCCGCTTGTTGGAGCTTCGAACTCGGCGGCGATCAAATAGGCTCTGTGGGTCTTGGGATCAAGGGCCATTGTGCGGGCACTGACCTCTGTCGTGAGCGACTGCTTCACTGTGTACGTGTCGCGCTGGCCCGCTTCGACGACCGCGAGGGTTCCGTCGGATCCACCGGGAACAAGGACGACGCCGAGACCGGCATCAAACTCGGCACCGTCAGGCCCGGAGCCGATTTTGGCTTGGCCAACGACTTGTCCGGTCTTTGCGTCCGAGACGATGAGAAGGTTGTTTGAGCACGCAGAGTACAGGCGGGAATGGCGCCGGTCATAGGCGAGGCCGGTAGGCTCTGTCCCCGGAGCCACCGACCATGACTTCATGATCGTGCCTGACACCTCGTCGAACTCGACGATCTCACCCTTGTCCTCCAAATTCACGAACACGTGGCTCTTCCCATCTGAGACTGCAAACTCGGGCTTTCCACCTAGGGCGACGGTCGCGATCACGCTGTTGTCGGCCGCATTGATGACAGTTGCGTTCAAGCTCCGTCCGTTGCCAGTGACAATCCGATCGGTGGCGGCGTCATACATGATGACGTCGGGATTCTCTCCCACCTTGATCTTCGCCGTCTCCCTAAGAGTTTGTGTGTCGATCACCATCACCACGTTGTCTCGACCGCAACTGATGAACCCCTTGTGGTGCTTGTTCGCAATCGCAATACCGTGCACCCCGTTGGTATCGGGAACGTCTCCGACCACTTTGCCGGTGAGAGTGTCGACCACCATGACGTGAGTTCCCCGGCTCACGTAGAGCCGATGGTCGGCTGGATCCACCGTCAAGCAGTCCCACCCTCCCTCGCCGCCAATGGCAAATCGGTCTAGCACCTTGTACCGAGGTGTTTGGGCCGCAACGGAAACGGTTGAACAAAGGATTCCGAACAGGATGGTCAGACTCGTTCGCATGGCTTCATTGTTGCACTGAAACAAACAAGACGCCCACTGGGCCAGGGCCTGTCGTGCTCTGTTGGCGTGAGGGGACCGCTGTCGACAGAGTCGGCGGACCTCAGGTCACAGAGCGTTCGAGGTTCAAACGGCCTTCCTGGAGATGTTCCTCCTCGTACCACTTGAGCCGGGCTTGCATGACCTGCGAGCGATCGATATAGCCGACGAGTTGGCTTTGATCGAGCCGGTCCACGACGGGCAAGCGGCCCACATCGTTTTGGAGCATTTTTACAACCGCATGCTTAACGAGTTCGTCGGAGTATGTCACGATCGGATCCACGGTACCTGCCTCGAGCGCTGTCATCTCCTCACTGTCAGGTCGCTCCAGCGCCCGCAACAGGTCGCTTTGTGTAAGGACTCCGACAAGCCGTCCTTCAGAGTCGGTCAAGGGAGCACCTTGGTGCCTGACGAACACATCGGCTGCTTTGGCCCGACGTTCAGCCAACTCCCTGATCGTGGTCGTCGCGTCAATGGTCCGGACATTGGTCAGCATGATCTCGCCGATCCGGTGTGTCTCGAAGGGGTCGATGCCGTATTCTCGGGTCAGGTGCAGGCCGCGTCGAGCGACCTTCTCGGTCAGGATAGACCGCTTCATCCACAGAACGGTGACGGTCTGGGCGGCGATGCAAGCCACGAGAAGCCCTGGGAGTGTGTTCAGATCGTGTGTGAGCTCGAGGGCAAAGACGATGGCCGTAAAGGGTGACCTCATGGTGCCTCCCATCATCGCCGCCATGCTGACCAACGCCCACAGGCCAGGATCGCCGATCGGTATCAGTCGTGCTTCAAGGGCGCCCAGCGCGGCCCCCATCATCAGCAAAGGTGCCAGCACCCCTCCTGACGTCCCTGATCCGAGCGCCAGCGACCATACGAGAGCTTTGCCGATGAGTATCCCTGCCAGAGCGGGAACGACGATGTTTCCCGCCAAGATGCCTTGGATCACGTCGTAACCGACACCCAGTGTACGAGGCTCGAAGTAGCCTCCGACCCCTATGATCAGCCCTCCGATCGCTGGCCACCACATCCAGTGGAGAGGTAGTTTGTGAAAGAGATCTTCGGCTGCATACACCATGTTGGTCAGGAGACCCGACCCGAGACCGGCGACAATGCCGACGACGAGTGTGACGGCCAGGATCGGGCCAGACAACGGCGGATGCGAGACCACGGGAAAGACCGGGCCCGCACCCAACAAGGGCCCGCGCACTGCCGCAGCAGAGGCCGAAGCAAAAGCCACGGGAATGAAACTGCGAGGCTTCCATTCGAAAAGGAGAAGCTCGACGGCAAGGAGTACTGCGGCAACGGGTGTACCGAACACTGCTGACATGCCTGCAGCTGCCCCTGCGACCAGGATCGTCTTGCGCTCTGCCGACGACATACGGAAGGCTTGGGCGATGAGCGAGCCTAGGGCACCGCCGGTCATGATGATGGGGCCCTCCGCGCCGAATGGACCGCCGGTTCCGATTGAAACAGCACTCGATAGGGGTTTCAGCACCGTCACCTTTGGTTCGAGCTTGCTCCTCCCAATGAGGATCGCTTCGAGGGCCTCTGGGATACCGTGCCCCCGGATCTTCTCCGAACCGAATCGGGCCATGAACCCGATGACAAGTCCGCCAACGACCGGCACAACGATGACCCAGGCGCCGAGGTGAGATGCGGCGGGACTCAGAGTGGCGGCCGAGAGACGCCCGAAAAAAGCCAGGTTCGTGATGAGTTGAATGAGCCGCAGAAGAACCCACGCGACCCCAGCAGACATCACGCCGATTGCAATCGAAAGTGTCGAGAGGGAGAGCACTCTTCTGTCGAGGGTGAAGTCTGCAAGACCGTCTTCGAGTTTCTTCATGGGTTTCCGCACTCCGATGCTGACCGACGGGCCAGCCCGAAGTAAATATACAGTTTCGGCATCGTTGGTGTCGTTGGCGGTTTAGGCACTGGATTGAAGAACGGAAGCCGATTCTGCATTCACTAATGAATGAGCCCCTGTTTTTTTAGAGGGCTGTAAGATCAGGCACCATTCAGCTAGGGCCGTAGTAAGATGATGCAAAGATGTTGAATAGACGTCGCCTTCGGAAGTGCCAACCGGGAATGGGGCGAAACCTCATCCTTCTCGGGGCTTTCATCCTGCACTCCGCGATAGCAGTCTCTCAAACTGTGCCAGAGCACTTCATCTCGGGCATGACGTGGCGCAGTGTCGGTCCGTTCCGGGGGGGACGCGTGTCTGCTGTTTCGGGAGTGATTGGGCAACCCGGAACCTTCTACATGGGCTTACCGATGGGTGGCGTGTGGAAGACGACAAACGCCGGCGTCACCTGGAGCCCGATCTTTGATTCGGTGAAAGAAGCGAGTTCCGTGGGGGCGCTCGAAGTTGCTCCTTCCGATCCTCGAGTGATCTACGTCGGCATGGGCGACATGATCGCAGGGGGAGGGATCGCCGAGGGCAACGGAGTCTACAAATCGACCGATGAAGGTAAGACGTGGACTCACTTGGGACTCACCGGCACCAAGCACATCCCGTCCATCGTCGTCGATCCTCACGACCCCAATACGGTTCTGGTAGCGGCGCAGGGCGACATCCGCAACAAGTCGGCTGAGCGAGGGCTCTTTCGAAGCACGGACGGCGGCAAAACCTGGGCGAAAACTCTCTTTGTTGACGACGAGACAGGCGTCCAGCGCATCACTTGGGCCTATGACAACCCCAAGGTCATGTTGGCGACAACGATGCACTACTACAACGCCCCAGGTGGGGCAGGACGCGGCTTTGGGGGAAACACCGAGGGGACGAAGTTGTTCAAGTCGATGGACGAGGGCGTGACATGGCAGGAAGTCAAAGGGGGAGGCCTGCCACCACTATCGGGAAGGACGTGCGTTGCGATTGCCATGAACACGCAGTCACAGCGTATGTTTCTGGTAGGAAACTTCGGCCTCTACCGTTCCGACGATGGTGGAACAACGTGGCGCAGAATGGACAGCAACGACCGGCGCGTGGCCAATGGCCAGGGTGGCTACAACTGCGGGGTTTACGTGAATTCGAAGGATCCAGACACGGTGTACGTGATCAACACGTGCAGTTACGTTTCTCGTGACGGTGGCGAGACTTTCACCGGATTCAAGGGAGCTCCCGGAGGCGACGACCCGCAACAGATGTGGGTCGACCCGACCGACGGCAACCGACTGTTCTTTGGTACAGACCAAGGTGCGACGGTCTCATTGGACGGCGGTTCGACTTGGAGCTCTTGGTACAACCAACCAACGGGTCAGGTCTACCATATCTCGGTCGACGACCAGTTCCCATACTGGATCTATGCGACGCAGCAGGACAGTGGCTGCATCGCAACAAGTAGCCGGGGCAATCTGGGTGAGGTCACTCCACTCGACTGGTTGCCGCACCCAGGTTACGAGTTCGGTTATATTGTGGTAGACCCACTCAACCAAAAGGTGAGCTATGCCGGCGGCCCGGGCCGTGGCATCGTCAAAGTGACCTATCCAAGCGGGCAGTGGATCAATGTGAGCCCCAGCATCGATCCTTCGCTCAGTTTGCGGCAAGTCGGTAACCAGCCGCTAGGGTTCTCTCCCAAGAACCCACACGAACTCTTGGCCGGATTCCAGTACTTGATGGCAACGACTGACGGAGGCGTCCACTGGACCAGGATCAGCCCAGACTTGGGCTTGCCAAAGGGTACTCAGCAACCAGACAAGACAGGGCCAGCCACGAGCAAGGCTGGGGGCAGCCCCATGGGCAACAGTGTGGCCGACGACGAGGGAGACGAGGACGAGGAACCGTCAGACCAGCGCGCTCCTAACGGCGGCGGTGCGATCGAGTGCTTTTCCGTGTCGGCCGTAGACGGAAAGACGATCTGGGTCGGGACGAACAATGGCCTCGTGAAGTTGACCAGGGATCACGGTAAGGTCTGGGAGGACGTTTCGATCCCAGGATTGTCGGAACGTGCGGACATCTCGTCCATTGATGCTTCACACCTCGGTGTGGGTACGGCGTATGTGGCAGTCGACACCCACGGGATCGGTGATTACAGGCCCCACTTCTACCGAACTCACGACTTCGGAAAGACCTGGACCGAGATTGACAAGGGGCTTCCCACTGACGAACCCAGCGGCAGTTTCGCCCGCGTCGTTCGTGCCGACACGCTCCAGGAAGGCCTCATCTTCGCCGGCACAGAGAGTTCGGTGTACGTTTCGTTCAATGACGGCGACGACTGGCAGTCACTCGCGAGCAACCTGCCCAACACATCCTATCGAGACATGGTTGTCAAGGGCAATGACTTGGTCGTCGGGACTTACGGGCGCGGGTTCTGGATCCTCGACGACTTTTCTCCCCTGCGGGAAGTCGCGACGAAAATCCAGTTGGGATCGGTGCACCTGTTCAAGCCAGTTGACGCCCTGCGCATCCGGCGCAACGTGAATGGCGACACCCCGTTTCCCCCTGAAGTGCCCCACGCCCTGAATCCTCCTGACGGGGCCGTGATCGACTACTATCTTCCATCTGCAGCCAGAAGCCGTGTCGAGATCCAAGTGGCTGACGCCGAGGGCCGCGTCGTCCGGCGACTCTCAAGCGAACCGGAACCCGGCTTCAAGGAGCCTGCACCACCGATTCCCGACTTTTGGGTCGAGGTGCCCAGGCCGCTACCGACGGGGGCCGGCCTTAACCGCGTGGTGTGGAATCTCCGGTGCGATAGTCCGGGTGCCTTGAGCCACAGCTACGAGATTAATGCTAACCCGGGCTTGACCCCAGCGTCGCCGGAAGGGCCCCTTGTTCTGCCCGGGGTTTACACCATCACGCTGACCGTCGATTCTGCTAGCTATAGGCAAACGGTGACGGTTCGTAATGACCCGCGCTCTCCGGCTTCAGAATCGCAACTGCGAGCTCAGTACGCTCTGCAGCTGAAGCTGTACGATGGTGCCAGGAGCGCGATAGAGGGATATCACCAGTCAGAAGAGCTCCACGCTAAGTTGGCAGACATCCTTGATTCCAAACCATCTGACGAGGTTCTCAAAGCGGCCACTGAGTTCGAGGCCAAGCTCACCGCTGTCCGGGGTGCGCCAGGCGGAGGGCGGGGGTTTGGAGGCGGATTCCGAAGAGGCGGTGCACCTCCTGCACCGTCGTTCTCAGGCGTCAATGGAGCCTTGATCCGGCAGTTGGGCAGCTTGGACAGTGCCGATATGGCGCCGACCCAGTCGATGAAAAATGCTTGTGCGTCGGCACTCAAGGAACTGAACACAGTCATGGCGACATGGAAGACTGTCTCAACAAAGGACTTGGACGCCTTCAATGCAATCTTGACGAAGAACAACTTGAAGCCGATCACGGTCACCGTTGCGGACAGCGAGGGAAACCTTGAGCGCTAGGCAGCAGCGAAGATACAAGAGCGCGGACAAGGGTTCGCATTTCGAGGTCATCGGATCGACATGATCTCGGAGGCGGGCCGGCCTTTGCGGACGAGTTCGGCCATCTTCGTCATCGCCGGATCCACGTGATGAAAAAACGCCAAGTAGCTCGGACAAAGGTAGTTCAGACCTGGCTCACCATCAGGTGAGTTCGTGAATCGGTCTTTGGGACAACCACCATTGCAGGCAAAGCGGACATCACACTCACGGCATACTTTCGGCAATCGTGTCTTCTTGTCGGCCCCAAAGCGCTGCTGGACAGGCAGTTCAAGAAGAGACGCCATTTTGTCTTGGAGGATGTTGCCAAGCTTGAATCGCGGCTCGACGAAGTGGTCGCACGAATAGAGGTCGCCGTTGTGCTCGAGTGCCACGGCCTTTCCACACGTTGGTGCGAACACGCAAAGCGAGTGGATGTCCAAATATGAACCCAACGTGACGTCGAAGAGCTGGACGAACATGTGTCCGACGTCCTTCTGTATCCACTCATCGAACACGTCGCATAGGAATTTGCCGTAAGCTGCCGGGTGGACAGACCGGCCTGTGACGAGGCTTCCCGTCTGCTCATAGAGAGGCCGTTCGCCCCCTGGTTTCTCGTGCCAGCCCTTTTCGGCGAGTGGAAGTGTTTCTGGGGTCGCGCGCTCCACGATCGGTATCGTCTGGATGAACCCGGCTCCGAGGTCGTCCCGGAAGAACTTGTAAACCTCTAGCCCGCGATCCTGATTTGCGGCATGGACCGTGCACAGGACATTGACCTCCACTCGATGCTTCTGCAGGAGTCGCCATGCGGCCACTACCTGGTCAAATGTGCCTCGTCCACCTTTGTTGAGCCTGTAGGTGTCGTGTACGTCCTTTGGCCCGTCGATGCTCAGCCCGACCAGAAAGTTGTGCCGACAGAAGAAGTCGCACCACGCCTCATCGATCCGGGTTCCGTTGGTCTGGAGGCTAAATGAAACCGTTTGGTTCGGTTTGCGGAACCGGTGAACAAGCTCGACGGCCCGCTCAAAGAACTCCACCTCCATGAGTGTCGGCTCGCCGCCTTGGAAAGCGATCTGAACTTCGGGAACCTCATGGGCTTCGAGCATCTGTCGTACATATGCTTCGAGAACGTCGTCTGACATCCGAAAGTGGGAGCCAGGGTAAAGCGATTCCTTTGAGAGGTAGTAGCAGTACGTGCAGTCGAGGTTGCAGACGGCGCCCGTCGGCTTTACCATGACGTGAAAGTGCTTCTTCGGACGATTGGCGGCATCGCGCATGGCCCGCTTGTATAGGCTCATCAGGCCACTCCTTCTTGCCAGCAGGAACCGAGGTTTGAAGGCTTCCGGGGGAAGGCTGGGTCGAATGAGGGGCGAATCAAGACGACTTCACCGCTTCTTGGACTGCCCGTTCGACTTGCCTGATCAGGGCTTGATCTTCACGCAAAACCCTTTGCTGCGAGGTGAGACGATTGAGCAGTTCCACACGAACAGCTCGGCTGACCCCATCGGGCCATAGGTTCTGAGTCTCAGCCGCATCTTGTGCCAAGTCGAACAACTCCCATTCCTGCAGGTCGTAGTAGTAGATGAGCTTGTGTCGTGAAGTACAGACTGCGACGTAGCGAGGCACCTTATGATCAGGGTCGTTACTTTCATAGAAGTGCCCGTAAACGACGTCCCGGTTCACACTTGGAGCGACTCCCTTCACGAGGGGTACGAGCGACCGTCCTTGCATCGTGTCGGGCGGCTTGATCCCAGCCAAATCGAGAAAAGTCGGAGCGAAGTCGAGGTTCGAAGTCAGCGACTTGACCGAACGTGAGTGCCCCAGTCCACTAGCTGGTCGTACAATCAAGGGCGTTCCGGCGGAAGGCTCATAGAACCACCGTTTGTCATACCATCCATTCTCGCCGATGAAGAAGCCTTGATCGGAGGAATAGACGACGACGGTGTTGTCGAGCAGGCGGTACTTCCGCAGGAATCTCAGGATTTCGCCGACGCTCTCGTCCACGCCGGCGACACAGCGGGTGTACTCCCGAACGTACCGTTGGTAGTTCGTTCCGAGAAGGTCACCCGACCGGGCTAGGCTCTTCTTGTACTCCTCGTCTTGGGGTTGCATGATTCTCTCCCACACCTGGATCTGAGTCTTGTCGGCTCGAGGCGGCACCGTGTCCACCATCAGGTCTTCGGCCGACCGGATGTCCCGGTCCAGCCTCATGTGGACGTTCTTCGCCTCCGAGACAAGTCCATCGTAGTCGGTTCGCAAAGTGGCTGGTTCGGGAAATGTCTTGTCTGCAAACAGGTGCAACTGGTTGAGGCCCGGTACCCAGTTACGGTGGGGTGCCTTGTGTCCGACGAGGAGGAAGAACGGCTGAGGGCCCCGATTCGCGATCCAGGCCAGTGCCCGTTGCGTGATCACTTCAGTGACGTATCCGTGCCGGACGAGACTTCCCCGAGGAGTCAGAAACTCCGGGTTGTAGTAGCTGCCCTGTCCCGGGAGGACTTCCCAATGGTCAAACCCGGTGGGCTTTGACGTCAGGTGCCACTTTCCGATCACGGCCGTCTGGTAACCCGCGGACTGCAGGAGCTTCGGGAAGGTCACCTGAGTGCCGTCGAACTCAGATGCGTTGTCCCGAATCCCGTTCGAGTGGCTCGAGCGGCCCGTGAGCAATGTGGCCCGACTGGGTGCGCAAAGGGGATTCGTCGTGTAGTGACGATCAAACCGGGCGCCTTCCTTGGCGAGTTGATCTATGTTTGGTGTCGACACGAGCCGTGAACCATAGCAGGAGATCGCCTGTCTGGCATGGTCGTCAGAGAAGATCATGACGATGTTCGGTGGCTTCGGTACAGCGAAGCTGGCTGCAATTGCGGCCAGATAGAAGACGGGCCCCATTTCAGACCAGCATACACTTCCTAGAGGAAGGATCCGACTGGTCGACGGAACCTTCGTGGGATCGCCCACTTGGCGAAGTCCTCTTTGAGACCGGCCATAATCCGCATCTGGACTCCAAAGATGTCGACGACGGTGAGGATCGTGCTCTCAGTCGAACCAGACGCAGTTCCCAGCCCAGTTGACGAGAAGCCTTGCCGATGATCATTCGAACGTTCTATGACAGCAAGTTGGCGCAAGCCAGCTATATGGTCGGATGCTCGGCTTCAGGACAGGCCGTCGTCATCGACCCATCGCGCGACAGTGATCCCTATCTCGACATGGCGGACTCGCTGGGACTACGAATCACGGCGATTACGGAGACGCATATCCATGCCGACTACGTTTCCGGAACTCGGCAGCTTTCGGCAGCGACGGGCGCGACGATGTACCTTAGCGCTGAGGGTGGCCCTGTCTGGCAATATGGCTTTGTGGGCGACCCACTTGCCGTGCCACTTCGGGATGGCGATGCGATTCATGTGGGTAACGTCAGCTTGAGGGCCGTCCACACGCCGGGACACACTCCTGAGCACTTGGCCTTTCTGCTCACAGACCACCCGACGAGCGATCTGCCCCACTCGTTGTTTGCCGGCGACTTCGTCTTCGTCGGCGACGTCGGACGACCTGACCTCCTGGAACTGGCGGCCAACATCGCGGGCACCATGGAGGAGGGCGCTCGGCAGCTGTTCCGGTCCCTGAGGAAACTCGAGCCGCTCCCCGATTCCTTGCTCTTGTGGCCGGGGCACGGGGCGGGATCGTCTTGCGGCAAATCCCTGGGTGGAAGTCCTGTGACCACCCTTGGCTACGAGCGCGCGACCAACTGGGCCCTACTCACGAACATGGAAGACCAGTTTGTCGATGAGATCCTCTCCGGTCAACCCGAACCTCCACACTATTTCAAGGAGATGAAGCGAGTCAACAAGGTGGGGCCCACGGTTCTTGACAGCGCACCGAACCCGCAGCGGGTGACTACGCTTGTTGGACAGATTGTGGATGTACGCGGTTTCGACGACGTGAGACGGCACTGCTACAACGGTACAGTCGCAATCCCCTACTGCAACTCCTTCACGGGATACGCCGGTTGGGTCATCGGTTACAAGGAGCCAGTGACACTGATCGCGGATAGTCAGGAACGGGCCTGCCAAGCAGTACGCGATTTGGCGGCAATCGGCATTGATCAGGTCATCGGCTGGGTTCACCCTCACGATCTTGTCCATGTTAAGGCTTCGCCGATCCCTGTCGTTACGGGGGGATCGATCAGGCAGAGCGATTTCGTGCTGGACGTGCGAGGCGGAAGGGAAAGGAGTGAGTCACATGTCAAGGGCTCGGTTCACATCCACTTCGGCCAGTTGCGGCAAAGGCTCGACGAGCTCCCCCGAGACCAGAGGATCGTAGTCTATTGTGCGTCTGGCGGGCGGTCACCGATTGCCTGTTCGATCCTTCTCAGTGCTGGCTTCAAGAATGTCCAAGAGTTGGCCGATGGGCTTGATTCCATCGAAGCTGACTGGCCAGAGCTCATCCATAGGCCTTGATCACTCGGACTCCGGATGAAGATGTCGAGCGTCTCTGTCTCATGCCCTATGAGGTTTCAGGACGGGGACGATGGTGGGCGGTACAGGACTTGAACCTGTGACCCCTACAGTGTCATTGGGATCAATCCCCGTTCACCATCATCTCTCAGATTCAAAATCGACCCGCCTGACCCCACCTAAACCCGCCTCGCGACGCGGATAGGGTGCAAAAACTGCATGGTCGGGCGTGGTGACCAGCGACCAACCTATTGGAGCTCTTCAATAGCATTGCTAATGGCGGTCACACCGGCATACCCCGCACTCGCAGCGTAGCCCTCCGCAGTCGCAGAGGGCTTGTGCGCCGATTACCAACGGGTATCTACCGCAGACCACAGCCGGCTGCCAGCAGTGCGTAATGAACGTCCCGCCCGCCTTATTGAATCCGCATTTGCAAGAAATAGCCCCGGTAACAGTCCCCGCATCTGTAATTCGAAGAGGTCTCAAACTGAGCCGGCCCAGTTGACGACAACCAGGACAGGATATCCGGTCCCAATGTTCGTTGAGTTTGGAAAGCACCTCGTCGACCCAGCGGCTAAGTAGTGGGCGCCCTCCGATGGAAGCCATTCGGAAGAGCCAGAAAGCACTTTCAGCTTCCTCCTTCTTTCGCGCAAGCAGTTTTCTGCCAAGGGTCGCGTCTCCCCCACTGCTTCTCAGTTCCATTAGCTCCGTGGTGGCCTCGTCCCAAAGGGCGCGTTCAGTGAGGTCCTCACCCCTGGATATGGCGTCAAGGGAGCGGAGCAGCGACGCTCGATCTGTTGCGCGAAATGTGCTCGTCTCATGAGCACCTGAACCACAATCTCTAAGAAGTGCGACCATCTCGAGTCTGGTCGGCGTTGAACTACGATCCGGAAAACTGAGACTCGAGGGTAACGAGAACAAGTAAGGTCCCGCCCTGTCCCGTCCCACCGGAATCGATGATTCTGGGCAAAGCCCAACGAAGGCCCAGTGCAAGGAGGTAGGGCTAGACGCCGTAAAGACGATCCCCGCCAACTCTGAGCGGGGACTGCGATTGTGGACATGCACCTGAAAGCCGCGCAAGCCCACCCGGTCGGCGTTTGATCGGTAATGCCGGTTGCTCTTTACGTCGAACCGTCGAACACCGACTGTGAAATCATCGGCGGGCAGGATGTCATTGTCCCGCAGAGCGCGCAGGTTCTCATCCACAAACGCCGCCCCTTCAATCCCGGCGAACCGTTCGATGTTATGACTGAAGGCAAGCTCCGCCACCCTAGGCTGGACACCTTCCACCATGAAGGTATTGAATTCGCGGGATTCCAGGCGGCTCCGCAGGCCTTCAAGGTCCCGGGCGCCTCCGCGGTCGATGAGATTCTGCACTGTTCGGTTGCCAGAATACTTGCCCGCTAGCACGATATCGTCATGGCTCAGAGCTTCAAGCCTGGTCACACCCTCCAAACAAGGCTTAGCTTCTGCATATGCACTGAGATCGCACGCGAGCCGGAGAACTCCGTCAGATAATTCCCATTGGCGAACTTTCTCCGACAGCGCGGGCCAAAGAAGTACTGCGACCGCCAAGGTAGTGCTCTCGGCCACGTTCGACAGAGTCCTGACCTGGAGGGCGTGCTCTTGTATGAGACTCGCGACCTCAGCATTCCAGGCTAGCTCCGGCGATACTGCGCTGGTAGCTAACCGTTCGGCAGCCAAACGAGAAACCCCGTCGATCACCAACTCGGCTTCGGCCCCCGTTTCTGGACAGACCTCCACGCATCTGCTTCTGAGTTCCTTGATGTTCCTAACGACACCTAGTACCAGATTCAGTTGGGAATCGTCATATCCGCGGAGTTTAGCCTCGGTAGCCGTGCCCTGAGCTTGGAGCAATTCAACCAAGCGAATCCGCACTGCAAGGTCCGTGGGGGCTGCGACCGCTCGGAAGCTCGCTCTCGCTTCCTTGAATTGTGACTCGACAGCGAGGCACGCACTTTGAAAGGCGGTAGCAGCATCCAATGCGTCTTGGATCGTTAACACACTGCTTGAAAGCCACTGACGCAGTTTCTCACCTTGCTCTGACAGCGTCTTTGCTGCCTGTTCAATCTGCTCAGCCTGCGTGATCGAAGCCAGAGCTTCTTCAAGCAAACCGTTCAGTCGGCTCATACGCTTCTTGCTGTGAAAACGGAAAGCACTAATCGCTGTGCGCAATCGGGCTTCATGAGTCCGTAGGCCTCCTGACTGCGCGGTAATGAGCCTTTCCATTCGGGCCTCCGCCTCTGCTGGTTTGACGACTCTAAGTAGCTCGGCAACCTCTCCTAGCGTGCCCTCAATTGTGGTGCTCGTCGTCTCACTGATACTCGACATGGCGTGCCTGACTGATGACTACGGCTTTCGCCACTTGTCGGGACCCGGGCCAACTTTCCGCACGCGCTCGACATGGATCGCCGCACCTGGGTTCAGCTCGCGCGCCCTCTTTATGGCTTCCTTCTGCGTGTCGGTCACAGCGCTTGCCCGCTCGGCGTTTGGCTTCAAGACCTTGTACTTTCCGTCATCACGGCGCTCGATGAAAAGTTCGTTATCGTTGCTCATGTTCCTCAGGCGAGTTTACTGTCAGTGCGACATCTGCAAATTGACCGGCGTCCTCCCTGGGGCCGCAGGCCTCGTCCGGCTTGCGCCGACGCTGGGCTTGTCGCAGCCTCCCCGCGAGCGGCTCCCATCCCTAAGGGGCATCCGCGACTTCAGCCGAGCGAATGGCGCGGCACCTAGCAAGTGGGTTGGATTACACGCTCGACGCCGAACGAACACTCCGACTTGAACGGTCTCCGCCCAAGGAGGAAGCACTCCGCTGGCTGGCGCCTGACCGCAGCCCATTCCGCTTCGCTCCATCGGGCAAATGGTCTCGCTTCGCTCTGACGGCTGCCCGCGGGCGCCTCCCACCTCGGTGCCCACCGTTCCGCGCTCCGGATTCGACCGGCAACTTCGCTGCTGGGCGGTGACTTCAAAGCTGGAAGCCTATCTTTGCTGGAAGTCCATCAAAGCGCATTGCAGCAGGCCCACCGATGTCACCACCGTGCCCCTGAACACCTTGGTCATCGAAGATTGCCGTGATATCGGATCCGAGTTCTCGATCAGCACCACGACGGACATTCCGTGGTCTCGCGCGTCATCGGCAAGTTCCGTGAACCGTGCGATGAAGTAGTCCAAGTCTTTCTCTGCATCAGGCATGGCGGATCACCTCCCTGCGAATAGTAACGAATTCCATCGATTGGACGATTGGCTGCACCCGACTCAACCTCGTCCAGTGGAACGTGCCCGTTCAAGCACGTCCAAGCCAAAAGCCAAGAGACAGCCCAAGATTGCGGGTTGACAGAATCGACAACCCTTGCGACGCTTTAAGTAGGTTTGATTTAGCCTCGCCTCAGCATGCAGGACCGCGATTCCAAAGCAGATTCCAAGCTTGCGCCCAACTTCAAGGGTTACAAGCCTCCAACCTGCAACACGACCTATGCCCCAAATCAGTTCTTCGACGTCGTCCTCAAGCACAGCTCGCGTGGGTGCGTCCGAGTCGTGGCCTACCTAATTCGAAAGACCCTAGGATGGTCGGACGCGAACGGGAATCCGCAGAATCCTGAGGCGACGGTCAGCTTCAACGAGTTCATCAAGGAAGCCGGAGTGTCGCGAGGAGCGCTCAAGGAGGCGATCAACGAGGCCCTCGAAAAACGGTTCATTGAATGCCTTCGGTTCGGCAAGCCACACGCCCCCGGAGAGTCGGGATACTCGGCTAGGTACCGGCTCCAATGGGACGAGCGGGACGTGTACATCACCGATCCTGATCGGTTCGAAGGCTTCTACTCAGCCAACGGCAATCTGACCCACATCCCGAACGACTTCTTCGACGTAACAGTGAAGTCGGAGCCCCTCGCGGTAACTCAGGTCGTCGGAGCGATAATCCGCCATACCATCGGCTGGCAAGAGGGTCGCTATGGCTTTCGACGCCAGCAAGTGAGCATGTCATTTGCCCAGCTCATGCGCCGAACCTGCATTGGATCTTCAAGGACCGTGGCCGGGGCGATTCGTGCGGCCCTCGAAGGAAACCACATCGTCCGGCTTCAGCAGGGTCGCTTCGATCCCCGTGCAGGGCTCGAAAGCAGCGCCGCAATATACGGCGTCAAGTGGCTCGACCAGGCCGAAGCCTTGGACGGTTCAAAATCGAAACCGGTCACGACCGCCTCTTTCGGAGGCGCCAATCCTCTGTCGGTCCAGAAAGGAAAGCGGCAAGACGGTTCAAGAAGGAACTCGGATAACGGTTCAAGAGAGAAAGCGGTATGCGTTCAAGAAGGGCAGCGGCGAGCGTTCAAAAGGGAAAGCGCTATAGAAAACAACCCTTTAAACAACACTCTCAAACAACAACAAACTGCCGTTGATGCTTTGGTTCGCGAGGGAATTGAGCACTGCAAAGCAAGCGAACTCGTGCATATTCACGGCGCGCATCGAGTGAACCGCCAGGTCGCTCTCCTTCCCAAACGCAGAATTCGTGAGAGCCGTACGGGGCTGCTTATCACCGCGATCGAACGAGACTTGCCTCCGCCTAGCACGCTTCCCGCCGAGCAAAATACGCGGCCGGCAAACCGTGCGCTTGAGGTCACGCGCGACGAGCACCGAGACCGCTTCTATAGCGCCTACCTCAGCCATGTCCTGAGCCGAATCGATCCCTCAAGCATCGATCAAGCGTTCGAAGCGAAGACAAACGAACGATTGGCCTCGTGGCGAAGGCTATCCGTCCGTTGCTACGATGAGACCCTCGCTAAGCTCGCGGACCCCGGCCAACGCCAAATGATGGTGGCTGAATTTGCCTCGGAACATGGCAAAGAGCTCGGCCTCGCAGTCCCGACATTCTGGGAGTGGGACACCAGGCACAATCCCGACGGCTACCGCAAGGAATCCATTCGATGACACGTGTGATAGCCATAGCGAACCACAAAGGGGGTGTCGCAAAGACGACGACCGCGGTGAATCTATCGGCTGGATTGGCCAGACGAGGACACCGAGTGCTGTTGATCGATCTCGATCCTCAAGCCAACGCGACGTTTGGCCTCGGCGTCAACGTTGACGACGAGCAGGCAACGACGATGAGTCATGTCCTGGGAACCGAACGGACGCCTATCGAGCAGATTGTGTCTCCCACCTCAGAACCGAACCTGATGCTTGCACCCGCGGACATCCGACTAACCACGGTCGAAATACTCTTGACGACCAGACCGTTCAGAGAATTCGCGCTAAAAGGGGCGCTTGAACAACTAGACGGTTTCGGATATGTGATCCTCGACTGCCCGCCGTCGCTGAACACGCTAACCGTCAACGCGCTGGTCTGCGCAGACCGAATTCTCATCCCCACTGAGCTAACCGGCCATGCCTTGAAGGGGCTGGGCGACCTTCTTGATGCTATGGAATCTGTCAAGGCGGGAGCAAGTTACGACTGGAGGGTTCTTCTCACAAAGCTTTCTGGCCGAGGCGAGGAGCGCAACACGACCGCGCTTCGGATTCTTGAGCCCATCCAAGAAAGACTCTTGCATTCCCGAATCCGCAGCACCGAGGCCATAGCTCGGAGCCAAATCGAATCCGAGGACGAGGCTCCACCTTCACCGGTCATCTGCTCCAAACAGTGGAACGTCGGAGCCAGGGATTACCGAGCCCTCGTCAAGGAGGTAGCCGAACTGTGGCCAGCTTAAAGGAGAGGTTTCAGAGTCAAGCACAGGGACGCACGATCGAGCGGAGACCCGAGCCTCAGCAATCCTTCTTGATGCTGCCTGTGCACCAAATCCAGACGGACTCCGATCAGCCCCGGAAAGACCTGGGAAATTTGGACAGCTTGGTCGCCTCGATCAAAGAGCATGGAGTGCTCCAGCCTCTCATCGTTTCGCCGGTTGCCCTTGACTCGTTCCGCCTAATTGCCGGGGAAAGACGATTCACTGCCGCAAAGCGGATCGGACTGCTAGAGGTCCCCGTGATCGCCCGAACAGTAGAAAGCCATCGCCGCATCGAAGTGCAACTCATTGAGAACCTTCAACGCAAGGATCTAAACCCTGTCGAAGAGGCACGAGCCTTTGAACGGCTGATCCATGAGTTCGGTCTTAACCAGCGCGAGCTTGGGGAGCGACTTGGAAAGTCGCCGGCGTCCGTCAATCAGACTTTGCGAATCCTCTCGCTCCCCGAAGAGATCCTTCGCGAGAACCCTGATTCGGAACGACTCTCCAAATCGGTGCTCCTGGAACTGGCCAAGCTGGATTCTCCGGCTCAGCAGCTGGATCTGTGGCGCAGCTCGTCCAACGGCACCACAACGGTCCGCAGCGCCCGCGCAAGTCGCAACAAACAGAGTCCACCTGCGCAGTATCGGTATCCCAGAATCCAAGTCGGGGACGCAATCATTCAAGTAGTCTTAAAGCGTGCCTTCGGCACGCCAGAAGACCTCCGAGAAGCACTATCTGCCGCTTTGCGCTCAGTCAGTTCTGGCCCCACTCGATAAGTAGCCGGCGCCGAGCTGGCGAGGAAACCGCCGGAAGGAACGAAGCATCGTTCCTCGTGACTACGCATCGAGATCTCAAATCATCCTCTCCGACGGGCCTGCCGATTATGAGCCCTTGCACCTCGCCCGTCAAGGCAGACCATAGGCGCTTCGCGTCCTTGACTGACGAGTCGTCAAGAGCCGGAACCGATCACTGGCCCGTTCGGAAAAGATGACTGAGCCTCCGTGTCTCTCGATGGAAAAAGCGTAGATTTCCAACCGAAGCGCGAAAAACCCCCAAGACAAACAAGCACATTCACACCTGTCTCACCTGTGGATGAACGCCAACTGGCGCAACGGGCGACAATCGAGCCGCCCTTAGATTCGCATGGACAGGCAAGAGGCCGCCCGATATCTCGGGATCAGTTTGAGAACACTGGACCGGATCGTTGCAACCGGGAAGTTGACAAAGGGACGCAGGCACAAGAAGACGAGGCCCGTAGTGACTTTCCTTGACGATGAGTTGGAGGCGCTTCGGTTGGAAATCGAGAACCGCCAGCGAACCAAAACGGCTGACTTGGGCCTTCGCCCCCAGCCGAAGGACACCGTGGCCTTTCGAATCGATCCCTATTATTCGCGTCTGCTCAGCGAGAACGCAGACCGCGCCGGAAGGAGCGTGGGCGAGGAGGCGCGCCGCATCGTTATCCGGAGCCTAGAGTGTGACGCTTCGAACCTCATAACGGAGGAGATCCGAAAGCTCAGAGAAAGCTTGGGTGCAACTTTCTACGCATTCCTAACCCTAAAGCTTGGAGCAACGCCCGAGGAAGCCCGGCGCTTCGTCGACGTGACGATCCTGGGGAAGTGAATTCGTGCTGAGCATCAAGCCGATGTCACCCGACCACGCGGGCTATTACCTGTCGCTTGCTCGCGAGGATTATTACCTCCAAGGCGGCGAACCTCCTGGCATCTGGATCGGGAAAGCCGCTGATGCCATTGGACTCAATGGCAATGTTGATCAGGCGGACCTGCACAATCTCTTCCGGGGATATGCGCCGGACGGATCAAAGCCCATAGTCCAGCTTCAAAGGCACGAAGGGCAAACCGTGCATCGACCTGGCTTCGACCTTACGTTCAGCGCACCGAAGTCCGTCAGCGTGCTGTGGTCTCAGGCGAGCCCCGAATACCGGCGTGCGATCCAGGAGGCCCAATTTAGGGCCGTGCAAGCAGGAATTGCTTTTATCGAGGAGTCCGTCGCCGTCGCGCGGTCAGGAAAGGGCGGCCATGTCGCCGAACGAGCCGGGCTGATCGCAGCTTCGTTCGAGCACGGAACCTCTAGGGATCTGGACCCTCAGCTCCATACCCACGTCTTAATGATGAACGCGGCCCTCCGATCAGACGGCCGATTCTCCACGCTGAACGGGACACCCTTGCTGGAGGCAAAGATGGCTGCGGGCGCCATCTACCGGGTCGAACTGGCTTATCAAATGGAACGGCTCGGTCTCCAGGTTCGAAGAGAGTCGTCATGGTTCGAGATCGAAGGGGTTTCCCGGGGTCTAATGACCTTCTTCAGCAAGCGTAGCGAGGAGATTGAGCAAGAGTTGCTCAGGACCGGACTTCAGGGAGCAGAAGCGGCGGCGGCGGCGGCTCTCGTCACTCGACACGCCAAGGAAGCGACCTCCCGGGCCAACCAGTTCCGAGCCTGGCAAGAGGAAGGCGAGTCCCGAGGAGGGGGCGTGCAGCGGGCCGACTCTCTATTTCACGGTCGGCAAGTTCAGCACGAGCTCCCTAGTGAGATCGAACAGTGCAGGGCGAAAGCGTTGGAACGGATCACGGGGCAGAACGCCTACTTCTCGGAGCTCGAATTCATCCGCTACTTCGCGGAAGAAGCCCAAGGACGTGGGCTCGACGCGGCGCAGACGCGTGAGGCCTGCTCGGAAGCGATGAAGAATTCTCAGACAATCGTTCCCCTCGGAGAACGCTACGGGCATCAGCGCTTCACAACGCCGGAAATGCTCAATCTTGAGAGGAAGCTCCTCACCGAGGTGGACCGGCTCGACAAGAATGAATCTCATCGAATCTCGGCCGAGACCTGCATAGAGTTTCTGTCCCGGCACCCCGAGCTTTACGAGGAGCAGATGAAGGCGCTGTACCACGTCACGGCCGATACAGGCGGCGTCGCGATCGTCTCAGGAGTGGCCGGCTCCGGGAAGACTTACATGCTCGGCCGAGCAAAGGAACTCTGGGAGGCGGAAGGATACGAGGTTCTCGGTACCGCCCTTGCGGGCCGTGCCGCTCGCCAGCTAGCCGATGAGTCCGGGATCAAGTGTCGAACAATCGCAAAGCTTCTCAATGAGGTTGACCGAGGACGGAACCCGCTGCATGACCGATCGATCCTGGTCGTTGACGAAGCTGGAATGCTGGACTCCGCCACCTGGGAGCGTCTGACCCGACTGTGCAACGAGTCGGGTGCAAAGCTCTGTGCAACCGGCCATGAAGCTCAATTGCAACCGATCGGGCCAGGTGCCCCTCTGCCGGAGCTCGCGGAGCGATACAGAGTATCCCGCCTTGTCGACAACCGACGACAAAGAGACGAGTGGCTCCGAGATGTTGTTGGACACATGCTCGAAGGCAAAGCTGACCCGGCGCTAAAGGCGCTCGTGGCCAAGGGCATGGTTTCCATCTACCAGACCAAGGGCGAGGCTGTCTCAGCCTTGGTTCGGAAGTGGCGCGACGACGGATACGCGGCGGCAGACACGTTGATTCTCGCCGGAACAAGACGCGACGTTGCCAACCTTAATTTCTTGGCCCACGAAGCCATGCTCGCATCTGGCAAGCTGTCTGGCTCACCAATTAATATTGGCGGCGAGGACTTTCTCGTTGGCGATCGCGTGAGGTTCACGAAGACCTCCGGCCCTAAGGGCATCGAGAACGGCACGCGCGGAACGATTGTCGCAACGGATCCGGCCGCTGAGCGGATCACGGTCCAATCCGACCTCGACGAGCGCATCACTGTATCCGTTCGCGAGTTTCCGTTTGTAGCGCGAGGTTATGCGTCGACGACCCACTCTGCCCAAGGCGCCAGCGTCAAGCACGCCTATCTCTTGCCCGGTGGCAACATGCAGGACCGCGAGCTCTCTTACGTTCAGGCAAGCCGCGCGAAGTGGAGCTCGTCATTCTTCTTGACCGAAGTGGAAAGCGGTCAGGCGATAGCGGAGTTCTCGCGGCAAATCAAACGTAGCCGCCAGAAAGAAATGGCTATCGCCGTTGAACGCGCAAACCAGCCGCAACGCGAGACGTCGGA
Organism: Armatimonadota bacterium; assembly: GCA_029781035.1. GTDB lineage: Bacteria > Armatimonadota > Fimbriimonadia > Fimbriimonadales > Fimbriimonadaceae > JAEURO01. Next base: position 101,124 of record JAKOXK010000097.1, read on the forward strand.
TCACGCCTTTGACCTCCGATGAGATCCACCAATATCTTTTTGGGCTGCCTCCGGCTCGTGAAGGCGGCACTCCCCTTCCCCCTGGTGACCCTCGTTACCTGCATGATAGGCGTCCAATGCCTCTACCGCAAGCCGTTCGAACCGTTCGCCCGCGACTACGGCTTCATCGCATGCGCCGTGCTCACAGCGATCGTGTTCGTGTTCGCTCTGTTCGCGGTCGCCGAGATCGGTGCTTCGGGCGTCTTCGGACAGGAAGCCGCCGTCGATATGCGTAGCCTGTGCCGCCGCATGCTCTTCAAGCACGTGCTTTGGTCGATCGCCGTTCTCGCCCCGCTGGTAGCTCTCGGCGTCTACCACGACGTTCCGCCCTTTGTCTGCATCATCTCAGTCCTGTGTCTCTTCCGCATGATCGACGTGACCGCCCACGTCGAGGCGGCGATCATTGAGCGCACGCGCCACCAGAACCTGGTTCGGTTCGTCGACGAAGTCGGGGCGCAGAACCGCTCGTCAACCACAAAGGGTATCCGCCGGAAGTAGCGCAACGGCAGTTGACACGACAGCTCTTTTCTCCTAGCGGCACGGGCCGCTAGGAGTCACAAATGTCTGATAAGAACAACTACATTCGCTTCGGCCCCCACGAGATCCACCGGAAATATGGGACCGAGCACTTTCAGGTCGTCGGCACGACGGGTTCCGGAAAGACCGTGATCGCCAAGGAGCTGATGGCCAGTGTCCTTGACGCCCCGTCCCCTGTTCGCATGTGCCTGTACGACCCCAAGACGGAATTCTTGCCCGTCCTCTATAAGCTGTTGGGTGACGACTCACGCGCGGTTCAGAACGGCAGGTCTCGCGTCAAGGTTCTCAATCCGCTAGACGAGCGAGCTTACGCCTGGGACATCGCCAAGGACATCAAGAGCCCTGTGGCGGCAAGGCAAGTCGCAACGAACCTGTTTCCGTCCGAGTCGCCGGCGACTCCCGACAACACCTTCTTCATGAACGCGGCCATCGATGTACTGACCACCGTCATCCTGATCTTCATCAATTGTATGCCCAACCTGGCGTCATGGACGCTCCGGGATGTGTTCCTGGCAGCGATGAACGAGACCTACTTGCGGTTCCTGTTCGACTACGCCGATAAGAGCGGCAAGTTCGAATTCCCTACGCTGTCCAGGGTGAAGAAGTCGTACATCGACACCGACCCCCGAACGGCGGCGAACATCGCCTCGACCATCTGCACGAACCTTGCCGTGTTCGAACCTATCGCTGCGTGTTGGGACGCGGCCCGCAAAGCCGGACGAACTATTTCGCTCGCCGACTGGGTCACGGACGAGTCGCACGACATCCTCGTGCTTGGCAACGACGAGACCGCCAGAGCGAGCATCGACGCCGTCAACAGGACGCTCTTCAAGCGCATCAGCGAACTGGTCGTCGGTAAGAGGGAGTCGACGTTCGATGAGCGGGAATCCGGTGCGAACCAAACTTGGATCGTCCTCGACGAAGCGCGTGAGGCGGGACCGCTGGACGGTCTCCGCTCCTTGCTCAACAAGGGTCGCTCGCGATCGGCTTGCGTTGCGCTCTTCTATCAGGACATTCAAGGACTTATCGACGTCTACGGCGAATCGGTGGCGGACGAGATCACCGGCCAGTCCAACAATGCGGCGTTTCTTCGAATCGTCAGTCCGGCCACGGCCAAGCGCGCCGTGGAATCGTTCGGAACATCCCTTGGAACCGCGCGCGGCAACGGCATCTCCTTCGGCGAGACCCCGAACTTCAGCCACAACACCAACGAAGAGGAGCGCCCGCTCCTCTACTCGTCCGACTTCATGTACCTGCCGCCGGCAGGTGTTGACAACGGGATCTCTGGCTACTACCGGCTTGCCGGTTACCACCCGAAGAACCGTCGGGACGCCTTCGCCAAGTTCATGCCGGAGGACTTCAAGAAGGCCAAGCGCCGATCGGATGAGCCGGAAAGGGACTCGATTTGGTTGTCCTCGTTCATGCCAAGGCCGGTGGCCGACCAGTATCTCCAGCCGTGGAACACCGACGACTGGGATCGGCTCGGACTTCCTGGCGAGCCGCCCTCTTGGCGCGCGGAAGAAGCGAGCCCTGGACCAAGTGTGTCCGAGCTGATGCAAGCCTACATTGATGGGCAATCGAGGAACAGGTAAGGCCATGCCAGCAATCCAAACGCAACTGAAAGTTCGGGACGGTGGGGTCACGTTCACGATAGACATCCAGCTCTGGAAGGACAAGGATGGCCGAGGATTTGCCGCCGCCGATCCGAAGGACGAGGCATCGCGGCACTTCATGATCCACGAGCGCGGCCAGATCAAGGCTGTCCTTGGTCAAGCCAATGGTCTGCGCGACCTTCAGATGTATGAGCACCAAGACAACGGTCTTTACACGCCGAGTCAAGTGGACGGGCGTATGCTCAACGGAGCGTCCTTGACCAAGCAACAAGTCGAAGACTTCGGAGAACGTCTACAAACGCAGGCATGGAAGCATAGCCAGGACCTCGGCCAGCACAAGATGCCGGCGCCGACACCGCACACTTCTTGGCCCATCGACCGATAGGCCTTGTGTTCTCCTGACGCTCATGGCAGATTCTAGATAAACGAATCTGCCATGACTTCATTTGGGACCGACAAGCACGTCTGCGTCTCCGGGCTCCACATTTGGGGCTGCAAGGACCAAGCGGACAAGTGCTGCAACGGCTGGACGAGGGTATACGCACCTGCGCTCTATGGAAGCCAATTTGTGGAACGAAGCTTGTGGTACGAGCCGGGAGTTCCTGGCTTCTTCGTGCTGACGCTCGTTCCCACGAATCATGTGGACGAGATCGAGCGGCTCCGATCCATCGTGCCGGCCGACATCCAGTCGGACCTGGAGCGGGAGTGGCTCGTGATCCACTAAGCGTTCCGCACTAACTTTTCAGGACACGATTCGTCGTTCTGCACCTCGTTCGCAACGGCGCTTATAGCCGACCTCCTTTGGCTCTTGCCCTACCGAAGGGCAAAGGAGAAATCTGAATGCAGAAACGATTGTCCAAGTCAACCGGGGCGCTCCGTGAGGGCTCCCCGTCGGCAACAGTCAGGGTTCTGACAGCCCTGTTGCCGATTTTGATCCTGGCAGCCCTAGGCGCACTGTTCATCACGACCGGTGCGCGCCAGCGAGCAGCCGCTCTCAACCCCAAGTTCGAGATGATCGACTTCAAGGACGGCTCTTTGAGCTTCACTCCTGCGCAGTTCAAAGACGAACTCGCCGCTCATGACGCGATCTACGGCGCCTGTTTCGGGAGCGACCCCGTTCAGTACGCCGCCTACGCGTTCGGCGGGAACGTCGTCGAAGTCGGCGAAGCCGTCACCTCGAAGCCGCAAGACGCCTGGCCCTTGCTCGACCATGAGGTCGTGGTTGATCCACATGCTTCCCGATTCGGTCCCACGCTCGACACGGTCGAGTCTCTTATGACGAAGCACCCCGACCGGGTTTACGGCGTCCTCTATCAATCGGACGGCGAAGCGACTGACTGGAAGGCCTTCGATGCAGCAGTGAAGCGACTGGCTCCGCACCCGAACCTCGCCTTTGTCGCCGTTTCCGGCGTCATTCCCTCCAGCCGTGCTCGACTGAAGCAGGCGACAGAACCACTTGGCGAGAGATTCATGGCCTTCGATCCGGTGGACATGAACGCGGTCACGGCTCAGAAGCTCTCCATGCTCACCCAGCGAGCGAGGAGGAACAAGTGAACAACGAAGGCTCTGATCCGGCTGAGATCCGTTTCAGCCCCGCGCTGTTGAACGAGGGGAACGTCGATTACTTCCTTGATCAAGCAGTCGCCTTGGTTCCCTCCACTTCCTTGAGCAGCCTTCGATTGGTGGCCGGTAGCGCGGTCGCTGCCGGCGTGGCCACCGTTGCCAAGACTGCCGAGGTTCTCGCGGAGACGGGCAAGCAGGAGGTGACCTGGGCAAAGTTCAACCGCTACCCGATCGAGGACGAGTTCGCTCTCCTTCGTACAGAGGGCGACGGGCTTGTCGGGAAGGAAGCCGCCCTTCGAAAGGAAGCTCTGAGCGCCGCCGCCAGCTACGGTATGGAGGTGAACGCGGAAGACGTTGAGTCGTTGGCATCGTTTCAATCCACCATCGAGCGGAACGTCTCTACTCGACCCGAAGTGCTTGGCTCGAAACGCAGCGCCGACGTCACGTCGAAAGCGGAATGGTGGGTGTCATCCATCGTGGCCGCCAGCCCCCTGCTGCTTTGCGTTCTCACGGCGCTAGGCCTCGTCAAGCTCCTTTCGGGCTCGGATATCCAATCGGCGATGTTCAGCCCGATGCTCCCTGTGGCCATTGCGCTCGCACTGGGCATCACAATCCCCACGCTTCTGGGTGCCTATCGATTCGGATGGCTCATTGCCACCATGAATGAAGGCAAGCGCAAGCTCATGCCGACTGCGCGCACTCTTGGGGGCATGGTGTTCGGCGCCGCCGCCGTCGTCATCCCGACGGTGTTCCTTGCTGCGATTGACGCGCTCGCTGTTCAATCGCTTGCTGAGGACATGATGAAGACGGCTTCCCGTTCGGGCGCGGCCGCTCCGGTCAGCTGGTGGGTTCCCCTCATCGGCTTTT
>JAKOXK010000005.1 GCA_029781035.1 Armatimonadota bacterium
ATCCTCGTCATGGCCGGTAGCTTGACATTCATGCCGTCAAAGATGTCTTTGAATTTCGGCAGAACAAAACTGAACAAGACGAACAGCATGATCTGGGAGAAGATCAGGACGAGCACCGGGTACATGAGGGCGCTCTTGACCTTGCCTTTGACCTCGGCTTCGTACTCAAGGAAGCCCGAGAGCCTGTCCAGGATCAGGTCCAAGATGCCACCGAGTTCGGCAGCCCGGATCATGTTCACGTAGAGCTTGTTGAAAATGCTCGGGTGTTTGGCCAGAGCTTCGTTGAGCGTGAGGCCGCCCTTGACGTCGATCTTGACTTGCTCAAGGACCGGTTTGAGGATGGGATCCTTGGTCTGCCCCACGAGAATGTCCAGGCACCTCAGGATCGGAATGCCGGCATCGATCATCGTGGCGAACTGACGGCTAAAGACCACGAGCGCTTTCGGCTTCATCTTGCCGCGTGCGCTCAGTGCCTTGCCTGCTCTCTTGTTGGTCTTCTTGAGCTCAAGGACCTGGAGCGATTCAGCCCGTAGGTGCTGCAGCACCAAGGCCTCGTTGTCGGCCTCCATGACCGAGTGGACCTTCCTGCCGGTCTTGTCGACGGCGGTGTAAGCGTAGTAAGGCATAGCGAGCGAACCTTGGCGAGCCCTGTGACCCTGGGCTTCTATGCTGAATTGTCGGACGGCCCGCATCCAAAACACCAGGGGGAGTTGCTGGTTTTGTGGGTGGCTCAGAATGGACTGGGCCCAAGAGGTTCAGGTGCGGGCCAGTCGAACCTGAACGCTGGTCATCGCGATCTCAGGTCGCACCCTTGCGTGCTCCCAGCGAATGTTGCCGTTACGGGCTCCAAGGCTCTCAGCGGGCTCTCTTGAGAAGAGTCACACGTCCAATCGGCACCCATTCGGCCACCAAGATGTCTCCATTGCGAAGGTACATGGCATCGTGGGGATGAATGAACTTGCCCGGGATGAAGTCCGATCGCGGGTGGTTCCTCAGGTCCGATGGAGCGCCGTCGCCAAGCTGGACAACGACCTTGTTATGGCCGTCAAGGATCGTGACGACCGACTCGAGGTCGGGGACGAGCATCTCATGTCCTCTAATGTCGAAATCGCAAGGAAGCCTCATTCCAGCCGTAACGAAGCTGTGGTGCTTGCCGTCAAGGGTGAAATACTGGATCCGTCTGTTGGCCCGGTCTGCCACCGCAAGGAGCGGTTCCTTACCCCGACTGTCCAGCCAAACGCCGTGCGGCTGTTGGACCTTTCCTGGGTCTTTCCCTGGACCCCCAAACGTCCGGATCCAGTTCCCCTTGATGTCGTACTGGTGAATCCAGTTCGATCCATACCCGTCGACGATGTAGAAGTCGCCGTTCGGGGAGAAAGCTGTGTTCGTGGGAATGAAGGGATCCTTCTCGCCGTAGACCCCCGCTTCCTTGGGCAGTCCCTGCTCCCAAAGGACTTTCCCGTCAAGAGTCGTCTTGCAGAACAACCTGCGATTGATGTCGCAGTGGTAGAGGTACTCCGTGTCCCCCTCCTTCCTCAGGTCGAGACCGTGCGATCCGTTCCGGAACTGCGGACCCCATGACGTGATGAACTTGCCGTGCTCGTCGAAGACGCACACACCGTCCGGGCATTCGCTCGTCGGGTGCACCGTGTGGCACAAGTAGATCCGTCCATGTGAGTCTTGCACCAGACCATGGGTGTCTCCGTATTTGATCGAGCTCGGGGGAGTCAGCCAGTCAGGCACCCATTCGTACCTGTGGTCTCCTTCGCCAAGGATGATCTTGTCACCCCTTCCCCAGGCCAGTCGTCCGACTCTGAGGGCGGCACTGGCAGCGATTGACTGAGCCAGGAACTGTCGGCGCGACGTCTGGTTGGGCATGGCGAAAGTTTACTTCCGAGTCACGTCCATGATCGCATCAGAGAACGTTTACGGCCCACCCTTCTTCTCCGTCGGGCCGGGGAAGGACGTGCTGGCTTTGTTCCAGTCAGGCGGCTCGGCTCCGAGTAGGTTGCGGACAAAAAAGTCGCGGCGCTTGCGTTCACCGTACGGTCCACCGTCGGTGTGGTTGGAGCCCGGGAACACCATGAACTCAAAGTCCTTGCCGGCCTTCATCAGTGCGTCGACAAGCCGATAGGTGGACTCCGGCGGCACGTTCGTGTCCATTTCGGCGACGTACAGCATCAGCTTGCCCTGGAGCAGCTTGGCGTTCGTGATGTTTGATTGCTCGGCGTACTGGGGGCCGACCGGGTAACCCATCCATTGCTCGTTCCACCACACCTTGTCCATCCGGTTGTCGTGGCACCCGCAACTCGAAACTCCTACCTTGTAGAACTCCGGGTGAAAGAGAAGCGCAGCGGTTGAGTTCTGGCCGCCAGCGCTCGTGCCGTACACCCCGACTCGACCAACGTCAACTTGAGGGTACTTCTTGGCCAGCGCCTTCATCCACAGAATGCGATCAGGAAACCCCGCGTCGGCGAGGTTCCTCCAGCACACGTCGTGGAAGGCCTTTCCTCGGTTGTCGGTCCCCATGCCGTCCATCTGGACGACGATGAAGCCCAACTCCGCCAATTCCTGCATACGCGTGATCGGAGTGAACCTCTTGGGCGTAAAACTATCCTGGGGCCCAGCGTAGATGTTCTCGATGATCGGATACGACTTCTTCGCGTCGAAATGGGTCGGACGACACACAATGCCCCAGATGTCCGTCCGTCCGTCTCGTCCTTTCGCGACAAACACTTCGGGTGGGCGGAGGCCGAGAGACTTGAGCCCGCTGGAGTCGGCTCGTTCGAGCACGGAGACCAGTGAACCGTCAGACGTTCTCCGAAGTTCGTGAACCGGTGGTGAATCGACTGTGGAGTACGTATCCACATAGAGCGAGCGGTCCGGCGACCATGCGACTTCGTGATCGCCCGGTCCGGGTGTAAGGTCGATGAGCCCGGTTCCGTCGAGATGGATCCGGTAGACGTGAATGAAGTAGGGGTTGCCGGGTTCCCGCCCGTTGGCGGTGAACGTCATGGTTCCGGCATCCTCGTCCACACTGACGATTGACCGAACAACCCACTGGCCCTTGGTGACCTGGTTCTTCACCGTTCCGTCGGGCGCTATCCGGTAGATGTGTCCCCAGCCGTCTCTCTCAGAGCGCCAGAGGATGTCCCCCGACTTCCTCAGCTGTCGGAGGATCGTCGCTCCTATATCGACAAACGTGTCGGATTTCTCGTCGACGACTGTCGTTGTGACGCCGTTCGAAGGGGCGATGGTGACGACCTTGTATTCTTGGTATCCGCGCACGGGGAAGGAGACCAGGAGTCGACCGTCGCTGGGTCGCCACTGAGCTTCGGGTGGATCGTTCCAAGGAGCTCCTGAAGTGATCATCGGGCTGAGATCGGCTTTGACTTCCCTGGCGGCCGCAGGCTCAAACACCCGGACTTCATACTGGTCAATCTTGTCCCCGGGAAGGTCGTATGTCTGACTGTGGAGAACGGCCCGACCCCCCGACCTCGGCGAGGACTCGATCGTGTAAACCAGCTTTCGGTCTCCCGGCAGCACATGAAAGGCGGCGAGGTACCGGCCGTCTGGAGACCATGAAGGAGCCACCATGTCAGGGTCAGCGCTCTTCATCACTTCCGTTCCCTCTTTGTCAGAGATCACGAGACGTCCCTCCTTGAGCATAGCTATGTAGCGGCCGTCCGGTGATGACCAACGGGTTCGGGCTCCGCCACCTTGTTGCCCGCCCCCTTGAGTGGTCTCGCCAACCTTGGAACAGGAGTACGTCCCGAGGTCACACTTCCAGCGAGTCCCGAATGCATCGAACTGTACGCTCTGCTGCTCGTCGTCCCAGGTGATCGACTGGAAAGGAAGGCTCTCGGGCTTGACCTCTTTGCTGGAAGCAGCGGCTAGAGCCTTTGCCAAGCGGACATGGTCAAACGCATCACCTTGCTTGCCCGTGTTCGTGTCGACAAGGATGAACCGACGACCGTCGGTCGTCTCTCGCAAGTACCACATTTCTTTCTTTCCAAAGAAGTGGGGGCTGAGGGACATGTTCTTGACCGCACTCCGTGCCTTCGTTGCGAGCATCTCCGCCCGCGCATAGTTGGAAGCCACTTCCTGGGGCGTGGGACGGTAGGGCTGCTGACCGATCGCCGACAGGGCAAGGGCGGTCGCCGCCAAGAGGAATGAAGGGTGACGGGCCGACATGGCCCGGATTCTACAGTGGAGTCACTGCTGAAGTCTGACTTCGATGCTCCAATCGACCAAGTTGAGGTCGGGATCGTTCGAACCGTTCACGTCGTTTCCCGGCGGCTCCAAGCCAGTTTGGTTGTTCGTGATCACGCGGCTAGACCGCAGGTCGAACGTCAGATAGGTGTTGTCCTGTGACGAAATCCGTGAGTTGCCCAGAGCGTCCCACGAGTGGCCCGACGAGTCGAGGGCGTACCGGTCCATCGTGAACAAGTTGGCTTGGATGCTCTGAATCGAGTCCACATCACCGGCGGGGACAAGTTGGCTCAAGTCGATCTCACACTGCAAGACGGCGGGTTGGCTCCCTTGGCGAGGGTCTTGATAGTTGATGGCGTAGCCCGTCAGGAAGCGGTCGTTCATGCTCGTGTCCCTGAACTGCCAAATCTCATAGGGGTTGGCGGCCGAAGGGTTGAACAGGATGAAATGGGTACAGTTTCCGGCGACAAAGCCGTTGCCACCGTAGTTCGTGACCGGCTCGGGGCCCGAGTCCTTCGGGTTTTGATCTGTCGAGAGCCTGAGGGCCATGACGTAGATGTAGGGCAGTTGCCCGAGATCCTGGCCGTAACGGACTTTGCCTTCCAGCTTGATGGTCAGGATCAGTCGCTTGGTGATCAGGCTGTTGCCGCCAGCCGGATATTTGGCGCAACCGTTGCTCAAACAGAACCCCAAGACGGCCAGCCATCCAAGTACGTTGCCCAGTTTCATCCCTGTTGAAGACGGAAGAGGATCCGTCGGCAGTTCTCACACTGCTCCACCCTGTCCTCGATGATGTGCTCGAACGCCTTTTCCGGGACGTGCATGCCGCACGCCTCGCACCGGTGGTCGTCTGTCACCATCGCCATCCCAACTCCGAGCTTTTCGCGCAATTTGTCGTAGGCGGCGAGCAGTGGGGCGGGCACGCCCTTGAGCGCGGCAGGCCGCTCCGCAGCCTTGGCTCTGTAAGCGCTTTGAAGAGCCTCATGGTCGGCTTTCGCCTTAGTTTGCTTTTTGGCGATTGTCTGTCGGAGCGCCGCAATCTGTCCCTCGATGGACGCGGCCTTTTCCTTGGCGACGGGCACCTCCTCCCACAGCTCGAGTATCCGGGCGTCGTTGTTGTCCCTCCTCTCGCGGATGTGGGACTTCTCCTTCTCAATGTTCTCAACCTCTCGTGGGTTGACAATGCTCCCACCATACAGGTCGGCGTCGAGCTTCTTAAGCTTGTCGTCGAACGACTTCTGTTCAAGCTCGAGGTCTTTCAGTTCGGCCGAGAGGCTCCTGGCGGTGGCAAGCACGCCGTCGGGGTCGGCCTCCAGTTCCTTGATCTTCGCTGCTTCAGCTTTGCCGAGATCCAAGGCGGCCGCCCGTTGCTTCATTTCATAAAGGGCGGCATCGATGAGGTGGAGCTTGTAGAGGGCAAAGAGCCCGCCGCCAGACATAGGGCCATTATGGCTTGTGCCGTGGCATGTCGCCGGCCTGTCGCGGGCCAGGCGAATGCGCATTGACCAAGCGCTCGCGATGGTCGTTGAACACGCAGACGCTTCGCAGCCCGAACAGGCGGACGACATCGATGGCTTGGTCCCAGCGGGCAGGGTTGAGCTTGCCGTCTCGGCAAGCTTCTCGCTCGAGGTCGTATCGCGGACAATCCTGACAATGCATACTCGTCTTGAACTCTGATGGTCTCTGCGCTGTTGCTTCTTACCGCCTTTGGACAGGCTACCACTCCCAAACTCACATTTCAAGGCGGGGCGTTTGTCGTCAACGGCGCAAGCGGCCCTGAAAAGGTGCTGCTCAGCACCGCCAGACCGGCGACTGGGCTCGATCGTTCTCGGGGTCGCCTAACCCTGACGCTGGAGAAGAAGACAGTCACGTTCGACGCGAGGGGGCTGACGTTCGCCGTCAAGGGAACAAACTACACCAATCGGCTGCAGGCGGTGCCCGTGAGCGGAAAGATCGCCACCAAGGAGTCTAACGAAGCCCTTATAAGGGCGGTCAAGGACGGATCCAGGAAGTTGGAGGTCTCGGCCCTTTCAGGCTGGGCCGTTCAAGGAAAGGAACTGTTCCTCTTGGTCCGCTGGGACGATAAGTCGGGCAAACCCTGGCTCGAAGCCCTTGTGAAAGTGGACATGGGTTCACCACGGCCCAAGCCCGATTTGGTCGGCAAGTTCGACGGCCTTTCGTACGCACGCGGGGTGGTCGACGACGTGCTTCGGATAAAGGACGGAACCTTGTGGTTCCTCGCAGGAAAAGAGGACAGCTTTGGCGTTGCCAGCATGAAGACGGACGGGAGCGACGCGGTGCACAAAAGGATGGGTGACCCGGTAGCCAAGGCTGAACTCTTGCCAGGGGATTCGACGGCCTGGACCCTGACGCCTTCGGCCTATGGGACATCGATCCTTGGCTTCGCGACGCTGGACAAGAACGAGTACCACCTCGTAGCAGAAGTGAGGGGACAGATGAGGTCGATCGTACCGCCTTGCCTGGCCGAGTATCGGTCAGCAAATGGGGAGGAAGTGGTCAGCCTCCGCACAGGTGCGTTGACGTCAATGGACGCGAATGCCGAGTGGCGGGCGACTTCCAGCGGACTCCTGTGCTGGTGGCCCGCCAAGGCTCCGACCAAAGCCGTGCTCTATGACGACGACTTCCGCAAGTTGGCCACCTGGGACTCCCGCGCGAAGGCGGCCACCCTCGGTGCGAAACCCAAAATCGAAGTCACCAGCAAGCCTCACAAAGTAGGCAGGGGCTAGCGCCGCGTGCGAGTCTTCCTTTCGGCGGGCGAAGCAAGTGGTGACGCCTACGGCGCTGAACTCGTCCGGGCCCTAGAAGCGGTCGGTGCGTTCACCGAGCGCGAACTGGCCCAAGACCTCGTGACCGAGTTCACCGGGGAAGGGCGCGGCCGATCCAACGCCGCCAAAGAGATCGCGTCGATCTATGGTGGACGTGCTGTGCGCGGTCGCGACGGCGAACTGAGCCAAGGCGAACTCGTGGAGGCCGTCACCTCGGACATTCAAGCAGGCTTGATCGATGGTCAGCGGCTACGGAAGGAGACCCTGTCCGCTGTTGGCGGTCGGCGTCTGCGGGACGTCGGGGTCGGGCTGACTGTGGATTCGTCGACATGGGGAGCCGTCGGGATCATCGAGAGCCTCTTCGTGGCTCCCAAGGTCATCGAGGGATTCTTGACTGCGCGGAGCCTGCTTCGGATCGCTGGCCCCGGTCTCTTCGTCCCCATCGACTTTGGCTACGTCAACGTCAAGCTGGCGCGCGAGGCCAAAGACCACGGATGGAAAGTTCTCTACTTCGTTCCCCCGGGAAGTTGGAGAAAGGACAAGCAAGGTGCAGACCTGCCTAGAGTCACTGACGCCATTGTCACTCCGTTCCCTTGGAGCGCCAAGATCCTTCAAGACATGGGAGCCAACGCCCACTTCTTCGGTCATCCGCTCCGACAGATGGTGGCGCGCAGTCAGGCTGCCGGAGAGCGCACCGGGATTGCCGTCCTCCCAGGAAGCCGGTCTCACGAGGTCGCGCGCAATCTGGAGGCGATCGTCGAAGCAGTCAGAGGGTTCGGGTCTCCCCTCAAATTCGCGGTGGCTCCGAACCTGGACGCCCTCGAGGTCGAGCGATTGTGGTCCGATCTGGGCGGAGGACCAGCCGAGTTTTCTCGGGACACATACACCGTGCTCAAATCCTCTCAAGCTGCCATCGTCTGCAGTGGCACGGCCACGCTCGAGGCAGCCCTATGCCGGTGCCCTATGGTCGTCATGTACCGGTTTTCGAGGATCATGGAGATCGAAGCCCTGATCCGACGCCCAAAGTTTGACTACATCAGTTTGCCGAACATCGTTTTGGGGAGAAGGGTCGTTCCTGAGCTGATCCAGCACGATGCTTCGCCCGAGCGGATCAGGGCGGAACTGGAATCCATTGCCGTCGAGACATCGGCCCGTAAAGCACAACTTATGGCGTTCGAGGAACTCGCAGGGGCCCTGGGGCCCGAAGACTGTTTTCAGAGGTCGGCCGAGTTGGCCCTGGGTTTGTTTGGACGACCGTCCTAACGGGGTCCCAGAGTTGGGAACGGTCCCCATACCAAGGGCGTTCTAAGTAATTGATCCTCCTGAGACCAGGGACGACCGGAATCCAAAAAGAACCGGCGATCCCCTACCAGAGCCAGGCGAAGTACGAAAGAGAACAAGCGAGTATCAGCCGGACTTGTCCTCCAGGACGGTCCGGCCTCTTTTTTCGCTAATCTGGGGTTCGGCATGAGGTATCGTGGCCGCTCTTGCCCTAAAGGAAGCTCGGAATGGGCCGACCATAGGAATAGAGAGTCCGCAGGGCACTGGTTGGAACACCCATCCTAGCACCAGCGGACAACCACTAGAAACAAAGATTAGCCGCTCCGGATCTGTCCTCTCCGTCCGCGAGCGGCTTCTTTTGCCCAAAATCTTAGAGAAAGTTTAAGGAAGGGAAACAGCCCTGTTGTGCAATGGGCCTACCGCCCTCAGAGAAGAAGGCGACTGACAACTAATCTTCAATCAAGTATTCAGCGATGAGGGCCGCTGTATCGCGTAAAGCGTCGACATGCGTCCTTTCGTATCCATGACTCGTGTCCACACCGGGGCCAATGAGGGCGACTTGTGCCTTGCCTCCTGCCTGCCAGTACATGGTCCCGTCTGACCCGTAGTGCCGGTAGACGTCAGGCCGCAGTTCGATTCCGTTCCTGTCTGCCAAGCTTCGGAGACGCTCCGTGAAATCGCGGCTATAGGGGCCGCCGCTGTCCTTCGTGCACACAGAGCAGTGGAACTCGTCTCCATTTTGACCCTCGCCGACGCAAGCCATGTCCAGAATCAGGAGCTCGACGATGTCTTCCGGGAGGCCGTCGGCGCCGCCGTGACCGACCTCTTCATAGTTACTGAACAAAACGTGCGAACGCTGTGCCGGGCTTACCCCGGCATCATGCAGCGCCTTGAGCGCAGCCAGGATGCAGGCGACACACGCCTTGTCATCGAGGAACCGGGACCGAACAAAGCCGGCTGGGCCCGTCTCGAACCGGGGATCGAACGCCACGAAGTCTCCGACGTCGATGCCGAGCAAGCGAGTCTCCTCCGCACTCCGGGTTCGCTCATCGAGGCGGACCTCCAAGGTGTCCGCGTTCCTCTCAGTCGTCTTGGCGTCCTTGTTCACGTGCACAGAGCCGTTCTGAAGCACGATGGAACCCCTAAAGTGGTCGCCTCGACGCGTGTTGACTGTCACGCTTTCGCTTTCGACAGTCGGCCACATGACTCCATTCAAAGCGGTGAGTTTGAGCCGACCACTCGGCTTGATCTCACTGACCATGGCTCCGAGGGTGTCCAGGTGGGCGGACATAGCCCTCGGCCGGTCGTTCCTGAGGCCCTCGAAGTAGGCGATCAAGGCACCTTTGGTCGTTTTGACGCTGTGGATGCCGAACGACTCCAGCTCGGCCTGCACGAAGCTCACAGCCCAGTCGGTGTCACCGGTCGGACTGGGAGTGTTGATCAAATCCTGCAAGAACCGAACCAGATAGTCGGTCGAAATGTCGAACCGCGGCATCGCGTGTCAGTTTAGCCCGAAGGAAGCCAAGATGGCTGTCAGCACGAATCATCTCTCCACAGTCCGGCGCAACGGGGTCGAGTGCTTGGCGTATTCAAGATCAGGATGGAACAGAAGGTCAGGACCGAGGAATGCCGCGTGGACGGTTCCAAGCTGATGGAGGAACTGAAAAAGATCATCCATGAAGGGAACGTCCAGCGTGTCGTGATCAAGTCGAAAGCAGGGCGGACGCTACTCGACATGCCTTTAGTGGTCGGAGCGGTTGGAGTCCTCCTCTTGCCGTTCTGGGCCGGTGTTGCCGCCATCGTGGGCCTCGCGAACGAGTACTCCCTGGTGATCGAGCGGGTCGAGACTCCAGCCAGCACCAGCCACTGAAACACCAGCTGTCAGGGCCGTCACCTGGCCGTTTGCCATAATTGACCGTGGCCCTGCGAAATGTCCGGATCGTGACCCTCGGCTGTGCCAAGAACGAGGTGGACAGCGAAGAGATAGCAGGCGTCCTTTCACAGGCGGGTTTCACGGTCGATGGTCAAGCCAGTGCCGACGTGACTGTCATCAACACGTGTGGCTTCCTTGAGGCGGCCAAAGCCGAGTCTGTTGCGGCGATCAGGAAGGCAGTGGCCGAAAAGGGACAGGGCAAGGTAGTGGTTGCTGGATGCCTGACTCAGCGGCTTGGAGAAGAACTGGTGCGTCTGGCCCCAGGTGCCGACGCTTACGTCGGAGTCGGCCAAATGGGCCGGTTCCAAGAGGTGGTTGAAGGTGTGTTCAATCGGGCCCAGCCGACATTGGACGTCAAGCCGCCCCACCACCGATGGGCCGATGTACCGAGCCGAGCGCGGACGGGAAGGCCATGGAGCGCCTACCTCAAAGTGAGCGAAGGGTGCGACCATCGTTGCACCTTCTGCACAATCCCGAGCTTCCGCGGATCCCACCAAAGCAAGCCGATCGAGAGGGTTATGGCCGAGGCACGGCACTTGGCACAGACAGGAGCCAAGGAACTGAATCTGATCGCGCAAGACGTGACGCAGTACGGCTATGACCTTTACCGCGAATTCACGCTTCCCCGACTCCTGCGCGAGTTGGACCGTGTGGAGGGCGTGGAGTGGATCCGGCTTCTCTACTTCTATCCCAACCGACTGACGGACGAGGTGATCGAGGAGATGGCAAGCCTGCCGAAGGTCTTGCCCTATGTAGACATTCCGCTTCAACACGTCCATCCCGACACTTTGAGGCGGATGAAACGGCCGTGGGACGGCGAGAGATACCTTGCTGTCTTCGAGAGACTGAGGGCTGCGATGCCCGACGTGGCGATCCGGTCGACCTTTATCGTGGGCTTTCCAGGCGAGTCCGACAGCGAGTTCCAGGCCCTGCTGGAGTTCGTCCGGCAAGCAAGGCTTGATAGAGTTGGGGCTTTCACTTTTAGCCGTGAGCCAGGTACGCCTGCAAACGACATGGAGGGCCAAGTCCCGTTCAAGGTGAAGCGTGAGCGCTATGACCGGCTCATGAGGCTTCAGGCCGCAATGTCGTTGGAGCGGAACCGTAGTTGGGAAGGACGAGAACTGAGCGTCCTGGTCGATGAAGTGAAGGACGGCCACATCGCAGGTCGTTCGTTCCGAGACGCTCCGGAGATCGATGGCTGGGTGTACGCCGAGGGTGCGGCTGAACCTGGATCCTTTGTCACGGTCAGAGTCATGAGGGGCGGCGAACATGACCTTCATGGCGTAATAGCCGACGCCCAGTCTCGTCACCATTGAACCGGCGCATACCGTCGTCGCTGCCGAGCCCGTCATGTTCGAAACAGGCGCCCGGGGGCCCTGGAAGAGGTCTTCGTTCCCCTGAGGAAGTGTTTGACCTCTTTGAAACGATCAAGGCTTCTTCGCAGGATTTAATGATCTAAAGAGTAGAGAATCCTGTATGATTTACTAGCTTCTGTCTCAGGTTGCTTGCCTGAGGTGATTGGATTGGACTATTCACGGCCCCTCTTCCTGCGTGTCAGAACCATTGGTCAACGCTTGGGCGTCCTGCGGCCCGTCGTGCGGCTCTATCGTCGGTTGATTCGGCCGAAGTACGAGGAGTCCTTCGACAAAATGATGCTGAAAGAGATTCGTCCGGGTGACACCGTGTGGGACGTCGGGGCGAACACCGGGTACTTCACCCGTGGCTTTGCCCAGATTGTAGGGGACACAGGCAGCGTCATCGCATTTGAGCCAGCGCCCATACCGCTTGAGATCGCACGGAAGGAAACCGACGGACTGCCCAATGTCTCTCTCGAGAGCCTCGCCCTTGGAGCGGAAGATGGCTTTGCCGACTTTTTCCTCGAAGAGAACACGTCGACCAACAGCCTGTTCATGAAGGGGACGGGCCTTCCCACGACGGTCCAGGTTGTGGCAGGCGACTCGTACGTCTCGGATCACGGAGGTGCAACGCCCTCGAGCATCAAGATCGACGTAGAAGGGTTTGAGCTCGAAGTGCTGCAGGGCCTCGACCGTACCTTGTCCGACCCGAAGCTCCGAGCCGTCTTCGCAGAGATCCACTTCCAAATCCTGCGCGAGCGCGGCGTCCCGGAGAACCCTGGGAAGATCGTTGACCTCCTCCGCTCAAAAGGGTTCTCGGTGTCGTGGACGGATCCATCCCATCTCGTCGCTAAGCGGACGCGGTGTGACTAGGGGGTCTGCTCCCAGACGGCGAGGCCGACCGCGTGATCCCTTTCATGAGAGATCGAAACGTGGAGCCGAGTCCCCAATGGGATCGGAGCCGTCACGAGCGGTCCTCCTAGCGCATCGCGAAGGACTTCGACTTCGTGCCAGTTCAATGACCGGGAAAGAGCCTTTGCGACGGCTTCCTTGACGGCCCATCGGCCGGCCACGAACTCAGGACCGGAGCCGAGGGCTCTCTCACGAGGCGTCAGGATCCGCTTGACGAACCGTGGGTTGTCCATGGCACGCATGATCCTGCGCACATCCACGATGTCGATGCCGACCCCTAGAATCACGCGTTCGCTTCCTGGAGCATTTCGGCCAGGTCGACCAAGCGGATCGAGTCGTCGAACTGCTTGACGCTTGCATCCAACATGATCCGGCAGAACGGAC
Organism: Armatimonadota bacterium; assembly: GCA_029781035.1. Lineage (GTDB taxonomy): Bacteria > Armatimonadota > Fimbriimonadia > Fimbriimonadales > Fimbriimonadaceae > JAEURO01. Next base: position 12,864 of record JAKOXK010000005.1, read on the forward strand.
ATGCGACAGCTATCGTCCCGGCTCCCGTGTCAAGGAGCTCTCGCACCCGCCGTTCGCTCGGCCTCTTGCCAGGTTCCTCGTCCATCCACATCCGTCCTCCGCCAGCCCCGCAACACAGAGTCTTGCGACCGCGGTGCTCCGGCTCAGCCAAAACTGTGGCACCTTCTGGCTCCTTGACGATTTCCTGGACAAGGGCAGTTGTCGTGAAATTGAGGTTCGACTCCTGTCCGACCAACGATCTTGGGGCGTCGCTTTCATTGTTGACGCGCGCCAGGTAGCAGGGATCGTGATACGTGACTTTTCCCGCACCTGGCTCCGCCGGCTCGAGACGACCCTGCCGAACCAAATCTGCGAGAAGCTGGGTGTGGTGCACGACTTCGAGTTCGGCTCCAAACTGCCCGTATTCGTTCTTCAGCGTGTTGAGGCAATGAGGACATGGCGTGACTACCTTGCGCACTCCGTATCTCTTGAAGGTCTCAATGTTGGCTTCGGCAAGGGCTTGGAACGTGAACTCGTCGCCCAGCCTACGAGCCGAGTCACCAGTACAGGTCTCTTCGTGGCCGAGACAAGCGAAGGACACACCGGCCTTCAGCATGAGTTGGGTCACGGCTCTCGTCGTCTTGACTGCTCCGGGATCCGTCGCCCCGGCGCAACCGACCCAGAACAGATACTCGAATGGGGCACCTTCCCGGGCCAAGGGGACTTCAAGCCCCTTCATCCAGTCCTCGCGGCTACTGGCTGGGGTCCCCCAGGAATTCCCGGTCGAACCGACCTGCCGCAGCATTGTCGCGCCAGACCCCGAGAGCTTTCCTTCCGCGATCAAGTTTCTGCGTGTGTCGACGATCAAGTCGACGTGCCGAATGAGGACCGGGCAGGCTTCGACGCAGGCGTTGCACGTGGTGCAAGCCCACAGGGCCTCTTCACCGACCCGGGTGGCCACCGACTCGTTGGTGACCAGTGCTTCATGGACATCGGCGATCACCTGCTTCGGGTTGAGGATCTTCCCAACGTTGTACGCTGGACAGACCTCGGTACACCGTCCACACGACATGCAGGCGTCCAAGGAAAGGAGGTGCCAACGAGAGAAGTCGGTGGCCATCGTGACGCCGATCTGCCCTGTCTCCTCGACTTCCTTCATGCTGATCGGCACGAGTTCGCCCAACGGACGCTCCTCGGAGCCGGCGACGGTCATCGTCGCCGTGACGATGTGTTTGAGCCGCATTTGAGGCAGGAAGGCAAAGAACGAGAAGACCCAGGCGTAGTGGAACCACCACACTCCGATGTAAGCGCCGTCGGGCAGCGCCGGGAACAAGCCGGCGAGCCAGCGCCCAACGGGCGAACACCAGTCCCACGTCTGCGGACGGTTGGCGATGCGGGCGGCTTCGAGAAGAAAGCCCGTCGACCCGAGCATGAACAGAATGAGAAGCGCGATATAGTCTTTTGTCTCCGTGGTCAGCGGATTCAGACTGAACACGGGCTTGCCGGTTTCCTGTGAAACGCCGGGCCGACCCCATCGGCGGTCGAACGAAAGGCGGCGGACAAACGCCCAGGTGACGCCAGCTAGGAAAAGAAGGCCGCAGGCGTCGAAGACGGTCTCGTAGACAAGGTAGTACGTTCCGTGATGGAAGTTCGGGATACCAACGAGGGGGCCATACGTCGCGACGGCGAGGAGGGTCGTCGCCAGCAGCAGGGCGAGGAAGCCGTAGAAGATGAGCAGATGCATGGGCGCCCCGCTCTTGGGCCGACTTCCTTGAACTTTGAACTGCCCCAAGACATACTTCGCGACATTGCCGATGTAGTTGGGCCGCCAACGGATCGGTCGGCCCTTCATCCACAGCCGAGCGGGCGCAAGGAACTGCCAGACCATGAGCGCCAAGCTGACTGCAGTGAGAGAGTAGAAGACAGCACGGAAGACAGGCTGCTCCATGTGGAGAAACTCAGGACGGTTTGGTTCCACGGCTGAGTCCGATTCTTACCCATGCAGGACGTGAATTGCCAATCCAGGAGGATGTCCGACCCTGGCCTAAACGAGTTTGAGGGTGCCCGGCGAGTGGCTGGCCACGACTTGGGCACCTTCTGACACGGTCACGACCTCAAGGAGTTCACGCATCGTCGTCAGCCACTGGCAGAACTCAAGGTGATCTGAGGAATCGATGGCCCTGTCGCCTACCCCGACTCCATCAAAGGCGAGCACGAGCCAATCCTTGCGTCTCAGACTGGCGCGCGTGATCTCGATCATGGCCGTGGCCCCGACATCGTAGACGTGGGCGCATTTCAGAAAGGCTAAATCGAGGCTTGTGAGATCGTTTGAGCCCTGTACGCCGGACCGACAGACCCGGTGGCACTGTTCGATCATGGGGCGCACGTCTCGCAACTCGGCCCCATTGCCCTCGGTCCAAGGGTATCCGAAGCTGAACGCAGTCTGGCCCGGAAACAGCTCGAGGAGGAGTTCGTCGGTCTCTTGGATGTCGGCCACGATCATGTCCGCGCTCCACGCGTCCATCAGTCCACAGGTCGTCATACATCCGTTGCCGATTTCATGGCCCTCCTGTACGGCTCGGCGCCATTTGGGGAGATTGTCAAGCAGAGGGACAGGATCAGCGTAAAAGGTGCCGGTCAGTCCTGTCTTTTCCAGGTGGCGCAGAACCGTCTCGGAGTGGCAGATCTGTGTGCCATCGTACGTGAGTGAGAGAAGAGCCTTCGCCTTACCTTCACGCATCCTGATACAAGATACGTCACTTCTCTCCAGATCGGCTCTGTTATCTGCCCGACCCGGGGTGAAACACGACGGGTGGCGAGCCTTTTGGCCCTGCCCAAGTCAGGGTCGCCTTGTTCGCATCAAAAGTGAGCTGGACGGGTTGGTCGAACAACGTCAAGTCAATGAATGACCTGCCCTTGTCGCGGTTCTCTTTGTCAGCCTCACTGCGGGACTTACCCAGAACCTTGACCACCTTCAGCACGACCGTGTCTCCAGACTTCGACCATGTGCCCACCTCATCGAGCCCACGCAAGCTGGCTTTGAACTGCCCCTGACTGTCGAGCGACAAGGCATAGCCGCCCAAGTGCTCAGCAAGGTAGTTGCTCGTCGTACCCGAATCCGCTTGTTCTGCAGACTTGGGATACTCGCCAGTCCAATCCCCCACCAAGGGGTCTTGAGGAGTTGACTTCTTGACGACAGGAACTGAAACCGACTCTCGCCGAGCGGCGCACCCGACGGCAACCAGGAGGATCAGGATGACCCCAATACGGTTCATGGCTTTGACTTATACAACACGGCTCACGTGCCCCGCTGGTTCCCATAGAGGTGAACATGGAGCCGAGGTGAGAGGCGCCACCCCTTTTCGATGAGGACTGGGGCAAGCACCGCTTCTCGACGGTGGAGGGTCTCCGAATCAGTGCCTTCGGCCATCAGGAAGATCCGGTCGGCGGACAAGTCAGGCAACTGGGACAATAGGCGGTCGATTTCCGAGATGTCGCCGAAACCGGGATCCGGATTCACGACGAACTTGAGCTGGCAAGAGTACGTCTCGAGCAAGCGAATCAGGGCACCCCTGTCTTGACGAAGTTCTTCGTGGCGTCCGTGCCACTCGCCTTCCGGTGTCGAATTCGCCAGTTTAGGGCTCACGGACATGAGGTCACACTCGACGTCTCGATAGACTGTCCCTGCCGTCTCGATCGTCACGGTATGCGCAGCCTGCTTGAGCCCTGCTGACAGTTCCTGGATCGGCTCGAAGAGCATGGGCTCGCCGCCAGTCACAACGACGTGGCGTTGCTGGGACTCCGAGGCAAGGCGGACGAGTCCTTCCACATCCAGTAGAGGTCCCTCCGGCTGCCAACTCGCATAACGCGTGTCACACCAAGAGCATCGCAGGTTGCATCCCGACACGCGGATGAAGAAGGAAGGCGTTCCCGCCCACAAGCCTTCGCCCTGGATGCTGGTGAACGTTTCGGCGATCCTGAGCTTCGGCATGCGTGTCACCTCCTCTGTGCCGGATCCCGCATGCCTAACTCCTCAAACGCACGCGCTCTGATCAGACAAGAGTCGCAATGGCCACAAGCGGAGCCGTTGAGCAAGGGATCGTAGCAAGAGTGAGTCAGGCTGAAGTCCACGCCCAATCGGAGTCCCTCCTCAATGATCCTCCGCTTGGACCAGGAAATCAGTGGTGTCTCGATCGAGAGGGGCCGACCTTCCACTCCCACCTTGGTTGCGAGCGACGCCAAACGTTCGAAGGCGGCTATGAACTCTGGTCGGCAGTCCGGGTAACCGCTGTAGTCCACGGCGTTGACCCCAGCGTAGATCGCCTCCGCACCCAGAACTTCAGCCAAGCCAAGGGCCAGAGACAGGAGGACCGTGTTCCTTGCCGGGACGTAGGTGACTGGAATCCCTGTCTCGCTAAGGTTGTCTTTGGGGACGTCGATCTCAGCTGTGAGAGCCGAGCCACCGATCTCTCTCAAATCGACTGACACGAGCCGGTGACTGGCTGCACCGATCGCTTGCGCGATCCGCTTCGCCGCTTCGATCTCAACAGCGTGCCTTTGACCGTAGGCGACCGTGAGGCACTGGCACTCGTAGCCCAGGGAACGTGCAATCGCGAGAGAGGTCGCGGAATCCAGACCTCCGCTCAGGAGGACGACGGCTTTTGGCATCAAGGTGTCAATGGTAGCGCGGGAGCTTAGTCTGACTCCAGGATAGAGACCACGACGACGGGTCTTTGTTGACACCGTCGGTTGATGGTCTTCCGGACGGCCTCCGAGACGGCGGCTCGCACTTTGTCCAGATCCTTGAGGTTCGTAGACGTCAAACGGGAAAGGACGTCGTTGGCCGAGTCGATCGCGTCTTCGACAGCAGAGACTGGGCCCGAGAACCCGCGGATCTGCGCTTCAGGACGGGACACGATGTCTCCCAACTCGGTGTCCAAGGCCATGGAAACCACCACGACTCCGTCCGCCCCCAGCGAAGTCCTTTCGGCTAGGACGGTCTCGTTCACGGCGACGTTGCCGTGCTGGTCGATCAGAACCTCGCCTGCAGTCACCGATTCGCCGATCCAAGCCTGTTCGTCGTCCATGTGGAGGACAGTCCCATTGGACAAGGTGAACAGCCGGTGGTCAGGCCAACCCATTGCCGACGCAATGCGGTTGTAAAGAAACTGGTGGCGTGGCTCGCCGTGTACCGGGGCGAGGTAGAAGGGCTGTACGAGATTGATCATCATCTTGAGCTCTTCCTGGTAGGCGTGGCCGCTCACGTGGATCGGGCTGTCTGAGTCGTAAACGACTTCAGCACCCATCTTGACGAGCCGGTTGACCGTTCTCCAGATTGCCCCTTCGTTGCCTGGGATCGGACGCGCCGAATAGACGATGGTGTCTCCTTCGACGATCTTGAGTCGACCGTACTCAGCCCGAGACATCTGTGACAGGGCAGCCATCGGCTCGCCTTGGCTACCGGTCGTCAAGATGAGCAGTTCGTTCGCGGCGAATTTGCCGACATCGTCGAGCCGTACGTAGGTTCCTTCAGGAATACGCAGGTATCCGAGTCTTCGGGCGATGTCGATCGTCTGCTCCATCCGACGCCCGGTGACGGCGACACGCCGACCATTCTCGGCGGCCACGTCGATCGCCTGCTGCATCCGGTGGATGTTGCTGGCGAACATCGTTACCAAGACGCGGCCCTGGGCGTTCTGAACGACCTTGCGCAGTCCTTCGGTCACCCGCCGTTCACTTGGCCCCCAGCCAGGACGGTCCACGTTTGTGGAATCACTGACGAGCAGGACCACGCCCTCCTGGCCCAACTCAGTCAACCGTCCGACGTTGGTCAGCTTTCCGTCTACAGGAGTGAAGTCGAATTTGAAGTCGGCAGTGAACAGGACGATGCCGTGGACTGTGTGTACGGCGAGGGCGCACGTCTCTGGGATCGAGTGGGTCACTCGGACGAACTCGACCTTCAGCGCACCCCTGTCGACCGTCGCCCCTGGCTCGACGACCTCGATCGTGGAGCCCTGCAGGTGTGCCCGTTCCTCCAGTTTCATCCTCACCATGGCCGCGGTGAACGGCGTGCAGAAAACGGGTGCCTCCAGTTGCGGTAGCAGGAACGAGAGGGCTCCGACGTGGTCCTCATGGGCATGGGTCAGGAAAATCCCCTTGAGCCTGTGTTTGTTCTCCAGCAGGTAGGTGAAATCCGGAACGACGATATCGACACCGTAGTGCTCTTCGTGTGGGAACGCAAGCCCGACGTCGATCACGACCAGGTCGCCGTCTTGCTCGACGACGGTGCAGTTCTTGCCGATCTCGCCCGCGCCGCCGAGCGGGATCACCTTGACTTGGGACATGAGTGCGTAGGGTACCGGGAAAACGCCCTCAAAGGGCGCTGAAAGCAGGAGCTGCCCAGGTAGCCGTCGCCCGTTACCTGGGTCGTCCGCCCGGTATCCTTAGAGGCCTGTGAAGCCCCGATCGTTCCCCTGGTTGCCACTCGTGCTCCTCATCCTGTCCGCACTTGCGTTCTGGGTGCTGCCCAACCAGTGGAAGGGTCAGCCGATCAAAGTCGAATTCGAAGGAGTACAGAAGTGAAGGTCGGCATCATCGGCTTCCCTCAAGTCGGCAAATCGACTCTGTACCGGGCAGCAGCGCTTGGTCATGCGAAGGGAAGCGTCACCGCGGTTCCGGTTCCAGACGAGCGGTTCGACCGGATCGTGGCTCAGGTCAAACCCAAGAAGGCGACGCCCGCGACAGTAGTCCTCGACGACGATCTCGAACCGATCCAGACGAGCGGAAAACTGTTCAGCCAGCGCTTTCTCGATGCAGCACGGCAGTGCGATTTGCTGTTGCACGTGGTCCGCGCATTTGATGCACCCATTGCGCCCTACCATGATTCCGTCAGTCCGTTGCGCGACCTGGAGAACGTGGACGTTGAAATGGTCCTGACCGACCTTGGCATCGTCGAGAACCGGTTGGAGCGCCTTCAGCGATCGATGAATGTCAAGACTCCCGGACATCCCGAGTACCTGGAAAGGGCTTTGTTCGAGCGCCTCCATGGCCCCTTGCAGGACGGTGTTCCCATCCGTTCGCTAGGGCTCGACGACGAGGAGATGAAGATCGTTCGGAACTACCAGTTCCTGAGTGGCAAACAGTGCGTCGTCGCGTTCAATGAGGGGGAGAGCCGCATCAATCCAGAGGCCGTCGACAGCAAGATCAAAGAGCTTGCCTCACATGGAACGCAGGCGTTTGCGGTCTGCGCTGAGCTCGAAGAGGAGATCGCGTCGCTCGAACCCGCCGACCAGCCCGAGTTCCTAGCTTCGATGGGGCTCAGCGAGCCAGCCTCGGCCCGATTGATCCGAGCGGTCTACGATGCACTCGGGCTGATCACCTTCTTCACGGCTGGCGAGAACGAGACCAAGGCTTGGCCGCTAAAGAGAGGTTCTTCGGCGCTCAAAGCAGCGGCCACCATCCACAACGACATTGCCAAAGGGTTCATCAGAGCCGAAGTGGTCTCGTATTCGGACTACTGTGAGCACGGCTCGCTCGATGCGGCGTACAAGGCTGGAAAGATGAAACTCGAAGGCAAAGACCACGTCATAGAGGACGGCGACCTGATCCACATCCGCAACAAGTCGTAGAGCCGTAAATCAGGCGGATTCGTTGTCGTTGCGCGACACCTGGGAACTCAAGGCGGTACGGTTCAGGTTTCCAAAGGCCTAGGAGCCATGGCTGCCAGACTTCGTCGTTGGATTCCTTATCCCATTCGGGCGTGGTTCGTAAGACTCAAGCGCGCGCCTGGAATGGCCCGAGAGCGAGCGACGGTAGCCCATATGCGTGCCGAGGATCCAGATGCGTTTCCATGGATCCTCTCCAGCCATGTGACGCCCTTGAAGCGCGCGACAGTGACGTACAGTCAGGAGGTCCAACACGCAAAGGAGGTCAATGTCGCCCGCGCGGCTTGCCTTCTCGACGGACTTGTCATCGAGCCAGGCCAGACGTTTTCCTGGCTTCATGCGGTCGGCCCAACAACGAAGAGAAGGGGGTTCCTTCGAGGGCCGGAAATGCACGACGCAGAGTTGACAGAGGACTGGGGAGGAGGCGTCTGCTCTGTGTCGAACACCCTCTATCTGGTCGCCCTATTGTCGGGAATGCAGATCACGGAACGGCACCGACATGGATTGGATCTGTTCCCGGATAACGGCAGGACCGTTCCGTTCGGCTGTGGTGCAACCGTTGCCTACCCGACATCCGACTTGAGGTTCATCAATCCTCACTCCTTCCCAGTGACCCTGAGCTTCCTGGTTCAAGAAGGAAGCTTGTGCGGGTCGGTGCGTGCCCGTGAGCCGGCTGGGTGCAGCTGGCAGATCTATGAGTCCGAGCACCACTTCGAGCAAACGGCGAGCGGCCCGGTACGTGAAAACCGCATTCGGCGCAAGGCGGTCCGTGACGACGGGACAATCCTCGCCGACGAGGAAGTCGCTCACAACCGGGCCATCGTGCTGTACGAGCTTGACGAGGTGTATCGATGACACGTGCCGGCGCAAAAGCAAGCCTGCAATGGGTGTTCGGTCGAGCTCCAGGTGGTCCTTCTGCCTATCGCTGGTTGACTCGCGTTGCCGGGGGGACCCAAGCGACGCACGTCGACAAGCTGGCTCGTGTCGTTCCTGGCTATATAGAGGTCTGGGAACGCCGGTGCGACGTCGATTGGTCGACCGCGAAGGTCACGATCCTCGAACCCGGTTACACGCCGTTCTGGGCTTTGTCGCTGTACCTTAATGCGGGTCGTGGCCCGACCCTAGTGAACCACGAGGCCAGGTTCCTGGACCGATACGTCGGTCACGCTGTCGATGAAGCCGTTCGTACTGCAAAGGACGCCCCTGAGGAGCGCGTCAACGTTGTCAAGGGTCTACGGGACGCGGGCGTTCACGAAGCGCTGAGCCAAGTCGGAGCAGTCGTCCATGAGGCGGCCTCGCTCACGAGCCTGTCCATCGAAAGCGGATCACAGACTCTGGTTCACTCGGGAGGCATCCTCGAGCACTTTCGGCCCGAAACCCTGTCTTTGATCCTGGCCGAATGTCGACGTGTTCTGGCTCCAGGTGGAATCGTGTCACACGTGATCGACCATCGAGACCACCTCTACCACGCCGACAAGTCGATCGAGCCGATGGATCACTTGAGGTTCGGCTCACACGACTACGAGTTCCGGTTTGGACACCGGCTCGGTTACCACAATCGGCTGTCGCCCACCCAGGTGACGAAGCTGTTCAAAGCCAGTGGTTTCGAGCCGATTGCAGTTCGACGTATGATCCTGCCTGACCAGAAGTATGTCGATGAGGACACAGCTATGTCGGGCCTTCTCGGTTGCTCGAAGCTGCATCAGGACTTCGCCGACTGGTCAGAGGTCGACCTTCGCACGGCCGCTTGTCACTACCTGTTCCGCCTGCCCTCGAGGGACGACGCCGCTGGACACTGAGCCCAACGGCGTCCGAACATGTCAGGCTATCTCAAGCTCAAGGCTTCCTCTGACGCCAACTGGCGAGCGATAAGGTGATATAGGCCTTCGCTAACGAGGGGCGACCCGCCTTCAGGATGTGCGACTGAGAGGGAGTCGAGACTACAATCCAAACATGACGGCTCCGCTCTTGTGTTGCCTCGCTGCGCTGACGATGGGACAGGACGCGACCCCGGTGTGGTGGAAGACGCTCTCCGAGATCAAGCCAGACTGGTGGTCTGTCAAAGCGAAGTACCCCGTCCTCGCCAAGCACTGGCCCTTGGGAGACCTAGCCGGATCCGTTGTGGCACGAAAAGAATCCGCTGCCTGGTCTGAGTTCCTCCAATCCGCGCGACAGGAGATGCCCGATGTCAAGAAGAGCGGAGCCGCCGGGACGTATGAGTACGACGCGACCACGACCGTCAAGATGAACGACAAAAGGCTCCTGAGTTTCACGACCGACTGCTACGTGTACACGGCAGGGGCGCACGGGATCGGGTTCACGAAGACCTACGTCTTTGGCCTAGTCGAGGGCAAGCCGAAGCAGCTCCGTGTTTGGGACATTCTTCGATCCGGAGAGAGCGACAAGCGGGACCTGCAGTTCCAGTTACTCGGCAAAGCCAAAGACGAGGAGACGGCGGAGTGGGTCCAGGACGGAGAGGTGACAGAGTTCGATGAAAGGCAGCTCGAGAACTTCTGGATAGCGAAAGACGGCATTCGGTGGGAGTTCGCGCCCTACGAGCTTGGCCCCTATGTTTCGGGCCCGTTCACCTTAAAGCTCACCTGGAAGGAACTGGGGCCGCTTGTCAGAAGAAACGGCCCAGCGGGTTTTCTCGTTAAAGAGTGATGTCGGCGCGGACTCTGGCGGGCAGAGTCCGCGCCCAAGCTCTTACTGCGGCGGGGCAAAGAGCTTTGAATCCACTTTGGTCTCGACTTTGGCCGATCTGAAGTCCATGACCCACCGCTCGCCGCCAGCGAACGTGACCACGATCTTCATCGGCACTTTGACCCCGGCGACCGTCTTCCAGTTCAGGTAGTCGAAAACGCTCACGACCGTTCCCATTGTGCTGGGCGTCCGGTTCACGAAGCGTGTCAGGAGTCCGGACTTCTCGTCGAACCAGAGTTCCTCGGTGGAGCCGGTCGCTGTCCGAGTCCCCCGGATGATGAGGGAAGTGGACTTGCCAACGGTCTCCTTTCCCGTTGCCGAGAGGTTGTCGAGGCCCATGAAGGCGTCTTGTCCGCGCCATGACCTTCCCATCCGGTCGAAGATGGCAGCCGGTTCGTCTTGCATGACGATGCCGTTGCGCCAGATGTGGCTCCCATCGGACCCAAACTTGTCGCCATCGGAGCTCACGACGAACTGGCCGCCTTTGGCTTGAATCATTTGAAGGGGTTTGGTCTCGTCCTTACCCTCGCTTTCAGGTGGTGTCGTCAGTGTTCCCGTTCTGACCAAGGCGACTGGATCGGGGCCGACGGCGGCCAGATGCTTCTTGATGAGGTCGTTGGGATCCACCCGGCCTGTGAGTCGATCGTGCCGGAACTTGAGCCCCTCGGGCGCCGGGGTCGAACTTGGCGACTCATGACCGTTGTGGCAACTCATGCAAGTGACGCCTCGGCGATCGCCAAAGTGTCGCTGGTTGATGTCCCGCACCATCAGGATCATCTTGCGGGCGGTGTCCTTGGCCCGTGTGTCCTTGGAGTAGTCATCCTTGTCGTGGCAAAAGCTGCATTGGGCCTTGAGGGAGGCCGCCATGAACTCCATGGACGGAATGAGGTCTTTGGCGGGCACACCCTTGAACACTTGTATGTTCTTGTAGACCTGGTCTGCGGTCGGGCCCGACGGCTCGCTAGGGGTCGCTTGCTGGGCGGCCAGCACGAGCGGCGCGACGGCAAGCAACGGCAGCGTGCGTTTCAACCAGTTGCAGGGCATGCGCCGATTATGACCCGCGCCGCGTTTTCAGCCCTGGTTGATTTGGCCGCTTGTGTGAGTGGAAATCGGGTCGAGCGGCAGGTTCGCCAACTCAAATGGACTGGTCTTGTTTGCTGACACACGGAGCGAAGCGATCACACTCGGGTCGATCGCGCAGCGCACCTCCATCTTGCCAGTCCTAGCCGGAGTCAAGCTCAAGTAGGGCATGGTCATGCGGGCAAAGCCGCCTCCCTGGCCCAGGGTCGAGGGCGCAGTGCCGCCCCTTGGTGGTACGGGGTTGTATTCGAAACTCCGGAATGGAGCCGGCTTGCCTTCCTTGTCCGTGTTCATGATGACGTTGCCGTCCTTGCCAACCGCCACCATGGAGAGGCCAACATCGCTGGCCTTCTTGACGTCGACCAGGAGCTTCCAACTCGCTTCGGAGTTCATGAGCTTGGGGTCGTTGGTGATCCGACTGAAACCCAGGATTTCGATTTCCGCCCCGCCGCAGCGGAACGTTGTGCCGGGCCGTGGCGATACCCCGTTTGCCTGATCAACGGTTTCGGTCACGCTGCCCTCAAACGAAGCCGTGCTCTGATCGCTGCCAGCGGCGAAGGAATAGAGTTCGGTTCGTTGGCTCTCCGAACCATCGACGTCAACGACCCACCGGCTGCTTATCGATCTCTGCGACAGCCAGGAAGAGTTGCCGTTGATCCCCCTCAGGTAAACGCTGGTGCCCACCGGTGACCTCTGAACGGACCGCACGATCGCCATCCTCGTCTTCTTGCCTGGGACAAGGTAGAACCCGGCGTCATTCTGTGTCTGGGACAGCGATCTGTTCACTTGTTGTGTCAGGTCGTCGGAGGGCCGACCATCGGGTGTCCAGCAGGTCAGGACGCCATCCGCCAACTTGCACACTCCAAGAACTTCGATTGACTGCCTGTTCTTCTCGAACACAGCGCGAACGGCCTGTGTACTGGGCAATCCGACGGCCAGGAAGGCGGGCAATGCCAGCACACTCAGTGTCGGTTTCACGAATGACCTCCCTCGCGGATTGGCTCAAGTGGGATTCCCGCGATTTCGATCCACTGGTCTTGGCTTCCCGAGACACCAATTCCACCGATTTGAGACGGGTCGACGTACATCATGGCCGTGACCTTTCCGTCTGTCGTCGGACCCTCTGTGTAGATGGAGTACTGGATGATCCTCTGCGGATCTCTGGGTGAGGCTATCTGTTTGGCGTACTGCTCTTGGGTGGCGGGCTTGCCATTCTCGTCGACGAGTTGGATGTAGTGGTGCGCCTTGTCTTCGACAAAGAAATTGAGCGAAGGCGGTTGCTCGGGGCCGGTCATCGTCGCCTGCAACTGCCAGACCTTGTGGCGGACCCGCGAGTCGTTGACCGTCACGTCGTCCAACTTCTTGAACCCGGTCAGAGTCAGGGTCCAGTCTCCGACTTGGCACGTTGACCCAGGTACGGGTTCGAGCCTCTTGGTGACGAGGAAGTCGGACGACTTTCTGGCAAAGATCGAGCCCGCGGTCTGCGCGGGGGGAACCTCGATGCCGAACAGCATTTCACTTTTGGAGTAGCGCTCGTCGCCGTCTTGAACCTGCTCAGAGCGGAGCATTTGGTTCCAAACAAAGCCGTCGCGGGACTGTCGGGGATGGAGCTCCTGTTGCGTGTTTCTGTTGGAGTCGTAGTGAATGACGGTCTCGACGACCACGAGCCTGAGTTTGGAGCCCGCGTGAACGGCCACGGGTTGGACCGACTTCATCTTTGCCAGAGTCGCTTGAACCCTTGTTGTCAACGCTGCGTCGGGGTGGCCCGACGCGTCCCAACAGGAGACTGAGTCCGAATCGACACGGCACACGCCCGTCACTGTCGTCGTCGTGCTCCCATCTTTGTAGCTCAGGTCGACCCTTTGTGGCGGTCTGGCTTGCGAGGCACCCAGCGCACAAAGGGACAGGATTGCCCAAGTCCTTGTCATCATGGCTGTAGGTCTGACGCCCAAGAGCGACGATTGTTTCGAATCCTGGGTTCCCCCCCCCGGACGGAACCTAGGGACAGGTGTAGACTCCAGCCATGCGCAGAGTGGCGTTGTTCGTCTTGGCTCTTGGCGTCACGGTTTCCGCCCAGGCGGGCCCCTTGGACGCGGTCTATGGTGTGGTGCGGCGCACCATCGGCGAAAAGTATGTTGGCAAGATCGGCGTTTCCCTAGCACCGGCTCCAAGGGGCGACGGTAAGGACTGGTACGACGTCGAGGCCCACGGTGGGCGTCTGACGATCCAAGCCAGCAGCCCGACGGCTGCGACGCGGGGCTTCTACGACTATCTGAAACAGGCGTGCCATTGCCAGGTGAACTGGTCGGAGTCGAACCTGACATTGCCTGCGACCCTGCCGGACTTCAAGGAGTCACGCATCGTCAGCCCCGCTCACTTCAGGCATTACTACAACATCTGCACCTTTGGCTATACGACGGCCTTCTGGGACTGGAAGCGGTGGGAGAAGGAGATTGACTGGATGGCCCTGCACGGCATCAACATGCCCCTCAGCTTGAACGGTCAGGACTACGTGTGGTTGAAGACGTTTCGTTCCTTTGGACTTCCGGACGAGTCGATCCTGAAATTCTTCAGCGGTCCTGCGTTTCGACCCTGGCACTGGATGGGCAACCTTAATGGCCACGGCGGGCCCCCGTCGATGGACTGGTTAGAAGGACAAGCGGCGCTTGAGAAGAAGATCCTGGCACGTGAGTTGGAACTTGGCATGACGCCCGTCGCCAGTGGCTTCAGCGGTTTCGTGCCGGTGGACTTCGCAAAATTCCACCAGGGTGTGAAGCTCTTTTCACCGACAAGTTGGGCTGGATTCGATCCCACGACCTTCGTCGATGTCCGCGACCCACTTTTCGTCGAGATCGGAAAGAAGTACATCGAGAAGTACCACGAGGAGTTTGGCGACGGCGTCCATTACTGGCTGTGCGATACGTTCAACGAGCAGAACCCTCAGTTCCCAGACGCGACCAAGCTCGCTGACCTGAAGGCTTGCGGACAGGCTGTGTACAAAGCGATCCACGAGGGCGACCCCGACGGCGTCTGGGTCATGCAAGGCTGGCTCTTCTACAACGCTCAAGATTATTGGCATCGACCGGAAGTCGAAGCGTTGCTCAGTGGTGTGCCAGAAGGAAAGATGATCATCCTGGATCTGGCGACGTACCAGTACCCGGTTTATCAGAGGCAACCTGCAGTGGCGCAGAAGGGCTGGATCCTCAACACGCTGCACAACTATGGCCAGAACACGGCCCTGGGCGGCGACTTACAGGGGTTCGCTGACACCGTCGCAACGGCCTTGACGTCGCCGGACAAGGGCCGAATGCTCGGTATGGGATTGACGCCTGAGGGAGTGGATCAGAACGCCGTCGTCTACGAGCTGATGACGGACCTGATGTGGACAGACAAACCCTGTAACGTTCCGGAGTGGTTGGTCGCGTTTGAGTCGTCGCGGTACGGGGCGGGTGTGGCCCCGGGGCCAGCGTCGAAAGCGTGGCAAGTCCTCTATGACGGGGCGTATTCACCTAAGGCGACTTGGGGCAACTCTGCCTGGCGCGATCGTCCAAACATGGGAAGAGCCAGCGATCCGGGCCAACGCGTCGTCGCTGCCCGACTTGCTGCCTCGTCATTGGATGAAGCGGGGACGCGACTCAGGGACAACAGGTTGTACACGCGAGACCTGGTCGACGTCGCCAAGACATGGCTCGGTATGCAGGCCGACACCTTTCTGGCGGCCACGCTGATGTCCTGGCAGGACAACAAAGCGAGCTATCAGAAGTACAAGGCCAAGTTCCTGGGTTGCCTCGACGACGTCGATGCCGTCATGGCGTGTATGCCGGAGCACCGGCTCAGCACGTGGATCGCCATGGCGCGCTCGTGGGGCAAGACCCCTGCAGAGAAAGACCTGATGGAGCGCAACGCGCGCATGCAGATCACGACTTGGGACACGAAGGACGTGCTCACAGATTATGCGAACAAGGAATGGGCGGGGTTGACTGAAGAGTTCCTAAAGGGACGTTGGGAGTTCTTCTTCTCCAAACTTGAGGCGTCGGGGCCTCCGAGCTCTGTTGATCAACTCAAGTGGGAGCTCGCCTGGGTGAACTCGACCAAGCCGCCAAGAGAGTCGAAGCCGCAAGACCCTGTCAAGCTCGTGGCCCGACTTCTCGACAAGTACCCGGTCCAGGGATCTCGCCTCTCCGACATGCTCGATGTGCCGCGGGAAGATCCAGGCATCGCCGTGGGCAAGCCTGTCACGAGTTCCCCGGGCCAAGAGGCTGGCTCGAGCGCAGATGTGGTCACCGACGGCGACACGATGGGGGCGTGGTGGTCGGCCTCGCCGCCTCCCCAGTGGGTGCAAATCGACCTTGAGACAATCAAGAAGGTCCACGAGATTGACCTCTTCTGCTATTGGCGCGACCAACGCTATTACCAATACCAGATCGATGTGTCCACTGACGGCCTTGAGTGGAGGACTGTCGTCGACGCTTCGAACAACACGGCACTGTCAACATACCGAGGTTACCGGCACAAGTTTGAGCCGGTCGCGGCCAGGTATGTTCGAGTCACGATGCTCAAGAACAGCGCGAACATCGGACAGCACATTCATGAGGTGAGGGTGTATGGCAACTAAGTTGGCAGTTCGCAGATGGCAGTTCGCGGTCGGGATGTTCCTGATCGGTTTGGGGGGCCACGCTCAGGTGCAGAGCGTTGCTCCGAGTACGAAGACAGACCCCAAGGTCGAAGCGCGCGTCGAGGCGCTCCTGAAACAGATGACTCTCGACGAGAAGATCGGACTGATCCACGGGGGGCCGGACGGTTTCTCAATCGGCCCGATCGATCGCCTCAAGATTCCCAAGATCACGATGACCGATGGTCCAATGGGAACTCGGAACGCCGGTCCAGCGACCGCCTTTGCAGCCGGAGTCTGTCTGGCGAGCACCTACGACCCCGACCTCGCCTTCAAGATGGGGCAGGCCATGGGGCGCGAAGCCCGGGCGCGCGGGAATGCGTTCCTCCTCGCTCCGGCCGTCAACATCAACCGCGGACCGTGGCTGGGCCGCAACTTCGAATACTATGGCGAAGACCCCTATCTGGCCGGACAAATGGCGGCCGCGTTCATCCGCGGAGTCCAGAGCGAAGGTGTGATCGCCACGGTCAAGCACTTTGCCCTCAACAACCAAGAGAACGAGCGCAATACAGCGAATTCCGTCTGTGACGAACAGACGATGCGAGAGGTGTATTTGCCGGCATTCGAGGCTGCTGTCATGGAAGGCGGAGCCTGGGCCGTGATGTGCTCCTACAACAAGGTCAACGGCACGTATGCCTCGGCCAACACGCACTTGCTGACCGACGTTCTCAAGAAGGATTGGGGATTCCAGGGCCTCGTGATGTCGGACTGGGGGGCGGTGCACGAGACGACCGGCCCGATCAATGCTGGGCTCGACCTTGAAATGCCTACTGGCGCCTTCTTCAACAGTCAGGCGCTGAACCCGCTGATCCAAGGGGGGCAAGTCAAGGAGACGACGATCGACGACAAGGTTCGTCGCATCCTGCGTACGCTCGTTACCTTTGGACTTCTCGACCGTGCCCAGAAACTTGCGGAATCGCCGCAGCAAGTGAATCTCGACCGCGAGGTCAGCCTCCAGTCGGCTCGCGAGGGCATCGTTCTCCTCAGGAACACGGCCAACGCGCTCCCATTCGATTCCGGTAGCGTGAACAAGGTTGCCGTTGTTGGTCCCAACGCTGATCCGTCACCATGGGGCGGCGGTGGCAGCAGCTTCATCGATGCTGACCACAGGACGAGCGTTCTTCAAGGCATGAAATCCGTCGCCCCTGGAGCAGCGTTCAGCGCCGTGCCCTACAAGTTCGTGGGCGGGGGCGAGATGTTCTCAAACTCCATCTGGAAGACGAACCAGGGGGCCGACGGCCTGACGGCTGAGTACTTCGACAACATGAAGCTCGAAGGTGCCCAGCCACGGGTATGGATCGACCAGTTCATCGACCACGACTGGCACAAGGCAGCTCCCTTCAATGGTGCAAAGACCGACGGCTTTAGCATCCGATGGACAGGAACAATGACTCCCAAAGAGACGGGAGACTACGAGTTTGTGCTCGGAAGCGACGATGGATCACGGATGTACATCGATGGAAAGCTCGCTATCAACATGTGGAACGATCAAGCCTATACGGAGGGCAGGGCCGTGGTGCACCTTGAGGCCGGCAAGCCGGTTCCGGTCAAGATCGAGTACTTCGAGAACAGCGACAATGCATCCTGTCGGTGCGGATACCGGTTTCTGCCGAAAGACCCGTTCACGACCGAGGAACAGGCAGCGAAAGGGGCTGACGCTGCGGTTGTCTGTGTTGGCTTCAACCCCAATTCCGAAGGCGAAGGTTTCGACCGCTCGTTTTCGCTGCCTGAGGGCCAGGACGAACTGATTCAAGCTGTCGCGGCAGCCAACAAGCGGACTATTGTCGTCGTGAACGCTGGGGGGCAAGTGGACGACCACCTGTGGCGCGAGAAAGTGTCGGCGATCGTCTATGCCTGGTACCCAGGCGAGGACGGCGGACAGGCGGTTGCTGAAGTTCTTTGGGGCAAGATCAATCCGAGCGGACATCTGGTCTCCACCTTCTACAACGAGGGTGAGATCGCCGACGTCGAGGCGCTGTTCCGGCCGGACGGCGGCACGGTTCATTACACCGATCGGCTCAGCGGCGGATATCGACGCGACTACCGTCGCAACGGCCCACCCGACCATGCCTTTGGCGACGGTCTCAGCTATACGACCTTTGCCTACAGCGACTTGAGCGTCTCCAAGTCGGCCGCTGGCCTCGACGTTACCTTCAAGGCAAAGAACACGGGCAAGATGGCAGGTGACGCGGTCCCGCAGGTGTATGTGAAGAGGCCTTCCGAAGCAGATGGCCGGAGCCCACACTGGTGGTTGCGTGGCTTCACTCGTGTGGCCCTAAAGCCGGGCGAAGAGAAGCTCGTCAAGGTGCACGTGGACAAGCAAGGTCTGTCGTACTGGGATCCGGTCAGTAGTAGCTGGATCCTGGATCCGGGCAACTATGCGGTTCACGTGGGAGGCTTGCTTGACCCGACCGCCTTGGAATCCAAGGTTCAGTGGCCGTAGGGCTTCAGATGCAGTGTATCATGGGGCCAATAAGCCCTCCGGCGCACCGCCGGTCAGCTTGGGAGTCATAGTCTTTCGCAGTAACAACGACACTTCGCCACAACTGGGGCGGAGTGTCGCCGCGTTGAAGGCTGGTTAGAGCCACACAAGGAGCCTGTAAAAGGAATGAACGACTTGAGGAGCGAGGTGGTCGGAGCGGACGTGAAAGTTCCGTTGCTGGACGGATCATGGAAGACCTACGTCAACTTTGACAATGCCGCGTCAACCCCCGCTCTGACGCGAGTCCTCGACAAGGTCAACGGCTTCATGCCTTGGTACTCCTCAGTCCATCGAGGCAGCGGCTACAAGTCGCGTCTCGCCACGCAAGCCTATGACGACGCCCACCGCAAGGCAGGCGAGTTTGTCGGTTACGACCCTGACCACCACGCTGTCGTGTTCGGCAAGAACGCGACGGAGGCGATCAACAAGCTGTCCTACCGACTGAACATCCCCGAAGACGCGGTGATCATCGTTTCCGAGATGGAGCACCATTCGAACGACTTGCCGTGGCGCGAAAAGGCCTGCCTGCTTTTTGCCCCGGCCAGACCGACCGACGGCACCCTTGACCTGGAAGCCCTTGCGAAGATGATCGAGGAGACCAAGGGGCGCCTGTTCCTGGTCAGCGTAGCGGGTGCGTCCAACGTCACGGGCAACCTCAACCGCCTTCCTGAAATCGCGCGCATGGTTCACGAGGCCGGCGCTCACTTCATGGTGGACGGTGCCCAATTGGTGCCTCATAAGCCCGTGAGCATGGGCCGGCCCGGAGAGCCCGAATCGATCGATTTCATCGCCTACTCCGCCCACAAAATGTACGCACCCTTTGGAACCGGGGTCCTTGTGGCCAGGGCGGACCTGCTCAAACAAACCGTCGGCCCCGAATACAGAGGTGGTGGAACCGTCAAGATCGTCACTCACGATGAGGTCTTCTGGGCGGACGATCCGGACATCGATGAAGCCGGCAGCCCGAATGTCGTCGGGGCAGTGGCGTTGGCCGAGGCCATCAACTTCTTCCAGGAACGGGGGTTCGAGGCGATCGAGGAACATGAGAACTCCTTGGCCAAAAAGCTTCTTCGGTCTCTCTTGTCCATGCCCGAGATCGAAGTGTACGGGCTCAAAGATCCCGACAACTTCGTGGATCGACTGGCCGTCGTCCCGTTCAATGTGAAGGCGGTGCCTCACGCGCTTGTGTCCGCCGTCTTGGCCTATGAGCACGGAATTGGCGTCCGGTCGGGTTGTTTCTGTGCGCACCCATATATCAAACTCCTCTTGCACGTGGTTGGCAAGAGCGAGCGTGAGTTGATCCACAGTGTGCTGCAGAACGATCGAAGCCGGATTCCGGGCGCTGT
>JAKOXK010000017.1 GCA_029781035.1 Armatimonadota bacterium
TGCCAAGTCCTCTCTGAATACGGTACGAGAGCACTGGTATGGCCCGACATCAGCATGGCTGCACTGCAAAATACTGATGCAGCCGTGTTCCTCGGTTGGGACGAGGGCCGACCCATCGCGATCGGACTGGCCTTTGCGCACTCTGGGGTCGCATACCTGTCGAGCGCTGCCACCGTCACACAGTACCGTGGACGTGGAGCCCACCAGGCACTTATTGCCGCTCGGCTCCGTTGGGCAAAAGATATCGGGTGCGAAGACGCTGTTACCGAAACCTATGGTTTTCTCGGCGAGTCACACCGAAATCTCGTGCGTTGCGGTTTCACCGATCTCTACGTTCGCAGGATCTTCCGGTTTGAGACGAACGTTGACGATTCGAACGAGGGAGGCAAGGAACCCGCACGGGTTCCCTAGTCTCCGATAGCCTTGTTAAGGACTTCAGCCAGACGGTACCCGGCTAAGACAGCCAGCCTCTTGCACAGTTGGGCTTGACGGGACATGTATCCCGCGTCCGGCTTGTCGCCACGCTCGACGCCCGCATACACGTTTTTCTCGGCGTTGACGGCACCTGTAGTTATCCAGTCTGCGAAGTCCAAGTCCTGGGCGTCTGATTCCGACGGTGCAGCTTCCTTGATCCACCTTGAGGTTACACTCGCGGGGTCGTCCGGCATCCCCTTTTCGGCACTGATCGCGTTTTCAATGCCAGCGTCCCATAGCGAGTGCAGGTTCATTTTCTTCTCGGGATTGTCCGGATAGCCCAAACCGAGTTTGAAAAGGTTGCCTCCGGCATCGCCTTGTGGCTCAAACTCAAACGAACTGACACAATGCAAAGGTTGGTGCAGGTCACCGACAACATGCTCGAGCCAGTAGAGCCACCAGCACTCCGATTTTCGGTCTGTCGACTTCTCGACTTCCAGTAGCGTGAGTTCCAGCCTGGCGGTCGTCATGGCCACCAACGCGTTGCTAGGCTCGACACCCGGTTTCGAACCCTTGTAACGCAGAGGTTCGTCGAAGTAATGCCACCTCTTACACCGGACGGCTTCCCCTGTCCGTTCCGACTCGGTCAATCCGGGCTGGAACCGGTCGTTCCACGATCGGATCATGTCTTCGAACAGCCCTTGGCTGTTGCCCTTGATCCAGTCCGGCCAAGTAGCAGCCTTGTCAAAAGCAGTCCGTACGTCACTTTCATCGTGGGACGCCGGCCGAAAGTCAGTGTCCCCCGCAAGGAGCATCTCCGTGATCTCGGCTTTGGCTTTCGGTGACAGTCGAGTCCATGCGATGTCGGCAATCTGCATGTGCCCTCGCGCATTCCATGCAAGGCCAAACGGGCTCAGAAAGGCCAAGAGGAGCAGCGTGTGCAGACGTTTCACGAATGGAGAGTTTGTGCCCTCTCTCCGTTAAAGGTCTAGCCCACAAAGTCGGACTGGGCAGAACGGCATTAGCCCATGGTTTACGCGACTCCACGCGAGGCGGTCTGCTCTGAGTGTCCGAGGAACTCGACGAACTTCTCGACAAGCCGCGGATCCAATCGTGTGCCCGCTTGGATCCTCAGTGCGGCCAGAGCGGAGCGATGACTGTCCTTCGAGTGGCTTTCTAGTTCGCGGAACCATGTCGAGACGACCGCAAAGATATTGGACTGAATCGTGGCGGTCGAGGCTCCGGTCTTCCACGGAATGTCGGACTGCAGGCACACGGAGAGGATTGGGCCCAAGGTGACGCTTCGGGCGAAAAGGCTGTTGTCGAGCCAAGCCATGGTCTCCCTCCCTTCCGTGTCGCGGTGGAACCGCAGGTACAGCCCTTTGCGTAGCGCTGCCCTTTGGACATTGTCCAACCCGAGGCTCGCGGCAAAGGCCTCGCAGGTCCCAAGCACTTGGACTTGCTTCGGCGGTAAGGCGTCCGACCGGTGTTCCAGGAGTTCGACCAGGTAGTTCAGCGATTCCTCGCCAGCGGCCTGAAGACCCCGAGTCCGTTCCTCCACCAGTTTCCTCAGATCGGCGTTCCGCTCTTGGAGCTGCGTCTGACGGGCGTTGGACTCCAAAAGCGCGACGACCCCGTCGACGCCGTCGTCATGACCAGCGTAGTCGGCCAATAGGTAGGCATCTCCGCGCTCAACGGCACGCTCAAACTCAGCTTTCGGGAGCACAACGAACCGTCGAAACACGATGAGGAGAGTGGTGACCAAGAACCCGAGTCCAATGCCTTGCTGGGCCAAGTCCATGTTTCCTCTTTCAAGCACTCGGGAGGCAAGCATTGAAGGCCGGAAAACATGCAGCCATGCCACGGGCTTACCGTCTGGGCCCTTGAGCGGGACATCATAAACTGAAGCAGTTACATCCTGGTTCCGTCCTCCGCTCTCCCCAGGCTTAAGGATCGTGACTTGCGAGTCCAAGGCCTTGGACAGAGACTCGAGCCGAGCCTGGTCCATGTCCTTGGCCACGACGATGTACCCAGACGATTCCGGGGAATTCCCGTCCTCCCGGTGGAAGCGACCTACCAGGAAGTCCTGGAGGCCGCTGTCGGTCCATTGGAAGTACCGCACACGGTCTGTGGCTCGAGGCAAGTCTCGACGGTCTGCGACCGGTGACCAAGCCGTCGGCAGTTTCCTGCCGTCAGTGGCCTCGTGGACGATCCTTCCTTGACCATCGAGGATCCACAACTCAGACAAGCCGTACGACTCGATAGCGGTGTCAGCGTTGTCGCGAATCCAGGCCTCGTTGGGGGATTTTACGTAGTTCTGCAGGTCGGACCAAACCGAGTAGTCCTCGACCATCTTTTCTAGCGTTCCCGCTTCCGAGTTCCAGATGTTGTCGACGAGCACACGACGGTCTGTGTTGTACCGAGCGATGATTCGGGCGTCCTGATGGTCGTTCCAGACTTTGGCCGCGATGGCGCCGAGGAACACTGCCAAACAGCCTGCAAATTGGAGAAACCTCAGCCTCTTGCGGGCGGAAACAGAACGATAACTGGGAAATAAAGTCACGCGAGCACCACTCAGCCCCATCCCATGCATTCCACGATTGGCAGCCCTGGTGTTGATGACAAAAGTGTCTTGAAGCCGGGGCCCAACTTCCTCGACGAGGCCCTCGGGACTGATCCCCTCGCGCTACAAAAGGACGATCGAGGGCCCACCTTCGACGACCCGTCCGATCTTGACGCAGCCCTCGACGGGCTCGCGGCTCAAGATTGCCAGCCCACCGCTAGTTTGAGGGTCGACAGCGACCTCTTGGATCCATGGCGGGACCGATTCGCCGATGACCAGGCGTTCTCCCAGGAAGAGCCTGTTCTTGAGGGCGCCCCCGGTGACACACCCTTCGGCAACCATTCGTTCGAGCCCAGGAAGGAGCGGGAGCAGACCGGTCTGGATCTCAATACGCACTTGGCTGGCTCGGGCGATGTTGAACAAGTGTCCGGCCAGGCCAAAACCGGTAATGTCGGTTGCGCAGACCACTTCGGGCGATCCGTCGTCTGCCGTTAGGGCAAGACCCTTTTCGCGCGTCGTATCGTTGAGCATCGACATCGAGTCCACAGCCGACCGAAGTTCCTCGTCACTGCATCGGTCGTTCATTGCCGCTGTGGTCACAATTCCCACTCCAAGCGGCTTGGACAACCAAATCTGATCGCCGTGACGGGCCGAGTCGTTCCGCCAAACACGCTCCGGGTCAACGATCCCCGTCACAGCCAGTCCAAACTTCGGCTCATCGTCCTCGACAGTGTGTCCACCAAGAACGACAGCCCCTGCCTCCACTGTCTTGTCGTACATTCCCTGGAGCACGGCTGCCCACGTATCGGCCGGAGCGGCGTTAGGGTCGAAGCAGGCTATGTTCAGGACCGAGAGGGGCGTGCCGCCCATGGCGTAGACATCGCTCAGTGCGTTCGCAGCCGCAATCTGGCCATACGAGTACGGGTCGTCGACGATCGGCGTAAAGAAGTCCATCGTCTGCACGAGGGCCTGTCCAGAAGGCAATAGGAAGACCCCCGCATCGTCGGATGATTCAAAACCGACGAGCAGGCTTGGGTTCGCGTTTCGCGGCAAACGGCCGAGGACCTCGGCCAACTGGGTGGGGCCCAGCTTGCTCGCTCAACCGGCACAGTGGACTAGCTGCGTCAACCGCATAGCAGGGAGGATACTGTCACCGGCCTACCCACGATGCGCCCCTCCTACCCGTGCGTGCTGTTTTGAAAGCCAGTCAGCGACTTTTGAGCGAGAAGAGGAGTCTAATCCCGCATGGACTGTCGCCTCGGGAGGACAATGTGAACCTCAGGAACCTCGCTCTGCTCGGCCTGTGCTGCCCACCAATCGTCGCTTGTGCCGACGACGTGACGCTCGGTACGAACCGTTCCTCGGGCATGGCTGGCGCTGGGCTGGCCCTCAGGATGCACGGAGACGGCTCCTACCCACGGAACCCAGCGATCCTGGCCTACATGCAGCGCTTCAGACTGACGAATCTCGATCTTGGCTATCGCACTGAGGGCCTCTCCTTCGGTGAGCTCCAGGATCGGCTCTCAGGCACGTCGAACGGTGGATTGAACAAGGACGATCTGTCCCAACTGGCCAAGACGTTTGGCGATCGCCCGACCGAGTACGGTCTCAATGGGAGGATTGGCCTTGGAACCAGCGGGTTCAACTTCGGGATTGACGGCAACGCGCTCGCAACCACCCGGCCGAACGCTGAACTCCAGAACTGGGTCAAAGGCGGCGCCGACGTGAACAACCCAGATCCCAACATGAGGCTCGACGGCTACGGCTATGGCTACTATGCCTTTGACCTCGGCTATGGGAGGCCGATACCGACTAAGTCGGGTCAGGACATGGCCATTGGTACTCAAGTCCGGATCATCAAAAGCTACTACTCACACCATTTCGTGGATGCGAACCAGATCATCAATGGGGGAAGCACCAGGGGCCCGGAAATGGGCTCGGAAGACGTGGTCTCGCAAGACGGCGTCGGTGTCGATCTCGGATGGTACGCCGTTGTGGACGACCAGCACCGATTCGAAGTCGCTGCCGTCGTCAACAACCTGATCCAGCCGAACGTGAGCTTCAATGGGGTGACGCCGACCGGCGCGACCGAGGAGGTTTTTCCTTTCAAGAGGAGCCTGAGCCTCGGTACCGGCTATAACTTCGACCACGGCGCCGTCGGAGCCCTCGACTATGTCGGCATCGGATCCGATAGCGCTGAGCTACGAACCGGCGTGGACGTTCCGCTGGGAAAAAACCTCGCTGCCGCTGCGGGCTACGGAAGTCGGGGTGGGTTCACGGCCGCGGTCACGTTTTATGGCGTCACCTTGACCTTGGGATCGACGAACGGGTTCCGTGCCGGCACCTTCTTCCGGTTCTGAACCGGCCTAAGGCTATGCTCGGGCCAGCCTTGGGCCGATGAGCGCACACCGGAATCTAGACCGGTCGTGTCCGCGTTTGGGCTTCAGGCTCGCTGTAAGCAACAACCTCGGGGCGACGGCCAGCCTTCGGGCAAGCGTGGGAAAGGCCATGCGGACTTCAGACCCCACCGATCCAGCGCGGCCGGCGTCTTGGGACCAAGGCACAGTTGCGGTCGGATTCAACGCTTGAACGCGCGTAGGGCGGGACGGCGGCTTTCCGTACCCTGGCCCCTTCGGCCAAGTTTCGCAAGACAACTCCCATAGATTCAGCTGAGGCTGATTCCGGCCCTCTCCGTGGGCTAGTACCCGGTCAACCTCAACGTTGAGACGTCCTGAAACAGCGTGGCCGAGACGACCCATGTAGAATGCTGCCCGTGGTCACGGCGCTCACCTGCTTTTTGTGTGGCAAGACGTACGACCATTCGCTCGTCCAAGGTCTGTGTGAGTGCGGTCGACCACTACGAGTCGACCACGACATCCATCCGGGGACAATGAGCTTGGCCGAGGTGGCACTGCGACCGCCCGACATGTGGCGGTACCGCGAAGTCATGCCGGACTGCGAGCCCATCACACTCGGCGAAGGCATGACCCCTCTCCATGAGGCTTCGGTTCTCGGGGCTGACTGGTGGATCAAGGACGAAGGCGTCAACCCCACTGCCAGCTTCAAAGCACGGGGCATGAGCGCGGCCGTTTCGATGGCCCGCAAGTTCGGGTCGAGGAAGGTTGCAGTCCCAAGCGCGGGCAACGCTGGTGGCGCGCTCGCCGCCTACGCGGCCAAGGCGGGTATCGAAGCTCACGTCTTCATGCCCCGCGACACTCCCAGGGCGTGCATCGTCGAATGCGAGTGTCACGGTGCCTTCGTCAACCTCGTCGACGGACTGATTACTGACTGCGCGAACGAGATTGCCCGACGCAAAGACCAGGAGGGCTGGTTCGACGTCAGCACGTTGAAGGAGCCCTATCGTATTGAGGGTAAGAAGACGATGGGTTATGAGCTCTTCGAGCAACTAGGTGGGCTCCCCGACGCGCTGGTCTATCCGACAGGCGGAGGGACGGGCCTGATCGGGATGTGGAAGGCGTTCGACGAGATGGAACGGCTGGGATGGATCGGCAGGGAGCGACCTCAGATGGTCTCGGTCCAGGCTGAGGGCTGTTGCCCGATCCCGACCGCGTACACGAACGGTGAGAGGTTTGCCAGGATGCATGAAAACGCGCAGACGGTCGCCTCGGGCCTCCGGGTGCCAAAGGCCGTCGGAGACTTCATCATGCTCGACCTGATCCGGGTGTCGGGCGGTACGGCCCTGACTGTTTCTGACAACGAAATGGTCGCCTGTGCCCGAGAAATGGCGGCTCAGACAGGCGTCTTCGCTTGTCCCGAAGGGGGCGCGACGCTCGCCGCGGCCAAGACGCTCCTTGCGTCTCACTACTTCAGGGAGACGGACAAAGTCGTGCTCTTCAACACGGGCTCGGGCGTCAAGTACCTTGAAGCACTCAGCCTTTAAGCCTCTAGAGCGACGTCTTCTTGAAGATTTTCTCGGGTACAGAGCGTAGAACAAACATGATCAGCCTCCAAGGGGTCGGAACGTAGAGCACGTCCTTTCCTTGGGCAAGTCCCGCCACAATTGCCTTGCCCACAGTCTGAGGGTCAGCCAAAAGCGGCAGTCTGTCCATCCCAAACGTCATGGCGGTGTCGACGGGACCCGGCTTTACCGTCATCACGTGCACGCCAGCTTTCTGCAGGCGCGATCGCAGGCCTTGAAGAAAGATCGTGAGCCCGCCCTTGGCCGAACCGTAGACGTAGTTGCTCATACGGCCCCGGTCACCGGCGACGGACGAGAGCACGACGATCCAGCCCTCACCTCGAGTCTCCATTGATTGAGCGACAACGTGGAGGATCGAAGCCGCGGAAACGAAGTTGCGCTCAAGTACTGACCGAGCTTCACCCCAGTCTTCTTGAGCCCGCTGCTGGTCGCCCAGGTAGCCAAATGCTAGGACGACGCCTTTGAACGGGCCGTGATCCACTTCGGCTTGAGCCCAGAACGCCTTGTGACTCGTCTCATCTTCGGCGTCAAAAACGAGGTGCGAGACGGACACTCCGCACCGGATTTCGAGGTCTGACTTGATCCTCTCAAGCTCTGGCTCATCCCGGCCAGCCAAGACCAGACTACAGCCTTTCGCGGCCAGGGCCAGCGCGACGGAACGGGCAATGGCTGAGGTCGCTCCCAGGACAAGGACCGGTCCCGGACTCAGTGGCACAGACCCAGCCTCCGAGCCATGTCCGAATCGAAGCGGCCCTCAGGGTCGATCGATTTTTTGAATTCGCAGAAGTCGCCCAGTCGGGGATACCCAGATCGAAGGACGGCTGGCTTCATGCGGGCGTCCTTAGCCATGTAGAGCCTGCCTCCATGGCTCAAGACAATATCGTCAAGCTCATCGAGGAAGGTCAGAAGACCATCCGAGAAAGGAATGTCGAGGGCCAACGTGAGCCCCTCGGTCGGGAACGAGAGCCAACCCTCTCCTTGCGGGCCAAATCGCTTGAGCACCGCCAAAAACGAGGCCTTCTTGGCTTGACTGAGACGCTCCAAGACAAGCCTGGTCCCCTCACGCGCGGTGGCCGTGGGAAGAACGTATTGATACTGGAGGAACCCTCGCTTGCCGTACATGCGGTTCCATCCCTGGATGCCGTCAAGCGGATAGAAGAACTGGTCGTAGTCGCAAACGAACTCAGTCCTTCGCCCCTTGGCCCAATCGTAGACTAAGTTGAACGCCTTGATCGTGGTGGGATTGAGGGCCCAGCCCGGCAGATCCATCGGAAACGGCTTCTGTCGCCGAAACGGGACACTCAATGGATTAGCGACCCGCAGTGAAACCTCTGATCGCAGGGCGTGCTCGCCAGCCATGAATATCCCCCGCCCCAGGTTGCGACCACCGGCCAGACAGTCGATCCAAGCGACGGTGTACCGGGCGTCGTGGCCAGGGTCGGTCAGAAGTTCGATCGTTCGGTCCAAGTCCTTCGACCGCGTGTGCCTGACCCGCATAAAAGCCGTTTCAACGGGTGTCATTTGGAGGGTCAGTTCACTGGCGAGGCCTGTCAGTCCCATTCCGCCTGCAGTTGCCCAAAAGAGGTCGTCGCCCCGTCGGGCCGTCTGGCGGGATCCATCAGCGAGCACGATCTCGAACTCTGGCACGTGGTTCGAGAACGTGCCTTCCCGATGATGGTTCTTCCCGTGCACATCGGCAGCCAGACAACCACCCAGGGTGCAGTTCTTCGTCCCTGGGGTCACGGGGACAAACCACCCTCGTGGCACCAAAGCCTCGAGAAGGTCTTTGAGCGTGACCCCGGCTTCGGCCCTGACAACGCCGCTTTCCGGGTCGAACGCAAGGAATCGGTTCAGGCGCTCGGTCAGCACCAAAGTGCCTCCCGACAGAAGGGCCGCGTCGCCGTAGGCTCGGCCAAGTCCCCTGGCCAGGCAGTGTTCGCCCACGGGAGTCAGCCCACGAGCGCGTTCCGGTCGGACAGCCCTCGTGTCGGCAAGCGGATAGCGTCCCCACCCCCCCAACGCAGCCAGATCCTTGACGGCCTGCTTTTCAGGCAGCATGCGGCGGGAGTGTATCCGGAAAGGCGCGATCGGGAAAGGGAGGATGTCTGTCGACCGGGCCTTAGTTTGCGCTTCGACGCTGGGTAACGTCCCGATGGGATGATCCCACGACCCCTTCCCCGCGTCGCAGCTTTTGAAAAGCTGGCCTTTGGCATGTTTGTCCACTGGGGCCTGTATTCACAGTTGGGACGAGGGGAGTGGGTCCAGCACTTCGAGAAGATCCCACGCGACGACTACTTGAAGCTGATGGAGACGTTTACGGCCGAGGATTTCGACGGTCGAACGTTGGCTCGGGTGGCCAAAAGGGCGGGGATGAAGTATGTGACGATGACGAGCCGCCACCATGAGGGCTTCAGCTTGTACGACACGAGAGGACTGTCAAAACTCGACGTGACCCACACGCCGTGCGGCCGTGACCTGGTCGAGGATTTCGTCGAAGGATGCCGCACCGAGGGCATCGTACCCATGCTTTACTGCACGACCCTCGACTGGAATGACGTCCGATTCAAGGATGATTGGGGCGCTTACCTGAAGTACCTCCGAGACAGCATCGAGATCCTCTGCACTCGGTACGGTCCGATCGGCGGGTTCTGGTTCGACGGGAACTGGAGCCGTCCGGACGCCAACTGGCAGGAATCGGAGCTCTACGAGACGATCCGGCGATATCAACCGGACACCATGATCATCAACAACACAGGTGTGGACGCGCGCGGTCGTGCTGGCCACGTGGAAATCGACTGTGTCACCTTCGAGCGGGGACGGGCAGAGCCGCTCCAACAGGAGGATGCGCCGAAGTTCCTTGCCGCGGAGATGTGCCACACGATGAACTACCACTGGGGCCGTGCCCACCACGACTTCAACCATCTCTCCCCGGCAAACGTCATTGAGGAGTTGTGTCTGGCCAGAAGGGCCGGGGCGAACTTGCTGCTCAATGTCGGTCCCATGGCAGAAGGTGGCTTGCCCGAGTACGAAGCGGCGGCCTTAGCCCGAGCCGGCGAGTGGATCGATCTGCACGGTGGCTCTGAAGGTGTCATCTATGCTGGCACTCCCTGTGGGGTACAAGGTTCGGGCGAGGACTTTGGCTTGGCGACATCAGACGCCCTTTATCTCTTTGTCACCAACATCACCCCCACTTCGGACACGCGATACGTTCCAGGGTTACAAGGTACTGGCCCCAGGGTCTTCGATGGGATAAGGCAAACCGTCGGCTCGGCTGTCTGGCTGGACGATGGAACGCCCGTCGAGTGGGGACAAGACCCAGAAACCGAGAGGCTGACCATCACAGTGCCAGAGTATCCATATGGCTCCAACACAGTCGTGCGGGTCGCCAAGCTCAACTGAGGTCAACTACCCCAGAACATTTCTCTGCCGAACTGGAATCTTTCGACCCAAGACAGCGTATCCTTCAGTGGCACCAGGGTGCCTGGAGGTTTGGGAACATGAGGCTCAAGTTCGTAGGTTTTGGGATGGGGGTGGCACTGGTGGCGGCCACAACCATTGGATGTACTCCGAAGCAGGATTCCGTCGTAGCACCACCGACTGACAATCCAAGCACGAGTCAATCGAGCACCGGTACAGGAGGTCGCGGCCCATCGGACTCAGGGAAACAGCCCGGCGACACGGCTCCGGGCCAAGTGGCAAAGGGCAACGAAGCCCAACCCAAGGCTGGTGGTGCTCCCACTCCGGGACCAGGCACACCGCCAACGCAGAACGGAAGGAACGGGCAGGCACAAGGGTTTGGGCGCTTTAACAACGGGGGTTCGAGCCTGGGCCTGCTGAGACGTGAGGATGTCCAGGATGAGCTCAAGCTCACGGACGAGCAGAAGAAGAAGATCGAGGCGCTCTCACAATCGATCCGGCCGCAGGGGGGCAACAATGCGCAGCCACCGGATCCTCAAGCGATGCAGGATCGAATGAAGAAAGCCGAGAGCGATCTCAAAGCCATCCTCAACGCTGATCAGAACAAGCGGCTCCAGGAACTTTCGCTTCAACGTCAGGGCCTGACCGCGCTGACGCGGCCCGAAGTAGCCAAACAGGTGGGCCTCACGGACGCCCAGCAGAAGCAGATCCAAGACATTGAAAAAGCGAGCTCAGACAGAATCCGCGAACTCATGGGTTCCGCAGGTGGCCCTGGCGCTGGGCCCCGGTCAGGCGCCCCAGGGGGCCCTGGTGAACAGAGGCCAAACCAAGGAGACACCAAAACTGGTGCCCCAGGCACTGGACGGCCTGGAGGCAACTTCCAAGAGTTTCAGAAGATTCGAGAAGAGACCAACACGAAGATCTTGGGAGTCTTGAACGCAACGCAGAAATCGAAGTGGCAGTCCATGTCGGGCAAGCCCTTTGAGTTCCGTCGCGGCAACGGAATGGGAGGCGGCCAACGAAACGGTGGCGGGCGACCGAACGGCGGCCCCGGAGGCGAGGCGGCAAAGGGAGCTTGACGCCTCTTACCATCCGAACAGACAAGGACGGCGCACCGGTACAGGCGCGCCGTCCTTGTCTGTTCGGAAGCCCTACTTCGGTCTCGTCAAGAGACCGATGCCCATGTATGGCCGCAACGGCTCTGGAATGACTATGTCGCCCGAGTCTGAAAGCCGGAATGTCTCGAGAAGGGCAACAAGAAGTCGTGGTACGGCAAGCCCCGATCCGTTCAGAACGTGAACGAATTCAGGCTTCTCCCCTGGCCCCCTTCTGAAGCGGATATTCGCTCTTCGAGCCTGGTACGCCTCAAAGTTGGTGCAACTGGAGACCTCGAGGTACCGGTCTTCGCCAGGTGCATAGACCTCAAGGTCGTAGCACTTGCACCCTTTCTCACCCATGTCGCCAGCGCACAGCAAAACGACACGGTAGTGGAGCCCAAGCGCCTGCAACACGGATTCGGCGTCCACGACAAGGAGTTCGAGTTCGTTGTAGGACTCCTCAGGCAAGACGTACTTCACCAACTCGACCTTCTCGAATTGGTGCGTCCTCAGGATGCCACGCGTGTCCTTGCCGGCCGCTCCAGCTTCTCTCCGGAAGCAGGGAGTGAACGCGCAGTGTTTGATCGGGAGGTCCGTGCCGTCGAAGATCTCGTCGCGGTACAGGTTCGTGACCGGCACTTCGGCCGTCGGGATCAGGTAGAGATCGTCTTTGGTGCTGTAGAGGTCTTCTTCGAACTTGGGCAAGTTCCCTGTCCCGACAAGCGAACTGCTCAGTACAAGGGATGGCGGATAGACCTCATCGTAACCGTTGACCTGAACCTGGTGATCCAGCATGAACTGAATCAGCGCCCGGTGGAGCTTGGCCCCCAGACCGGTGTAAACGGCGAAACCGCTCCCGCTGATCTTGGCTGCGCGCTCAAAATCGATCAGACGGTGCTCGAGCGCTATATCGAAGTGCTGTCGTGGAGGCTCGGCGAATGTTGGCCGGTCGCCCCACTCTCGGACCGTCACGTTTTCCTCTGGCCTCATACCGTCCGGGACAGATTCGTGGGGAAGGTTGGGAAACCTGAGTTCGATCTCTCTCAACTGCGCTTCGAGTTGCTTGGCGCGCTCTTCCTGGGTCCCAACTTTCGCCTTGAGTTCAGCCGCCCTGGCTTTCGCCTCCTCAGCCTCGCCCTTCTTCCCCTGCCCCATCAAGGCACCAATACTCTTGCTGACCCGGTTCATCTCTGCCTGAGTGGACTCCCACTCGTGGGTGGCAGTGCGCCAAGAGGTATCGATGGACAGGAACTCATCTACCGGTGCGTCGACCCCTTTTCGCTTGGAGCCTACCCTGACCAGATCTGGGTTCTGGCGTATGAGGTTTCGGTCGAGCATAGGTTCAATGTACCCTTCGGATCAGAGGTGTCTTCAGGAACGACCGAGGCCTGCCGAAAGGCAGGCCCCAGCCGATTGACGTCCGCGCGTTCACCTCTTGCGACGGCGCCAGATTCCCGCCATCAAAGCAAATCCCGCGAGCATTGCCGATGGCTCGGGAACCATTTGTCCTGTCTCTCCTGAATAGGCAGCACGCCAAAAGTCTGGGAGACTCGCGTACTTCACCATCGGGTCATAGAACTGAGGGAGCGAAAAGGCATTCATGTACCGATCGAACAGGTCGACGTGGCCGCGCATGGCCCCAGGTTTCCCGATCAAGTTCATTGCGTCCGGAATGAGACCGCCAACTATTGTCCCAATCCCTTCCAGGACATAGGAGTGAACCCCTTGCTGGTCCGAGTAACCATAGAACGAGACCTTCTCGAGGTCGAGCGCCCACAGCAGACCGTTGAAACCCATTGTTGTGCCGAAGATCAACAGATCTGGTGCCATGCCGTCGTTCAAGCCGGTGCCAGTCAAGCTGACGTCCAGGGGCCCCTGTGGTGCGTCTTGGCCCGTGAACTTCACGCCAAGCACAAGATCGCCACCAAACTGCTGGTTGGCCAAATCAAAAACCGGGAAGACCGGCGGCTGAGGCCAGTTCGGCCAAAGGGCGGTGACTTCGTGTTGAGACTCCTGGGTGTACACAAGTGTGTCTGGTGCGGCGCCCATCGTGTTCCACTCAGGAACCCCTTGTTCACCGTTCCATCCCCCGAAGTTGAAGTCCGGGCCACTGATCAAAGGCAATAACGGCGCTCCGTGGGCCCCTGTGAAAACCAACATTCCCACGGCAAGTGCCGTAAGATTCCTATTCATTATTCGACCTCTCTTCCTAGACTGTCCACGAACCGTGGGACTCTGGTTACCAGTATAGGAGCCCTTTCGCCCGCCTGATCAAACTCGAATTCTGAGTCTGGATTAGTTTCTTTGGCCGTCGAGAGGGCACGGTTCTAGGTTGGGCCCGGTCCGGCGACGTTCAAGCACGGTGTAAGCTTCGCGCATGGCCGTGGAACCGAAGTCAGCTCCCCGCCCGATCACACTCAAGGATGTCAAATCGAACCCGAAAGTCCGCCAACTGATCGAGGGCGCGAACGAACTGCTCAAGTCCATGGGCTATACGGAGCACGGACACCGACACGTCGAGGTAGTGGCAGGGATCACTCGGTACATCCTAGAGCACTTGGAGACCGATTCAAGGACGATCGAGCTCGCCGTCATCGCTGCCCATCTGCACGACATCGGCAATGTGATCAACCGTATCGACCATCCCATGACCGGTGCTGGATTGGCGTTTCGCATCTTGGACCAGATGGGCATGCCTAGCGACGAAGTCGCGCCGATTCTGGGGGCGATTGGAAACCACGAGGAACTGGCCGGCTCGCCGATCAGTCTGATGGGCGCCGCGCTGATCATCGCGGACAAGAGCGATGTCCACCGCACCCGTGTTCAGAACCCGATTCTCGAAACATTCGACATTCACGACCGGGTCAACTACGCAGTGACGAAAAGCCGAGTCGACATGGACACTGAACACCAATCGATCGCTCTCAAGCTCGAGATCGACACCTCGTTCGCCAGCGTCATGGAGTACTTCGAGATCTTCTTGAGTCGTATGGTGATGTGCCGCAAGGCCGCGCAGTTCTTCGGTTATCGGTTCACTCTGGAGGCCAACGGCACCCTCTTGGAGTAGACAAGTGGGCCGGCCTGAAAATAGTCTTGAAAACTGACCTGAGCCCCTACAGATGAGATCAAGACCTGCCGTTATCCAAGGTAGCACGACCAGGCCCTAGCCCAGACAAAGGCACGACGGAGGCGACTCCGATCACGCAAAGCCACGGATCTCAAGAAGACAGCCGGGTTGCCTGAGAAAGGACCAGTCGGGAGGTCTGTCGTGAAAATAAGCACCGAACAACTCGAAAAAATCAAAGCGCTCGGCGGACAAGTGACGCCGCCTGGTTCCGTGGTCGACACCGCGGTCATCAAACTGATGGACCGTGAACTCATCAGCAACGTCGTCTCAGACGTGAAATCGATGCCAGACCGCGAGGAGATGATCGCCGAAATCAAAGCGCGCCTCGACGCAGGCACCTATCAGGTCACGGCCGATGAGGTCGTCGACGCCATGGTCCGGAGGGCCAAGGCCGACCAAGTCAGTTAGGCAGACTCTGTTTCCAATTCTGGGGGCGAGGCTTGAAAGAGGCTCGCCCCCTTTCCGTCTGACGAATCCCTGACAGAACACAATGGGTGTCACCTAGCACCGTTTGAACCGGCGATAGAGATCCGACTTCGGTAAAACGATCGTGATCGGACGTCCGTGTGGGCAGAGATAGGGGTTCTCGGTTCCGGCCAAGTCAGTCACGA
The DNA here is from genome assembly GCA_029781035.1 of Armatimonadota bacterium. GTDB lineage: Bacteria > Armatimonadota > Fimbriimonadia > Fimbriimonadales > Fimbriimonadaceae > JAEURO01. The sequence goes on from JAKOXK010000017.1 coordinate 15,170, forward strand.
GCTTTTCCATTTCGGCAACACCCAATGGATCGCCTGCTTTCACCGCCATCTTGCACGAGCACATGATGTAGACGTCATCCCTCAGACTCGTCAGACATCCCTGTCCCAATCCGTCGGCGAGCTCGTCCGCCAGATCGCGAAGTGTCAGCATCGGTGGGCGGCCTCTCCAAAGAGCCGGCACTGCACGCAGGAGGAAGCTGTCGCCACCGAACACCTCCAAGTCGTAGCCAATCGCACGCAACTCGTCAAGACGCTCAGCCAGCAGCTCGGCGGCGCGGCGGTCCAAGTGAAGGGTCTCGGGATGCAACAGCGCCTGCTTCTCGATCGGTGCCCCACCCCGGGTCGAACGCAGCCGCTCATAAATAATCCGCTCGTGCGCGACGTGCTGGTCGATCACGAGAATCCCCTGCACGTTCTCGGCAATGATAAAGGTGTCGTCGACTTGCCCGAGGATCCTGAGTCCCGTGAGGAATCCGACTTCCGGCCCGCCGGCGCGATCGCTGTCCGGGGCATGTCCCGGCGTGGTCGGTTCGAGCGACGCCGCCCCAGGCGCCAGACCAAAAGCCGCCGAGGGAAAGAGGGGCGCTTGGGCAGCGAACGTAGCCGCTTGGATGGCAGCGTTGGCCGAGGCGATGCCTTCGGCATGGGGCACCATCCCCGTCTCGAGAAGGGCCTGGGCGACTCCTCTGCGGACTACGTCGAACACGGCACCCTCCGAGTGGAACCGCACCTCGCTCTTCGTGGGAGAGACGTTGACATCTAGGCGGGAAGGATCGATGTCAAGTTGGAGGATTGCGAGCGGATACCTCTTCTCAGGTGTCAAAGACCGGAGTGCCTGGTCGAGCGCCGCTTGAAGCGTCCGAGACTTGACTGGCCGACCATTGACCATGAACCACTGACTGGCGCGGGTTGGGCGAGTGAAATGGGGAGGCGAGACAAGGCCCCGCACTCGTGCCCCTCCATTGAATGCCTCGACCACCGCGAGGGCACGGGCTGTGTCGCGGCCCCATACGGCCGCAACGGCGTCCAGCAAGTCTCCCGATCCACTCGATTGGACGAGCACACCCTGACCGTGTCGCAGCGTGACGCGCACAGAAGGATAGGTCACAGCGTACTTCGAAACGGTCTCGACGCAAGCCGCCAGTTCCGTCTGGTCTGACTTCAGAAACTTGAGGCGGGCTGGTGTGTTGTAGAAGAGGTCACGGACGGTGACCGTCGTTCCGACGGGGCCGGCAGCAGGCTCTGCTTCGGAAACGACACCGCCTTCGACCGTGACCACATGACGGACGCCATCGAGTCGGCCGGACGACAGGACCATGCGTGAGACAGAAGCGATGGAGGGAAGCGCCTCACCCCGGAACCCAAGGGTCGAGACGTTGTTCAGGTCTTCGACACGTTCTATCTTCGACGTCGCGTGGCGTTCCAGAGCAAGCCGCGCCGTATCAGGATCCATGCCGCACCCGTCGTCGGCCACCTCGATCAACTTCCGACCATAGTCCTCGATGCGAACTTCGATCCAAGTCGCCCCTGCATCCAACGCGTTCTCGACCAACTCCTTGACGACTGAAGACGGTCGTTCGACGACTTCGCCAGCCGCGATCTGGTTGATCGTGTGGGGGTCAAGAAGACGGACGGTGGGAATCGGCCGAGAATCGGCCAAAGGAGGGCGGGCCATCACTGAGTAAACCTACGGACAGAACCGACAATTCGAAGTGTGCGGGGTCGGGCCCATTCTACACCCCGTTTGAATTGACTGGAAATGTTCACGTTCATCGGCATCATAGTCGGTGTTGTCGCCGTCATCGTGGGTTACGTCATGCATGGCGGACAAATGGGCGTATTAATCCAAGTCAACGAATTCGTCATCCTTGGCGGTGCGGGGTTTGGAATCTTCCTGGGTTCAAACGGGATGGCCGTCCTCCAGCAGACGATCAAAGCCCTCACTGGCTTGATGAAGCCACCTCCAGCCAAGCAGGATTATGTCGACCTGCTGAAAATGATGTACCAGCTCTTCACTGTGGCGCGGAAGGAGGGCTTGCTCGGTCTCGAAAAGCACGTCGAGAATCCAGAAGAGTCGGAAATCGTCAAGAAGTTCCCATCGTTCATGGCGAACCACCATGCGGTGCATTTCTTCTGCGACACGATGAAAGTGATCCTGACCGGAGCTGTCGGGCCTCACGACCTCGCCGAGATGATGGAGCTGGATCTTGAAGTCGCACACGCCGAGGAGATCGTCCCATCGGAAGCTCTTCAGAACGTCGCTGACGCCATGCCTGCCGTAGGAATCGTCGCCGCCGTCCTTGGAATCATCATCACGATGGGCAAGATCGGCGGAGAACCCTCTGCGATCGGTCACTCCGTCGGCGCGTCACTCGCGGGAACGTTCTTCGGCATCTTCGCCGGCTATATCGTCGTTGGGCCGATGGCACGGTCCGTCGGCAACCGGGTCAAAGCCTCAGGCCAGTACTTGACCTGCATTCGGTATGCCCTCTTCAGCTTTGCCCGAGGAGAGTCACCGATCACGTGCGTCGAATTCGCCCGCCGCAACATCGATCCGTCTGTCCGTCCCGGCTTCACCGAATTGGAGAAAGCGGTCAAGGAGAAGGATGCGGCTTGATTGACAACAGAGGTCGGTGAGGCAACGAGATGCAAGAAGGCACCCCGATCATCATCAAGAAGAAGAAGGCGCACGGGCACGCCCACCACGGGGGTGCCTGGAAGGTCGCCTATGCCGACTTTGTGACGGCGATGATGGCGTTCTTCATGGTGATGTGGATCATGGGGATGGACCAACCGACCCGGGAGGTGATCGCTGGGTACTTCAAAGATCCACTCGGGTTTGAGAAGAACACACCCAAACACACCGTCAACATCATGAAGAGCACGGGCGCCCTGGTGACGACGCCCGGCAAGGGTGGGGCTGACAGTGCCCATCGGAGCGAGCTCGCCGCCATGCGGAACCTGGAGGAGCAAGTCCAGCAGACGATTGAGAAGGACGCGGGCCTCAAGAAACTCGAGGATCACAAGGCGATCCAACTCGAACTCACACCGGAGGGCCTTCAGATCGAGCTCATTGAGAACGAGACCAACTCGGAGCTCTTCTTCACGATCGGCAGCGCAGAAGTCCGCCCCCAAGCGCGCACCGTCCTGGCCAAGCTGGCCCCACTGCTGCAAGGCACGGGCCGCAAGATGGTCGTGGACGGACACACCGACGCCCGGCCGCTAAACCGACCAGGATACGACAACTTCGATCTGAGCCACGACCGGGCCAATGCGGTCCGAAGACTTCTGATCCAGGGTGGGTGCACAGACGACCGCTTCCTCGCTGTCCGCGGATTCGCGGCAAATGAACTGAGGCATCCTGAGGATCCCTACCACTTCAGCAACCGCCGTGTGTCGATCCTCATTCCCTACGCTTTCAATCAAGGCGTCGCCGACGACCTTCCGGCCAAGGTGAACAAGGAAAGCATCCAGGGCGTCTTCCGCTTCCCGAAGATCAAGCCAGACTCGCCCGAAATCGGATCCGACCACTAGACGGGCCCGACCTGCGGCACTTTGTGGCTGCTTCCTTCGTCCCAACTCGTAAGCGACATGGAGGTCGACACATGGCAGTAATGCTCCCGAGCCTCTGGAGGTTCAATCTGGCGAGGATCGTCGTTGTGGACGTCACAGATGACTACCGAACGATGCAACCACCTCTCCCAACGGACTGGTATCCCGTTCTCACCGAAGTCTGGGTACGTCCGGTGGATCTCGACCGCCGTCTGGCAGAACTCAACCTGGTCGAGGGGTATCTCTATGACTGGCACCAAACGCCTGAGGTGGAGGGGGAACCGTGGTATGTCGGCGTTGTCAGCCGCGGCCTCTTGTCGGGTTCGGCTGCGCAGGGCTAGACTGTCCGCATGGTGATCCTGGGGATCGACCCCGGCCTGGAAAGGGTTGGTTTTGGGGTCGTCCGAAAGGAAGGTTCCCGTTTGACGGCCCTAGCTTACGGCCTTGTCAAGACGCCCCGAGTCTCGACTCCCGAGCGGCTTTGTCTCATCCACGACCGGTTCGTTGAGATCCTCGCTGAACACCGTCCAGACGCTGTCGCCAACGAGCGTCTCTTTTTCGCCAAGAACCAGACAACGGCCATGGACGTGGCTAAAGCCCTGGGAGTCATCCAACTGGCGTGCGCCCAAGCCGGACTGCAATGTATCGAGTTCTCGCCACCAGAAGTCAAGCAGACCGTAGTCGGCAACGGTGCAGCGGAGAAGCGCCAGATCCAGTACATGGTCCAGCGCCTCCTCAGCCTCTCTGAGCCGCCCCGGCCCGACGATGTTGCTGACGCCTTGGCCCTGGCCATCACCCTTGCACTCAAGGGTGTCCCTCGCTAGCCGTCCCAGAGTCGTTGAGCCGGGGCCATAGGTTGCTTGAGTCGGGCGACAACGTCTTCGATCGTGTCCACGCTCACGGCGCCTAGCCGGATGAGGGCGTCCGACGCCTGGTCTCCGGCAATCCGCCTCACCAGCAGTTCGCACAAGGTTCGTCGAACGGCATCGGTTGCTCCCGTCCAAGTCCCTCCTTCTCGATACCGGGCCCTCACCACGACCGCCCTTTCCGATGCAGCGTAGATCAGCGTGTTCCGTTCCATCGCTTGGCCGGCACTAAACGACGCGCTCGGTTCGCAGACGCTGATAGCGACGACTCCCGGAGGCACCTGAACAGCACTTAGTCCACAAGGGATGATAAACAGGACACGGCCGGCGCCTCCGGCACCGAGTGCCGACAACGCAGCCACGGAATCCGAGCCGATCGCGCCGCCAGTGACGAGACAATGGCCGCAGGACATCACCGCTGCACCGAGCGACCGGGCGAAGGAACGGTCACGAGAGTCGAGGCAACGGTTGCCCGTGACCGAAACCATCGGCCCCACCGGGCATTGTCCCTGGATCCACGCGCAAGGCGGGGCGCATGCACCAAGCACCTGGATCCATCTGGCCGGATAGCCAGCCGACACGACCGTCAGAACCCTGCCAGCCTCCACTTGATCATTTCCCCAGTCCAGGGCTCGACCGTCTGCCAATGCCGAAGCCTCGTCCCAGAGTCCGGCGTCCTTCAGAGCTGGAGCGACTTGCCCAAGTTTTGGCGCTGCCCGGCAGAGTGCGTCTTGTACGCGGACCCAGTTCCTTCGACGGATGGCCCGTGCGTAGGGAGAGCCCCTCAGATAGAGGGCGGCCATTGCCGACGCGACGACTTTGAGCTCCCCCTTCTCCATGCCGGGCAGAATACCCAACGGGTAACCTCCTTCCCCTGAACTGGACCGCCCTATGTTGAAACACGCCAACATCACACTTCAGCGCGTCAAGCAGTTCCTCAAGCGGGAGCTCAAAGACAAGACCGTCCTCGAATCGATCGCCGTTTCCGCGACGTTTGGAGATGGGAAGCAGTGGAAGGCGGTCGATCCCGGTTTTTCCTGGGGCCCAACTTATAGTGAAGGGTGGTACAAGGTCGAGTTCGAGGTGCCTCAAGAGTGGGCCGGCAAGGAGGTCGGCCTCGCTTATGGAGCCCCTGACATTTGGGGCCAGCACGACGGGAACGTCGAGGCGACCGCCTATATTGACGGGAGAGCGATCGGCGGTCTTGATTGGGGCCGCAACTATATGCGTCTCTCCGAGCGTTGTGACGGTGGTGAGCGGCACGAGATCCTGTTCCATGCTTGGGCCCACAACAAGGAAGTGACCGTTCACGGAGCTGAGAAGCCCAGGACGGCCAAGCCGGAAGTGTACAAGGGGTTCTGGCTGTGCACGGTCGATCCCGACGCTGTTGCCCTAGCCTACGACGTCGCCTTCGGCATCAGCCTGCTCGAAGCCATCGACGAGAAGAACCCGGCCCGAGAAGTCCTCCTGCGGGCTCTCAATGACGTCTGCAATCACCACCGCGCCGGTCAAAAGCGAGCCGTGGCCCATTGTCGCCGGATCCTCAAGGACGCTCTCGACGCCCTGACTGATGAGACCTTCCACGAGGTCGTCGCTGTTGGCCACGCCCATTTGGACACGGCCTGGCTTTGGCCTCTCAGCGTGACTCGCCTAAAAATGGCGCACACGACCGCTGTTCAGTTGGCCCTGATGGAACGGTATCCAGACCACGTGTTCGTCCACACCCAGGCGTCCCAGTACGAATGGCTCGAGCAGGAGTATCCCGACTTATTCGACCGGGTCAAGCGCGCGGCCAAGAAGGGCCAGTGGGAGCCACTTGGATCGATGTGGGTCGAGGCCGACTGCAATCTGACAGGAGCTGAATCCCTTGTTCGTCAGTTCCTCTTCGGCAAGCGTTATTTCAAGAAGCATTTCGGCGTCGACACGATCGACATGTGGCTGCCCGACGTCTTTGGGTACTCGGCCGCCCTTCCTCAAATCCTCCGTAAGTTCGGCATCAAGGCGTTTCTCACGCAGAAGTTGAGTTGGAACCAGTTCAACAAGCTCCCGAACCACACGTTCTGGTGGCAAGGCATCGATGGAAGTCGCGTGTGGACCCATTTCCCACCGGCCGACACCTACTGCGCATCGTGCGAGCCGACGGAGATCGCCGAGTCAGTCCGAAAGTTCAAGGACGCGGGCCGGTCTGACATGTCACTGTACGTCTTCGGGTTCGGCGATGGTGGGGGTGGCCCGACCGAGCAGCACATCGAGTTTCTGCGCCGTGCCCGACAAGCCCCGGGCCTGCCTGTCATCTTGCCGAAAAAGAAGGCCACCGACTTCTTCAACGAGGCGATCGGCAGCAGCGGCGATCTCTGCACCTGGGTGGGCGAACTCTACTTCGAACTTCACCGCGGCACGTACACGAGCCAAGCCGCCAACAAGAGGTCGAACCGCGAATGTGAATTCCTTCTGAGAGACGCGGAATGGCTGGCGACATTCTGTGGAAGCCCCGCCGACTACCCGCGGCAGGAGTTGGAGGATTCGTGGAAGACCGTGCTCCTGAACCAGTTCCACGACATCATCCCTGGCTCCTCAGTCAGAGAAGTCTACGTGGACAGCGCGAAGGACTATGACCGAGTCCGCCAGGTGGGAGAAGAGATCATCAAGCACTGCCTGGAGCAACTCGGCAAGAAGTTGGACACGTCCGACATGTCTCATCCGGTCGCGGTCTTCCACAACAGCACGATCCCTTCGCAGGCCGAACTTCCTTGGGAAAGCAACTCCGTCCCAGGGGCCTTGAGGCTCAAAGACGAGGAGCTACCGGTTCAGCTGATTGATGACTTCGGAACGAGGAAACTCGTGTTTCAAACGCCGGTGGATGCACTCGGAGCCGTCAGCGTCGGAGATCTGGTGCCCTCTCCTCCTCACATCCTTCCCCGTCTCAAAGCCGGTGGGCGCAAGCTGGAGAACAACGAGTTCGCAGTCCGGTTTGATGGCAACGGGAACATCGTTAGTATCCAAACGATGGACGACGAGCCCATCGAGTTCGTAGCCCCGGGAAAGCTGGCCAACGTCTTTCAGCTTTTTGACGATCACCCCTTGTTCTGGGACGCCTGGGACGTTGACGTCTATGCTCTGGAGACTCAGAGGGATCTAATCCGAAGCGACAGCTTCGAGGTCGTCGAGCGAGGGCCCGTACGGGCAGCTGTGGAACTGGTCAAGAAGTTCGGAAACTCGACCATCCGGCAGCGGATCAGCCTGGGCCCGACGCCAGGGATTCGCTTCGACACGCTGGTGGACTGGCACGAGGAGGACAAGATGCTCAAGGTCGCCTTTCCTCTCAACGTCAACTCTCAGCGCGCGACATTTGAGATTCAGTTTGGCCACGTCGAACGTCCGACCCACCGGAACACGACATGGGACGTCGCTCGGTTCGAAGTCTGCGCCCAGAAGTGGGCCGATCTCAGCGAAGGCGGGCATGGTGCCGCCATCCTCAACATGGGCAAGTACGGGCACGATGTCCTGGACGACACTCTGCGCCTGACTTTGCTCCGGTCTCCAAAGGCCCCTGACCCTACGTGTGACATGGGGCAGCACCGCTTCACGTACGTTCTGCTTCCCCATTACGACCAAGTCCAGCACAGCGACGTGGTGGCTGCCGCCTACGCCCTCAATGCGCCGGTTCGTGTCGCGCGCCTGAGCCCCGGGAAAGGGGCCAAGACCGACCTACCTCGACTGGTCGCTTGCGACAACCGAAACGTCGTGATCGAAGCCGTCAAACGGGCAGAGGACTCGGACAATGTGATCGTCCGCCTCTATGAGTGCCACAACACACGGGGTACCGGACTATTGCAGTGCGCCACTCCAGCCAAAAGGGCTTGGGTCTGCGATCTAGCCGAGAACCGCGTACAGGCCCTCGAGGTTCAGGACGGCGCCGTCCCGTTCGCCTACAAGCCGTTCGAGATCGTCACGCTGATGCTCGAGTTGTGACCCTGGGCTGCCGCCTGGGTACCCTCGACACCATGCGACCAGAGGAGCCACTGTCCCGACAACCAGACGAAGGCCCGGCAGTGACCGAACGTCCGTTCATCCGGGTCTCGTTTCAGTCGGGGGCTCCGCACGAGGTCGGCGTCAATGGGTGTAGAGTCGAAGACGTCATCGACGCCTTGGTCGACAAACTCTTGGACTACCAGTCTCGCCACTTGGCGTGTGAGGAGAATGAGCGGGCGGTCTACCACCTCGGTCAGGCTAAGAAAGCGCTCGAAGACCGTCGGAAGGCGCGCCAGCAACAAGGCGTCCTCGGTCACAAGGCACCTCATGCAACGAACTTGTAGCCCACTCCGCGCACGGTCACTATGTGACGAGGAAGCGACGGTTCGTCCTCAATGTGTTCCCGGAGCCACCGTACGTGGACGTCGACGGTTCTGGGAGACACGTAGGCGTCTTGACCCCAAACCCGATCAAGAAGGGCCTCGCGAGAGAAGACCTGCCCCGCATTCCGCGCTAGGAAGTGCAGCAGGGCGAACTCCTTGGGGGACAGCGACAAGCTGGCCCTTGCATCGCCCGAACCTACCGAAGGCGGGGAGAGGCGTGTGAGCCAAACTTCGTGGGTCTTCGGATCGATTCTCAACCAAGAAAGGTCGACAGGGTCTTCGACGCCTTGGTCGCCTGACGATCGGCGCAAAACGGACTTGACGCGAGCACTGAGTTCAGCGAGCGAGAACGGCTTCACGACGTAGTCGTCAGCCCCCATCTCAAGACCAGCCACCCGGTCTTCTTCGCTGGCCCGAGCGGTCAAGAAGATGATCGGCGTGGCAGCCGTTTTTCGAATCGCCCGGCAGAGGTCGTATCCCGAACGGTTCGGCAACATGACGTCCAGCAACAAGAGGTCGGGCTTGACGAGCCTGTAGATCCGCATGCCTTCTTCGGCGGAATCGGCCGAAAAGGTCGTGTAGCCTTCACGACGGAGCTTCGTCTCGACGGTTTCGAGCAGTGTGGGTTCGTCGTCAACAATCAGTATCTTCATGAGGCGGCGATGATCTCGACGTTCGCCCGGGGCACCGTGACATCCCGGCCGTCGTCAAGCTTCGCTTCAAGAACCCTCACTTCAGCCCCGGACTCGACTGTCAAGAGCTGCGGAGGCAACCCTGTGACCTTGCCAAGCAGGCCAAAGTAGGGCTCGCGGATCACCCTGATGGGCGTCCCAATGTCCAGTGTTCCGCCAGAAGCGGCCACTTGGGCCTCACCGGCAACACTCTCCATCGGACAGATGACCTCGGGCCTGATGACACCGGCACGGATCTGGGTCGCGCCGTTCAGACTCGCAGTCTTCCCTTCGATTGTTTTCAAAAGGTTAAAGGTCCTTTCGGCCATGGGCAACACTCCAAAGCCCTCTGTTGCCACAAGGGTGAGGTTGATCGGCTCCTGCCCCGTGATCGCCACCCCGATGTCGAAGCCGAGGAACTTGATGAGGTCGACGTCACGGACGGCGCCCGTCACGATGCCGATCACGCCGCTTTCGTTGGCCTTCTGAAGCGCCTCGTAGGTGACGCCGCTCCCTCCGATCAAGATCTTGCCCGCGTCGTCAGCCCGGATCGCCGCCGCATCAAGAACCTCACCCTGCCCGGTCACCGCCACTCGGACGGTTCCGTTTCGCTCTCCACCGACACCAAAAATGCCCTGAACCATGGCTCCCCGGGTCTCGATCAGGGCACCCTCGCCTACCATGACGCTGGAAACTCGGCCATCGACGTAGGCCGCGATTTCAACAGGGATGCTGGGTTCGCGAACGAGGACGTGCCCTGTGATTTCAGAAATGCTCTCGACAACACCAGTGTAGTCGCTGGTCAGTTCATGGCCCTTGAAGATCAGCCAGCCCTTGGTCTTGGCCACCAACTGCCCCTTCTCGACGGCATCCCCTTCCTTAAGTTGGAAGAACTGGCGAACGTCCTTCGCCTCGACGCCGAGCTTCTCCGCCAGCTTGATCGTCTGGAGTGGCCCTGGCAAGAGGGCTCTGGCAACAACCGTATCGTGCTTGACAGGGTCACCAGCCGCCACCAACACGTCACCTTTGATGGGCAGGCGGCGAACCCGCTGAACAACGACGTCTTTGCTGACAGTAAGGCCGGGGGTGTAGGCAGAGCCCATAGTTCCCGCCAGTTTAGCACTCGCCCCGGATCAAGTCAGCGGCTTGTCAGCCCTGCGGGCGACTGCCCGTCCTGACGCCGACAACTTGGAGGCCGCCGGCCGACGATTTCAGGACAAACGTAGGCCCGTCTTTGATCGCAAGCTCCCAGCGCCTGTCAGAGAGCTTGACCACCTTCCAGTCGTCCAAGACGTCTTGATGGGGCCATGCACGGAGGAGACGCCTTTGAAGCACGCTCGGTCTTCTTGCGCTCCAAGCTGCCACAAGGGCCGTGTCCACCGCACGTAATTCGGGTTGCCCAAGGACTGTCTTGACGGGCTTCGGTCGACCTGAAGAGCAGTCCCACACCGTGGTCCTGGACAGCACGTCGAGCCCGCCGCTAACGATGAAGGCTCTTGCGAAGTCGGTCGTTCGGGCCGTCACGAGGTTCCCGCTCACCGTCACAGGGCCGTCCTCGGCGAGCGTGTACGCCGTTGTGACGGACTTGAGCGGCACGAAACGGTCTCCCAAAGGTCGGAACCAGACCAGTTTGAGCCCGACGTGCATACCCGCTTCCTGTAGCCGGCCAGCGTTGAAAAGGCAAAGGTGGTTGGGTAGGAACACGACTTTGGGGCTGAACTCGGTCCACCGCCATTCGGACGGAATCCTGATCTCCTGCCCGTTGCGGCCAAAAACTCTCGTTCTGGTGACGCGGCCCATGCGCGCCGTGAAGACCTTAAGCCCGTCACCATCGGCCTCACCAAGGTCGAAATCCGCAAAGCGCGACCACTCCCCATCGACCTGCTTGAATCCGATCCCCTTCCGGTAGGGCTCAAGCCAGGCGTCGGCTCCGACATCGACGTCCTTTCGGGCCGAATCGATCTTTGCAGCCTGGATCAGTGTGTCCATGCAATCGGAGATATGGGGGTCGACGCGATCGGCAGGGTAGTCGGTCTGGCGCTTGTGGAAGGAGGCGGCAAACCGGGAGACAAGAGGACTCTGGTGAGACTGGCAAACAAGAAGGACTAGGGCCCCAAGCACGGTCGAAGTGTACTCGGCGCCCTGTCAGCGCTCACCGGTCAGTCGCAGACGCCATACCAGGTGCCAGTCCAAGAGTCGGAGTTAGCGTCGCCGGACCGGTGTCCGTCCGGACTAACGACCTCACCGTCGAATTGCCCGTTCCCGGTGATGAACTTAGCGTGACCGTCAGCAAAGATGACAGTGCCGCCAGTCGGGGACCACATTCGGAAGTAGTTGTTGGGGGGATCGCAGTCGTAGTAGTACCGGGTGCATCCAACGTCCACCGTCTTCGAAAAGAACGGGAACATCTCGATCCGGATGACCCGCGACTCGCTCGGAAACTCCAGTTGAGTCTCGGTAACGGGTCGGTCAAAGTCGTAGACATTGTTGTTCTGCGACGATTCGCCCCTAGCGATCGTAAAGAGGCACTGTGTGAAACGGTAGGAACTGCCATAGGCTTCCCAGTAGCTCTGGGCTCCGGGAACGTCGGTCGCCAAGTAGGGCCCACCATCGTCCCAAGGTGACTTGAACAGATCCTTGTCCTTGCAGTACGGCAGCAAAAGCCTCTCAGTGCCTTTGTGCTTCGGATCGTTTGCGGGTGGCTGAGAGTTGTAAGCGTAGAAGATCGGCATCTGATCGTCGCTGTCCACAAGGTACAGCTTCACAGCCATTCCGATCTGTCGGCCATTGCTCAGGCAACTTGTGTTCTTGGCGGCCGATTTCGCCTGGGCGAAGACGGGGAACAGGATTGCTGCGAGAATGGCGATGATGGCGATGACGACGAGGAGCTCTACAAGCGTAAAGCCCGAGTGGCGTCCGTCGGTATGTCGACGCGCATTGGCCTTCTTCATCTGTGCCTCAAAGCAGAAAGCGCGTCCCGCGATTGCTGGACGGCGCTTCACTTTTGAGGTTGCGACGCCGCAATCCCTACGCTGGCATGACCCAGATCAGGTTCGAGGGGACAGTTCCCGGGGTCGGGAATCATCTCAGCCTTGCGGCGCCCCCTGCGGACAAGCTTTCTTGCTTGTTGTGAGTGTACGACAGTTGAGCAAAGAGGAGAGGGCCCCATTCCGAGGACATGAGTCGGCCCGTTCGTTTCAGTCCTTTCGCCGAGCCTTGAGTTCGTCCTCCACGCACAGGAGGGTCAAAAAGCTGTCCACGAGGAGTCCCTCATATCCGTGGCACGTGCCGTCCCAAGCGCGCCAGTCCTTGGACTGACCGTTTTCACCAAAACCCATGAAGTTGCCTTCGGCGTAGCCCTTGAGCATGGGAAGGAAGACCTTTCGAGCGTCCGACAGCCGTCCCAACTTGTAGAGTGCCTTCACCGTGAAGTAAGCCCAGCATCCTGTCGCCCCACCGTTCTCGTAGATCTGAAATGCGTCGGTACCGTCCTCGCGGCTTGGCTCTCCGACGTTGATCGCGCCAGTCCAGTTGTGCTGCACGTAATCGCCTTTCTTGATGGGTTCCAGGTTGCCTGGCAGACCATATTTGAAGCTCCTGAACCCAACTTGTTGGAGCTTGGCAAGGAGGTGGTCCATGACGCTGTTGGCGGTTTTGTCGTCCAGCAGGCCGTACGTCACGGCGGCACCTTGAACAAAAGTGAATGCGTAGTCGTGCAGTTCACCGTCCTGACTTCGCCAGCCCGCCAGCAGTCCTGACTGAGTGTTGAGAAATGCTGGGGCGTAGGCCGTCTTCAACTTTCTGGCAAAACGTTCGAGTTTGGCGGCTTCGTCAACCCGCCCCACCGACTTGGCCAAGGCCCCGAACAGTCCAGCCGCCCGATAGGCTAGAGCGTTTGAAAAGGCGTCTTCGTGGCCGAAGTTAATGGTGTCCCACCAGTTTGCCGGTCGGTTGCTCGGTGTCGGACGGTCGTTGAAATTGCCGGTCCTCGGGTATTCGATAAGTCCGTTGCCGTCCTTGTCGAGCGACATCATCGTCTCTGCCCAGGCGGCGAGCTTGTCGAAGTTGGCCCTGCCCCAGGCGATGTCTTTCGTCGATTGAACGTACTCACCGGCGGCGATCAACAATGACGGATAGGTGTCGAGTGAGTCGTACGGACTGCCCCAGCCTACGACGTCCGCTTGTTCAGGGCCAGGCCCATACCCCACTTGCCCGTACCCCTTTTGGCCGGCCAAGTACTTGTCGAGGGTCGCTCGGACGAGATTCATGCATGTCAGCCCCTTGCCAAGCGGGGGTGCTTTTGCAGCCATCTCCGCGTATTCAAACACTGTGAACGCCACCAGGTCGCTGGAGGCGTTGTTGGCCAACATGCCAAACCGTGGGTTGACCTGGAACATGTTGAGGAATCCACGCTTGAACCCTTCGAACACGGGATCGTCCGTGAGCGGCTGCCAATGGGGGTACAGGGCAGTCGCCTCAAGTCGGTAGCGCACTCTCGTGTGCACCTGGTCAGCGCCAGGGAACGACACCGAGACATAAGGGCCTTCCTTGGCATAACGGCGGGCATCGTAGTCGAGGGCCATGCCTGCCGTGCCCGATATCTGAAATGAGCCGCTGTCAGGAAGGTGGAGAACGCAAGGGAGGGTCATTTGCTTGGTGTTGGGCACCATGGTTCCGAGCAAGGAAGCGTGACACTTGCGCTGGTCGAACTCGAGAACAAGCGCAGGAGCGGCCCTGCCGTCAACGGCTTCGGATTCAACGGTCAACGTTTTCGCGGAGCAGTGGACAACCCAACACGGCTTTCTTGCTCCAGGAGTGAAGTACGAGAACTTGCCCTTGCCGTCCGAGTGAAGTTCAACGGGCGTGCTGCCTGCGGAGGCGGCTTTGACGCCGTCATCTCCCAGGTGACCTTTGCCCAGGCCGTCCAATCGCAGCGAACTGACTCGGGGAGTGTCCTGACCTAGCCTGATCTCATAGTAGGACGACTCATAGCTGTCGGCCCCCATTTTGGGCTGGGTCGTCGCGGCCGTGTGCACAGCACCGAAGAGCGGCATGGCCCAGCGTACCTACCTCGAGGCCTTCGGTCACGCAGAGAGCGAGAGCGGAACGCCCCGCGTCCCGCTCTCGCTCTCTGGTCTCAACTGATGGCGCTCAGTTGCAGGACGCCGTGTCTTCCGAGTCGGTAATGTCCGTGCCCGGAACGCCGTGGAGGTCGTTGTACGGATCGGTCGGAGTGCTGGGAACCGACTGCAGCGTGCTGCCTGTGCTGCAGAGCCCTTCTGGCGGGCAGTTTGTCGTGTCCGTGCGCCATCCGTAGTAGAACGGCGAGCGACTGCCTGAAGGCGTCGGGAAACTCCGGCCAATTTGCTGCACCCCGTTCCAGCGCACCGTCTTCGCATGTGAGTCGGCAAAGTTGATGACGACCTGTCCCGCGTGGCGTGCCCAAGCCAGGAACGTATAGTAGTTCAGGTCAGGTGACTTCTGTTTGATGTAGCCGTCGAAGAACATGATCGTCTCGACCTGAGTCGGGAGCGTCGACGCAGGCGTCACTGGTGTGTACTTCGGCTTGAAGCCGCAGAGGTTGTCGCCGAACAGGCCTAGGTTGGGAACATAGCTGGCAAACTCAACCTTGTCGTTCCGGAGGCCTAAATCCTCAAGTCTCTGTTTCCAGCTCTGGCCTGGTTGTGCATCGGCTGGGCTGACCAGGATCTGGACGTTCTTCATATAGGGTTGGAGGAGGTCGTAGACCGACTCCACTTTTGGCTTGGCCTGGTCGAACACGAGATAGGCGCTCTGGGGCAGCACGTCGTCTGAGTCCCCCAGATAGAGCTGAACAGAGGTGCCGACCTGTTTCAGGTTGCTGAGAGAGGCGGTCTTCTTGGCGGCGTCTTTGGCCTGGGCAAAGACGGGGAATAGGATGGCTGCAAGGATCGCGATGATGGCGATCACGACGAGAAGCTCGATCAAAGTAAAGGCATGACGCTTCATGGACTGGCTCGCATACGGGCTCAAGGGCCCGAAAGTAAACGACCGCGCCAGAAAGACTAGAATCTTCTTAGCACGAGCCCGCAGTTATACCGCGTGAGCCATCCCAGTCGCCGACCTGGAACCAGAACCCCGTAATTGTGCGACTCCGGCCCTACGCTGCTTTGGACAAGGTCTCTCCCGACGGGATCGGGTTTGTGGCTTGAGCATCGACATAGACACGCCTGCACCCACGAATCAAAAGAGACGTGACTCTAACGCACTGGACGTGGGCCCGGTTTCAACCTAACGTCCTAAGGATTGCGCCATGATTGAACCATGGACATCGGGGTTCAGCTCTTCTCCGTGCGCGACGCCATGGAACGAGACCTGCCTGGAACCTTTGCTCGCCTGGCCAACGGTGGGTACCGCTTTGTCGAAACTGCGGGTCTTCACGGATTGACCCCCGACAGATACAGGTCTGAACTCGACAACGCGGGTCTGAGGGCCATCGCGTGCCACGTTGGACTCTCCGACGTCGAAGAGCGGTTGCCCGAGACGGCCGAAGGGGCGCAGTGTCTTGGTGCCGAGTGGCTGGTGGTACCTTGGGTGCCAAAGGAAGTGTACGCAGATGGTTGGGCGGATTTCGGTCGACGCCTCGGAGAGGTTGCGGCCGCTTGTCACGAGCACGGCCTGATGTTCGCCTATCACAATCACTCGTTCGA
The DNA here is from genome assembly GCA_029781035.1 of Armatimonadota bacterium. Taxonomy (GTDB): domain Bacteria; phylum Armatimonadota; class Fimbriimonadia; order Fimbriimonadales; family Fimbriimonadaceae; genus JAEURO01. The sequence continues at coordinate 31,303 of JAKOXK010000017.1, forward strand.
GTTTGAGCTTGAGGACGGTGTTCCCGGCTTCGAGATTCTCTGGAATACTGCACCGAGCACCGTCGAGCCCGAGATCGATCTCTACTGGACTTGGTGGGCAAAGCACGATCCCGTGGCTTGGCTAGAGCGGCTCGCTGGGCGCGTCTACTTGGCCCACTTCAAGGACGGAAAGGACGGCAGGCACATGCCGATTGGCGAGGGTGAGTTGGACTACCGCCGCATCACGGAAGTGGCCAAAGCCGCAGGCGTTCGTTACGCCATCGTCGAACTGGACGAGTCTCCCCGAGACTCCGTCGAGTGCTGTCTGGCAAGCTTCGGTTACCTGAAATCGATCGGCGCAGACGCATGAGCCTTCGTGTCGTCTGCTTCGATCTCGGTCATGTCCTCGTCAGGATCCGCAACGATTGGGGAGAAGCCTTCGCGTCTGTAGGAGCGGCACAACACCATCTGGACAACGTCCCTTTCGACGCCTTTCCCGAGTTCCTGAGGTTCCAGGATGGCGGAATTGGCGAAGAGGATTACCTGGACGCGCTGGCGATGTTCGCCGGAACCGCTTTGGATCAGGCCAAGAGAGCGCACAATGCGATCGTCGTCGGCGAGCACGAAGGGATCGATGAACTTCTCGGACGGCTGCGGCTCAACTCACTTCGCCTCGGATGCCTGTCCAACACCAATGTGATCCACTGGCGGATGATGACTGACCCTAACTTGTTTCCGACCGTTGCGAGGCTTGACATTCAAGCGGCCTCTCATGAAATCGGCTCCTGCAAGCCAAGTGTTCCTGCGTTCGAGGCGTTTCGAATCCGGGCCGGAGTCCAGCCCGAGGAGATCCTCTTCTTCGACGATTCAGACGTCAATGTCCGTGCTGCCGTGAAGCTTGGTTGGAAAGCAAGATGGGTGGACAGCTCGAAGGCGCCACAACCCCAGCTGCGACGAGCCCTGGCACGCCTGGGCCTGATCTAAGGGCCACTTTTGACGGGACCAACGAACTTCGCGCGCAACCCCGCGTTAGAATGAACCGTTGTCCCGACAAGGCGGCATTCATGGGTGAAGGTCCTGTCCAAGCGGAATGGTTCTACGTGGGCCACTACGGCCAACTCGGGCCTCTCACATATGAACAGATTTGCGAACTTGCCCGCGACGGAGTGATCGCGCACGACACGTTTGTGTGGAAGCACGGAATGGGTGACTGGCGGCCTGCGATTGACATTCCAGACCTTCGCCCACTGGTAGCCCCCACCCCGAGTGGGTTTGCCCCGCCTCCTGTACCTGGTTCACTGGCTGTCGGAGCCCCACCAGTCGCCCCGACTCCCGCCTATACCGGCCAGTCCATGGTTCCGGCCCAAGGCCAGTGGCGCTACCTTGAAGCCTCGGTTCCCAAGAGTGACAAAAACCGTACGACCGCAGGTCTTTTGAACCTGATCCCGGGGGTGGGCCGGTTCTACCTGGGATACGCGGCCCACGGCGCCCTTCAGCTTGTCGCAGCCCTCTGCGGTATCGGATACCTCTGGTCTGTGATCGACGGCATCTACATCCTGATGGGAGGGGTCAAGTACGACGGGTACGGACGACTCATCCAAGACTGACTTCAGCGTGCACGTTGCCACTGTCGTTCGTCTAAGCTCTAGGGAGAACCAACATGCGCCTTTTGACTTTGATCCTGATCGTCTGTTGTTCCATTGCCTCGTTTGGCCAAGCTGCCAAAGCGAAGCCTGGGCAGACGTTGCTCCTTTTGGACATCGAAGGGAAAGGGAGGATTTCGATCCTCCTTCACACAAAGGAAGCCCCCAAAACGACGGCGCAGATCGTTCGCTTGGCGCAAAGCGGCTTCTACAACGGTCAACGGTTCTTCAAGGTCGTCAAGCAGCCCCGCGAGTTCCTGATCCAGACCGGAGACCCGGCTTCCCGCACCGCCGACATGAAGGACGCCTCGCTCGGGTCGGGCGGCAGCGGCACGAAAGTCCCTTACGAAGACAGCGGCTTTCCCAATGTTGAGGGTGCGGTGGGCCTCTCCACGCTTCCCAATGACCGCGACAGCGGGGACTCACAGTTCTACATCCTGTTGGGCAACGCCAAGTTCCTGGACGGGAACTACACGGTCTTCGGTCAGGTCTTGGACGGCATGGACGTCGTGCGGGCCGTGACGCTTGGCGATAAGGTAACTTCAGCCTCGATTATTCGAGGTTGATGTCGGCCGCTCCTGGACTTCGCTTCTTCAAATCCATCGCCCTCCGACTGCTTTACGGAGTGGTCAGTCTTCTGTTCATCGCCTTCGTCACCTTTCTTGCCGGCGAGCTTGCGCCCGGCGACGCGGCTCTCGCACGAGTGGGGGAGAAGGCGACCCACGAAGCCTATCTGGCCGCTCGGCACGAGCTCGGTTTGGATCTTCCTTGGCCCCAGAGATTTGTCAAATACGTGGCCGACGCATCCCACGGGGATCTTGGGCAGAGCTGGTTCGGAACGCGCGAACCTGTTGGACAGATCATTGGCAGGGCCTTCCCCGTGACAGCCAGAGTCGCCCTGCTCGCGATCGCGCTCGCCACGCTTGTCGGTGTGTTCCTGGGGAGCGTCGCCGCCGTCAATGAGAACCGCGCGATGGACAAGGCTGCCCTGAGCATCAGCACGCTCGGCGTGACCGTGCCGAACTTTGTGCTCGGGCCTTTGCTCGTTCTGTTTTTCGCAGAGTGGAACACGTGGCTACCCATCAACTATGAGCCAGAGATGAGCCGTCCGCTCTGGATCTACTTGGTGATCCCTGTGGTCATCATGTCAGCACGCCCCATGGCGACATTGGCCAGGCTGACACGCGCCAGCATGATCGACACCCTCCGCATGGAGTTCGTGAAGCTCGCGGTCGCCAAGGGCGTGCCCCCTTGGCGGCTCTACACGACGCACGCCCTCCGCAACGCCGTTTTGCCGGTCGTGACCGCGATGGGAACGTCGTTTGGCTTCCTCCTGACGGGCTCCTTCATCGTCGAGCGTTTCTACAGCATGCCCGGCATCGGCTTCTATACGATCGACGCCATTCAGAAGCGGGACACGCCTCTAATCCTCGGTACCGTGCTCGTGACCGGCGCGATGTTCGTCGTCGTCAACCTCATCGTGGACATTGTCCAACCTCTGATCGACCCTCGAATCCGGGAGTCTCAGGTTTGAGGGGTAAGTGGCTGTTGGCCATCGCGCTGGCATTCCTTGCGTTGGTCGTCCTCTTTGCCGTGTTTGGCCCCAACTTTCGCCACGGCTACTTGGACGCCACGGGGCAGCCGTTCCTCGCGCCCAACGGTGACTTTTGGCTCGGGACCGACGAACAGGGCCGCGACATCATGTCCCGTTTGGGTTTCGGGGCTCGGATGTCGCTGCTTGTCGGTGTGACTGTCCAACTGATTTCGCTCGTTGTCGGCACGGTCGTTGGAGTTTTGGGCGTTTTCGCACCCGTCTGGATCCGAGTACCGCTTCTTCGTCTCACCGACGGGATGTTTGCTTTCCCCGATATCCTGCTTGCGATCCTCATCATTGGAGTCTTTGGGATGGGGCTCTTCCCTGTGATCGTCGCTTTGTCGATCACCGCCTGGCCGTCGGTCGCAAGACTCGTCAAGACCCAGGTCGCCTCGCTCAAGGACCGCGAATTCTTCGTTGCTTCGCAAGCCCTGGGTGCACCGACGCCTTACTTGGTTTTCAAGCACGTTTTGCCGCACTTGTGGGGCATCCTCCTGGCAGTGTCCATGGTGGACGTCGCCGGCACGATCTTGGCTGAGAGCTCTCTGAGCTTCCTCGGTATCGGTATTCAAGCGCCCGATCCCAGCTGGGGCAACATGATCAATCAGGCGCGGCTCTACATGAACTCCAATCCGATGGTCTTGCTCTGGCCCTGTCTGATTCTGAGCATGACCGTGTTCGCTCTCAACTTCGTCGGAGACGAGTTGCGTTCACTGGCCGATCCGCGTTCACGCTAGCCCGCACCGGTGTGCGCATAGGGCGTCAGCGAAGCTTGTCCCGAGCGACCGTTCTTGCTCTTGATGATCTCAATCGCCTTGCGCAGCTGCCCGTCTTGGGCTGGTTCGCCGAAAACAGTGTCCTCGTCCGGGCTCGGATGTACAACCACGTCTGGTTGGAGACCTCCGCTCACGTACTCGCCATCGTCGTCGACTTTCCGACCAATGTCCCGACCCGATGGGAGGAAATACTTGGCGATTGTGATCTTAGCGCTGGAAAAGTCGATCAGATTGATGACGTTCTGAACGGACGACTTGCCGTAAGAGTGTTCTCCGACAAGCGTCGCGACCTTGTACTCCTGCAGGACTCCAGAGAAGATCTCGGCAGCGCTCGCCGAATCCTCGTTGATCAGGATGACGATCGGTACGTGGATGTCACGCTCGAACCCGACCGGAGTGAACAACGTCTCGTCCTCACCGCCCCTCTTTTGTGTCCTGACGGCTTGCTTGCCCGACACGAACCGGCCGAGCATCTTGACGGCAGAGTCCAAGAGCCCACCTGGATTGCCACGAAGATCCAGCACCAGGCCAATGGGACGCTGAGGCATCAAGTCGTCCAATGCTTGGTCTAGCTGCTGCGGAGTGGGCTGGGCAAATCCGGTGATGGAAATGTATCCGATCTGTGAATCCGCGAGCATCCGGCCATCCACCGACGGAAGTACAACGGTCGCCCGACGGATCGTGAACGACAGGGGTTGCGAAGTTTTTGGCCGCACGACCCGGAGTTTGACGGTCGAGCCTTCCTTCCCACGGATCTGCTTGACGATGGAATCGGTGTCGGTCCCGGCCGTACTCTGGCCATTGACTTCGATGATCGTGTCGCCCACCTTGAGACCAGCCCGCTCAGCAGGCGAATTGCGGAAGACCGACGCGATCCTGGCTCCGGCGGGATCACCCCCCAGCCGAGCTCCAATCCCCACAAAATCCCCACGGGTCTCCAGTTTCAGGCTGTCCGCGTCGAGGGGTTCAAGGAAGTTGGTGTGGGGATCGCCCAACGAGGCGAACATCCCAGACATGGCCGCGTACTTGAGTTTGTCGGGGCGCACCTCGACTTCCGTTTCCGAGAGGATCCGGTTGTACTGCTGCTGGAACAACTCGGTCGGAGACTGTTGTGCCCGGCTGTTGGGATCGATCAACGCGCGAAGGGCCGTGACCGAAGGCATCCGCTGAGCCCAAATGTCCCGCGACGTGAAGCCGAATACAAAGGCCAGTGCCAGCACAAGTGCGAAACCGGCGATCTTGAAGACGGCTTTCAATTCCGTGCCTCCAGTGAATCAGGAACGAAGCGACCCGTGCAGAGCGAATACCCGCTGCCATCAGGTAGGCCGGACGTCTCGATCCAGGTTGGTTCGCCAGCCATCGGGCCCCCGTCAAGATCAGCCAATCCTCGTGACCGGAGCGCCAAAGCCAGGATCTCTGCAGCACCCCGCGTTGAGCGGTCGACCAGCAGTTTGTAGTGACGTGGCGAAGTCGTCCCGACCTCAGTCGCCAACGTTCTGGGCTGGCCCGGCTTGTCGGTCGCCAAGGTACCAAAGCGGCCCGCAGGTGCCATCAGTTCCAGCAGTGGTTTGATCTCTCGCGCGTCGCCCAACGAACTCTGTCGAAGGTCAATGGTGCAGTTCGATTCCGGAAGTCGATGGGCTGCAAGGAGTTTGGCGGCACCTTCGAAAAGCCTGAGATGGAGGACACCGTCTGATTCGGTCACGGCGGAAACGGTGGTCTGACCCGTTGTCACTTGGGCAGTGGACTGCACGCCACCTCGCGACCAGGCGACTTGGATCGTCTTGTCGGCGCCCTGGGTCAACAGCTCAATGGCCCGGCCGGCCGAGATCGTCGAGTGCACTTTGGTTTGGAACTCGGTCCTGACTTTCTTCAGTTCGTCAGCGGGAACGGTGCCGTTCGAGACTCCCTGTTGGAGCTTGCGCAGCCTTTGAACATCCTCAAAACCCACGATCCATTTTCCGTTGACGGACACGATGCGGTCTCCGACGGCCATTCCCGCCCTCTCGGCTGGTGAGCCCGGTGCGACCATCGCGACCTCGAGTTCAGGAAGTAGCATGAGTGGATCGGCGTCTCGGACGTTCTTCCTAGCCTTCTCAAGTTGATCCTTCGCCACCACCGTCCGCAGTTCGATACCAATACCGTCGAAGACACCCTGCTTCCGCGCCAGGAACTCCTGCCAGTGGTCTGCAGCGACAAACTGGCTGAACGGGTCCCAGAGCCCATTGATCATCCCCTTGACCGCGCCGACCGCCAGTTTCCGTTCGTTGTGGATCGGATCCACGTAGTCGCGCTCGAGAAGGAGAGTGAGCTGGTAGAACAGCTCGCTTTCCGGAATGCTCCTGGGATTGTCCGTCGGGTTCTCAATACCTGCAAGGTCCAAGCGCTTCATCGACCTAGCGGCAGTGCCGACGTCGATACGGGTACGAACATTGCCGCCGACCATGAAGGCCAGGACGACCGCCAGAACCGCGACGGCGGGGACAACGTTCTTCTTCCAGTCTGACATTCCGACTACCTTAAGCTTGACACGATTCGATCAGCCGACGTTCCCGTCCAGCTTCTCGACCCGGCGGACATGTCTTTCATTGTCGTCCTCCGGACTGTCGAGGAACACTGACAAGATGGCGAGCGCTGTCTCAGATTCCGTCAACCTGGCGCCGAGACACAAGACGTTCGCGTGGTTGTGGGCACGGGCGAGCCGAGCACTTTCCGGCGAGCAGCACACCGCTGCCCTGATACCCCGATACCGGTTGGCGCGGATGCTGACTCCGATCCCAGTGCCACAGACCAAGACGCCCGCGTCAGCCTCACCGGCGCGGATTGCCTCTGCGACAAGGTCGGACGCGTCCGGATAGTCGTAGGGCTCTTCGCTCATCGCCCCAACTTCGCGGGTGTCGAGACCAAGGCTCATGGCTTTCTGTGTCAGCAGTCGCCGGAGGACGTAACCCGCGTGGTCGGAGCCCAGTATCAGCCTCATCGAACCGGCACCTGGAATCCCTTGGCCTTGGCGAGTTGAAGCAAAGCCTTGTGTACTTCGGGGTCTTGATCTTCCATCACGTTCTTCACCTCGTTGGGTTCAACCGGACCCGGAAGCGTCGCGAAGGCTCGTAAGGCGGCCGCTCGAACTCGAGCCACGGGATCCGTCACAGCCAAACGAAGGGCCGGTCGGTAGTCCTCTTTGGCCCCCGCGGCCATCGCGCGGAGCAGATCGATCCGGACTCCCACCGCCTCGTCCCGAACTCCCTTGAGGGCCTCGTCTTGAATCGACTTGATCGGACTGTCGATGAGCTTCTTGTAGCAGGCTGAACGCACCCACTGGTACGGATCGTTGACAGCAGCATAGAGCAGTCGCCTCGCCACCAACTCGATGGAAGCATCTGCTACTTGAGCGATACCGAGGCGGACGACGGGATCGATCTCCGTCTGCAACATGGCGGCAAGGATGACCGCCGCACTCGTCGAGTGAATCTTGCCAAGAGCCTTCACACCGGCCAGCCGGGCGCTCCAACTGTGAGCGATCAGGTAGTTCAACGATGCCGCCATCGCCGGGTCTGGTTTGAGAGCGAGCTCCTCGGCCGCAAACCGACGGTTATGATCGAATGGCCCGTGTTCGGCCATTTGACGGATGGCCGACCAGGCGGCGTCGGTGTCCTGAAAGGCCAAAGCCCGCGTGGCTAGCCCCGCAACGGGGACTAGACTCGATTGGGCGAGATCGATCAACGCCTGTTCGGCCTCCGGAAGCTTGATTCGGGACAGGACGGACAGGGCCGTTAGTCTGAGGGTGGCGTTTCCACTCTTGAGCCCGTTCTGGATGTCCGTAACCTGCTCGGCGGTCGGGGTTCCCTTGATCGCTGCCAAAGCCAGCGCAGCGTCAGACGAAGTTGTGGGCGACCAGCCGGGCGGGAGGGCACCCACCGACGGCAGGGACATCCCGATCTTCAGTTGGCCTCTCGAAAGCCGTTCGTAACGACCACCATAGCTCGGTACGAGCCGGACTTCCACGATACTGGCCGTCGCAGCAATTCTTTCGAGCGGAACAGTCACAGAGTGCCACTGGTCATCAGCGGGCACGCTCACGTCATAGACTGGCAGTCCCCCGGTTACCTCTTCAGGCCCTGGTGCATCACCACCTAGCAGAGCCGTCCCGAGCCACTCACCCTTGGCGCCAATGAAATCCAATGCGAGATTCTCATCGTTGGCGATCCTGAACGAGAACGACAAAGCCTGTTTGTCTCCAACGGCGGCCAGCGGGGTCCCTGCGGCGACTGTGACGTACCCCCGGCCCGCAGCGCCATGCAACACGACGTCCAACCCGGGCGAGCCCGAGGGGCCCTCGCCTTTGGCGCACTCAAAGGCACCGACTGCGGTCCCCACGACAGCTGGGGAGTTGCTTGGCTCGGACGATGGGCTGCCCTTCATCTTGGCCACCGCCGCCTCGGCCTCATTGGTTGGCGCCTTGACGACCACTCCCAGCCCGTCCGGATGGACGGACCACCCGACAACGGTGGCGTCCTCGGGCTTGACGGCACTCAGGGCCAAGTCAGCGAGGCCGACAGGGACCTCGAACTGCCCCGAATCCGAAGGGCCGAGCCGCGATACGCCACACGGGTCGGTCGACTCTTTCACAACCGGCAACTGGTCCGTGCCGAGACTGTCCACTGATGTCAGGGGCACAGATTCCACAGAGTGAGGTTGCCCATCGCGCAGCGAAGCAGCGACCAGAGCGTTCCAGACAGGCCCACTAGGAATGTTTAGGGCATCAATGGGAACGGCACCTGCCATGCCCTTCGACGAACCGGCCGCAGCGGACAGCATGACCATGCGCTTCCAGGACTCAAAGAGAGCGACAGGGAGGGCCTGTGACGCCTTCATGTCGGTGAACCTGTTGTAGGCAAGGCTTGCCATTGGGGTGTTGTCCACTCTGGCGAACTCGATCCCACCACTCAAGGCGGCGTGGATCACATAGACAGCGGCGAACGGGCCCCGGTACACACCGTCGTCCACGTCGAATTTCTCGTCGTTGATCCGGGGAGCGATGGACTGCCGGAAGTACTCTGGCCCAAAGGAGGTCGTGGACGCCTCGTCAGCGCCGGTGTATGTCGGAACTGTCTGGGCAACTGGGTCTGCGAAGTCGCACGCGCCGAACACGGGATCATCGTCGGAAGAGACTTCAAGGCGAACGTCATAGGCGCCCTCGGTGGCGGCCTCGATTGAGGCTTTCAGGGTCGCCAAGGATGACAGGATCGTGTTAAGCTCGCTGTCATCAATGGAACTCCGGCGTTGGCGAACCACACCGGCCGGGCTGGACTCGATCAGCGTCGCATACTGGAGAATGAAGACACGAATCGGGTACGGCTTGGCCAGCGTGCTCTTCGGGTGTTTGGCCGCCAGATCGGTAAGGTCGCCCCAACCACCGTCGTTGAGATAGCGCCGCACGATCGTGCCGTCCGCGTCGGTGGCAAACTTCCAATCCCCGAACTGGACACCCTGATTTGACAGGGCTGGGCCAGCCGGGGGCAGGGTGATCGGTACATCCCGGCCCAGCAACCGGACGGTTCCGGAGCTTTGTTGCAGGGCCAGGGCCAATACGGCCAGCGCGGCAGTCATGAGCACGATTCTATTCGAATAGACGGACGTCGTAGGAAGATGTGGCGTGTCCATCGCCACGAGTGAACTTCAATGACCCGTGGCCCCCGATGGCGGACAGGTCGGCTGGTAGCCGCGAGACCAGGTCCAGAACAACCCTCCTCGCGTTTTCCGAGTTCTTCTGAAACACCTCAAGGACGTCGTGTGCCGTCACGGCCTCCGTGTCGGCTACGATGCCGCTGTCAAAGTCGGTGACAAGGGAGATATTGACGACGCCCATACCGAGCTCGTGACACAGATACGCTTCCGGGTACTGGGTCATGTTGACCACGTGCCATCCCATTTGGGTGAACCAGGCGCTCTCGGCCTTCGTGGAGAATCGTGGACCCTGGATAACGACGATGGTTCCGCCGTCATGGCACGTGATGCCTAGGGCCTTGATGGACTCGACCGCCAACTGGCGAAGGGTCTTGTCGTACATGTCGGCCGGGCTCACGTGCGTCGTGATCGGCCCGTCAAAGAACGTGTCTTTGCGACCGCTCGTCCGGTCGACAAACTGGTCAGCGACCAGGAAGTCGCCCGGTGCGATGTGCCTTTGGAGGCTGCCGACAGCACAGGGACTGACCACAGCACGCACTCCTAATCGGTGAAACGCCCAGACGTTGGCCCTGTAGTTGACGCATTGGGGAGGAACCGTATGACGTCGCCCGTGCCGAGGCATAAATGCGACCTTCCGGCCTGCGACCGTGGCGATGAAGACACTGTCACTGGGCGGGCCGTATGGCGTGTCGATCTTGGCTTCCTCAACGTTGTCCAAGAGGCTATAGAAGCCCGATCCTCCGAATACTCCGATCTCGATGGGTTCCAATATCTAGTTGCTCCTCGCCGTAGCGGCCTGTCTGATGGCGTTCGAGAGGTTGTCCAGCAGGTCTTTGACCCGCGGAGCCGTTCTCAGCAGAACCCCTGGATCGACCTGGTAGACCCGCGGGTGCGGTTTTGAGCGTACCGCGTTGACTGTGGCCAGTCGAGGATCGCCCAAAATGGACTCAGGCTTGTCGTCAGTCAAGATGATCTCGGGGTCGCCCTTGACGAGCGCTTCGGCCGAAAAGGGTGAGAACACTTTGCCTGCCGGGCCGACCATCTCGCCTCCGCAGCTTTTGACAACGTCGGCAAGGAAAGAGTCCTGGCCAGCTGCGAGGAGCTGGCCCGCTCCGCCCGTGATCACGGCCACGCGGACCTTCTCGTTGGGAGCGTTTGCGATCGCGGCTTCACGAGCCGAATAGATCTGGTCGCAGACCTCTGAGGCGCGTGAAACGGACCCCGTCCTCGATCCGACTAGAAGCATGTAGTCCATCAATTGATCGATCGAGTCCACGTCCATTACGAGGATGTCGTCCGGCTTCTTGACGACCTCTTTGAGTTTTTCAAGGTCGGTGTTGGGATAGAGTTTCTTGTCGTAAACAATGAGGTCGGGAGCGATCGTAGCGATCTTCTCGAAATTCGGCTTTGTGCCGTCGACCACGACCACGGCCGACTTGACCCCAGGAGGATAATCGCAGTTGGTTGTGCGGCCGACCAGCTTGTCGTACACATTGAGTGCTCCGATCACTTCGGTCGTGCTCGGGCTCAGACTGACGATCTTCTTGACGGGAGGGGCGATCCACCCGCCAACACCACGGTTTGGTTGCTGGCAACCAGCGACGACAAGGCAGAAGGCGGTCAGGGCAGCCAGCCAGCCAAAACGCATTGCCAATTCTGGCGCAATGGCGTCCCGATTGGTTCGTTGTCCGCTGGGACTGCCTTTCTGGCTCCCGGGTATCATGGCCCCATCCCGCAGGGGCGTAGCTCAGTTGGCAGAGCGGCGGTCTCCAAAACCGCAGGCCGCGGGTTCGAATCCTGCCGCCCCTGCCACTCCAACTTCAGGTTCATTCAACCGACAATTCCCATGGCGGCGTTCAGGCCACTGGCCCGGCGCGTAGAACTGCAGTGTTCATAGGTTTTGTCTGGCTAGTACTGTGCTCCATCCTAGCTTGGGCGGTTTGCGCCCGGGCTTGGCGCTCTCGCGGCAATACGTGGGCCGAGATTGGGGTCACTCTCGTGGGCCTTACTGCCATCCTTTGTGCATGCAACTGGAAGGTCGAGACCGACGCGACGAGGCAGCGCCGGCTTGTCCAGAACTCCCTCTTGGGATACGCGCGGAAGATGGCTCAGCGAACCTCGTTCATGGGGCATTACAGGCTGCCGACTGGCGCACCAGCCGACAATCCGGTCTACCAGCGTCTGCTCGAAGCCCAGCGGCGGTGGCTCCGATCCTATCCCGACGCGGCTTCCGTCTACACCGTGCGGCCGAACGATCACGGCGGTCTGACCTTCGTGGTCTGCGCGGAAGCCGACCTTGACCAGAACGGCAAGATCGAAGGTGACCGTGAGCTGTTAGTCCCCAACGGAGAAGACTACGACGACTTCTCACCCGAGTTCCGTCAAGCGCTCAAGGAAGGTGTTGGCTTCTCAAAGGAGCCATCGACCGACAAGTGGGGCACATGGATCACAGCCGCGGCTGCCGTGAGAGATCTGCAGGGCCATGTCGACGCCATTTTGGGAGTGGATTTTCCAGCGGAGACTTGGATCGCCTCCCAACAAGGGGCCCGTGCTGCCGACACGTGCGCATCGGTGTTCTTCGTGCTGCTCTACTTGGTGATGTGTTCTGGGCTGCTCCAACACTTCAGCCGACGGCGGATCAGTTCCATGGCGGGCCAGGATGCCAGAACAGCGCTACGGATCGCCGACCAGACGATGGAGGTCGCAGAACTGTGGGCGATCGAAGCAGAAACAGAACCCAGTCAGACAGACGCGGCTTAGTGAGACCGAACGGCGTCGCTCATCTGAATCAGTTCTGACCGGTCCCGCGGTGCCACGATCAGGAACAGCTTGCCGGAGTTGGCCCAACTCACCGCCGGCCATCCGTTGATCCGACCGCACAGGTAGCCAGAGTCAGGCTGCTCGATGCCCTCAATCGCGTTGGTTCCGAGGATCACGAACAGGTAGAACGCTCCTTTCCCATCATCGAGAAGGAAACGGGCGGCGCGGCGGCCGTCGACGTTCCCCGTCGCGACTTCGAGCACGCGCGCCATGTCCCGCACCTGTTCAGCGGGCGCTCCAAAGGAGCGCCCGACTTGATCCAGGGCCTGTCCGGGCTGAAGCGGTGTCAAACCGTTGAAGAGCCCTGCCATGTGGGCGTTCGAGAGCGGACGGCTCATTCCCATCTGATTGAACAGGGCGGCCACCAGGATAGGGGCCAGGAAGGCGAGGCAGAAAGCCCAGGCATACTTGCCGACGAAAGTCTCTACGCCACGGGACTTGTCGATCGCCGCAAGCCTGGCCCGACAGGTCTGCCAAAGCTCTGGGTTCTCGACCGGTGGCAGCTTCTCACGGAGCGTCGACTTGATGTAGAGGGCCCACTGGTGCTCGGCTGAAGCACTCGCATCCGTCGCCACGGCTGACTGAGCCTCTCGGAGTTCCTCGCCTTCGAGTTCTCCATCGGCCAGGGCGTTTGCCTTTTCAATCCAGTCGCTCATTTCTCAGATATCCCTGTTCTCGCGCAAAACTTTCCAGTTCTCTTCGAAGGATCGCACGCCCCCGGGCGATTCGCGACCGTACTGTGCCCACTGGCACGTCGGTCGCTTGCGCGATCTCTTCGTAGCTCAGGCCTTCCAGGTCGGAGAGGATCACCGCAGCCCGGAACACGTCCGGTACCTTGCCCAGTGCCTCTTCGACCTCCGCACCGAGCAGTCCATCAAAGACCAACCGGTCTGGGGCCTCGTCCGCCGGGGCGACCGGCTCGGCAGAAAGCTCGTCGTCAAGAGAGCTGTTCAAGCCTTCGCGTTGTCGCTTCCGGTACTTGTTGATGTAGAGGTTCGTCAGGATGCGCAGCATCCACGCCTTGAAGTTACGACCGTCAAAACGGTCGAACGCCTCATAGGCGCGCACCAGCGCTTCCTGTGCGAGGTCGCTGGCCTCCTCCCTGTCTCGGGTCAGGCGTAACGCCGTGCCGAAGAGCGAGGAAAAGACCTGCTCCGCCATCCGCTCGAAGCGCTCCCTTCGGGCGTCGGCCCGTTTGAAGAGCATTGCGCGGATGGTACCTCTCGGCACCTTCTAACAGAAGGCGGAGGGCCGTGGTTCCCGGTTCTTCGGTTTCTAGGAAAGTTGCCGGGTGTCTTTGCAAGGCAACCCACCACCGCCCCAGGCGTGAACGCTGCCGGTGCCCAGGGTCTTTGACCTCGTGATCGAGCCCCAGGTTGCCTCGCTGTCCGAAGCGCCAGTGGCAACCGAAGACTACCGGGTCTTGCCCTGATCCAGGTTCACCATGGTGCCCATGAGCGTCTTCTCAGCACCGCCGGTGTCGCCGCGCTGAATGGCCTGAATGGCCAGCGTGACTTCCTGAGCGTCCTGAGTCCGTCCTTGCGACAGCAACAAAGCTTGCGTCTTCTGAAGGTCGGAAAGGGCCGCCGCCGAGGTGATCTGCTGTGTCTTGAGCCCCATGATCGTCTTTTCCACGACCCGGCTCGCCGCGCTCACTTGGGCAGCGGCAGCCACACGAGGATCGACGGCCACGGAGTACCGGGCTGCGTCGGACGTGAACTCCATGACGAAGTCGAGGTCGACGACCCGGGCGACACCGCTCGCGTCTTGGTAGGAGAGCTTGCCACCCGCCACTCGATAGTGGCCCAGCGGGTGGTTGGGGAAGTCAAAGTCGAAAACAATGGCCATTACGGCACCGCGTTCCAAGTCGGCCAGGTCAAGGCTGAAGTCTCGGGAATCCGGTGGAACCGAGTGGCCAGTGACCCCGCGCAGATTGACCCAACGCGAGAGTTTGAGCGACAGCTTGAGGTGCATGGCGCTCACCGTCATCAGCTTCTGAAGCTCAGTCCTGAAGATCTCGGGGATCAGTTGTGGCTGCGGGATGTAGTAGTAGTTCCCGCCGGCCTTTTTGGCCATTGAGGCGAGAAGCTCTTCGTTGTACTCCGGCCCAAACCCGAGAAACGTGCAAGTGACGCCTCGGGCCTTAATGTCGCCCGCATGGTTCACAAGGCTGTTGAAATCCTTGATGCCGGCCGTCGGCTCGCCATCGGTCAGAACGACCATCCGGGTGGCCCGACCGCTCTCTCCGTGCATCGCCAGTTGGTGGGCTGCGAGTTGGATACCGTCGTACAGGTTCGTCGTGTAGCCAGGAGTGAGTTGGGCGATCCCGTCCTTGACCGCTTGTCGGTTGGTGACCCGCTGCGGCGGCATCAGCACTTCGACGGTCTCGTCGAACACAACGATACTCAGGACGTCGTCCGGCCCCAGCAAGTCCACAACGAATCCACACGCTTGCTTGGCGTACTCCAACGGAGGGCCCTCCATTGAACCCGACCGGTCGATCACGAGGCACAGGTTCAAGGGAGTCCGGGGACCTGACACAGCAAGCCCAGGCAGACTGGGATCCTGTGGGGCTGTGATTTCGAGCAGGAACTGCTCGCGAGCCGGGCCGTTTGCCATGGTGGCGGCGCGGCTAGGAGTCAACACGACTCCGAGTTCCTGGGAAGGCGGCGCCCAAGCCGTGGTCCGGTTCGGGTCTCCTACTGCCGGAGCCGAGGGCATCGCCTGCGTCCGGTTATCGACGGGCCCACCACCGATCACGGTCTTGTTCGGGTCGAAACCAGTCAAAACGGTCTTGTTCGGATCCTGCTGCATGGCTCTACCTTATCTAACTTTGGCAAAAGTCTGGTCAACTAGACGGGTTACGGGACAAAAACGGTCGTTCACTCGACCCGAAACTGGGTCGACCCCACCGTCACGACGTCTCCTTGCCTTACTGTCGCTGATTGTATCCGCTGACCGTTGACGTACGTACCGTTCGTGCTCCCCAGGTCTGTGACTTGCAGTCCGCCAGGGCCGGGGGCCACGTTCGCATGGCGTCGCGATGCTTGAGCGTCGTACGACAGAGTGACTCCCGGCGACTCGCGCCCGATGTCGATCGGGCCGCCAACGGGAATCCTCTGACCTGTCATCGGCCCGGTCATCACCACAAGGGCACTTCCCGTCATTGGAGCCGCAACCGGCTGTTGAACTACAGGAGGCTGATAGGCCATGGTTTGGTTCGCCACCGGTGCCTGGCCGGGATAGGCCATCGTTTGGTTCGCTCCGGTAGGTGCCTGATACGCAGCCGTTTGATTGGCTGGCGGCGCATAAGTGCCAGGCATCGGAGCTTGTTGCGGCACGAACGGTTGCGGAGCAGGCGCCTGCGCACCCGCCTGCATTGGCGCCCCGCCAACGGGGATAGCCTTCGCCCGTCCTTCGCCTTGGCTGGCTCCTCCCGCGCGCATCATGAACTGGAAGTTCAGCGAGCCGATCTGGATCGTGTCGCCACTTGAGAGGATGGCTTGCGGAACCCGAACCCCGTTGTGGCCGATACCAATGGGCGAGCCAGGGTCTTGGAGGATGTACTGACGGCCCTGCTTCACAATGACGGCCGCGAGAGCCGGGATCGAAGGGTCGCCGAACAGGGGGACGTGCGCCCGCTCGTCCCTTCCGATAAGCGTCTGCAGATTGTCGATTGGCCACTCCTTGCCTTCGTTGCGTCCGAGGACCAAGCGAAGCCACGCGCGCCTCGTCGCGAGATCAACTAAGGCTGTGAAGAGCCCGACGAGCAGTCCGAGGCCGGTGTCCATGATTGCTCTTCCAGGCGCACCGATCTCATGGATCCCGGGATTGCCTCCGATCGTAGTCAATCCGCTCAGGGCGAGCGAAACCTGATCGAACATCGCACCGGTGACGAACCCCGCAATGGCTCCCCCCAAGGCCCCGGACATCATCCCGCGTTTCGAGCGTTGGGACGCACCAACTCCGGCACCCAGGGCGAGGCCCCAAGGGGTGAACGCGACGGTGCGGGCAACGATCGTGTTGACGTGGGCGAGTGAGACGAAGAACCCGCCGGCGATGAGGTGGCCGAACGATGAACCGATGGTTCCAAAGAGGACACCGATAGCGATCGAGAAGCCGATGTTGCGCTTACCGCCTCGCTCCATTCCGTTGAACAAGCCAGCCGCCAGGCCTATCAAGGCACCCAAAATCAAGACGGCGACAGATTCGACTTGCGCCCACCGGTCGTCCATGAGGACGCCTGCTTGGTTGACCTGCTTGGGATAGAACGGTTCGCAGAGGAGCCAGGCCAAAGCTCCGGCAATGCCACAAACCAGGGCTTTTGAAAGTGCTCGGCCCATTTAGACCTCATATCGGAACGCGATGGCTCCGAACTGGATAGCGTCCCCGGGATTTAGGACGACGCTTCCTGAAATCTTCGCGCCGTTCACAAACGTGCCGTTCGTACTGCCCGTGTCCGTCAGCGTTACTGAGTCGCCCGCTCGATCCAGTCGCGCATGGTTCCTCGATACGGATGATTCTCCTGGAAGCGAGACTTCCAGGCCCGACTCACGGCCGACCGTACTCGCCCCCTCCATCAATAGGACGACCGAGCCATCCGACTTGACGAGGCGGGGATTCGCGACCGCCGTCGCGCTGAACGTTGGCGCTGCCACGGGTGTCACCGCTGCTGACGGGGTGGTGTCACCCAGGTTTATGGGCTTGAGGGGCTGGGGCTGGGCGGGAACCGGAGGGAGGTTTCCGTCCGGAGGTGGCTCTGGTGCGCCAATCCCAAGCTTCTTGAGCCCCTGCTCGACTTGAGCTTGGTTGTTCTGGACGTACCGGTAGATGACGTAACCAAGCGCACCGATGACGGCGACGCCGACGGCCATGTTGATGATGGTCGCGATCGGGTTCGGCGCAGGTTCTGGCTTCTCCTTGGGCGCGGATGTCTCGGGCGACCCTTTCGCACCTTCCTCAGCCTTGGACGTCTTCCCGGTGTCTGAAGAAGTGGCCGTAGGAGGCACGACGGTTTCGACCTTTTCAGCGATCGTGATCGTCTTGGTCGCAGGCTCCCCTGCACCAAGTTTGATGGCGAAAGTCTGTGGGGGAGTACTGTGGTTCTCGTTCCCCACCTTGTACTGAACCGAGACCTCGACCTGTCCCGGAGTCAGGCAGTAGACCGATCCCATGCCTTGGTCCGAGGGTCCGATCAGTGCCGTCCGGCTCTCACTGCCCGTCTTAGCGTTGACGAGCGCGCTCGAGACAGCTTTGCCGTCCGACTGGACCAGGAACTTCATCGAGTAAACGTACTTGTCGTCGGAGGGCGCGACCTTCCATTCGCCGGTCTTGAGCGCCGCATCCACGGCTCTCGCGGCGACGTTTCCTGTCTTCTTGTCGTGGACAAAGAGGCTCTGTCCTGCCCCACTGGCGGGCACATCGACCGTGATCGACACACCCGAGGCCGACGCTGGCGACTTGATCACCTCAGGTGTGGCCGTCGGTCCGACCCAAACCTCACGTTCCCCTTCTGCCGGGAAGACGATCTTTACGGGCTTGGTCGCTTGCCCCCAGGCCACGTTCGCCGTGAGGAAGGCGACCAGCACGAAACTCCCAATCGTTCTCACTTCGATAGAATAGACCGCGCACGGGGCAGGAATTGCGCTAAGTCCGAGGCAGAAAAGCCGATTTCTCCCAACTCACCAGCGCAAAGGTCCCCGGCTAAGCCGTGCCAATACGTGCCGGCCACGGCCGCGAACGGGTCAGGAAGGAGCGAAGCGATGACTCCGGCAAGTACGTCGCCCATCCCGCCTGTCGCCATCCCGGGGTTACCAGTTGGATTCACCATAAGTGGCTCTTCGGGCAAGGAGGCGATGCTGTAGGCACCCTTGAGAACCACCGGACAACGGTACCGCTCGCGCAGTTCCCGGGCCGCACGGAAACGATCAGACTGGATGTACGCCGTGTCCGCGCCGAGAAGTCTCGCAGCTTCCCCAGGATGTGGCGTCAGCACGCATTGCCCGTTCGGCAAGGCGACCCCGCCGGAGACGAGATTGAGGGCATCGGCGTCCACCACAGTCGGTACCCACCAGTCCCGCCACAGTGTTTCGAGGAGTCGGCGAACGCCAGGTCCGGGCGTCAGCCCCGGTCCGATCACGGCCGCGCTGAATTCCGCCTTCACGTCTTGGATCAAGTCGGCTGCGGCTGGATCGACCGTGCCATCGGCCTCGGGCAGAGGTAGGAAGATCGCCTCTGGGGCGCGGGAGGCGACAGCCTCGACGACGGGCTCGATGGCGGCGACCGTCACAAGCCCTGCTCCGGCCTTGAGGGCGCCAAGGGCTGCAAGGGATGCGGCACCTCGGTAGCGACGGGAGCCGGCCAAAACAAGGACGTGCCCGTTGCCGCCCTTGTGCGAGTCCATCTTTCGCCGGGGCAAGAGCATTTCGCTTGGCCCAACGAGTCTGGCGCTCCTGACCTCCTGGACAAGTCCTTCTGGAAAGCCGATGTCGGCGACCTCCCATTCGCCAGCCAGTTCGAGGCCTTGTCCCTGGAAGAGAAAGGGCTTGGGCAACCCGAAGGTGACGGTCCAATCTGCCTTGACGGCGGTCCCGAGCTCAGTCCCGGTGTCCGTCTCGACTCCAGAGGGGACATCGACCGACAAGACTTTCCAGCCGGACGAGCGGATCAGGTCGATCGCTTCAGCGACCAGCCCCTTGGGCTCACCTTTGACCCCCGTCCCCAAAACAGCATCGATGCAAAGGTCGAAACGCCATTGGCTCAGGTCCGCCAAGCCAGTGCCTTCGGTGCAGAAAACGGGTTGGAGGCCCACTTCCTCAAGTCGCTCCAGTTGCAGGGCCGGCAGACCGGTGAGGTCGTGCCGTGCCGCCAGCACCAAGGTCTTGACGGCGAACCCCTGCTGGTGCGCGAGCCGGGCGACAACAAGGCCATCCCCCCCGTTGTTCCCTTTTCCACACAAGACGATGATCGTCGAGCCCGGTCGGAGCAAGCTTTGAACCTTCGAGAAGACAGCCTGGCCGGCTCTCTCCATCAGTGACTCGACAGGTACGCCGAGTTCGTGTGCCCTCCGATCGAGTTCTCTTGTGTCTTCAGAGGTCGCGATCCACATGGGCCTCTCCAAGGTCGCTCACAGCATGGCCGGAAGTAGGACGTTTGGCGGAGAGAATACGACGAATTCACATCGAGATGGGCCACAGCGAAGCGCCCTCACGTCGATCCACCGCCCATACGAGTCACTTCGCGCCACGGTTCAACCCGCCAAGGCTACTCGTCCACCCTGGAGAAGTAGATGACCGTCACCAAATGGGCGGGGGTGATGAACTCGCCGTAGATTCGGGTCAAGAGGGCAATGACGTCGTCTTCCGACCGTAGCTCTGGATTCTCCCGTTCGATGTCGCGGGGCGAGAGGTCACTGATGGGCTTTACGTCAACCCGGTCGAGTATTGCCGCGTATAATTTCTGACGCCTCCCAAACCGTGGTCCGACCGTGATCCAAACCACCATCCCTGTCTTGTACTTTTCCGCCTTGTCACCGAGCCGGATAGTAGCGGTTTTGCGATTCTTAGTGAGGAGATCCTCATAGAGCTCCGAGTAGAAATTAAGGGCGTACATGTCCGGCGGTCTGGTATTTTATCCTAAGCAGGTCTCTCCAAGCTGATGTTCTGGTTGATATTGTTGGGCGTCCTCGGAGGGATCATTTCTCTCTATACACTCCTCATCGCCGGTGTGGCCTGGTTCAGCGTGCGGCCACCGCGCATGCCCCAGTTTGTCACTCCCGGGCTCATGGGTGAGAGGCACGACACGGTCTCAATACCCACCAGCGACGGCCACACGTTGCGGGCTTGGTGGGTACCCACAGAAGGTGACACGACGGTCATCTTTGCGCACGGTTACTTCACAAATCGGTGCGAATTCGTCCCGTTCGTTAGCCGCTTTCGAAGACGGGGCGCTTCGTGCCTGTTCTTCGACCACCGGGCCCACGGAACAAGCACGGGTACGAAGTGCACGTTCGGGCTGGACGAAGCAACCGATGTAAGGGCCGTGGTGAAGTGGGTCAAAGAGCGGAGACCGGACGACAGGATCGTATTGGTGGGCAACAGCATGGGCGGCGTCGCTTGCGCCGTCAGTTGTGCAGGCAGCCCCTTGCCGGTAGACGCCCTTGTGCTCGACAGCCCCTATGCGCGCGTCGGTGAGGCGGCCAAGGGTTGGTGGACCTTCTTTGCCCGTGGTCGGTTCAAGCGGTTCCTTCGGCCCGCCTCGATCTTCGGGCGCGTCTTCACAGGGGCCGACCTCAAGCAAGTCGATCTTCCCAAGGCACTTTCGCGGATTCGGAACATTCCGGTGCTGCTGCTGTTCGCGTCCCAGGATCCACTCGTGCCGAGAGAGTCGGCCCTAGAGTGCATTTCTGCCGCCGGGCCCCTGGGTGAAGCGGTCTGGTTCGATCACAGCAACCATGCACGCGCGCGCTTCAACGAGCACGAGAAGTACGCCGACGCCGTCTTCCAGTTTCTCGAGTCAAGAGGGTTTGTGCGCGCTGATCCACCTGATCTCGTCGCACCCCGTATCATCACAACCCCGACGGTTCAAACACCGTAGGGCAAGGTCAGGAGACATGGCCGACCAAAGGCTTGTTAAGAAAGCTTGATGACGACCGCCGGAGTAGTCGCTTTAGTAACGATCCTCTCGGTCGGCGGGCTCTACCTCGTGTTCCTCTTGGTCGCGTCCTACGTGAGCGTGAAACCACCCCGTGTGCCCTTGCTGCTCACTCCGGCACAGCTTGGTGAGCCGCAGGAATCGGTCGCCCTTCAAACCTCAGACGGGCTCACGGTGCGCGGATGGTGGTCGCAGGGAGACGGCGACTGGGCGGTCATCTGCAGTCACGGCTACCTGGCCAATCGGTGCGAACTCGTTCCCTATGGTCCTCGGCTACGAGCCCTAGGTGCCTCGGTGTTCTACCTTGACTTCAGGTGCCACGGGGCCAGTGACCGCGCGACTTGCACTTTTGGGTTGTCTGAGGTCGAAGACCTCCGTGCGGCTGTGGGCTTTGTTCAGGAACGCATGCCTGCATCGAGGATCGTCTTCTTTGGCAGCAGCATGGGAGCTGCATGCGCAGCCAGACTCTGCGCCGAGGACAAAACCCTCGCGCATGCCCTGATCCTCGACGGGCCCTATGCCAGTCTCGACGAGGCCGCCCGCGGTTTTTGGTACGTAACCGGATTTAGGAGCTTGGCCAAATTCATGGCTCCTGTGTCTCGATTCGGCAGGCTGTGGGTGGGCTTCAGCCCAAGAAAAGTGGACATGTTGGATGTCTACTCCCGCTTGGAGAAGTGTCCGACCCTGTTCCTATTTGGGACGGCCGACACGGTCGTTCCCCTGAAGTCAGCCGAGGCATGCGTTGCGGCCAAGGGAGCTGGCACCAAGGTCGCGTGGTTCGAAGGAGCTTCACACGGTCAAGCCCGGTTTTCTGCCGCTGAACGGTACTTCGCCGAGATCGCGTGCTTCCTTCGAGAGACCGGATTGGGTGGCAACGGCCAAGCCACTCTCGTGGAACCGGGCCAAGAACTCAACGTGTAGACCAGGCACAGGCAAGCAAGACAGCTAGAATCGAATCATGCCGGTACTTCTGCAGTCGACCCTCAAGGGTGCAGACCTCATCCATCGGGGCAAGGTACGCGACACCTATGACCTGGGCGACAGCCTGCTCATTGTGGCGAGCGACCGAATCTCAGCTTTCGACGTGATCATGGAGAACGGCATTCCCGACAAGGGCCGGATCCTGACTCAGATGTCGAATTACTGGTTCCGAAAGCTGAGTGAAGTCTGTCCCCACCACTTGCAGGTGACCGACGATGAACAGATTCGGCAACGGGTCCCTGGCTGGGATGAGAGCCTTGCAGGAAGGTCAGTGATTGTCACCAAAGCTCAACCGTTGACCATCGAGTGCGTGGCACGAGGCTACATTGCTGGATCCCTGTTCAAGGACTATCGGCGTGAGGGAGGACAGACTCATGGCCTTGACCTACCCGACGGCCTCTTGGACGGGTCTCGGCTTTCCGAACCGATTTTCACGCCCGCGACAAAGGCGACGGAGGGCCACGATGAGAACATCGGATTCCGGGAAGCCGTCGACCGTGTCGGACGCGAAGTGGCTGAAACGGCTCGAGAGTGGACTCTCGAGCTGTACCGGCGTGCAGCGGATCATTCCGCGACCGTTGGACTTCTCTTGGCCGACACCAAGTTCGAATTCGGGCTCACGGAGGACGGGCTCGTGTGGATCGACGAGGCCCTGACACCCGACTCGTCCCGGTATTGGGAAGCCTCGCAATGGAAGCCGGGAGGTCCCCAACCGAGTTTCGACAAGCAGTTCGTCCGAGACTACCTAGAGACCCTGGCATGGGACAAAAGGCCGCCGGGCCCCCGCCTCCCGGACGATGTCGTCGAGAAGACAAAGCAGAAATACTTGGAAGCTTTCCGGCGTGTCACAGGGCACGAACTTCCAGCACGCTGACTGCCCCAGTCACGGCGCCCGAACTACCGATGATCTGGATCTACAACCTGTTCGTCACTTTCGGCTCCCTCTTTTGGGTGCCATGGATGCTGTGGCGCGCCAACCGGAGAAAGGAAGCGGTGGACTGGAAGGAACGGACAGGCGACTATCGTTTCCAGCTCAAGAAAGGCAAACCCCGACTCTGGCTCCATGCTGTCTCAGTCGGTGAGGTGCTAGCCGCGATACCCATTCTCAAGGAAGTCCGGCTCCTTGATCCTGACCTCGAAATCGTGTTGAGCGTGACGACGAGTAGCGGTCACCAGACTGCCCGAGAGCAGCCCGAGGGCCTCTTTGACCATTTGGTTTACTACCCGATAGATGTCTACCGGTTTGTGCTTGCTGGGCTCGTCCGCGTGCGTCCGAGCGTCGTCGCCGTCATGGAGACGGAGCTTTGGCTCAACTTCCTTGACGCGTCCAAGAACGTTCGCGCACAGACAGTCTTGGTCAATGGGCGCATTAGCGACCGGTCCTTTCCCCGGGCGCGAGCCTTGAGATTCTTCTACAAGGACTTGCTCAAACGAGTGGACCGCTGCCTTATGCAAAGCCCCCGGGACGCTGACCGGATTAAGGTTCTCGGCGGACGGAACGTCGAGGTCGTTGGCAATTGCAAGTTTGATCAGGCCCTTGAAGGACTGGACGCGGATCCCGTGGCTTGGCGGAAGGAACTCGGGATCGACCCAGCCAGGCCGGTGGTCGTCATCGGCTCGACCCGGGGCGAGTTGGAGGAGCGATTGGTTTGCGACGGAATCGATTCCACGGACGCACAGTACATCTGGGCTCCACGCCATTTGGAGCGCGCCGATGCCCTTGAGGCGGAGTTGAGGGCGCGTTCGTTCCGCGTGGTTCGTCGGTCACGCGGGGATCGTCTCGAGCCGACAGGCACGGTCAAGGAAGTGCTCCTGCTGGACACGTACGGAGAGTTGGCTCAAGTCTATTGCGTGGCCGACGTGGTCGTCATTGGAGGAGGTTTTGACCGACTGGGTGGCCAGAACCTGATGCAAGCTCTTGCCCATGGAAAACCGGTTGTCCACGGCCCTCATATGCAGAATTTCCGAGATGCGACGGAGATGGCCCATTCGAGTGGCGCAGCCTTCACGGCGAGCACGAGCCAGGAACTCAGGGCCACGTTGGACAGCCTCCTGTCGAACGCGGAGTTGCGCAGGGTCGCGGGTGAAGCCGCCTCGGCCATGGTGAAGGCAAGCCAAGGGTCAAGCCGGAAATACGCACAAGCGATCGTCAGCGCGGCCAGGGTGAGCTAAACGCACCACTTCCAGGCGAGGCCGTCTGGAAGCGGCAAGGTCGAGAACTCAAGGTGGAGCACGCGGCGACGCCCCACTTCGCTGGCGGGAGCGCTGGAGTGCAAAAGCAATGGCCTCATGGCGATCACATCTCCGGCGTCACATGTGAGCGTCTCGACTCTGCCAGCATGTACGACCTCGTCGATCTTGTAGCTCGGTAGCATTCCGTGCCGGTGCGATCCAGGAATCACCTTGAGTGGACCGTTTTTCGGACCGCAACGATCAAGGTGAAACCGGAGAGTAACCATGTGTTCCAGCACGTTCGCTGGCGGCTGACAATGAACCGTGCCCTCTTTGACCGACCATCCGATGAAGCCCGGAGCCTCGGCGCGCGCAGTCACCGCGATCTTCCGATCTTGGTGCCATGGCACCTTCCAGTTGGCTCTTGCGTACTTGTCGAAGTAGATGGCACGCACGCAGAACGCGTCTTGCAGTCCGAGCAGGGCCAGGCAATGCCGCACAGCTGACGAACGTGCGAACTCGATACCCCACTCTCGATCGAGGACGGACCGGGTGCCAGCCCGTTTGTCCAAGAGGCCGTCAGACAGGTCTGCGAATCGGGCGATCGACGCGGAATCGACCACCGCATGGGCGAATGCGTAGCCCTGGTTTGCCAGGGTTTCGGGCGTGAAATCAGCAGCCACAGCGCTCATCTGGCCACCGCTATGTCCAGAGGGCCCTCCAACAGCAGGCCAACAGCACAGCGTTGATTACAAGATAGCCCACGAACACCCTGACCATGTGGGAATGGTAGGGATTCGGGCGCAACATGACTTCGTGAGTCTCTTTCAGACGGGCTCGGACGGCTTGTTCGATCACGGCGTGGTCTTCACACGACGCGGCCTGCCCTTTGGCGTCCACTTCACCGATTTTCTGTCTGACACTGTTCCACTTCGAGTCTTCTTCCTGGAGCTGTGCCAGTCGCCAACGACGGGCGGTCCGCCAATATAGGGCCAAGAGTCCGATAAAAGTCGCGTCGGAAGCCATCTGCACCATGGCAGCCGTACCCGTCGGACTCATGTGTCCTTCCTACGCCAGGCAGGTGTGCTTGCGTTCATCCGCACGCCACACCCTCCTCAGCGCTATCACCGAGTCTGCCAGCTCTTCCAGTAATCGGGATCCTCGATGGCGACGGCTTGCTCGGTGAGCCACAGTGGATGGAACGTATCCAGCATCACGGCCAACTCGTCGGTGTGGGTCGCCCCGAGCGACCGTTCGACCGCACCGGGTTGGGGACCGTGTGGGATACCCAGCGGGTGTAGCGTGATGGAACCC
Source organism: Armatimonadota bacterium (assembly GCA_029781035.1). GTDB lineage: Bacteria > Armatimonadota > Fimbriimonadia > Fimbriimonadales > Fimbriimonadaceae > JAEURO01. Next base: position 56,922 of record JAKOXK010000017.1, read on the forward strand.
TCCTCGATGCCCTTTCTCGACCCGAACTTGTCGTTGCAGTAGTAGAGGACCTCGTCCGAGTCGACGTTCGAGTGGTTGTAAGGAACGACGATCGCGTCCGGGTGGAAGTCCAGCATCCTCGGACAGAACGAACACACAACGAAGTTGTGGCCGGCAAAAGTCTGATGGATCGGCGGCGGCATGTGAAGCTTGCCCACGATCGGCTGAAAATCGTTGATATTGAAGCTCCAAGGATAGACATACCCGTCCCAGCCAATGACGTCGAAGGGGTGGAACCGATAGTGGTACTTCGTCTGGCGACCGCGCGCCTGAACTACCACGTAGAAGTCTCCGTCAGTGTCAAAGGTCCTCAGTTCGACGGGAGGATGCACATCCCGCTCGCTGTACGGGGCCTCCTCGAGGAGCTGTCCATACTGGTTTCGGTAGTTCCTGGGGATGACGACCGGACCATGACTCTCGATGGTCAACATCCTGACAGGGAGCTTTTCGAACTCGATCTGCCAGATCGTGCCACGAGGAATGACGAGGTATTCGCCTGGCTTGAACGGCACGTCGCCGTACATCGAGTGCAAAACACCACTTCCATCATGCACGAACAGGATCTCGTCAGCCTGAGCGTTCTTGAAGAAGCCGAGCATCGGTTCGGCCACGACCCCCTGGTTCCAAATCACGTCGTTGTTACCCATGAGCGGAATCCGCCCCGTGATCGCATCGCCGCACGGTTTCATGCGGGTCGTCTTGAGGTGACGGTGCCTCAGAGGCTCATCCTGGCGATACTGGGGCACTACAGAGCCCATGTCCTCCCAACCCGCGACCTCGGTCGGCAGATTGATGTGGTACATCGTGGACATCATGTCGCTGAAACCGTGCGTGCTGAAAAGCTCCTCTGCATAGAGGCCGCCGTCCGGCTTGCGAAACTGGACGTGCTTCTTTGCTGGCAGCTGGCCGAGTCGGTGGTATCTGGGCATGGTGGACCTCTGCCCTCGATTTTACTGGCGAAAAGCATCACGATGGGGCAGCGACGTACTTAGAACCTCCCGGCCAATGTCACGGAGAACACCCCGCGTTCGGTCTGATCACCGAACAACCTCTGAAGGATCGGCACTTGCCAACTCGCACCCAAGGTCACTGATTTGGCGATCGGCGTCGTCACGCTCAACCCCAAGTACATTAGGTGCCCTCCGCTGTTCTCGTCCAGCGATCCATCTTCGGTGTGGTCCTTCGCGGCAAAACGTCCCAACAACTCGACAGAGGCGTTGCCTTTCTCGCCGAACGGGTGCGAGTAGCCCAGGTTGTAGAACAGGACGTTGCCAAACTGGTAGCTACGGGTGTTGCGACCGTTGAGCCTTGCAGAAAGTCCGCCGTAGAGGAGAGGACTTCCGAAGCCTCCCGTCTCCTTGGTAAATGAGACACCTAGACTCAGATCCGTGCTGCCGGTACCTGGTTGAAGGTGCTGCTCAAGCAGGTTTCCTTCGCCGTCGCGCCTGCTGTCCGACCCGGTTGGTAGTTTAACGGCCACGGTGAAAGCAGTCAGGAGGGGTGCGTCGACCTTCGGCGCTTGCTGGAAGGTGACGCCGATCGTCGCGTCACCCAGGCCAGCGGCCTTGTCGGTGACACCGTCTGCCTCGATGCTCTTCCAGACGTAGGGAACGGCCATGCCGAGCATGATGCGATCGGAAAGACCGTATGCCAAGCCGACAGAGGCTTCGCGATAGGTTTCAAACTCACGTGTGCCAGGTTCCTCGCCTGCGTTTGATTTGGAGAGCCCGAGATAGGTCGTGCCAACGACAAGGCTGCCCTTCGGGAGGGTCTGGGCTCCTATGCCGTGGAGCGCGGCACCGAGCATGTGGGCGATACAGACTGAGCAAGCCTGGGCGGGTCGAGGGGTGGCCAGGCACACCAAAGCGGCGAATGCGAATGCGCGTGTTGAACTCATGGTTGATCCAAACAGGGTCGGGGCCGGCAAGGAGTCGGCTGAAGTCAGAACTGGGTTGGCGTCTGGATCAGGAGAGGCACGGTGGTGGGGTCGGTGGCGCGTGAGCAAGAAGCCAGGCCGACCAAGGTTTCCACAAAGGCACCAGAGCGTGTTGATCCAAAGGGAAACGCAAATCGTATTCTAGGGAATCTGACTCGTCTATGGCGACTGACACAACAACGTTGACCGCGGGCTGGTGGGCTTTCTTCTCAGCACACCGACACTGCACGAAACCCCTTTCACCGGGTTTGGGCACGTGTCCTCCGACGACCGGAGCCGTGGGACACTGCACACCGACCGGGGTCAGTGGCGCAAACCGACCAGCACTGAAGACCAGCTGACCGATCAGAGCGGCCAGGATCCAGAACCCGTTCGGGACTCGACTGAACGAAGGCAGGCGCGGCACCCAGCAAAAGGCTACCATCTTGTTGGTGTTCTCGAGAGCCGGAACGCGGCCATCTCGACTCTGGTTCCCTCTGAATCCCAAGTCTGTTGGCGTTGCGACGGGACGGCAGCCCTGCTCGTTCTCGGCGGGGAGCTCGGCCGAGCCGATCGGTTGGCTCCGCTGAAGGATCAAACCAACGCACTAGGTCGGCCGTCTGCACTGGACCGAACCCTGGGATTCGAGTACCCCGACGCTGTCAAAAGCGCCAACCTAGATCTTCTTCCGAGTTCCCTTCTTGGCCTGCGCGGGCGCGTTGTGCACGGCCCCACTGCCCCCGGATTTTCCATGCTTGGGAGCCTTGGGCAAGGGCGCTTCGTGGTGACTGCCAGGCTCGCCGTCCGTCTTCTCCGTTCCCTCGGTCTCTTCTACCAGCTTCTTGCTGGCTTTTCTCATGAAGTGCTGCATCGACATGGCATCATTTTGACGCGCAACGGCGCTTGCCACACCGGACGCAGTAAAAACTACACCTCACAACTTCCTCACAAGCCACAGACAGAATCTTGGACGGCATTGGGGCGACAAAGCCTCCGGCCGCTTTGGAGATGTGAAGATGAGACTTTCGCGCAAGCTCGTTCTCGCCAGTGTTGCTGTGACCCCTTGGATCTTGGTCGCCGCGTTTGGCCAAGACGGTGTGGGAATCCTTCGCTTGCCTTCCAACCCTTACCACTACGCCGACGCCGACCAGCACTATCCGCCCTACTTCACGAGCCCGAACGTGCCCGGGAGCGTGGCATTGGCCGACAACACACCAGCGGACAACCGCATCACAAACGACGGAGCGACGCTCGGTCGCGTGCTCTTCTATGACCGCCGACTCTCCCGCAACTATACGATGTACTGTGGCGAATGCCACAAACAAAGCCACGGTTTTTCGGATCCAGACCGATTCAGCCACGGCCTGTACGGAGGTTTGACGACACGCCATGCCATGGGGATCACGAACTCGCGCTACTACCAGAACGGCCGGTTCTTCTGGGACGAGAGGGCACCATCGCTGGAGGACCAAGTGCTTCAGCCGATCCAGAACACGGTCGAGATGGACATGACGCTGCCTGAAGTGGTCACTCGCCTTCAGGCGACCACCTTCTACCCAAAACTCTTCAAGAGCGCCTTCGGTACACCCGATATCACGGCCGACAGAATCTCAAAGGCTTTGGCCCAATTCGTTCGCTCGATGGTCTCGTACCGCTCAAAGTTCGACTCTGCGTTCGATTCGAACGGCCTCGCCCACTTCCAGCAGACCTTGACAGCCCAGGAGTTTCTGGGCTTGCGGCTCTTCCAGCCGGTACCCGGCTTTCCCAACATCAGCCGGGGGTGTGCCGCCTGCCACACGGCGACCTCGCAAATAGGCACGCACGCCCAGAATAACGGGCTCGATCTGAACACCCCCGACGGGGGACGGTTCAAGACCCCCTCGCTCCGCAACATCGCCACCCGGGCTCCCTATATGCACGACGGACGGTTTGCCACCCTGATGGATGTCGTGAACTTCTATGACCACGGAGTTCAGAACAACCCGTTCCTGGATCCTCTCCTTCGAGATCCGAACACGGGCCTGCCCCGCCGGCTCAATATGACTCAGCAAGAGAAAGACGCTCTGGTCGCGTTCCTAAACACCCTGACGGATCCGACGTTCCTGACTGACGTCCGGTTCTCCGACCCGTTTGTCTTCCCTGTGCGTACCAAGCCACACCCCTAGATGCAAGGTGCGGCGGGCGCGAGCAGAAGGACTCGCGCCCATCCGATATTAAGGGTTCACCGTCCAGCTGAGCAGGTCAAAGTCCGCTTTGAAGACGCTGACCGTGACCGGGCCACTCTGCTTGTACGAGACCTGTGCCTTGACCTGTCGCGTCGTCTGGTTCACGAACCGGTCTGGATTGGTCGCCGGCAGACTGACGGTCGTGTCAGAGGTCGGCGCGGCTCCCGAAGACACGGTCACCCAAGCCGAGGACGTCCAGTCGTACAGCTCCACCGTCTGCACGAGCCCAGCCGTGTTCACTTTCGAGCAGAGGTTCAGTTGGAGTCTGCTGACGTCTGACCAAGGGCACGTCCCGACAAACTGGACCTGGATCGGAGACTCGGTCGCGTTGGCGATGATCCCCTTTTGAACTGTCAGGTACTGCCCATCGACTGTGGCGACTTCAGGGACCCCTCCGGAGAGGACGTGGCCCCGCACCGCTTGGAAGTTGTCAGTGGGGATACCCGTCTTGGTGGCGTCACTCACGTCGAGGATGAAGGCCCCGCCGTTGATGTCGCTCACGATGACGGTTCCGCTCGGGAAGAACGAGTAGTTGCTCCACGTCCCCACGAAGTCGGTCCGATCGTCTGCGGGAAAGGTGTCGTACCAGCCCACTTGGGGCGGGTTCAGCGGGTCGACGTTTGCGTTGAAGATACGAAGGCCACTGGCGTAGTCCGACTGGAAGATGAACCCGTTTCGCCAATACAGGTTGTGGTCGATAGCCGTCGTACCCGTCGTATAAGTGCTGACCAAGTCGGCCGTCTCCAAGACGCTCACGTCGAACACCAAAGTCCGGGTTGTCGACACATAGCCGTAGTACTCGTCGAGTTCGTCGTCGACATAGAGATAGTGCCGGTCGCCGCTGAGCCAGCACTGGTGGCAATAGCCGACGAAGGGATAGGCGATGCGCTTGATGAGCGCGACGTTGCTCTTGTTCGTGACGTCCCAGATCTCGAGTCCACGGCCCTCGCCGCAACCGAACATGATCTGTCGCCCTGCATAAGGGCCACTCGTGTAGGTGACCGTGTTCGCGTCGTGTTGGTAGGTCGTTGTGAGCGACGGTGATCCTACTTGAACCGGATTGAGGGGGTCTTGGTTCAGGTCAAAACAGACGGTCGTCCCGGTGCCATCACGCGAGCCACACGTGTAGAGGTAGCCCGACGCGGTGTCCAACGAGAGGTTGTGGTTCCGGCCGGGGCCGCTCAGGGTCCTGACCAGAGTCACGACGTGATTGTCGATGTCACTGAGGTCGATGACTTGGATGCCGGTTCCTGACGTCTCCGTGACGGCGTACGCCACGTTCTTGTAGACCTTCACGTCTCCCCAAGTGCTTGACGAGTGAGGGATCTCGGCGAACTTCACCGAGTTGGCCGGATCGGTGACGTCGATGAACACGACCTTGTTGTTCAAGCTGACGATGCCGTATTCACGACCGGATGGTGAGACATAGCCCCAGCAGTCGTTTCCAGCCGAGGCCCCAAGTTGGCTGAGGGTGAACTGCTTGTAGAGCTTGACGTTGTACGCCTGTTGAGCCTGAGACGCGGCGCAGAGCCCACAGACCAAGACGAGTGATGCGGCCAGGACTCTGCCGCCATGAGTGAACCAAGACATGAGTGAACTTCTCGACCAAAAAATCAAGAGCCGGATCCACGAGGGCACCCGACCTTGCCCAAGAGGTTATCACAAAATCGTCCACATTGGTCAATTCCAGTGGACGAGTCCTCATTTTCTACGCGGCACCTGGCAAGGCAAGTCTGAGCAAGCCCTCTTCCGTCGCTTCAGCCCGCGGAACCGCAGCCACAATCCGTCCTTCGTTCATCACGAGGATCCGGTCGCACACACCCATGACTTCGGGGAGTTCACTCGAAACCAGCAGAATGGCCAGTCCCCGTTCGGCAAGTCCATAGATGATCTCGTAGATCTCGCTCTTGGCCCCTACATCGATTCCCCGGGTGGGCTCGTCCAAGAGGACGACTTTCGGTTCGCCCCCGAGCCATCGCGCTAGGATCGTCTTCTGCTGGTTCCCTCCGGAGAGGTTCTTGACGAGTTGGTCGATCGAAGGCGTCCTGATCCCCATGCGCCCCACCATCTCGTCTGCCACCCGTTTCTCAGCCCTTTCATCGATCCAGAACTTCTGCCGCCCTGCAATGTTGATGTTCTCCTTGACTGATCGAAGTTCGATGATGCCTTCTTTCTTGCGGTCCTCAGGGCACAAAACGATGCCGGACCGGATGGCTGACCGGGGCCCCTTGAGCGGACAGGGCCGCCCACTGACTTCAACGACACCCTTCCCTGCCCCATAGATGGCTTTTAGCAGTTCAGTCCTCCCTGCACCAACCAGGCCAAAGACACCCACGATCTCGCCCCGGTGGACAGTCAGGTCGGCCCCTGTCTTGAGTCCGGAACCTTCCAGCTTCTTGACTTCCAGTACGGGCTCGCCGACTTCACGCGAACGGTAATGGAAGATGTCTTGGATCTTACGGCCGACCATCCGTTCGACGATCGTGTCAGTTGAGATCCCTTGCAGGGAGGAGAACGTTTCGACGTGCTTGCCGTCTCTGAGAACCGTGCATGAATCGCACACGCGCTGGATCTCGTCCATGCGGTGCGAGACGTAGAGCACCACCTTGCCTTGCTCCTTGAGCTTGGTGATCGTGGAGAAGAGACTCTCGACCTCGCGGCTCGAGAGCGAGGACGTCGGTTCGTCGAACGCGATGACTTTCGCGTTCCGCGTGAGCGCCTTTGCGATCTCTACCATCTGTCGTTGGGCAATCGGAAGGTCGCCGACTTGAGTCGCTGGCTGCACGTCCAGGCTCAACATGTCCAGCATCCTTTGACAGTCGCCGCGCAGTTCTTTGCGGCGAACCCAGCCAGCACTCGCAGGAAAGTGACCGAGGTAAAGGTTCTCAGCGACGCTCAGGTGGGGCACCAAGTGAAGTTCCTGGTAGATCACCGCGATGCCCTCGCGAATGGCGTGGGCTGCGTCCAGAAAGACGAGATCCCGATCGCCGAGCCCAATATGGCCTGAATCGGGTCGGTAGACCCCACTCAGCACCTTGAGCAGAGTGCTCTTGCCGGCCCCGTTCTCACCGCACAAGGCATGGACGGAGCCTTCCGCGACTCCGAAACTGACATCCTGGAGCGCCTGCACTCCGGGGAAACTCTTGCTGACGCTGACGAACTGCAAGAAGGGCGACTCTGCCATGCGGCTCCTAGTTTACGCCGAAGGGCCACTTTCGAGGTTGGTTCGCTGAGGAATTGTCCGTGCCACGCCTTCGGGTGCCAAGCGGGTCGTATGAAGGCCCCACTGTTTCTGAGCGCAGCACGGATCAGGCGTAGCAAGAAGTGAGGCCCTCGCTCATGATCATTGATCGATTCGTACTTGTGTTTGGCAGTTGTCTTGTCCTCAACTCGGTGGGGATGGGATCGGGGCCGCTGGGCCACGTCGTGATGGCCCGGCACGTGCTCGAGCAGATCCAGTCCGGTGCCATTACAGCACCGGCGGAGCTTAAGGCGATCTTGAAGGATCCTGACGCGGCTCGCGCCTATTGCGGTGGCGCCGTTGGGCCGGATCTCGACGATGACACACACTACAAGAGGACCAGCGAACTCCCGGCGCGGATGTTGGCCACTGCACGCAAAGACCTCGCTTCCGCGCAGAAGGCCAAGAGCCCGGCTCGGATCAAGGCCGCCAACCTAGAGATCGCTTTCTCCTATGGTTGGCTGAACCACTGTGCGGCTGACCTCAGCATCCACCCTGGGATCAACGCGGTGACAGGGGACACGTTCCGCTACAACAGCCTCGCAGGGCAAGCCCAACACGCCCAAATCGAGGGCCAGTACACAGCGTTCCTCAGCCACGGGAAGCCCCTGCCCGCTTATGACCCGATGATCCCGGCCGAGTTCGTCCATCGGACAACATCGATCTCGTTGGCCGACATCGACGCGGGGGCAAAGGGACTGGCCTCGAAAGCGGGATATGAGCGGACATACGCCGAGACCGCGGGATACCCACAGGACATGAGCAAGGCCTTCAAGGCCGCGGAAGACGCCGCAATGAGCGACAATGGAGCGTTCATCCGAAACCCGGTGGTGTTCAAAGACTGGGATTTGGATTGCGGGAAGATATCGACGGCCGAGTTCGAGACGCTGCGGGAGGCTACGATGCGTGCGAACGGGGGAAAGCTACCCGCGAACTGGGGCGCAATGTACCTGTCGTGGGACGCTCGCACAAACGGACTTGTGCTTGACAAAAAGATCAAAGTCATGACTGGGATCCTGGGGGGTGCCGGCGCTCCACCCCGGGTCGTCGTTCAAAAACCCAACGTTCCGAAGACGGCGATCCCCAAAGGTGGTGCCTGGGTGCTCCAAAGCACGAGTTTCACGACCCAGAAGGTGGACGTTGGATTCGTCGAGAAGAACAAGGTCGCTGAAACCGGATCGGACGGCATGGGCTCGCAGCAGTCGACGTTTGGCCACCCGGATCCCAGCATCTTTGTGACCGTGAGGATCAAGGTTGCTTGGACACAGCCGGAACGCACATTGATCCCGGGTAAGACCTATCGGATGCGGTTCGCGATTCTCGATGCCGGCAGCGATGACCCCCACGGGCTCTTCTTGGGTGGCAACGGCAGCCTCGGTTCGAACTGCCCGGCGCTCGGGGATGTTTGGTACGGCCCCCATGCCTCGATCGATCTTAAGAACAAGGTACTGCAAGGCGAACAGATTGCAGACTGGACCCCGAGGTCCGCTCCCGTCGGGTCTGAAATGGTCTTGACCGCCACGTGGACCGTCGGAATGCGCGGCGCTTACTTCACTTACCTCTACAAGTTTGTCGAGAAATGAGGCGGTCACGTTGGAAGCTGAGGGACAAGTTCATCTTGGGCCATGGGAAGCATCCACCAATGGGTCGGTCGCCAGTGCGATCGTCGGCCCAATCCCCGACCTCTCTTGGAGTGACCGGGTAAACCTCAGGCATGCTTGCACTCTCGGTATTGGCTCTTGTAGCGGCCTTGCCGCAACAGACGTTTCGGCTTGGCGATATCGACCTTTCGGCCGTCAGTCAAGGCTGGGGGGTTGCTCACAAGGACGTGAGCGTGGACGGGCATCCGCTCACGATCGGAGGCACTCAATACGCGCACGGTGTCGGCACCCACGCTGTGAGCCAACTGACCCTTTCCCTCGATGGCAAGGCGATCCAGTTCGATGCATGGGTCGGCCTCGATGATGAAGCCCTACAAGAGGGCAGCGTGGACTTTCACGTGGTCTGTGACGGAAAGGAGAAGTGGTCTTCCGGTGTCATGAGGAAAGGCGAGCCTGCAAAGCACGTCACCGTAGACCTGCGCGGCGTCAAGACCCTTTACCTTAAGGTTGGGGACGGTGGTGACGACATCAATTATGACCATGCCGACTGGGCTGACGCCGTCGTCAAATATGACGGTAAGCCGCCCAAGCCACAGCAGACCGTGAAAGAGAAACCCTACATCCTAACTCCGAAAGCACCCCATACACCGCGAATAAACGGGCCCGTGGTCTTGGGGGCCCGGCCTGGTCGCGAGTTCGTCTGGCGCATTCCTGCAACGGGTGACCGACCGATGGCCTTTTCGGCCGAGATCCTGCCATCCACACTCAAGTTGGATCCAGTGACGGGCGTGGTCTCTGGCACCACGCCGAACGCAGGAACGTACACCATAAGGTTTGGTGCGAAGAACCGGTTGGGCGAGGACCACCGTGACATCCGTCTGACCGTTGGAGACAGAATCGCCCTGACCCCACCTATGGGTTGGAACAGTTGGAACTGCTTTGCGACGGCCGTGGACGATGCGAAAGTCCGCTTGGCCGCCGATGCCTTTGTGAAAGCGGGTCTGGTCGACCATGGCTGGCAGTACGTGAACATCGACGACTGCTGGTCGGTGATCCCCCACTCCAACGACCCCGTTCTTGGTGGACCCACCCGCAACGAAGACGGCACTATCCGGACGAACAAGAAGTTTCCGGACATGAAGTCGCTGACGACGTACATCCATTCGATGGGGCTCCGTGCGGGCATCTACTCCTCTCCTGGCCCCACAACCTGCGGCGGCTACACGTCGACATACGGTCATGAACTCCAGGACGCCCAGCAGTGGGCCAACTGGGGGTTCGACTACATCAAATACGACTGGTGCAGCTACAGCGAGATCCTCAAGCCGGAGGGCTTGGACAACCTTCAGAAACCCTACAAGGACATGCAGGCTGCGCTGGCGCAAGTGAACCGCGACATCGTGTACAGCCTTTGCCAATACGGGATGGGCGACGTCTGGAAGTGGGGCGAGTCGGTCAACGGCAACTGCTGGAGAACTACCGGCGACATTGGAGACTCATGGTCCAGCATGAGCAGCATCGGGTTCAGCCAAGACGGGCACGAGAAGTATGCCGGACCAGGTCATTGGAACGACCCCGACATGCTCGTGGTCGGCTGGGTCGGATGGGGCCCGCAACTCCACCCGACAAGGCTCACACCCAGCGAGCAGTACACCCACATCACCCTGTGGAGCCTTCTTTCCGCTCCGCTGCTGATCGGTTGCGACCTCACCAAACTCGATGACTTCACGCTCAACCTACTGACCAACGACGAGGTGCTGGCCGTCGATCAGGATCCCTTGGGTCAGCCGGCGCACCGGGTCTCGGCCAAAGAGGGAATCGAGGTCTGGGCGCGTCCACTGGCGGACGGAACCAAGGCGGTGGGCTTGTTCAACCGGAACGATGAGGCAACGACCGTCGTCTTCCGACCTAGCGAAGTCGGGCTGCCCGGTTCGCACCTGATCCGCGATCTTTGGCGCCAGAAAGGCCTGGGAAGCTTCAGCGAGGTCATGTTCACCATCCGTGCCCACGGGTGCGAGCTCCTCAAAGTGAAGTAGAACAAAGTTCGGGGCAGTCGGTCGACTGCCCCGAACGCTGACAGGTGCGACGACCCGTTTCTTCAGGCCACGTACGCGTCCGCCGTCAGGGACGGGATTCGGCCACGTTTGGCCAGTGTTGGGTCGTGAAGGACTTGAGCCATGGCTGGCCTCGACTTGAGCGCGCTGAGAAGTTCCTCACCGACTTCGGACCAATGAGCTGCCAAAAGCTCCTCGTCCGCGCCTGCTTCCATGAGTCCTCGCTTGAGGGCTGACCGGATCTCGCTCAAATAGACCTCGATACGGCCCGCACTCATCGGCCGCTGACCTTCGCGGGCAGCATCGGCGGCCAAGACTTCTGCGAGGCGCAGAGTGTAAGAGTGAGTCTTCTCTTTGGCCTTTCGGGGAGTAGCCCAGGTCGCCTGCAAGACTCTGCGGTGCGGGTGGCTCAGGGCCTGCCATAGGGCGACGCCGACCTCGTCCAAGACCTCACGGGCATGGCGTACTTCATCGACGTCCCGGCCCAGGCAGTCTTCAAACTCGCGGACAGCGTTGGGATCGGCAACTTGTGCAGACCAGTCGGCCCCGTCCTCCATGACACTCGACACGGCCGCCGCGTTCTGCGATTGCCGGACGGCCTCGACACAGGACGACTTGAGTGCCAGGTAAAGCCGGCTGTTCACTAGTTCCAACAGATCCATCGCTGAATCTGGTGCATCCACGATTCGATGGAAATACTTCACGAGGCGGTACTCGAACTGCGTCAAGGCGTCGCAGACAAGTTCGCGGTCGGTGAGCTTGGATGCCAGGATCCTCGTGGCCCGTGCCAGGACAAGGTACCAAAGGTGCTCCACACCCTTCACGAGGACGTCCTCCAGTTCCTCGCGGTTTCTCAACAAGCTGTTCACGTTGGCCGACATGTCAGTTCTCCTCTTTCTGTCAGCCAGGGCTACTTGCCGCCTTCCTTCTGTTCTCCGGTGTCCCCACCCGCGCCCAAGGTCGCCACAGCGGCTTGGCACGGGCTGGACTGCATCATCGACTTGGTTCCTGTGGTGGTGGCGCCGTCAGATTGGGCGTTGGCCCATACCGCGACAAAGGCGCTGAAGGCGAGGAGGACGATCAGTTTCAGTTTCATTGCCTTGTTTCCTTGGTGATGGTGTTCTCTATCGGATCAGACGATTTGATCCAGTTCAGGATACATCGGTTTGTACTCACGGAGCCATTGGTCATAGCGGTCCAAGTCAATCTTCCGGGCTGCTTCAACATGTTCCAGAGCGACGGTCTTGTCTCCCAGTAAGAGCGAAAGGTGAGCGAGACGCATATGGCGGTTCAGCCTCATGCCATCGTCCTGCAGTCCCTCCAACGAAAGGGCCAACTCCTCCCGCGCCTCGTCGAGCCGCCCGAGTCGCCGGAGGATTCCTGCAAGGTTGAGACGGACCATGGACAGGTATCGAGCCCATTGGGCTGGCGAGAACGGCCCCTCAATCGTGGCGTGACGAGGAGAGATCCGGCCGGTGTTTCCATTCGGTCGGTGAGCCAGCATGTCTGAAATCAGGTCGCGATGTTCAGCGATCGAGGCATCGTCGTCCCTGTTCAGGAGGTCGCGCGCGTTCGCAATGTCAATGCTGGTGGGCCAGTAGATCCCATGGGCCCTGCAGAACAGCTCTCCCAGCCGCACGGCGTTTTCATGATCGCCTTCCAGATAATGGGCTTTGACCGCAAACGAAAGCAGTTCGGCCGCACGGCTCGACAGCCTTGGAGCATCGCGCCTATTGTCGATGACGGCATCAGCGAGCTCCGGAAACATCGCCGCCATTTGCCGGTCTCCTTCGCTCACAGGAATAGGATCTCCCTGGCTGGTGAAGACGATTCCCTCGCGCTTGGCATGTCCGAACATGTCTGTCATCGCTGTGTCTGTTCCGTCTAGACGGAAGGTAATCGAAATCCTTACGTTCTGCTCTAGGACTGTTGGCCCGAGTTCCTCCGGCGTAACCGGTACGTCCTCCTCGGGGCCCAGTTCACGCTACCGATGCAGACCACTGCCCTGTATGCTCTCATCCATGCGGGTCGTCGTCGTGGGGGCTGGGATCGTCGGGCTCTGTTCGGCATGGTACTTGAGGCGAGACGGTCACGCGGTCACGGTTGTCGACCGCGGTGCTCCAGACGGTGACAAGTGTTCGGTCGGAAACGCCGGGATCCTTGTACCCAGCCACTTCATCCCTCTCGCAGCACCAGGAATGGTCGCTGAGGGCGTCAAAATGCTGGCCAAGCGGGACAGCCCCTTTCGGATCAAGCCGAGTCTTGACCCCGACCTTGCGCGGTGGTGCCTCCTTTTCATGCGACATTGCACCCACGAGAACGTCCATCGTGCAAGCCCTTTACTGAGAGACATGCATGTTGAGAGCAAGGCTCTGTACCTCCGACTCTCCGACGACTTGGGCGGATCGTTTGGGCTGACCCAGAAAGGCATGCTGATGCTGTGTCGCACCGAAGAAGGCTTGAAAGAGGAGGCCGACGTCGCCGCACGGGCCCATGAACTGGGTCTCCGTGCCGAAGTCTTGGAGGCATCGGAGGTCAGAGCCCGGGACGCTGGCGTCTCTGAAGATGTCGTCGGAGCGGTGCACTTTCTCGACGATTGCCACTTGGCCCCACACACCTTGGTCGAGAAGCTGAGGGCGGCCGCAGAGTCCAAAGGCGTGGAGTTTCGATGGTCGACCGACGTTTCTGGGCTCGATGCCTCTGGAGACGGGAGATGGAGAATCGCGACTGAACAGGGCAACCTTGATGCCGACTGGGTTGTTGTCACTGGCGGTTCCTGGTCGGGTCGTCTGGCGAAGGGAATCGGACTTGATCTACCGCTGCAGCCAGGCAAAGGCCAGAGCGTGATGGTCCGTCAGCCCGCAGCCAGGCCTTTGACGGCCATGCTGTTGAAGGAAGCCAGGGTTGCAGTAACACCTCTTGAAGAAGGTGTGAGGTTTGGCGGGACGATGGAACTCGGAGAGTGGTCGGTCAAGCCAGACCGTACTCGCTCCAAAGCCATGTTGAAACGCGTACCTGACTACCTGCCCGGCTTTGCGGCATCGAGTTTAGTAGATCTGGACGTCTGGGCTGGCCTCAGACCATGCTCGCCAGACGGATTGCCGTACATCGGGACGACCAGCGTCGCCGACGGAATCGTCTTCGCGACAGGTCATGGGATGATGGGAGTCAGCCTGGGGCCCGTGACTGGAAAACTGGTGACGGAGATCATTGCTGGAACCCGTGCCGTGAGTCCGCTCCTTTCACCTGACAGGTTCTGCGCAGCGAAACCTGGCAATCCTGACGCTTAGAATCTTCTTGCGACTGTGAACTTCGGGTGAAAGAAGGCGTCGTCTAATAATGTGAGTATTGTTAGTTGGGGGCATCTTTCGTCTCAGCTCGCCTACATCGACGGCGGTTCCGCAAGCCTGCTGTTCCAAGCTTTGATCGGCGGTCTCCTTGCCGTGGGTTACTACGTCGCGACCGGATGGGCCAGGTTCAAGGCGTCAACGTCGCAGATACTGGCTCGAATCGCGCACAAACGTTGAGTACCGCGATCGAGGGCCGGCTGGGCTCTTCGTTTCGGGATCCGAGCGGTTTTGTGTTCGTCCGGGACGGAGTCCTATACCGTCAAGTCAGCGCACCCTATGAGTCCGAATACCGCGCAGCGAGCGGCTCGGGCTTGCTCCAACGGCTTGCCGATGCCGGCCAGCTCGTCCCGTTTGAAGAAGACGCCCTTGAGCTGGCGCCCGAGAAGGGAGCGATCGCGGTCCTTAGGCCGAAGCGGATTCCAGCCATCTCATACCCTTACGAATGGTGCTTCAGTCAACTCAAAGACGCAGCCATCCTGACCTTGGACATCCTCGAAACGTGCCTTGAACAGGGATTCGTCATCAAGGATGCTTCGGCCTACAACGTTCAGTTCGACCAAGGGCGGCCCGTGTTCATCGACCACCTGTCGTTCGAGCGCTATGTCGATGGCGAGCCTTGGGTGGCATACCGGCAGTTTTGCCAACACTTCGTCGCTCCGTTGGTTCTCGCATCTTACATTGACCCGCGACTGCTCCGATTGTTGTCTGTCCATCTGGACGGCATCCCGCTCGATCTCGCCTCGAAGATGTTGCCACCTAAATCGAAGCTCAACGTGGGAGCCGCTGTCCACATCCACATGCATGCGAAGGCCACGCAAAGTAGCGGATCTGCGGGTGTCGCTCCCAAGTCTATGGGACGGACGGCGCTTCTGGCCCTGGTCGCCAATCTGCGCTCAACTGTAGCCAAAACCACGCTCGGAGACGAGACGACCCCGTGGAGCGATTACTACTCACACACCAACTACTCCACGTCGGCAATGGATCACAAGAGGCAGACCGTCAAGGACTACCTCTGTTCCATCGAGCCTCGACCCAAGACATGCTGGGACCTCGGAGCCAACACGGGGGAATTCAGTGTGGTCGCCTCCGAGCTCAACATTCATACTACGGCGTGGGACTTTGACAGCCAAGCCGTCGACAAGGCTTACCGCATGACTCGGGAGAAGGGAGTGCGGAACATGTTGCCACTCCTCCTCGATCTCGCGAACCCATCGCCCAGCCTTGGATGGGATTTGCAGGAACGGGAGTCTGTGATCGACCGTGGTCCGGTCGACGTAGTCATGGCGCTCGCTCTGGTGCACCACCTGGCCATTGGCAACAATGTGCCGTTGCCAGCAGTAGCAGACTTCTTTGCGGAGCTGGGCCGCTGGGCCATCGTTGAATTCGTGCCAAGGGAGGACTCTCAGGTCAAGCGGATGCTTCGGGGCCGAAAAGACGTTTTTGACAACTACAACATCCTGTCGTTTGAATCGGCCTTACTTCGGCAGTTCACGATTGTCTCAAAGACTCCGCTCATGGACACCGAACGAACCCTGTATCTCCTCGAACGGCGCTTCTAATGGCGAGCGACGAGTCCGGCCCGAAGATCAGTGTGCCGATCCATCCTCCGTTGGTGGCCCTGTTCTTCGTCGTCGGCGTCTATGCGGCCAACGTCGACATGGTGCCTCTGTCGAACTTGATCGTCCCGTTGCTGGTAGCGGCTTCTTTTGCGCTGTGCACCTGGGCGATCGGGGCACTCGCCTGGCGAGACGTCAGGAGAGGTGCCGTCGCCGCCAGTGGCTTTATCGTCTTATTCGCAACTTATTCGTTCGTCGTCACATGGATGAGCAAGAACCTCGACTGGATTCCCGTGCTTCCCCTGTGGTGGTGCCTGACCCTTGTCGTCACGTTTCTGCTCTCGTGGAAAGTCGTTTGGACCAAGTTCTTCAACGTGGTTTCGGTGTTCCTGCTGGCGGTGGCCATGGCTCAAGCAATGCTCGTGATCCTGAAGGCCGGCCATGTCGCCTCCAGCAGCGGCGCTACTCAGGGTTGGGCCAGACCAGCGACGGACTCCCGAACGGACATTTACTACATCGTGCTCGATGGATTCGGCAGGACGGACCAACTGGCCCGAGTCATGGGCTCGACAGACACTGAGTTCGTCAAGGGACTTCAGTCCAGAGGTTTCTTCGTCGCCAAGGGCTCTCACTCGAACTACTGCCAAACTGAACTTTCCGTCGCCTCCAGCTTGAACTTCGAGTTCATTCAGGACCTCTACTCCACCAAGCCCACGGACACGAGCCGGGCGCCTCTCGAACAACTCGTCAACAACAATCGAGCCGCTCACGCGCTCAGAGAGTTGGGATATAAGTCCATTGCGGTCACGACAGGGTTTCCGCCCCTGGGTTCTCTCGGGGCAGACACTGAGATGGACAACGCGCCTGGATGGACGTTGATCGAGACGGCCCTGCTCCAGATGACACCGCTGAGAACTTCGTCGGCTCTTGGACCAATGTTCGATCAGCGACGGCGACTACTCAACCGGGCGTTTGAAGAGTTGACGAGTCTTGGCCCGCCAGACCTCCAGCCGAAGTTCGTCATAGCCCACATACTCGCTCCGCATCCACCGTTCGTATTTGGACCTAACGGCGAACCCGAGAGGTCAAGACACTTGTACGGGTTCTGGGACGGCAGTGACTACATGACCTACGCCGGCACCGCCGAGGATTACCGCGTGGGATATTCCGGACAAGCGGTCTATGTCGGCAAGCGGATCCTTGAAATTGTCGACGCGATCCTAAGGAACCCAGGGCCAAAGCCTGTGATCATCCTCCAAGGAGACCACGGATCGAAACTCCACTTAGACCAAAACCGGATCGAGAAGACGGATCTGAACGAGGTCTTCTCCAACCTGACCGCAGTCTATGGCCCGAAGTCAGTCATCGACCGTCTCTATCCGTCTGTAACGCCGGTCAATCTGTTCCGAATCGTGTTCGAGGGGCTGTTCAACGCTCACTTGCCGCTGAAACCGGACGAGAGCTTCTATTCGCCGTTCGAGAAGCCTTATGAGTTCACCGACGTGACACAGAGACTTGGTTCGACATCGGGTTGGGCCCAAAGGATCCCGACCGATACAGCTACGGCACGCAACTGAGGCCGCGCCAGCACCAGGCATATGCACACTCCCGAGTCCCAATCATCACAGAGCCGTCAGGATCGGCAGTATGATGAAGGATGAGGAATCCATGTCGATCCGACCCGTCAAGCGCCTGATCAAAGCCAGACCGACTGTCGAAGGAGCCGGTGTCCATCTACGACGCGCGTTTGGCTTTGGAGACACTTCGGAATTCGACCCGTTTCTGTTGCTCGACGACTTCCGCAACGATATTCCTGAGGAGTACCTGGCAGGATTCCCCTGGCACCCGCATCGTGGGATCGAGACCATCACCTATGTGTTGGCAGGCACCGTAGATCACGGAGACAGCATGGGCAACCGGGGAACCATCTCATCGGGAGACGTTCAGTGGATGACGGCAGGACGAGGAATCATCCACCAAGAGATGCCCAAAGGGGACAGTGTTGGAAGGATGCACGGTTTCCAGTTGTGGGCCAACCTCCCCTCCTCGCTGAAGATGACAGCTCCCCACTATCAGGAAGTGAAGTCGGCGGATATTCCCGAAGTCGTCGACGACGACGGTACGAGGGTGCGCGTCGTTTGTGGCGAGTTCTGGGGAGCCCGAGGAACGGTCGACGGGATCGCTGCAGATCCGATCTACCTTGATGTCTCGGTACCTCCTGGCGTCACGAAGACCCTGCCCATGGACACGCGGCGCCATGCCTTTGCTTACGTGTTCGCGGGTTCAGGTCAGTTCTGTGACGCATCGGAACCGCTTGCCGTGCCGACAGAGGGCCTGAGTTGGTCGGACACCCATCCGTCGTCCGAGGCGGACAACCGCTCTCTCGTCCTGTTCTCCAGCGGAGACGAGATCACACTACAGGCTGGCGATGAGGGAGTGCGGTTTCTTCTCGTCTCAGGCAAGCCCCTCCAGGAACCAGTTGCCTGGTATGGGCCGATCGTAATGAACACACAAGAAGAGTTGCAGGAGGCGTTTGAGGAACTCCAGCAGGGCACCTTCCTCAAACGATAGCGGTCTCATGAGTCGAACTGACGTGGCTGCAGAGGAATGCGTTTCTCTGGGCGCCGACGGAGGCGTGATCGAGGTCTATGCCAATCGCGAAGTGAACCTCGGACTGCTTCCGGTGTCCCGCGCCTTGCCGATCCGGGACAGACGAATGGTCGGCCCGTGGTGCTTTTTGGACCGCTTTGGGCCCTTGAGCTTCACTCAGCAGAAACCAATGGACGTGGCGCCTCACC
The DNA here is from genome assembly GCA_029781035.1 of Armatimonadota bacterium. Taxonomy (GTDB): domain Bacteria; phylum Armatimonadota; class Fimbriimonadia; order Fimbriimonadales; family Fimbriimonadaceae; genus JAEURO01. The sequence goes on from JAKOXK010000017.1 coordinate 75,701, forward strand.
CTCATACGGGCCTTCAGACTGTGACATGGCTGTTAGAGGGAGAGGTCGTTCACGACGACAGCCTAGGCTGTGAGGCAATCGCCAGGCCAGGAGGAGTCAATGTGATGACGGCGGGCCGGGGCATTGCTCACGCCGAACAGACCCCCAGCGATCACACAGGGAAACTGAATGGGATCCAGCTTTGGGTAGCCATGCCAGACAGCTCTCGCAACGCCGAGCCCTCGTTCGAGTCGCGAGAACACGTCCCTCAGGTCGAGTTGCCGGGCGGACTGGTCAAAGTCTTTGCAGGCGCACTCGTCGGTGAAACGGCCCCGACCACGCACTATTCGCCTCTGTGCGCAGCCGAGATCCTGATCCACGCTGGGCAAGATTGCGAGATAGGTCTCGACCCAACCTTTGAGCACGCCTTGCTGTCGCTCGATGGCGACAGCCATTTTCAGGGCCAACCACTCGAGCCTCGCAAGCTCTACTACCTGGGTACCCACCGCAGTTCAGCCACCTTTCGTAGTCTTCATGGAGCCAGGCTCCTCATCATCGGTGGCCCCCCGTTCCCCGAGCGCATTCTGATGTGGTGGAACTTCTTGGCACGGACTCCAGAGGAGATCGCGCAGTTCAAAGACGACTGGGAACGGGAACAACGGTTTGGGCCGGTCAAAGCCTATTCCGGCCCCAGGCTTGCAGCACCTGAACTGATCCGGTTTGCCCGACCGAACCCACTGAGCTAGAGTCCTCCAAATCAGAATCCAATCCAAACAGGGCTGTGTGTAGAATGGGCCGTGTTCCTCCTTGCTGTCGCCGTTGGAGCGGCCTTGACCGTGCGTGACGTCCGTGTGAACCAAGGCTGGTTCTTTCACCGCGATGAGAGTTCAAACGCCTCCCTCTCGACTCCCTATGCGGGCTCCGTGTGGCAAAGCGTCGACTTGCCCCACTCTGCGCGCCTCGAGGACGATACGGCCAAGAAGATCGAATCGTTCCAAGGCGTGGTCTGGTACAAAAAGGCGTTCACACCTGCACCCGAATGGGATGGCAAGCGTGTCGTGCTGCGGTTCGACGGCGCGATGCAGACCGCAAGCGTCTGGGTCAACGGGGAGTTTCGCCTTCGCCATACCGGTGGCTATCTGCCCTTTGAACTCGATCTCACCCAAGACGTTGCCAAGCAAAAGGACTTCGTCGTTGAAGTCGGCCTGGACAACCGGGACGACGCTTCATTCCCTCCAGGGAGACCACAGAGCCGGCTCGACTTCACCTATGCGGGCGGCTTGTACCGAGACGTATGGCTCGAAGTGACTGAGAAGTCTCACATCGACGACGTCTACGTCGTCAGCCAGAACGTGACGAAGACTGGTGCAGATGTTGTTGTGCGGGTCGGCGTCAGTCAGCCACGAACCGGGCAACAGCTCAAAGTTCAGTTGGTCGATCCCCGCAAGGTTGTTGCCGGTCACGCCGAGATCGCAGCGAGCACGCAGGGTGTTGTGCAGATCCACGTCAACCGCCCCTTGCTGTGGGGACTGGACCGTCCTTTCCTATACGAGGCAGTCACACAGCTCACGGACAGCAGCACTGTCGTCGACGAGTTACGCACCAAGTTCGGTATCCGTCACTTTGAGTTCAGCGAAAAGACGGGATTCAGCATCAACGGCGAGCCCGTCCGGTTGGAAGGTTCAAACCGGCACATGGCGTTCCCGGTCATTGGCAACGCAGCATCTGACGCGGCCCAGTTTCGAGAAGCACGACGCCTCAAGTCTCTCGGGCTCAACATACTCCGACTCGCTCACTACCCCCAGTCCCCCGCTTTTCTTGACGCTTGCGACGCGCTGGGCTTGCTTGTCATTGACCCAATTCCCGGCTGGCAGTTCTTTCAGGACACGCCCGAGTTTCGGAGCCACGTCCTTCAGGACATCAAGGATCTGGTCACGCGGGACCGGAACCACCCTTGCGTCGCCGTCTTTGAAACGTGCCTCAACGAGACTTACAATGTGCCTGACGAGTTCTGGCTGGTGTGCAACCGGGTAGCCCATGACACCTTTGGCAACGGAAACTTCTTCACGGGCGGCGACAGCTATGGAAAGCGGGACTACTCCCGGCCCATCTGGGACGTCCCCTGGACCGGGTGGGACGAAGACTCTTTCTCCCGGCCCGCACTCTTCAAGATGCAGAAGGGCGTCGACAGAGAGTACGGCGACTACGAGTTTGGCGGCGAACAAAGCACGAGCCGAGCCGATCGTGGCGCTGGCGAAGACGCCCTGATGCTTCAAGCCTGGAACTTCATCTGGTCGCACAACCGGAACCGAGGCAACAACTGGAGCTATGGCGACCTGACCTGGGAGGCCATCGACACGGTACGGGGCCTGAACCCGCAAGCTCCTGTCTCAAAGTCAGGTCTGCTCGATCTCTACCGGCTCCCTAAGCCCGTCGCGTTCTTCTTTCAAAGCCAGGGTCAAAAGCAACCGATGGTCCACATCGCCAACCTGTGGACACAGCGACCGTCCCCCACCAAGGTCGTCGTCTTCAGCAACTGCGATGAAGTCGCTTTGCTTCTCAACGGCAAGGAAGTGGCCCGACAAGCTCCCGACCACGGACCAACCACGGGCTATATCGGCCCGCTGACTGCTGACCCGATGTACTGGGCCCACAGTCGAGGTGAGGTCATTCCCCCCAACAGCTCGGACCGAGCGGTCGGAGGGGCGCCGGGCGCATTGCCGTTCAACGGAGGCAATTGCGAACACCTGAGCCACCCTCCCTTTACGTTTGACGGTGCGAGCTATGAAGCTGGCAAGCTGGAAGCCGTCGGTTACAGGGCGGGCAAAGAGGTAGCCCGTGACGTGGTCTACACCCCTGGAAAACCCGTGAAATTGGTCATCAAAGTCGATACCCGAGGACGTCCTCTGGAAGCCGATGGTTCGGACTTCGTGTTCGTCACCGTCGAGGTGCAGGACGAGAACAACCAGCCTCTCCCCACCGATCACCGACCCATCGTCTTGACGGTAAAGGGTGCAGGCACACTGCTGGGTTCCGGGAACCGACCCGCTGTCGCGGGAGTGGCCCCATTCATGATCCAGTCTCAAAGCAAACCCGGGGTCATTTCGCTGGAAGCCAAAGCCGACGGGCTGCCCCCAGTTCGGACTGGGATCCGAACGATCACACCCTGAGGGAGCGGTCGTCTGGGCTGGGATCACCGTCCTTAGCCCAGGGCACTCGGGCTTGGCAGGCGAACGCCGTTCCGAAAGCGCACGCTGCGCCGCCGACTCTCGGCATGAACCCTGTGCCGTGATCGAATGGCCCGGTGGAGATTCCAGGACGCGTTTCGAAGCGTTTTGAACCAATCGGACCAAGCAAGGGCCCGTGCGATGAGTTCGTCGCTACTTCGAACACGTTGATGGGTTCGAGCTCGTAGAACGACTCTCAAAGTGGCCGATTTGCGACTCAAGGTCTCAAGTGCATCGACGCTAAAGCCCGACCAGTACAGACCGAGCCACCTGGTTTCCTGCCAAAATCATGTGCGTATGGCGGCCCAAAACCTGCTTCAACGATTCCTTGTGCCGGTGGGCGTGCTCGCTCTGACCACCGTGACCCGAGCCGATGCCATCAATGCCTACGTTGCTAAGGCGATGAAGCGGCTTCACATCCCTGGCGTTTCCCTTGCGATCATGCGCAATGGCAGAGTCCTCAAGGCCAGATCTTTTGGCTTCTCGGATCTCGAGCACCGAGTCGCGATGACCAACCAAAGTGCCTTCATGATAGGCTCGGTCAGTAAGCAATTCGAAGCCTCCGCGATACTTGCGCTCGCGGAAGAAGGGCTGATCGGGCTCGACGACCCCATCACGAAGTATCTGGATCAACTTCCTAGCGGGTGGGAATCGATAACGATCCGCAGTTTACTGAGCCACACATCGGGCTTGAAAGATTACACAGAGTTACCCGAACACGAGTCTAGCCAGACGAAGCCGGTTACAAAGAATGAGCTGATCGGATTCGTCGGCCGCTACCCCCTCGAATTCAAACCTGGTACACAGTGGGCCTACTCGAACACCGGCTCCCTACTGGAGGGACTGATCATCGAAAAGGTGACGGGAAGACCCTATGAGACCTTCGCTCGCGAGCGTCTCTGGCAACGCGCCGGGATGAAGTCCACGCGGATCAACCGATGGAGCGACGTGATTCCACGCCGGGTTCAAGGATACGTCTGGCAAGAAGGTGGCCAGCATCGACCCGGCTTTGAGGACGACTCGTGGCCCTGGGCCGGTGGCGGATGCGTCAGCACATTGGACGATCTGATTGCTTGGATAAGGGCTCTTGAGACCGGAAAGGTGGTCAGCCCCACGAGCCTGGAGCGACTATGGTCGCCAATCCGGCTGCAGGGAGCGGGAACCTACCCGTTCGGGCTCGATTGGTTCTTGTCCGATTTCCGGGGCTTTGCCCGGATATTTAGGACAGGTCACATCGGCGGGTTCTCAGCTTTGATCGCGCGCTATCCGAAAACCGGGATAGACGTTATTCTGATGTGCAACCAGGACGGAGTCAACACGCCTCGCCTGGCAAACGAAATCGTCAGCCTCGTCGATCACAATCTTGCGCCCGTCCCTGCGCTGCCCGCCAAGGCCGATCCCGACCCCGTGGTCACGGAACACATCAAAGAGGGGGTCGCTGATCTGGCAGCAGGCGTCGTCGGTTCCAGGTGGCTAGCACCAGGCTTGGCTACAAGCACGACCGATCGGCGGAGGGGACTGTTCGCGGCAAGTCTAAAAGCGAACGCGACCTTGCGGTTCATCTGCGCGGACGACGTGCGACGCCGATCTATCGAGCGCCTGGGGAGCCATGTAGTCGAGATCCGCCACTACTTGGTTCAGTTCGGCGGCCTTGAATTCATCGAGGGCATCTACCTAGACGCCACTGGCCGCGTCGCGTTCATCCTTGACGAGTAGACGCGCACCTATAGATTCGTAGGAGTCTGGTGGAGCTTGCAGGATGAGTTCCGAACGGTTTTGAACCTGAGTGTGCAAACGAACTGGTCGGCGTTGAACCTGGAAACCTGTTCGAACAAGCGAGTTGGTGGAGGCTACCGGATTCGAACCGGTGACCCCCTGCTTGCAAAGCAGGTGCTCTCGCCGCTGAGCTAAGCCCCCACGAGCCAGGATTGTACCGAAAGCAGCTCACGAGGCGGGCGTTTGGGCCGGTATGGACGTCATCAGCCCACAAAGGCTCGGCACGCGAGGGCCTCACCCTGCCAAACTAGGAGCCCATGTCGCCCCGGTTGGCGTTCGCCATCGAGACCGCCGTCCTCGCAGGCAAGTCGACTCTGGGACTGTTCCACGCTGGTCGCGAGTACTCCCTCAAGGACAATGCGACTCCGGTCACGGCAGCAGACCTAGAGGCCGAGCGCCTCGTTCGAGCCGAGATCGCCCGGCGCTATCCCAACGAGCCCATCCTGGGTGAGGAAGAGGGTGGCGACCTGACCGCGGCCAACCGCTGGGTGGTAGATCCGATCGACGGGACCAAATCGTTCATCTGCGGAGTTCCGCTCTACGCGACTCTGTTGGCCTACGAGGAGGATGCTGTGCCCGTCCTTGGCGTAGCCTACTTCCCCGCCCTGGACGAGATCGTCTTTGCCGAACGGGGTCAGGGCGCGACCTGGAACTCGAGCCAAGCTCACGTTTCGGCAACCGTTGACCTGTCTCGCGCCGTCGTGTGCTGTGGGAGTCATGCGGGAATGGAGAACCATGGCCGAACGGCTGGATTTCTGAGCTTGGCTCAGCGTTGTCTCGCCACTCGGACTTGGTGTGACGCTTACGGGCACATGCTCGTCGCGACAGGACGGGTTGACGCCATGGTCGACCCCATCGTCGCCCGTTGGGACATTAGCGCCATGGCCGTGATCGTTCGTGAAGCGGGGGGGTGCTTCACCGACTTCCTGGGTAGCGAAGCCTTGTCGACCGAAGCTGTCAGTTGCACTCCGGGGCTGAAGGGAGCCGTTTTGGGGAGCTTCGAGCCGTGAGACTCCTCGGTGTCGACTTCGGAGGCACTCGGATCGGGATTGCCGTTGTCGACTCGGCGACGAAGCTCCCGCGCGCCCTTGCACCCCTAGCGTCATCGGGAACGCTCGCCAAAGACGCCGCTGCCATCCGGGCCGTGGCTGCAGAGCAGGGCGCGGATCAAATCATCGTCGGGCTACCGCTCTCCCAAGGTGAAGAGACCCGAATGTCGAAGGTCTGCCGGCAACTCGCGGTCCGGATCGCAGAATTGGGATCGCTCGTCGACCTCGAGGACGAATCCCTGACCAGCCATGAGGCGGAAACTTCTCTCCGTGAAGCCGGGTTGAAGGGATCCGTTGTGAAGCGCAAGCTTGACGGTGAAGCGGCTTGCCGGATTCTCGAGCGGTATCTGGAGACCCATGGCCCGGAAACGTCATAGCGGTTGCAGAACCTGCGCCGGATGCATAGCTAGCGTCTTGGCGGTGCTTGTGTTGGCGTCAGCCCTATGGTTACCGAAACTCATGCCCACACCTTCCGGTCCAGCCCAGTTCGTCCGTTTCGAAGTGCGGTCTCCCATGAGCAAGGTGCTCCAGCGCCTGGAATCGGAGGGCATCGTCAAGGACGCTGGTGCGGCGTCGTTCTTCTGTCGGTTGACAGGCAGGTCGTTCGTGGTCAAACGAGGCACGTACAGGCTCAAGCCCGGTATGTCGCTGGCCCAAGTCGTGACGGAGCTCCACAAACCCTACCGCCAAATGGTGCGGTTGCCCGAAGGGTGGTGGGTGGCCCGAACAGCAGCAAGGCTCAAGGAGAACGGAGTCTGCGACGCCGATGCCTACAGAGAAGCAGCTCAGGATCCGAGGGTTCTGGCGAGCATCGGCGTCAATACCAGAAGCTCCTCGCTTGAGGGTTTCCTGTACCCCGACACTTACGACCTTCCTCCCCTCACACCGGCCGCCGACGTTGTCGCCCTGCAGTTGCAGACGTTCAAGAAGAAGGTGCTTCCGATCATTCCCCCCAAAGGTGACCTCGACCGTCTCGTGACGATCGCGTCGATGGTCGAGCTGGAGGCGGCTAAAGACAGCGAGCGAGCCCGCATCGCCGGAGTGATTGAAAACCGGCTGGCCAAAGGCATGCCCCTCGAGATCGACGCGACTGTGCTCTACGCGTTGCAGACATGGAAAGTCTTGACCCCTGGGACTGTCCGGACGGTCAAGTCGCCATACAACACTTACCTTCACAAGGGACTTCCCCCGGGTCCGATCGGGTCTCCTAGTGTCAAAAGCATCGAGGCAGCGATCCACCCTGAGAAGCACGGGTACCTTTACTACGTGGCCCGCCCAGACAAGAGCCACTACTTCTCTTCCACCTATGAGGAGCACCTGAAGAACATCAAAAGAGCACGCGAAGAGTGGCGGCAAGCGGGAATACAATGAGTGACTTTCGAGCAGGTACGTTCGATCGGGGCCAGATGCCGGGCGGTTTGCGTCGTTTCAGTCCGTCCGAGGCCCTGCACAGCCTGGAGGACGTGGACTTGGTGTCGCTCCAGAGCGATGGCAAGACCCTGATCCTGCTCGATGTTGACAACACGCTCCTACCATGGAGGAGCCATGAAGTCCCGCCCTCGACCCACGACTGGATCAGCCGAGCTCGCAGCTTAGGGTTCGAACTGTGCATCCTCAGCAACACGAGGAACCCGGAACGGCTCGAGAAGCTCGCTGGCTCCATGGGCGTCGCCTTCGTCCGCTCCAAGTTCAAGCCAAGCCGCAAGATGTATTTGATCGCACTGGACCGCTACAAGCGGGAGCCTCAGCAAGCGGTGATGATAGGCGACCAGCTTTTGACCGATGTCCTGGGCGCCAACCGGTCTGGCATCGATGCGATCTGGGTCAAGCCCATGGCAAAGAAGGAATTCGTCGGGACACGGCTTGTGTCGCGCAACGTGGAGCGGGTCATCGGCTGGTTCCTCTACCGCTTCTTCCAGGCAACGGACTCGGGTCGGCCCGAGGAACCAACAAGAACAGGGCTCTTCGGCCATAACGTAGTCCGGCAGTTCGCCAAGTTCATTGTTGTGGGCGGGAGTTCGACGGTCGTGGACGTCGGGCTCCACTTCTTTCTCATGTTCTTCCTCAAGCCTGGTGGCACCGAGTTTGGCACCACATTTGGACGTTGGCTGATCGGTCACTTTCCCGGTCTTTTCCATTGGGCCGTAGACCCGTCGGCCGCTGCTGTCCCCGTGCTCAAGATCTTGACCGCCTCGATCGCGATCTGTAACAGCTTTGTCTGGAACAGGCTTTGGACGTTCGAAATCCGTGGCAAGGAGGAGCGAGGTGCCCAGTTCCGCAAGTTCGTGGTCGTCTCTGTGATTGGGATGATCCTGAACGCGGGAATCACGACGGTGCTGAACAACGTAATTCCAGGGCACCGGAAGTGGAGCTTGGCTGCAGCAACCGCTGTCGCGACGGTCATTGTGGCCGTATGGAACTTCTGTGGGCAGAAGTTCTGGACGTTTCGGAGTGGCGCGCCCAGCGGGACGAACGTCGTTGGCTGACTGGCACGAGTGGCGGGATGCTCCGTCAGGGGACTATGCCGTCCTCGGCGACCCCGTTTCGCACTCGTTGTCGCCGCGAATGCATCAAGCAAACTTCGATGCTCTTGGGCTCAAGAGCACGTACTTGGCGGTCCGAGTACCTGAGTTGGAATTTCCTCAGGCGCTGGCACGTTTGAGCAAACTCGGTTATTTGGGTGTCAATGCGACCGTTCCGCTCAAGGAAGCGGCGTACCGCTGGGCTCGGGACGGCGACTCCCGCATCGGAGCCCTGAACACCTTGAGGCTCGCCTTGCGTGAAGGAATCGGCACGGACGGACCCGGTTTCCTGGAGACCTTGGGCGAGCTGGGGGTCGATGTTTGCCGAACCTTGATCCTGGGTGCAGGTGGCACGGCCAAAACACTGGCTGTCGCGCTCAACGATGCGGGGTTTGAGGTCGCGATCCACAGTCGGACGCACCGACGGGCCCATGCAATTGTCGAAGAGTCCGGCTGTCCAATCCAGGTTCTCGAACGGCCGGACGCCTCGGGTTGCGGCCTGATCGTCAACGCGACTTCGGCCGGACTGTCGGGAGAAAGCCCGGCCTTGGATTGGGACACGATCCCATCGCAATCCCTCGTGTACGACGTCTTCTACACTGATGGCCGGACCCCCTTCCTGAGGCTCGCTGAGTCTCGAGGGAACCTGCGTACCATAGACGGTCGGAGGCTGCTCGTGGCCCAAGGAGCCCTGGCATTTGAGTGGTGGACTGGGCTCAGGGCCTCGCGAAAGGCTATGATGCAAGCCGTCCTTTGAACATCCTGAGGCCAACGACCGAAAACATCAAAGCTGCATCCCGCATCATCCAGCGTGGCGGCGTGGTCGTGATGCCGACAGAGACCGTCTACGGCCTGGCCTGCAACGCCCTGGACGAGAACGCTGTGCAACACGTCTTCGCCATCAAAGGTCGACCTGCGGACAATCCGCTGATCGTCCACATCTCTTCGGAGAGCGACCTCGAAAGGGTCGCATCGGTGATCCCGCCGATCTGCCACGAACTGGCCAAGCGCTTTTGGCCGGGGCCCCTGACCTTGGTTCTGCCTAAGCGTGCAGAAGTCCCCTATCGAACAACAGCCGGACTGGACACGGTCGCGGTACGCGTTCCCGGCCACGCCGTCGCCCGAGCCCTCATCCAGGAATCGGGATGCCTGCTGGCTGCCCCAAGCGCCAACTTGTTCACCCAGTTGAGCCCGACGTGCGCTGAAGACGTCGACCCCCGGATCGTCGAGCAAGTCGGCATGGTGCTCGACGGCGGTCCCTGCTCGGTCGGCCTGGAGAGCACTGTGCTCGACCTCAGTGGCGATGAGCCGCAGATCCTTCGGCCCGGGGGAGTCTCACGCGCCGAGATCCAAGCCGTCATCGGCCAACCGCTTGGCATCGTCCCGCCCCCGTCGGTACGAAAGTCGCCCGGGCTTTACCGCCGCCACTACGCCCCCCGGGCGGTGGTCAGGCTCGTCGAACGGCTCCGTCACGGCCAGCCGGGACTGACATTCGCCCACTCGGAAGATCCGTGTCAGATCCACATGCCATCCGAGCCGCGGGCATACGCAGCCAACCTGTACAGTGCACTCAAGAAACTGGACGACATGGGTTGCGACGAGATCGGCGTCGAACTACCGCCTGACGGCGCTCTGTGGGAGGCTGTGCTCGACCGGCTTCGGAAGGCGGCCGCGGTTTAGTTCCTCGGGCCCCTGACGATCATCAGCGGCTTCTTGACCCGCTCAATGACCGCCTTCAGGATCTTGAGGTATTCGTCGCCACCTTTCATGTCTGAAGCTAGACCGACGATCACGTGGGCAGCATCGTACTCCGTCGAGACTTCCTGAAGAATCGATGGTATGTCCCGAGTTCGTTCGAGGCGAACCTCACAGGGGATGCCCTTCTCGATCAATCGCGCCTTGCCGCTCTCCAGGACGACGGCGGCGTATTCCTCTTCCTTAGGCATGGGTGCGGCGAGCGGGAGTTCCCTGGGAACCACGATCGCGTACAGCAACACCACTTTGGCGGGCAAGGTCTCAACGAGTTCCTTGGTAACGGCGAACATCTGGTCGTCGCTCTCATCGCCACTGATGACGGCCACAATGTGTCGGTCAAACGCCCGACTAGGCTCACGCCGCTTACGTTTTCTGGCACTCTCCTCCTCTTCCTCTTGAAGGACGTCCAACGACTTGCGGGCCTCGGCGACAGTCGCCGCGACCGGCAACTGGGAGCGGACTTCGGGCACGTGCCGCAAGACAGCCATTACGTGTTCAGGAACGGCAGCGACCATGATCCGGGCTCGCTCGTGTTCCTGGACGAACTCGATTGCGTCGTGAAATGTCTCGGCACCGTCCGGCGTGAGTTCCGTAATGCCGCTGCAGTCGATGATGACTCCGGTCGGATGCCTCTTCAAGGTCAATGAGATCGCCGTGTGGATGGCTTCCCAGAAGTTGCTCCTCAAAGGTCCTGACAGGACGACGACGTCTTCGTACGACTCAACGATCATGCTGTCATCTCAAGAAATATCGGATGTTCGTCACCACAACGTTCTTCCGCGTCCCCAGCGCCAGTTTCAGGGCGATTGCAGCATTATTGTGGAGCAATCCCTGCCAGAAGAACTTAGGCACTGCCTGAGGAACGATCACGGTCACGACAAGGTCTGGCTCTTCGCGCGCCATTTGGTCGATGTAGTCCAGCACTGGTTCGACGAGTGACCGATACGGGGAGTCCAGGATCACGAGTGGCATGTCAATGCCAAAGCGAGTCCAGTCAGCTTTGAGGCGGGACGCGCTGCTCGGCTCGAGCGTGACGTGCAGCGCTCGGCAGTCCTTGGCCATGGATTTGGCGTAGCCGATGGCCTCCAAGACGCCTTTGTGCAGCCTAGGCACGAGGAGAAGGTTCGCGGTCCTGTACTGAGGCACTGAGTCCTCGGGGTTGATGTTGAGTTCGTCGGCCAGGTAGTCGTAGTGGCGGCGGACCATCTTGAACGCGAAGAGCATCACGGCGAGGGCGATCGCGATCAAGTATGCGCCTTCCTGCCACTTGGTCCAACAAAGGATGAAGGTCACAATCAGCGTCACGAAGGCGCCAAATCCATTGACCAGCATCTTTGCGAACAGCTTGTGAGGCGCCTGGGGCTTGTGCGGCTCGTCCTCGGCACAGTCCGTGTCTGGTTCGCCGGATCTCGCTCGCTTGAACAGCCGGTAGAACTTCACCGCCATCCCGGTCTGGCTGAGCGTGAAGGAGATGAAGACGCCCATCGCGTAGAGCGGGATGAGGGCGTGAGTGTCGGCGCGGAAGACAGTGACTAGGACGATCGCGATGATCGCCAGCACGACGATCCCGTTCTGGAAGACCAAGCGGTCGCCCAGGCTCATCAACTGGCGGGGCATGAACCCATCGCGGGCCACGAAACTACAAAGCCTAGGGAAGTCGGCAAAAGCCGTGTTCGCGGCGAGGAACAGTATGGCCGCCGTGGCGATCAGGAGTGCGTTGTAGAAGAGCCCTTGGCCAGCCACGATTTCTGCGATCTGGGCGATGACCGTCTTGTAGCCCTTGTCCGCCACATCCATGGGAATGACGCCAAAGTGTTGAGCTGCGAGCGACACGCCGACGAACATGGTGACGAGGAGGGTCACCATCAAAGCCAAAGTCCGGCCGGCATTGACAGGCGCAGGCTCCTTGAACGCCAGCACTCCATCGGCAATCGCCTCGGTACCTGTCAGTGCCGTACAGGAGGCGGCAAACCCACGAAGGAGGAGGGCGAGGCCCGCTAGGTGCAGGCCCGTCGGAGGAGGGGGAAGGTTCTGCGGGTGCACCGGCGGTTGTCCGATCACACGCGGCAGACAGATGATGATCAGGCCCAGCATGAGGGCCACGAAGGAGTAGACGAACAGCGAAAAGAGAGCCCCACTCTCCTTGGCGCCACGCAGGTTGGCTAGGCACAAAACCACGATGGCCGCGATGGCGATCGGTACGGCGAACGGTTGGGCTTGAGGGGCCATCGAGATGACGGCAGCGACGCCCGCCGAAATCGAAACCGCGACAGTCAGCACATAGTCCGTCAGAAGGGCGGCGGCAGCGACACGTCCAGCGATCGAACCGAGGTTCTCAGTCGATACGATGTACGTTCCACCGCCTTTCGGGTAGGCGTGGATCGTCTGGAAGTAACTGAAGCCGACGATCACCATCAGACCGACGAGCCAAAACGAAATGGGGGTGAGGAAGACTAGAGCCGCAGCCCCGCCGAACACGAGCACATGCAGGATTTCCTCACTGGCGTAAGCGACTGACGACAGCGCGTCAGCAGCAAAAACAGCGAGGCCGAACGGCACGTTGAGGCGCTCGTGATGAGCCCTCTTTGTCGCTATAGGCTTGCCAAACAGGATGTGCTTGACCCGAACTCGCTTTGCCATAGTCGGCCAGGTATCCAGGATGGCTTGGCCGGAGACATTGTGGCACGACGCGAACAGGGAATCGCTTGGCCATAGTTGACGTTGGTCATAACGACTGCAGTCCAGCGGCCGAATTCGACCGGAACCACCATGCGAACCAAGGCTCGATGCCCAGTGTTGTCACCGCTCGAGGATTTCAATGATCCTCAGTTGACGGTCCATCTTGATCCAAGTTGTGGGGTCGCTCGGTCTGCCGGCAACACGCCGGGGGTTGAGGGAGCACAGCCGGATTGCCGCCTCGAGGCCAAAGTCGTCGGCGAGGTTCCGGAAGCAGTCCAGGAGCGTTGCGGTGCTTCCGGCAAGGGCGCCATTCGAGACGAGCCGGACACAGTGGTCGTCTGTGACGCAGCGTTGACCCCACATCGTCAGTTCGGTACCTGCGGATAGGCCAGCGGCTTGGCTCGCGTCGCTCACCGCCACGACGTGGTCGAGTCCCTTGCACTTGATGAGGACGGTCGCGGCTTCTTTGGAGACGTGCACGCCGTCGTAGATCAGCTCGCACACGAGATCTTCCTGCAACAGGGCGAATCCAACGGTTCCGGCCTCCCGGTGGTGCAGACCGCGCATAGCGTTGTACGTGTGAGTCGTCCTGGTTGCCCCCGCTCTGTAAGCTGACTGCGCTTGGGCAAAGGTTGAGTCGGTATGGGCGATGCTGACGGCGACCCCCCGAGCGACCAGCCGGCCGATCAATCCAACCGCACCGGGGATTTCGGGCGCGAGCGAGACGATCCGGAGCCGGGGATCCTGGAAGACGGTTTCCCAGGGGCTCGAGGGATCGGGGGCGTCACAAATCGCCTCGGGCGGCTGTGCACCCGGGTACTTTGGGCTCAGGAACGGACCTTCCAGGTGAAACCCGGCCATGAACGAGTCCACGGGGAGCGCGGAGAGGGCCTGTGCCACTTCGTCATAGGAGGCCGAGACCGTTGTCGGCAGAAAGGCCTCGTATCCAGACTCCTTCAGTCTCCTGATGAGAGATTGAAGGTCCGCCGAGGTGGCGGTCATGAAGTCGATGCCATGGGCCCCATGAATGTGGGTGTCCACGAATCCTGGAACAAGGAGGACGTCCGCCCGACCTTCCACTCTCTCGAAGACGGGTTGATCCGACCGCCACTCTACGGAATAGACGCCGAGGCCCTCGGGGCCGTAGGCTTCATAGAGCGGCGTCATGGCTTGAGAGCGTACCCTTCGGAAGTCCGCAAGACCACTCCCTCGATCTCAAGCAGGGTCAGCGCGACCATGACCTCGGCAGGGCTGAGCCCCGTCGCTTGAGCGATCGATTCGACTGGTAGCGGAAGACCTTCCAAGGCAGTCATCACAGCCTGTTCCGATTCCTTCCAAGTGGCGTTCCGCCGCACGGCGCGGTCAGCCTCGGCCAATCCCAAGGCATTCAGGACATGAATGGGTGCCGCAGCCAGTTCCGCCCCAGAACGAATCAAGTCGTGTGAACCGCAAAAAGTATCTTGGTTCACCGGGCCCGGAACCACGAATACGGGCCGGCCATACTCGCGGGCCGCGGTTGCCGTCATCAGGGCGCCCGAGTCGGTCGGCGCCTCGACGACCAGCAAAGCCTGACACAGCGCTGCCAACGTTCGGTTCCTCATCACAAGGCGGTGACTCTGTTCCTCCGAACCGCACGCAAACTGGCTCAGGAGACATCCTTGACGGCGGATACGGTCAAACAGGGCCCGGTGACGAGCCGGATAGACGACATCGATGCCGCAGGGTAAGACGCAGGCCGATTGTCCTCCGCACTCAAGGGTGGCGACGTGGACGGCCTCATCGATCCCGATCGCCCCTCCGCTCACAATGGTGCAGCCGGCTTGCGACAGTGCCGCAGCAAACTGAGCGGCGACAGCTCTGCCGTAGCCGCTGGCTCGGCGAGTCCCAACGATTCCGACCGAGGGCCGCATCAAGGCCTGGATGTCCCCATCGGCGAAGAGGGCTGGAGGAACATCGTCTCGGCGAAAGTGATCCGGCAACTCGTCTCCGCTCACGGTGACGACGCCCATTTTCAGGGCCGCCGAGAGCGCGTCCATATCGGCAGTCGCTGCCCTCTTCCGCTCTGCCGGAGTCAAGGCGTCACTAGATTCGATGTCGTCAAGATCAATGGTTGCGGCTCTGACCCTTTGAACAAGGGGCCAGAGCCGCTCTGGGTTTGCTTCTGTCGCCAGGAGCCGCTGACAGGCTTCTGGGCTCAGCATGATCTAGCCGCCGCCGCCGACGCCGCCACCACCACCGCGACCGCCTCCGCCCCCGCGGCCAGGACCGCGGCCACTACCGCTTCCCCGACCGGTTTGGTCGTCCTTCTGCGGCGGACCTCCGATGGGCGCCAGTGTATTGTCGATGGCCAACATGAAGTGTGACTCGACTTTGTTACCGAGCCAGTCACTGGCGCTGACGACGATTTCTGCTCGACCGTCCATCAGCGGGCGATTAGCCCCGACCGCAGAGACCCGGACATCGAGGTAGCCGTCACGCGTGTAGGTTCCATCGTATTCCGTCCCGTTGATCGTTATCTTGACGGTGCTTGGGTTCACACCCGAGCCTGCGTCCTCGATCATGTAGATCATTTCGAGAGGAGGTTGGCCGGAAACCTGGTCGCCGGGGTTTGGCCACGCCATCCGCACGGTCGGAGGCGTCAAATCCACGCCGTTCTGTTTGTCGAACGCAAGAAGGCTGCCGTCCCGTGCGAGAACAAGCATGGTGTCTCCAGAGGCCGTTGCCGGGCCAGAGACCGTCACAAACTTGATCTCTTCCTCATCCTGTGTTTGGCTTCCGCCAGAGGTAGTCACCTTGGCTCCACGGAACAGGGGCGGAACGACGTAGTTGAACACGACATCGCCCGTCTTCGGATCCACAACGTTGAGAGAGCCGTTGTCGGTTCCGACCGCGACGAACTTGCCAACGAACGAAGGAGACGCGACTGGTGAGGACTTGAGGTCGATCCCTTTCTTGAACACGTAGTTCCCGTTGAGGTCAAAGGTGTAGACCTTTCCGCTTTGGGTCACGGCGGCGACACCGTTGTCGCTTGCAGTGGGCCCGAAAGCCAGATCCTCGTCGATCCTCTTTTCCCATTTCTTGCCACCGGAAATTCCCCGAAGGGCGGTCAAGTAGTAGCCCGTGTTGACATATAGGGTGTCACCGAAGGCGGCGACGCGGGAGATTCCCGAGAGCAGGGTGGCCTTGGCGGACCACTTGACTTTGCCGGTGCCCAACGAGACGCAGGTGATGGACGGCGCGTTCGTCAAAACGATGACACTGTCCTGGAACGCGGTCATGTTCGGGTACAGGCTCGCACCCAGGTCGTAGGGCTTGTCCCACTCAGGTTTGCCGGACTCTAAATCCAGCGAGATCAAACTACCCGGAAGTTGGCCCACGACGACGTGTTTGCCGACAATGACGGGTGCGCCGGGGATTGTGCCCGCGGCCGTGTACTGCCACTTCGCCACGCCGGTCGCTTGATCGATCGCGTACACCGTCCGATTGTCGGCAGCCGCAACAATGATGCCCTCGCTCATTGTCGCGCCATTCCTGAAGTTCGCTTCTTGGAGCGGCTCGCCCACCGGAAACCTCCATTTCTGGTTCCCTGTCGCTTTGTCGAGCGCGTAGACGCGCCCGCCGACCGCCGCGTAGACAACGTCGCCTGAAGCTAACGGCTGTCCACCGGGGGCAGCGGAGGTCGATTGAGCCCACCTCCAGGCGACGGGGGCTGGCCCGTCGAAGTCGGCGAACGCCACGGTGGCACTCAGGGCCACCAAGATAACGGCCGTACCGTGCATCAAAACCTTCATAACGTGGTTCCTGTCGCTCGGGCCGCGTGGCCCAGTCAGTCCTAGGCCAGTATAGCGGGGTAAGCCCGCGATTGTCCATCGGCCTTAAGATTCAGACGACGCCTGGCTCCCAAGGTAACAGCCTGCACAGGCCCTCCCAGGACTGCGGGCTGCGAAGAACAGTGTCAAATCGCCAGTCAGTCCGACGTACAATCACCGTCGAAGTGGCAAGAAGTCTTCGAGAGATCACTGTCGGACAACTCTGGACTGTCGCAGTGATCGTCGTGGTCGCTGGAGCGGCTGCAGGGGCTGGCGTGGGTTGCTTGGTCGCGGTTGTCGAGCCTGCCTACTATCCCTTCGCCTTGCAGGTGCCCACGGCAGACCCGGTGCGGTTAGGGTTCGTGCACGGTCTGGTCGAAGGCATGCTCGTCGGCACGGGCCTGGCAGCCGTGTGGATCATCGGAGCATTTCTCGCCTCCGCGGTGGGGCGTCCTTGGCCAGGTTCAGCCGCGAAGCCTGAACACCATGAAGCCTGACCGAACTTCCGGGCCCAATCTCGCCAGGGTCTGAGGTACAATTCGCGACCGGTTTCGGGCCTATAGCTCAGTTGGTTAGAGCGCACCCCTGATAAGGGTGAGGTCACTAGTTCGAATCTAGTTAGGCCCACCAATCCCTCTTTGCTGGCGGTCTTGGTCTTGTGCTCATCCTTGAGCGACCAGGCTTGCCGGTGGTCTCAACCGACACGGAAACCGCCCGCTTGCTTTACAGTGATAGTTCCCCGCCTTAGACTGGGGCGCATCCTAAGCTTCGATTCTTATGCCAAAGCGGCTATATATGACGTGTTTCCGACTTTTTCAGTCAACAATCAGAAGATCATAACGCAAAGGCGTGATCCGACCAACGATCTATACCGCCTGCATCAGGCAACGACCACTCTGTTGGCCCTGTTACCGTGCGACCTGATGGGGGCGACCAAGGTTGGATCAAATGAAAGGGAAACCGTCGCTCAAGGTCGGCCACAAGATCGGAATCGTGTGCACGGCCGCGCTCGCCATGATGTTCGTGTCCTCGGTCCTGACAAGCAGCCGGCTTTCATCACTGGGGCGCACCGTCTTTGAGACCCGTCAACGCGATATCGCAGGATTGGTCGCACTCGAGGATGTGACGACTGCCTTCGGGAACATTCGGTCGCAGATCTATGGGGTCATGGGTGCTTCAGGCAAGCAGTCGGGACGGACCTCCTCGATCGGCGCCGTACAAGCCGCCGACAAAGTGGACGCCCTCTTTGGAGAGCTGGACAAGCACCTGACCGAGTATCAGACCAAAGTCAGCGACAAAGCCGACCGAGCCGACTACGAGCGGTTGAAGTCAGCAATCGGCGACTACCAGCAGGCGTGGAAAGCCGACCGTCAACGCCTTATCGACCTCCCCGTTGAAGAGGCCTTCGCCCTGGGGACAAGCGATATCAAGCCGATCGCTCTGGAGCGCGTATACCCCGCATTGGAGCAACTCGAGGCTTGGAACCGCAAATACGCCGACTCCACGCTCAGGGCGGCAACGGATCAGAAGAACAGAGGGCTCATTGAGACTTGGCTGTTCCTGATCCTGGCCTCGGCCGGATGCGGCGTGCTCGCCTGGGTGATCGCCAAACAGCTTTCGACCCAGCTCAGGCTCGCTGTCGACTGCCTGACATCGCTTGGGGAGAACTGTATGCGCAACCTTGAGGCTGGCGTCAAGGCGATCTCGGACGGCGACTTGACTCAAGTCGTGACACCAAAAACCCAAAAGATCCCCGTCACGACCCACGACGAGACCGGGCAACTGGCACAACGACTGAACGCGTCTGTCGAGTACTTGCATTCGACGATCACGTCTTACAACAACTCTCGCGCCTCGTTGTCCGCCCTGATCTCTAAGGTGCAGAGCGCCTCGGTTAGCGTGCTCGAGGCGAGCCAAGGACTGGCTGCCACCTCACAGCAGAGCGGGGCGGCCGCCACTCAGATCTCGACCGGTAGCGAACGGCTCGCGACAACCGCCAGTTCAACAGCTCGGACTATGGACGCCGTCGCCACCGGTGTGGGCTCCATCGGTCAAGCGAGCGAAAAGAGCCAAACGCAGCTTCAGGAAGCTGGGCAGCTCCTCAAAGGCTCACAGGAGACGGTCGGCGAAATGGGGACGGCTGCTGCCTCGATGAAAGCAACAGCAGAGGAAGGGAGCCACGCGGTGCAATCAGCAGTCGAATCCATGAGCGTGGTCCAGACCAAAGTGTCAGAGACGGCCGAGCGAATCCAAGAGCTGGACGCCCAGGGCGAGCAGATCGGTTCGATCGTGGACACCATCGAGCAGATCGCGGAGCAGACGAACCTCCTCGCCCTGAATGCAGCGATCGAAGCTGCGCGCGCCGGAGAGCAAGGACGCGGCTTCGCGGTCGTCGCTGAGGAAGTGCGCAAGTTGGCCGAACGCGCTGGCGAAGCGACCGGTGAAATCCGCGGTCTCATCCAAACGGTTAGACAAAGCGTCGACCAGAGCGTGGCCGAAATCCGCAAGACGCAAGAACACGCCCAGGAGACGAGTGAAAGGACCGACATGGCAAAGGAGTCTCTGGACCGGATCGTTGAGGCGGCGAACGCTGTCGTTGAGAGCGCACGCCAAGTCTCCAGTCGGACCTTGTCTGTTGTCGAGACCATGGAGTCCACAGTCTCAGCATCCAACAAAGTGTTTGATGAGATCCGCAGCATCCGGGCGAACACGGATGCCGTGCAGTCGTCGGTTGAAGACGTGGCGGCGACGAGCGAGGAGGCTGCGGCGAGCGCTCAGGAACTCACAGCCGCCATCGAACAGGCCGCCAACTCGTCGGCGTCCATGGCCCGCATGAGTGAGGAGCTCCGCGCACAGGTCGCGACGTTCAAAGTCTGTCCATCCGCAGGTGAGATCGACGGCGGTCTCCGTCTTGCTGCTTGAGCACTCAGCCTGTACCCCGGAAGTGCCCGCTGCGCCTCCGTGCAGCAGGGCACTTCCTGTTTCCGCCCGCACGGGAAGACAGCCACACCGAACAACCCTTGTCCGAAACGAACATCACGAGGCATACTGAACTTGCCTTCGAAAGGAACGGGCCCTTTTGGCCCCGGAGGATGTCGATGATGACTCCGTTGCGATTCTCGTTTCTGGCGGCGCTTGCCGCCGTTCTCGTTGGCGGCCCAGTGGCCCTGGCCCAAACGTCAGTCCGTGGCGACACCATCCCTCAGATCAAGTTCACCGACTATCGGTTGCCCAACGGACTCCGGGTCATTCTGTCTGTCGATCATTACGCCCCAGTTGTCGCTGTCAGTGTGACGTACAACGTCGGTTCCCGGAACGAACGACCCGGTCGCACGGGGTTCGCGCACTTGTTCGAACACATGATGTTCCAGGGCTCGAAGAACGTCGGCAAGGGAGAGCACATGATGCTCATCAATGACAACGGCGGAATGATGAACGGCACGACGAACAAAGACCGCACCAACTTCTTCGAGTCGTTGCCCGCGAACCAATTGGACCTCGCCCTCTTCCTCGAAGCCGACCGAATGGCATCTCTCGACATCAGCCAGGCCAACCTAGACAACCAGATCAAGGTCGTCGAGGAGGAGAAGCGGCAGAGCTACGACAATCAACCCTACGGTGAAGTCGGCGAAACGATCGACGGGATGGCCTACTCTAGCTTTGGTTATCGGCACACGACCATCGGTTCGATGGCCGATCTCGATGCTGCAACGTTAGCAGACGTGCAGGACTTTCACGACACGTACTACGCGCCGAACAACGCCGTGATCGCTGTCGTAGGCGACTTCAACGAAGCCAACGCCAAGAAGAAGATCGAGAAGTACTTCGGTGGGATCAAGCGGCACCCTGATCCACCGCAGCCGGACTTGACGGAACCACCTCTCACGGCCGAGCAGCGAAAGACATTGAGAGACCCGTTGGCGCGGGCTACCCGGTACGAGGCAGCCTACAAGACAGTCGCGGGAGACGATCCTGACGCCCCTGCGCTCCAGATTCTGAGTGGGATCCTCAGTCGGGGCCGCACCGGCCGCCTGTACAGCGCGATCGTCGAAAAACGGCTCGCGACGAGTGCTTCGGCCGGCGGAAGCTTTGGAAGGGGCCCGGGCCTCTTCACCTGCACAGCCACTCTCGGCCCGACAGGCAGTGTGGATGCCGTTGAAAAAGCCTTTGACGACGAGATCGCGAAAATCCAGAGGGATGGCGTGACCGTCGAGGAAATGGCCAAAGCCCGAGCCCAATCTCGAGCGAGTGCCGTTATCGGCGGCGGCGGGCGAAGAGGAGGAGGCGGGGGCATCCTGACGGACCTCGGGAAGGCCAACATCTTGTCCCAGGATGCCGTGTTCTACAACGATCCCGGGCGGACCAACAAGAACCTGGCACGACTCGAATCCGTGACAGCGGCAGACGTGCAGCGCGTCGCCCAAAAATACTTGAACAAGAACAATCGAGTCGTAGTGATCGTGCAGCCTGACTCCAGCCCGGAGGACGATGGAGGGCAACAGTGAAAAGTCTCTTCCTAATCCGCACTCTGTCCCTTTCCTTTGTGTCAGCCCTCGTGCCCGCTGTTGGGCTTGCCCAAGACACGCAGGGCCAGAACCAGGAACAGACTGGGGCTGGGACGGTCGTTCGGGGAAAGGCCCCCGTGGCCAAAGAACTGCTCAAAGTCAGGTTTCCAAAGCCAAAGACCTTTCGACTGAAAGACGGTCTCTCCGTGTACGTCCTGGAAGATCACCGAGTACCGTCGGTTCGATTCAGCCTACAGATCCACGCGGGCACGCTGTTCGAAGACAAGCCTGGCGTTGCCAACATGACCGCATCAATGCTGACGGAGGGCGCCGGTCCAATGGACTTTCTCGCCATTGCTGAGGCGACCGAGAACGTCGGCGCCTCTCTGTCGGCCTCGGCTGGGCCCGACACGGCGACGATATCAACTTCAGGCCTGTCAGAGTCCGAAGACTCCCTTCTGGACTTGCTGATCCAAGTCGTGCTGCACCCCACGTTTCCCCAAGACCGGCTTGATCGAGCCAGGTCGAACCGCGGGGGCGGAGGAGGGCGGGGACGCGGCGCCAACCCTGCAGGAATGCTCAGCGAGTTGTCCTCGAAAGTGTTCTATGGAGGAACGCCGTACGCACGATCGGCACCGACCCGCGAGCAGTCGGCAGCCATCACGCGGGCGGACCTCGTTGCCTTCCACGAGAAGTTCTATCGACCGAACGGGGCGATCTTAGGTGTGACCGGTGATGTGGATCCGAAGCAGCTCAGGGCCAAGCTCGAAACTGCATTCGCCGATTGGAGGGCTGGGAACGAACCGCTCAGTCTTCCTCCGGCTTCGTTCAAGCAGCAGTCTGTCACCCATGTGTACTTGATCGACCGCCCGGGCTCAACTCAGACGGTGCTCCAGTTCGGTGCGATGGCCGTGAAGCAATCCGACCCGGACTTCATACCCCTCACGGTGGCGAACCGCATCCTCGGCGGCGGCAGTTCGGGCAGACTCTTCCAGAACATCCGTGAGCAAAAGGGCTACACCTATGGAGCCTATTCCAGTCTCTCCGGCGGACAGTGGCCAGGGATCTGGGGTGCCAACGCCAGCGTTCGGACGGAAGTGACGGCGCCCGCCGTGAGCGAGTTCTTCAAGGAGTTCACCCGACTTCAAGACCAACTCGTTCCTGCTGACGAGCTCGAACGCGCCAAGCGTTCGATCGTGGGCAGTTTCGCCAGGACGCTGGAGAGCCCAGAGGGAATTCTCGGGAGGACTCTCGAACTGGTTCAGAACGGCCTGCCCATGAACTACTGGGACACGTATCCAGCCAAAATCCAGGCGGTCACTCCGGCAGAGGTCCAGCGCGTTGCCAAGAAGTACCTGTCCGGGGGACGGATCCAAGTCTTTGCCGTCGGTGAACGGAAGGAGATCGAGGCAGGACTAGCCCGATTTGGTGAGCTTCAGGTCGTGGACGCGAGCAAGGTCAGTACTTTCGGCGGGAACTGATTGGTTCGGGCCATCCAGTCGTGCAGGTGCTGGCGCGCTCACGCATGCGAACCGGTTGGGATCGGCCCTTGCTGGGCGATGATCAGAGTCACCGACTGTGCCGGCACGGTCAAGGCGAACCGCGTGGGGCTCGTGGACACGCCGCTCAAGTGAGAGATCACGTTGGCCGAGGTCAGCTGGTAGACGACAGCAGTCCCTCTCAAGGTCCCGTGTACGACGTTCACTGTGACGGGTGCAGTTCCCGTGAGCCGCTTGTTGACGACCATGACCTTGAGAGGGCCAGACGGACCGCCGATTGACGCAAAAGCCGACAGGTTGTCTGGATCCGCCACGTCGCACTTCACCGACGTGCTCCCAAACCCTAACCCGTTTCCGTCCGCGTTCCGATACATCTGCACTGCCTTGAATGTCACACTGCCAGGGTCAGGTGTCGTCCAGCGGGTGGCCAGGTCGAGACCTTCACGACCGAAAATGCCGAGCACGTCGGCCTGGGTCGTGGCCCCGTTGATGTGGCCCTCTGCTCCGAAGTTGTATTCCGTCACCCCAACCTTTGTGCCCGGGAACTGCTGGGTCACCCACGCCTTCATCCTCGGGATCAAGTCAATCTTGTCATTGATCCACGATTCGTCCACGTAGGTCGGATCCCACAGGGATCGAGTGCTCCGGTTGCGCCAAAGTTGGGCCGCTTGCGACGTGTCGTCCGCACCAAAGTTGCTCTGCGGGTAGTAGTGCAGCGTCAGGACGTCGAGCAGACGCCGCCCGTTCTGCGCCTGATCGGTCGCAAACTGCTTCAACAGCCATGGCACTAAATCCATGTTGCCATGCGAGCCCCGGTCAGGCGGGGTGCCCTGCCATCCATGCTGGCCCAGCCACTGGAAGTCATAGCCCGAGTACAGATAGCCAAGCCAGCCCCACTCCTCAGGACCGCACACGAGCGCGCTGGGATCGGTGTCTTTGACCATCGCCGCCGCAGAACGCGACCGCAACCAGAAGTCGTCCATACGGTAGCCGATCGGGAAGACGTCGCGGTGCGTTTCTTGCCAGAGCCCGGGTTCGTTGTCGAGCAAGTAGTAGCCGACGCCGCCCTGGGACGCCAGCCCGAACTTGCCCACCAAGTGCTGCAACCACGGCTGCTGGTAGGTGACCGTCACCGCCATGTTCGCATCGGTCGGATCGTTACCCACGACAGGCTGGCCGTTCAGCCACACCCCGTTGCCCGCGTCCGGGTGCCAGGGCTCGGTCGATTGCTGTGCTCCGTACTTCACGACTGAGAACGACCATAGGTCGTCGCGGTTTGGGGCCAGCTTGGCCACCCACCCGATGGTGGGGATCGTGACCATACTTTGCGAACCCGCGCCCACATTGCCGCTGACGAAGTTGTCGACCGTCTCGCTCGGCAGGGCGCCGTCCTCGGGGTGGCTGAGGAAATACCAGTCGGAACCGGAACTGGTGCAGTCAAGCTGCCAATTGTAACGGGTGGTTGCATTACCGCCCCTCCGGTTGATTGGGCACCTCAGCGTAGTGGCTTGCGCAGGCGTCGCAAAGTTCATACCGTAGATCAGCGGCGAGATCGGGTGCCGGTCGGCGCCGACGTCGATCGAGACGGTGTCGACCGCTAAACAACTGGCTGGCAACAAGCCCACGAGAAGTGAAAACCGCTTCAAGACAATCGTCCCGCCCTCCCACCTCATCTTAGCCGTCGATTCCGAGTGTGATCGAGACAACGTGATGCGGATCACAATTAGCGTGCGAGAGACGGTGGAAGTCGATTGGGGCCAGGTCAAGAAGTCAGAACTGCTCGGTCTCCCAGCGTTGGCGTCGCGTGTGCCCGTACGTCCATGCGGGACATTCGCTGCGAACTCACGCCACGGAAGTGAAAACAGACCCCTTCCGCGACCTTCCCGCTGGTTCGCTTCCCCCAACTCATCCCGATGGGAAACTCGCTCGGCGATGTGTTCCCAAAGCCATCGATGCATTGAGTGTCGTTCACATCGCCTGAAAGGGCGTCCGGGGGTACCGACTGTGACGTCCGAATGGCGCCTGTCCACCTGGTCAGTGAATCTGACTCTGATTCGGTCGCGTGTGTCCCAACTGTCGAAGGCTTCAATGAGCCAGCAGGACAGGTGGCGGTGCGTAGTACTCTCGCAGTCGTACCCGCCAGAAGATCAAATGGGAGGTACCGGTACTCGCCGGTTGTCACGTGAAGAATCGCTGTCTACACTGCTCAGATCAACATAACCGCTCCCCTTGGCTCATTCGCTCCCTGCAAACATAGTATGAACAGCAGGGGGTGGGTCTGTTTGAAACGAGGGCCACGAGCAAGGCCACTGGTCATATCGTCTCTTAGTGATTGCCAATAACCGTTAATATCACGATCCGCGACCGGATTCATAAAGACACTACCCGACAGTCGCTTCATCCTACATCGTGTTTGTGCTCGTGAATCAGCAAACAGTCGACGAGATTGATCCCACTATCAGACACTGCGCTCCTTTCAGTTTGGACACAACATACGGAAAATGGCGAGCCGCTGAACCGTCGAGGACTCCGACGCGCCACCTTTCTGAAGCGGACTCGCAGGGCGCCCGGGGACGTGCGCTGCTCGCGGGGGCCAAGGTCTCCGGGCGCCCGGGGACGTGCGCTGCTCCCCAGGCCAAGGTCCCTGGGCGCCCGGGGACGTGCGCTGCTCCCAACTCAGTCACAATAGCGTCATGGTCGCCGCACTCACAGTCGCCATCGCTTTGCAGCAGTTGAACTCGCTCACCCCCACCGAAGTGAAGGAGGGTTGGAAGCTGCTCTTCGACGGCAAAGACCTAAAGGGTTGGCACAACTTCAAGAAGCAGGGCGTCGGGCCGGGGTGGGTCGTGAAAGACGGCGTGCTCACCATTGATGACCCCGGTACGGCCGGCGACATTGTCACCGACGGCAAATATGAGTGGTTCGAGCTCCAACTCGACTACAACCTGGACAAGGGGGGCAACAGCGGGATCATGTTCCATGTCGCCGACACCGGCGAAGAGACATGGCACAGTGGGCCCGAAGTGCAGATTTACGATCACGCTGCCGCGCCCGGTGTCGAGATCTCAGGATATCTGTACGAGCTCTACGCATCGCCGGTCGACGCTTCGCACCCTGCCGGGCAGTGGAACCACCTGCGCATCATCGTCGCGCCGAAGAAGTGCGAGACGTACCTGAACGACGTGAAGTACTACGAATACGAACTCGGCAGCAAAGACTTCTGGGCGCGTGTGGCCAAGAGCAAGTTCGCCGCCTGGCCCGAGTTCGCGAAGTCGAAGACCGGCACCATTGCCATCCAAGGCGACCACGGGCAAGTCTCGTTCCGGAACATCAAGATCAAAGTGTTGAAGGGTTAGCAGACAGGAATCCAAACATCCGGTTCAACAATCGGTTCTGTAGAAGACGACGAGTGTTGGCCCGGGTGTAGGTGGAGATCCGGTTTCCGCGGTCAACACTGATGATCCGGTGCTGTCCCTTTAGCGCTTCAGCCGCTTGCTCTCCGCCCTGAGTTGGTCCAGCGACATGATCGGCTTGGCGGCAGCTTTGGGGTCAGGCGGGCGATTGTCGGTGGCGCCAGGGCAAGCGTAATAGAAGGTCACTGCCGAGTATCCGAGCAGGTTCCAGGGGTTACGGATGTCCACCCCGAACGACGACTCCATGTCGAATCTCAACCTTTTGGTGAACGGCACGGCGTCGAGCCCTCGCTCACGGGTACAGATGTTGTATCCCAACGTGTGGCCGTCGAAGCCCCCCACCCTGACGTTCGCCTGGAACGGGCTTGAGAACTCGTCCGCCCGCGTCGGCAGCACGCCGCCGGCCCAGCCGTAGTAGTCCTCGCTTCCAGTGCCAAAGTGGGTAGGAAAGCCCGCCTCCCAGGCGCCGTCAACGTAAACCTTTTCGTCCCCCTCGCCCCACCAGGTGTCTTGCTGAGGGTTCAGGACGGTCCACGCGTCGCCCACATAGATGCCGTCGCCGTGGATGTCGACAAAGTTCCAGTCCTGGAACGGCGTGCCCGCCACGATGTCGTCCGGTCGCCATGAGGCATGAAAGTGCAGTGACCGCTCGTCCCAGGTTCGCCGCTCCATCTTAACGCGCCAACCGACATCCACAGGAAGTTCGGCTAAGTTGACCAACCGGATGGTGGCCGAGCGCTCATAGGGCATCTGCCACCGGCACGACAGCGTTCCATCGTCGGTCACCTCGCGCGCCAGAGTCTTGTATTCGTGAAGCGAATCGGGGCAGCTCCAGAAGTCGCCGACCGGGCACCAGACCGTGCGTTCACCATCAAAGGTCATCTCCAAAACGGTCGACCTTAGCTCGACAGGCCGGCTGAGCGCGGCAGCGAGTATGAGGTTGAACTGTGTGACCGCGTGTGGCCCGGCCGGCAGCTCGACGGTGGCGCAGGCGCCAGGGGCGATATGAGCCTTGATCTCGGGCATCGATGGTGAGGCTGGAGGCTGGAGCATAGAAAAGCTCGGAGACTGAAAGGTCTCGACATGCGTGCTAGCTGGATACGCTCGGTAGCTAATGGAATAGTAGAACGGCTTGGCCGCCATCGTGACCTTGCACGACTTGGCGAACGGGATTGGCAAGTAGCAATCGCCCGCCCGGGCCGTGTAACCGGCGAATGGAGCCGGTACGGAACCTTTTCCCGTCACGAGCTTGATCAATGACTCGTCGATGACGGGCCTTTCGGCGCCGTCCAAATAGACCCTCACATGGGGGCCCGTCCGCTCATTGAAGTCGTAGTAGAAGAACGGCGTCCAGATGCGCGTGATGGCTCCGGGCCCCTCGTGCTCCATCAGCACCCATTCGGTGTGGCCTCCGCGCTCCTCGGTACGGATGAAGCCAGTTCCGTCGCTGTCCGCGAACCACCCCGGCTCCCCTCGTTTTGTGGATTCCCGGTTAAAACTGGTGGACTGGAGGGCAACGTACGGAGGACTGGCCCGGTGGGTCAGAGCGGAGAGATCCGTCATCTCCTTGATGAGGCTGGCTTGCGTGACAGCGCCTTGGGCGCACGCAGCCATGGCCACTCCGGCGAACGCGGGAATCCTGTTGATCGAGCCCACCGTCCTATTTTGCCCTTGACCGACCCGCGGGCGCTCACATGGACGTCACCAGGCCCCGTGCAGCCCCTGAATCGAGGCGAGGTAGCCTTGGCCGGTGACTCGGCAAGCGATCGTCCTCGGCTCAGGTACCAGCAACGGGGTGCCGAGCCTCGGCAAGCACTATCCGCCCGAGTACTTGGCCAACGCGAGAAACCACCGCACACGCCCTTCGCTGCTTCTTCAGGGCCCAACTGGCAACGTTCTTGTCGACTGTCCTCCCGAACTCCGGCTTCAGATGATCCGTGAAGACGTGTTCGATGTCGAGGCGGTGATGGTGACCCACACCCATGCAGACCACGTCATGGGGATGGATGACCTGCGTTCACTCTGCCTGAAATACCAACGACCGATCCCCATCTATACTGCACCCCGGTACCAGGAGGACATCCGCCGCATCTTCCCCTATGCTTTCCAGCAGTTTCCAAAGGGCATCTGGGTGCCTCGGTTCGAACTGTACGATGTACCTGCCGTGCTGAACCTGGGCGGTTTGGAGATCCGGACGTTCTGGGTCGAGCATGGACCCCTGCCAGTCTTGGCTCTTCGCGTCGGTGGCTTCGCTTACGTCACTGACGTCAGCCACATTCCTGAAGAGGCTTGGAACCAGTTGACCGGAGTGGAAACGCTTGTCCTTGACGCTGTCCGGTACAAGCCGCATCCGAACCACTTCCACTTTGACCGCGCCCTTGAAGTGGCTCGTGAGATCGGTGCCAAGAAAACTTACCTCACCCATTTGAGTGACGACTACGATCACGACAAGACGAACGCGGAACTACCCGATGACATCGAACTCGCTTATGACGGGTTGCGGATTCCGTTCTAACGGTCCCGCGTCCTAGATCGCTGGTGGGCCACGATTGCCCCCATGCCTGAGCTTCCCGAAGTCGAGACTGTCCGCCGAGTCATGGAACGGGCCCTTCGCGGACGCAGGATCGTTGAGGCGGAAGTCCCTGAGGACAGCATCGTTTTGGACGGGGTCCCGAGCGCAATCGTCAAGCAGGCTGTTGTCGGGGCCCAGGTGACCCGCGTGGGGCGAAAGGGAAAGTACTGGTGGCTGGAGTTCGACCGTCATCCTTGGCTCTTCGGTCATCTCGGAATGGCGGGATGGATCCGTGACGTCTCCCCGAACCGAGAGCACGAGGTGATGACCCGGCTCAGAGAACACGGAAGCGCACCGTGGGACGACGAAAGCGGTCGCCCACGCTTCTTGAAGTTGTTGCTCGAAAGCGAAGATGGACATCGGATCGCCATGACCGATGGTCGAAGGCTGTCACGACTCCGGCTGGCCGGTTCGGTGGAGGCAGGGCTGCAGGGCCTTGGCCCCGATGTCCGCGACGAACCCTGGTCCGTCGACGACCTGGCAGTCAAGCTGAAAGGGAGGACGGCTCCGATTAAAGCCCTCCTTCTGGATCAGAAGCTGTTCGCTGGCGTGGGCAACTGGATCGCCGATGAGGTCCTCTTTCAGGCCGGAGTGAGACCGTCTCGGGAGGCAGGATCACTGACCTCACAGGAACTCGCCGTGCTCCTCAAAAAGCTTGGCGACATTCTTGAGACCGCCATAGCCGTGGATGCAGATTCCAGCCGCTACCCCGAAGACTGGCTTTTCCACTTGCGCTGGGGAGGCGGCAAAGGTGCAGGGAGCGTGGGTGGGCACGAGATCGTGCGGGAGACCGTCGGTGGCAGGACGACGGCCTGGGCGCCGGCCCTACAAAAGTAAGGCGCTTCCCCTGGCAGAACACCAGGGGAAGCTGCGGCAGTCTACGGATAGTCCAAGAGCACGTCTTGGTCGAGTGTCGCGGCCCAGTCGGAGATCGTCACCGGCCCGACCGCCTTGAACATGACTCGGCACTTGGCCGTACCTGAGCCCGGCGTGATGTAGTCCGCAGGGTTCGCCACGTTGACGAGGGTGTTCGTTGCGGACGTCGGTGCGGTCCGAGTATCGACTGTGTCCCACGCGTTGGTGTTCACGTTGAACATAAGCACGGTCTGCTGTATGTTGACTGTGTTCACCATCGTCCACAACTGGACTTTGAGAGCGGATGGGCTCGTGTTCACGATGCCCGTGACCGTCGTGTCGAGTTGGATGGGCGCCTCACTTGAGTTCGCAACGATCCCCTGCTTCGCGACCACCGCTTTCCCATCCCTGAGGAACAGGTCTGAGGTGATTCCGCTGACGAGGCGACCACGGAACAAGGAGAAGCTCGAGGCTGGCTCGATCGGATCCCAGACCTTGTTCGTGTAGATCTCGGCCTGGTTGGTGTGGGTGTCGCAGTAGACGGGGAACACCCACTTGCTGGCAGCACCCATTCCGTTGTAGTCGCCCAGGAACGAGAAGCCCGTGTTTCGGCCATCATAGTAACTGTCGAACGAGTTGGGAGTCAGCCTGAACTTCTGCGACCAGGTGGCTCCTTCGTCGTCACTGTACACGTAGATCTGATCCCAGAACCCATGCGCGACGCCATCCGTCTGGTTCGCCGTGTATGAGGAGTCGAAGGCTAGCAGGTTCAATCGACCTTCCTTCGTGAACTCCACCCACGGGAAGATCATGTCGCCAACCGTGTTGAGCGGCCGGAACGGCAGTCTAGCCGGTGTCGTCCAGGTCGTACCTTGGTCGGTCGACCGGATCAGATACAGGTCGAGGTTTCCATTGGACCCGATCGTGTTTGTCAAGTCGAACCATACGATGACGAGGTCTCCGGTGACTGGATTGACCGCCATCGTGTGGATCGGCGGGTTCCGGAAGTTTCCAGGAATGTAGAGGGACTGCACGCCCCAAGTTGCCAAGCGTGACGCTGCCGTGATGGCAGACGACCACGAGACTCCGCCGTTCAAGCTCTTGCGGAACTTGATGCCGTAACCGGTGTCCCAGTAAGTGACATAGGCCTCTCCGTTCGGGCCGACCCTTGGCAAGAAGCCGAGGCCCGTCCCCAAGCTAAACGGTGACGTCCAAGTGGCGCCGAGGTCGTCACTTCTAATGACACCCTCGTTATAGGCGATGTAGAGGCGGGTCGTGTTCGGGTTTCCCGGAATCGGACCGGCCGTGACCCACTCCTTGTCGGCCCCACCGCTCACGCGACACATGACGGCCGTGCCAAAGGAGTTCTGACCCGGGTTCTTTTTGGCCAAGTAGACGCCGCCATTGCCGCCGAAAGCGATGGCCCCGGCGAACAGAGTCCCCGTCCGCGGGTCGTAGCAGCTCATGGGGTCACCTTCGACGGTAGTTTGGTATTGAGCCGGCGGGCGAACGAGCACTTGTGACCATGTCTGGCCGCCGTCCGACGTGACGCCGAAACTCGCCTTGATCGTCCCGTCGGTGCGGTAGTCGTTGAATCCACCAATGAATTCCAGGCCGTTGCTGCTGGCCGATCCGGTGGTCTCGTCGCCCGAGTTGCTCGCATTGTCCACAGACATTCTCAGTTGCCCATAGACGACTGGGTCTTGTCCCCAAGCAATGTTCGCGAAAGCCAAGATGAACAGCGGTGCAATCGTCAGATGTTTCATGGTCGTGGCGCTGCCTCCTTCAGCAAGCTCCGGAATTGGGCGGGAACAGACTGCATGCGCCGATCCGCCTCGTCGAGGTTGGCGTAGGCCGCCTTGTAGTCGTGAATGTAGTAGCTGGCGATGGCCAGTCGCGCATAGACGTCGGGATAGTCCGGGGCGTTGGCGATGAGCTGTTTCCACTCATTGACAGCACCCTGAAAGTCAGAGGTCATTTGTCTGACCGTCCCTAGCTCGAATCGAGCCTTGTTGAACTTGGGATCGAGCGCGACCGCAGTCCTGAGGGCCGCCTCTGCGTAGTCGGTCATCTGCTCCATCAGGAACCCCCGAGCCAATCCCTCGTACGCTGATGGGTTCGTGGGGTCAGCCAAGACTGCGTCGCGAAAGGCCCCGACGGACTTGAACCACGTGTTGTCGGTCTCGGTGACCTCTTCGGCTGTCGAAACGAGAGCCACTGAACGGGCCCTGTTCTTTGTTACGGGTTTGATGACACTGACTCTGCCGTTTTGGAACGACAGGCCCCTTGTTGCTTCGGCCAGTCGTTGCTGGTCAAGCTGTTCCTTGGGGTCGTCAGGTTCTGGTGACAATCCGCCCGTTTGGCTGGCGCTGCCCGTGCTTGGTTGGCGAGACGAGCCGCAACCAGAGAGGGTAAGCGCACCAAACGCGACGGCCAAGAGCCCCGCCAGGGGCCAATAGCCTGCTCGGTTCATCGAAAAGAACTCCAATTGGATACAGGGAGCCCCACGGACTCCCCGAACCTGACCTTAGTATAGTCCTTTCTAATCTTGGGCAGGGCCAGTTCTTTCACCGGCTTGACCCTCTGTCGACACCATCGCCCCGGTATCCTTGGCCGTCGATGTCGCTTGGCCGGTTCATGCTCGTGCTCCACTCGCACATGCCGTATGTGCTGTCGCACGGCAAGTCGCCTCACGGTACCGACTGGCTGTTCGAGAGCGCCGCTGAGTGCTACCTCCCCTTGCTTGACGCGCTCGACCGCCTCAGGGCTCAAGGCATTTCGCCTCGATGGACCATCAATGTGACGCCTGTCCTTGCCGAGCAACTGGACGATCCTTCGTTCACGGCTGGGTTCGAAGAGTACTGCCAGGAGAAGATCGACTATGCCAAGGGCGATCAGGAGCGTTTTCAGGCTAGTGGCGACTTGCGTATGGAAGGCCTTGCCGCGATGTGGCAACGGCTCTACACGAGGTCACTGGTGCAGTTCAAGCACAAGTGGGAACGATCGATCAACGGTGCCTGGAAGCAGTTCCAAGACGACGGCCTTGTCGAACTGATCACGTGCGGCGCCACTCATGGCTACTTCCCTTTGCTGGCGACCGACCAAAACGTCTCGGCGCAAGTGAGGCTCGGCGTCGAGAGCCACACCCAGCGGTTCGGAACAAAGCCCCGAGGAATCTGGCTGCCAGAGTGCGCTTACCGGCCAGCTTACGATTGGAAGCCGCCGACCGACGATGAGCCGGCTCGGCCACGAAGAGCCGTTGACGATATCCTACTCGAGAACGGGCTCGAATACTTCTTCGTGGATTCGCACATGATCCGTGGAGGCGAACCGCTTGGCACTTATTGGCAGAAGTTCCCTCAGCTCGCCGAGCTCTTTGCCCGGACTCGGCACTTGTTCACGCCCCCGACCGAGTTTCGCAGCGAGTACGAGCACTACGCCTTGCCCAGCGGTCTGACGATCTTCGCGAGGGACCCCGAAACCACGGTCAAGGTGTGGTCGGGCGACGTCGGGTACCCCGGGGACGAGCACTACTTGGAGTTCCACAAGCAGCTCTACCCTGGCCGATTGCGCTACTGGCGCATCAGCCAGAACAAGCAAGACCTCGGAGCCAAGCAACCCTACGATCCGTGGATCGCCTACGACAACGTCCACAACCACTCGAAAGACCTTGTTCAGTTGGTCAAAGCGACTTTGGCTCGGTATCGGGGTCAATCAGGACGCGAGGGAACCCTCGTCGCGATGTACGACACCGAGCTCTTTGGGCACTGGTGGTGGGAGGGGCCTGAGTTCCTCTATGAACTGGCCCTGGCGATGTCGCGAGACGGGTCTGTCGACATGTGCAGCGGAGGCGATGTCGTCGACCAAGACCCTGCCCGCCATGTCATCCACCTCCCCGAGGGTTCCTGGGGAGAAGGGGGCTATCACAGCGTCTGGCTCAACGACGATAACTTCTGGACATGGAAGAAGCTGTACCCAGCAGAGAGACGCCTCGTCAAAATGTGCTCGACCATGGCTGGAGGCCCGGCCGACGAGATCCTCAAGCAGTGTGCGAGAGAACTGGTCCTTGCTGAGGCGAGCGATTGGCAGTTCCTGATCTCGACTTGGTCGGCGCGCGACTACTCTGAAGCGCGGTTTGAGGACCACATCGAGCGGTTCGAAAAGCTGTCGTTGCTGGCCCAGAGCGTCCACCGCGGAGGCGTGCTGACCGAAGAGGAACAGGCGTTCTTAATCGACTGTCAACAGAAAGACGCGCCCTTCCCCGACATTGACCTGGCACTTTGGAAGCAAGGAGCGGAGCCCGCCTTGGGGGGAGTTCCCACCACCTGAGGCGGGACGCCGCTTCTCCATTCAAACTTTAGACATGAGACTCTCCGTCATTCACCACGTGATTCAGCGGTTCGCACGGCCCGTCATGCTGACGGCCATCGCCCTTGTCATGGCTTCCGCATGTCGGCGGCCGACGGCCAGCACCGTGAGCCCGCCCAGCGACAATCAGCCAGGCAGCGCTACATCGGGATTGGGATCGACCGCACCGGGCCCCAAGGACACGACGCCTCCAGGAAAGAAGGCGACAGACCTTCGGTTCAGCAAGGGCACGTTCGACATCAAGGCTCCCTACGCCGACAACTGGCAGAAGACGGAATCGCCGTTGGCCAAGCTGGGAGACCAGATGGATGCGTCGCTCAAAGCGCTGACCAACTGCAAGGTAGACGCCCATACTTCGTGGGACTTGGACGGTGGGAAGCTGAGCGGTAACTCGACTTTCAAGATTCAAGACGCCAGGACTTATTACGTCGAGTACTACTCGCCTGAGACGGAGGCGAGCTTGAACCGCATCATTTCGGACGGCCAAAGCCACGTCCAACTGGTGGGCGAGACATGGAACAGCCTGACGCCTCCAAGCGACCTCAAGGGTGGGCCGGTGGACGCCTCTGTCGTCAAGGAGTGGCCCAAGAGCTTCCTCACCGCGATGCTCGCGGAATACAAGGACGGCAAGTCCGTGTGGGGACCGCTCTTCCGGGCGTGGTCGAAGGGAGACGACGGCATTACAGCGCATGTCGAGCAGAAGGAGTTCGACATTAACGGCAAGAAGAAACCAGGTTATCGCGTTTTGGCTGAGCGCAAATCGGACGGCGCTCATATGGAAGTCATCCTGGACGGCGACCGGTTCGTGCCCGTGACCATTCGGAGCGTTGTGCCCAAGGCAGGAGGCGAGGACGACTCTATCCAGTGGACGGCGACCTGGTCGTTCGGCGGACACTTCGCTCCAAAGGACTTCGTCGTTCCGGTGAAGAACGCGCCGCCCGCCTCGCATTAGTGCTGTTAACCGGGGCGTCCTGTCCCAATCTGTACCGTCTCGATCGAAGAAACGTCCATCATAGGCAGGATGTTGCGATGAGAGTAAGGACGCTATTGATCGGCGCGGCGCTCGCGACCGCGGCTTTTTCGTTTGCAGACGTCACGGTCAGCCGTGTCAAGACGATCGACCAGTTTCACGTCACAGCGGCGGCGACGGCCTATTCCGGGCCTCTGATCGCCTTTGCCACAGAAGACAACACCGTCCGGATCTTCGACACGAAGGCTATGCAGACGAAGTTCCAGATGACGGGCCATCCCCAGACAGTCCAGGCAATCGCCTTTAATCGGGCCGGGACGCTCCTTGCGACCGGTGACGCAACCGCACGACTCTATCTGTGGGACGTCAAGACGGGCAAGAAGGTGCGCGAGTTCCCCCGTGACCATGGTCACACGAAGGGCATCATCGCCGTTGCCTTTAGCCCGGACGGACAGAAGATCGCCACCGTCGGCAACGACGATGTGATCAAGGTCTGGAAGACGGCGGGCGGCAATCCAATCGGGACCATTCTCGGCAAGGGCGCCAACCTCTATGGGATCGCGTTCACCTCGAGCGGGTCGATCCTGACCGGCACTCTGGCGGACGGACTGAGGATCTACAGTGGCACCACCTATGAGTGTGTGGCCAAGATGCCGGTTCCAGGCGGAGAGGGCGTTAACAGCATCGCTGCCAACAAGGACGGCAGCATCGCCGTCACCGCAGACCGCGACGGAACGTTCATGCTTTGGAGCGTGGCCAAGCGGCAGAAGATTCAGACGATGCGGGCCCACAGCGACTGGGTCATTAATGCCGCGGTGTCGCCAAACGGCAAACTGGGAGCCAGTTCATCCAGCGACCGGACCGTCGTGGTCTGGAACCTGGCGACGGGCCAGAAGGTCACCACTCTCAACGACACTTCGGCCGTGGGCTCTCCCGTCGGGTTCACCGGTGACGGACGATACCTCGTCACGACAAACGCATCCGACGGATTATCCATCTACTCGGTCAGCCCGGCGCAGAGTGGCGGCGCGGCCTCGACCACGACGCATAAGCGCAAAAAGTAAGTTCCCCGGGAGCCGGGCCCGGTTTGAGACTGGGCCCGGCTTCTTCGTACCACTTGACCCGCCGCGGCCCAGCCTGCCACCCTCCTTCTGTGCCCGTCTATGAGTACGCTTGCACCGGTTGTGGCCAGAAAGTGACGCTGCTTGTCGGCATGCTCTCCCAGGTCGATGACGAGGTCTGTCCTCACTGCGGAAGCCGTGACCTGCTCAAACTCGTCTCCAAGTTCCGCCGCGGGCGCTCAGAAGACGAACGGGTCGACGAGATGGCTGACCGACTCGAATTCATGGG
Organism: Armatimonadota bacterium; assembly: GCA_029781035.1. Lineage (GTDB taxonomy): Bacteria > Armatimonadota > Fimbriimonadia > Fimbriimonadales > Fimbriimonadaceae > JAEURO01. Next base: position 112,029 of record JAKOXK010000017.1, read on the forward strand.
CGAACCCGACAGTCCTACCGAGATGCGGCAGATGGTGCGCGAAATGGGCCGGGCCATGGACGACGACATGAGCGACGAGATGGAGGAGATGTTCGAGTCCGACATGGAGGAAGACAGCGAGTGACGGGCATTGAAAGACGAGCTGAGTCTGGTCAGGTACAACCGGATCGTCCCCTATGAAAAGGCTCGGCAGTATCACCGTCATCTGTGGGAGCATGTATGCCGGAAAGAGCGAAGAGCTGATCCGGTTGGCGCGACGAGCCTTGTACGCCAAGAGGAGAGTCCAAGTCTTCAAGCCCTCCATCGACGTCCGGTACGACGAACAGATGGTGGTCACGCACATGGGCGTCCGTCACGAGGCCGTTCCCGTGAAGAACGTGCGCGAACTCCAAGCCGCCCTAGATCCAGCCTGCGACGTCGTCTGCGTCGAAGAAGTGCAGTTCTTCGACCGTAGCCTCGTGGACCTGGCCGTTCGTCTCGCTGACAGCGGACGGACTGTCATCCTCGCCGGCCTTGACCAAGATTTCCGTCGAAAACCGTTTGGCCCGATGCCTGAAATATTGTGCGTCGCCGACGAAGTCGTCAAGTTGCGAGCCATTTGCATGAAGTGCGGTCAGCCCGCTAGCCACACGTACCGGCAGGTTAACGGCCGCCCGGCCCACAAGGACGATCCAATCGTCTTGATCGGTGCCACCGAGGCCTATGAAGCCCGATGCCGCAACTGCTTCGAACTCCGTGGAGAGGGCAAGCGGAAAAAGAAAGACGCATGACACCACAAACGTCAAGCGCCCTCCTGAACTCCTAGGAACTCAGTCAATCCTCGATGAGGCTCATTGATGCCTTGCCTGAGATGACGAACCCTGAGATCGGAGCGTTCGTCCACTGGGTGTCCATCTTGACCATCAGGCCGGACTTGATGTCGATCCAGACGGTTCCCTTGGAGGAAGCGGGTTCATCACCCGACAGTTCTTTGCTCTCAAACGCAACCTTGAAGCAGTCGTGCTTGCCGACGGTCTCCTTGGCGGTGACCTCGTAAGTGCAGTGCACGTCGATCTCCGACTTTCCTTTGGCGCCCTTGATGTCCGACTCCCACTTGTTCCCGACGCCGACAGGATCCTTCGGCCACAGGAATGTTTGGATGTTTCCCATCCGATAGATGCTGTCGTCGGGCGTGTCCGTTTCGATCGTCATGATGTGCCCGTCGGCCGCAAACGTTGTGGTCGTCTCCGCGCCCACTCCCGGAGGGACTTGAGTGGTCTGTCCCCCGTATTCCAATGTTGCGTCCTTTTGTTCGCTGCTCACCGTGATGGAGCCGTCTTCGTGGACTTTCGTGACTTTGTCCATCACCGTGGCTGCGAAATTGATGTCTTGGCCGTTGAGCTGGGCCGCGAGCTTGAGGCCGTACTTCGCCGTGTCGCCTTCTTTGGCAACGCGCTTGAGCTGCACGGTGTCCTGTGCCAAGGCGAAAGAGGCGACCAGGGTCGTCACCAATACCAGTGTTGTCCGCATGAGCTGGATTCTACTTACCTGAACCGGTCAGAGTGGACATATCGGCCGTCAAGCGGCCATCGAACTTAATGTCCCGATAAGCGCCCATGAAATAGACGTGCTGTGCAGTTCCCTCGATTGACAGCGTCACTCCCGTCCTGACCAGCACATGGAAAACGCCGCTGGCGGAGGCAGGCGACTTGTCGGTCTTCTCGTGGGACGACCATCTGACAACCGCCACCGGACCGTACGGACTGTCGACGACCTGGTCCAACCGGTACTCCTGGATCACAGGACGTCCACCAGAGTTTTCCGTTGGGCCTGTTTCGATCACCCATTCGTCTCCTATGTCAACGGGTCTCTGCGGTGGATTGTAGGTGGTCAGCACTCCGAGCCGGTCTATCCCGCCTTGTGCAGACTCAGAGGCCGCTAGGCGTTGCTGACCGAACTGAGCCTCGCCAGACTTCGGTAGGGCCAAGGGGATCTCTTGGCCATTCATGACCACGCGACCGCCTAGTATCCTCACCTGGATCTTGGTCTGTCCCTGGTCTCCTGTGGACACCACCTGGTTCTGCAGCCGCAACTGCATGAAGCTCTTTGAGCCCCTGTCAGCCGTCCCATACTCGACGACATATTCGCGAACCTGTCCGACTGGATCGTGAGACTTCAGATCGTACGAAGACTGGGCACCCGAGGCGACCGATAGGCCCAAAGCGAGCATGGCGAGGAAGTCCCGTGTCGTCATCATCGTCAGTAGTGTGACGCGCACAGCAAGGGCGGGTTTCACCCGAGAAGGTAGCGGTTTGGAACAAACTGGCAAGGTCATCGTCATTGCAGGACTGAGCCTTACGGCGGTCGGTGGCATCGTGTGGCTGCTGGGTCGCTTCTTCCCGGGGCTCAGGTTTGGACGACTCCCTGGAGACATCGTGGTCGAGCGCCCTGGGTTCACGTTCGCGTTTCCGATCGTGACGATGGTCCTGGTCTCCTTGGCCCTGTCGCTCGCCTTCTGGATCATTGGGATGCTGAGACGATGAGTATCCGCGCCGTCACTTTCGACTGTGCCCAGACCCTGATCGCCGTGGACTGGCGCGCAGCCGTCTTGGCCGTGCAGTCCGCACGGGACACCGGGCTGAACTTTGACCAGTCGAGCGCGGCCGTCAAGTACGACACTATCCTTCGTGACCGTTGGAACGACTTCCGAGAGATCAATCTGTCACGCGACCCCGCTGCTGCCGACGCCTTCTGGTATTCGGTATGCCAAGACTGGGCGGCTGAGTGCGGATTCCCAGACAGCTCGGTTGCAGGGATCGTTGCTGCAGCTGAGTCAAGGCTCTACGGGGAATGCTCGACCGTCTTCGCCCTGTACGACGATGTTGTTCCGTGTCTTGAGTCCCTCCAGTCGGCCGGAATCAAGATGGGGATTGTCAGCAATTGGGACGTCTCGCTACACCGCACGCTAGAGAGGTTCGGGCTCGCTGGTTACTTCGACACGGTGGTGGCATCGATGGAGGAAGGGGTGGAGAAACCGGATCCGAGGATTTTCGAAATCGCTTTGAAGCGGCTTGGGGTAGACGCGTCGGAGGCGCTCCACGTCGGCGACAACCCGATGGACGATTTGCGGGGTGCGCGGACTGCAGGCATGCGGGCGTTCGTTGTCGACCGAGGTCCCCATGCCCCAGGCGAGATCTACCTCAACAGCCTGCTTGAACTTCCGGGGAGACTGGGAATCTGAATCTCTCCGACTTTGACTACGAGCTTCCCGAGAGGTTGATCGCCCAGTCACCCCTGGCCGATCGAGCCTCTTCGCGACTGCTTTGGCTCCATCGGGACTCCGGAAGGGTCGATCACCTCAAGTTTCGTGACGTCGCCACCATCCTCGCGCCAGGAGACTTGCTCGTCATGAACGACACGAGGGTGACTGCCCGGCGGCTCCTTGGCAGACGAGCCACCGGCGGAAGAGTCGAAGCCTTGGTTCTTCGGCCGGTTCCTGGCGGGTTCGAGGCACTGACAAGACCTGCCCGAAAGTTGAGAGTCGGAGACCGGATCACCTTTGACGATGGTCTGGGGGCCACGGTGGCGGCCGACCTGGGAGCGGGCCGAAAGACTCTCGTGTTCGACTCGTCAGGCGACGTCTCGGAAGCTCTTGCGCGTGCCGGAACCGTGCCACTACCGCCCTATGTCCATACGACCCTTTCTGACGAGGAGAGGTACCAGACCGTCTACGCCAGGAACCCAGGGAGTGCGGCAGCCCCGACTGCCGGCCTCCACTTCACGCACGAGGTGCTCACGGAATTGGAGGCCAAAGGCGTGGCGACAGCAACGGTGACGCTCGACGTAGGTCTCGACACGTTTCGTCCTGTCGCTTCCGAACGCATCGAAGAGCACACGATCCATGGCGAAATCTGCTCAGTTCCGGACGAGACGGTCGAGCGCGTGAGCCAGTGCCGCGGTCGGATCATTGCAGTCGGCACCACGACTGTACGGACCCTCGAGACATTCGCAACGGGCAGGCGAGAGCTCCAGAGCGGCTCACGCCTATCGAGACTGTTCATTACTCCTGGATATGTGTTCCAGATCGTGGACGGGATGTTCACGAACTTCCACCTTCCCAAGACCACCATGCTGTTCATGGTCTCAGCGCTTGCGGGCCATGAAGCCGTCATGGCTGCCTATCGTTCGGCAGTCGTGGAGGAATACAGATTCCTCAGCTTCGGTGACGCCATGATCGTCGTATGAAGGGAAAAATCACAGGGCAATGTACAGGAATTCTGTTGTAAGATGGGCGAGAGGGAACAATGGTCGGCTCAAAGGAATTCGATCCGTTGGCCTATATCGAGAGCGCGTTCCTTGACCGGAACCCTGTTGGAACGGTTCCCGAAGAGGCATCGAACGCGGTTGTCGATACTCGGCCGCCAACTGACCGGAGCGTCAAGTTTCGGAAGACAGCACTGAGTGCGCCCCGTCCGCGTCGGGCCAAAGAAGGCGTAGTCGAACAGCCCCTCGATATGACCTTCCGAGAGTTGCTGGACCATCTCCCCAAAAACATCGAGTTCCTAGGGCGGTTTTTCAACGACTCGGTCACCGCCCACTACTACAACCACGGATTCAAAGAGACCCGAGAAGAGTTGATCCGGAGACTGTTGGATCCTGAATTGACCTTAGAAGAGGTCAGTCGCCTGATCGGAGTCTGCCCAGCGACCGTTCGCCGGTACACAAACCGAGGATGGCTGGAGCACCACCGGACGCCCGGCGGTCAGCGTCGGTTCCGATTGAGCAGTGTGGTCCGGTTCGTGGACAAACACGGTCGTCTTCCCGAGGCATAATCGGAGCGTGCGTCCCCTGAAGATCGCGCTGTTCAGCGATAGCGCGCTCCCTGTCTTGAACGGTGTCAGTGTCAGCATTGACGCGCTCGTACGTGCGCTGCGAGTCCAGGGGCACAGCGTCTTCCTGTACACGAGCCGATATCCAGGCTTCAGGGACAGCGATCCGAACGTGACGAGGTTCACGTCTATCCGCTCTCCTTGGACAAAGGACTACCCTCTCAGTGTCCCTCCCTTTTATCCCTGGTTCCATGAGTTCAAGCGACGTTCCTTCGACATTGTCCACACGCACACGCCTTTCACCGTCGGGTTCGTCGGCCTGAGGTGGGCGCAGTCTTGTGAGATCCCAATAATCACGACTTACCACACTCACTACGACAAATACGTGCACTATGTGCCTGTATTCTCTAAACGCTATCTGCGGTACAAGATCGCCAAACACACGAACTTCTATTACAACAGCGTGGATCATGTTGTGACACCCAGCGACGCGTCCCGAAGATGGCTCATGCGTCACTCCGTCCACCGCCCGATCTCGGTCATTCCCACCGGTGTTCCCGAACCTCGGAAGTTCGACCGCGACCAGATTCGAAGCGAGTTCGGCCTCCAGCCTTTGAGAAAAGTCATGCTTTACGCCGGACGGATCGCGACAGAGAAGAACATTGGAACCCTCCTCGAAGCCTCGAGCCTCGTGTTCGATAGGAACGACGACTCAGAGCTCTGGATTGTCGGCGACGGGCCCGCCAGGGACGATGCTCAGACGATGGCCCGGAATCTCGGGATCGGAGACAGGGTTCGTTTCTGGGGCTTCGTCCCGAGACACGAACTTGACCGGTTCTACGCCGCTGCCGATATCTTTACTTTTTGTTCCATGACTGAAACACAAGGCCTCGTCGTCACGGAAGCGATGACCTATGGACTGCCCGCGGTCGTCGTGCAGGGGGGGGGAGCCTCGGCGGCCGTCGAACACACGAGGAACGGATTCGCCGTCCCCAACGATCCCAACGAGATCGCCGACCGGGCCCTGTCGCTCCTTGTCGATCCGCTACTGTACGAGTCGGTCTCACAATGTGCGCTCGAAACAGGTAGGAGCAACACGGTCAAAAGCATGGTGGGCAACGTCCTTCGTGTTTACCAAAACGCCCTCGGCGAAGGCCACATCGAGGAGGTCAAGTCCGTTGTCTGAGGAGAGTCGAGGAATCCGAACGTTCGCTAGCTTGACGGCGGGCCTGTTTCTTCTCAGGATCCTCCTCGGGCTGACTCTTCTTCCCCCGGGAGTCGCCATGGTGGCCAGTTGGATCGCCACTGCAGTCTTCGTTGGGACGCCCATTGTCGGTCTGTTCTTCGCGTCGCGGTACGGATGGAGTCCCAAGTCGGCGGCCTTGCCGCTTGTGGTTGGGGCCGCGATCCACGCGGGATGCGCGCTCCTTGCCCGTGCCTTGCCCCAAGTTGGGCTCGAGTCGGTCGTTGTGCAGGCCGTCGAGCAGATCGGCATTGCCCTTTGGACGCTCGGCCTTGGCGCCCTCGTGGCGACCGTGATTCGCGACAAGAACCTCCTTGTCCCCGTTGCCCTGTTCTTGGCTGGCCTGGACGTCTTTCTCGTGTTCAATCCTGAGGCCCCGACGGCGAAACTCCTCCGTCAAAATCCCGAGATCTTCCGCTCGATGGCGGTCACTGTGCCCTCGGCCCGGGCTGCGGAGCCAGGCAAACCGACGGGAGCGGCTGTTGTCAGCCAAGCCTTCGTTGGCCCGGCCGACCTACTCTTCATGGCAACGTTCTTCGTCGCCCTCTCTAAGTTCAACATGCGCAGCAAGGAGACGGCCCGCTGGCTGGCTCCTGTCATGATCGGTTATCTCTTGGTCGTGTTAGCGCCCTGGGGCCTCAATATGCTGCCAGCACTGCTACCGATCGGTGCTACCGTGCTCATCGTCAACCGGAAAGAGTTTGAATTGACGCGCCAGGAAAAGGGAATGGCTTGGGCCGTGGCCGCCATCGCGGTCGGAATCGGGGGTTTTGGCATTTACCGACACGTCACCTACAAGCCAGCAGGGCCAGCTGAGCCTTCGACGACGGTGGACGGCCCAGGGCCTCCAAGACGGGGAGCGACGCCTCCGCCAGCTTCAGACGGTCGATCCCAGTGACCTCGCCTTCCCGTTCGAGGAGATAGGCCAGGTCGTCAGTCGCCAGGTTGCCGCCCGCCCCTGGTGCGTATGGACAGCCCCCTAGGCCACCCGCGCTGGAGTCGAAAGCGCGATACCCAAGGTCCAGGGCCGCTTGGACGTTGGCGAGCGCGGTCCCTCTTGTGTCGTGGAAGTGCCAGGCGATTCGCGAATAGGGCACGTCCAACACCGATGCCAGCCGACGGACTTCGGGCGGCGTCGCAACCCCTATCGTGTCGCCAAGGGAGACCTCGTCCACACCCAGGGCGATGAGGTGTGCGACCACCTGCGACGTCGTCCCTGGATCGACCGGGCCTGCATAGGGGCATTCGAAGGCAGTGCTCACGTAACCTCGGACCCAGCCATCGGTGACCAGCCCCCGAAAGGCCGACACGACCTCTGCGAATGCAGCCAGTGAATCAGACACTGTCATATTGATGTTCTTGAGGGTGAAGGCGTCACTGGCGGCAGTGAATACCGCGATCCGCTTGACCCCAAGTGCGACGGCCCTCTGGAGCCCCGTTGTGTTCGGAACAAGAGCTGAATACTCGGGCCCAGCCGGCAACATCGGCCACAGACGGTCAGCGTCTCCTAACTGTGGCACCCACTTGGGGGACACGAAACTGGTGACTTCGATCTCGCGCAGACCAGCATCCGACAGTCGCGCGACAAACTCGGCCTTGGAGTCCGTTGAAAGGGGTGGCTTCTCGTTTTGAAGGCCGTCCCGGGGCCCGACCTCAACGATCCGCACCATGGTGCGATTCTGGCACGACTGGGGCGGGACAAAAAAAAGCCCCGCTTTTGCGGGGCTAGCACTTTCATCTCTTTCAGGGAAGATCCCTTACTGACGCCGCGTTATTCGCGACCGCCGTAGGGCTCGCTCTTGCTGTCGCTAAGCCTTGCCGGTTGCCCTCGTCGGATCTACCTGTCCCGTAGGTTGACCCTCCGTACCAACAATAGCTAGGTATTCATAATACCACAGGGGTAGCAATTAATATAGACAAATCTATTCGATTTTGATCTGACCGACTTTTGTCTACTACTTATTCGCGGCTCTCGATCTGAACCAGGTATGTGACGACAGCTCCGTCAACGACGGCTAGGAAGACACCGTCGAAGCCAGACTGCGTCCGATGGAACGTGTGGAACGCGTGCGAGGCGGATCCCGTGAGTTGTGCCCACAAGTTCGCCAAGTCGATCTGGACGAGTTCCGGCAGCCTCTTGGCTAGGGAGAACTGACCCCGGATTTCGACCATCGGGTGGTTCCTGGGCGTCACGTTGGATCGAGTCAAGGTCAGATAGTGGAGGCGCCTCAGCGACTCAAGCATCTTGTTCAGCGCGTCACCGCGCTGCCACTGGTCGGCAAGGCTGAACGCTGCCAGGTGCGTCTGGTAGAGCTTCTGGAATTCCAGGACGGTGCATGCGTTACTCATCGACCAGCTCGACGGAGACCAGTAACTGATCCTCGCCGACTTGGTCACCCTTGTGGACGGCCACTTGGCTCACGACTCCGGCAAAAGGTGCCGTGACCGTGTGTTGCATTTTCATGGCCTCGAGAACGAGGAGTTTCTGGCCCGAATGGACTTGATACCCTTGTTCCACAAACACCTCTACGATCTGCCCTGGCATTGGTGCGTGACATTCGCCGGTGCCATGGTGTTTGAGTCGGGAACGGCTCCTCGTGGGACGCTCCACTTCGAAAACCCGGCCCTTGTACGAGACGTAGACGGTATCGCCCTTGCGGACAGCCAAGGCGGTCGCTGTCCCATCCTCAGAGTGGACTGCCCATCGGTCTCCAAGGTCGTCGACCCGAACCGCGGAACTTGGAGACAAGTCGGCCTCAACGCCGTTCACCAGGTACCGCATGCGCCTTTTCTCTCCTTGAAGGCTCTGGCTTGGGCGACGAACTCCCTGAACACCCGACGAGATGAGTCGTTCTCCGGGGTCCTCTCGGGATGCCACTGGAGTCCCAATATCCACCTTCCCCCCTCGTCTTCGACCGCTTCAATCGTCCCATCCTCGCTCCGAGCGGTCACCACCAAGCCCTTTCCGACATGACTGATGGCTTGATGATGGTAACTCCGACCTTCAACGGTCTCGCAACCAAGTGTCGCTGCTGTCAACGTGCCGTCGTCTACGGCATAGCTCTGGGTCGTACCACCTGAGTGGCTCCCGTGTCCTACGACGTCGGGCAGGTGCTGAATCAAGTCTCCCCCTCTGGCGATGTTGAGGAACTGGCAGCCGTAGCAGATTCCGAGCACAGGGAGACCCTCGGGCGCATGGTCGAACAGATCCTTTTCGAGGAAGAACCGCTCCTTCGCTTCGACTTCAGTCTTGGGGTGCTGGGTCTGGCCATAGAGTTCGGGATCGATGTCGCGGCCACCGATGATCATCCATCCATCGATCAGTTCTAGCACATCGGCCGCGTCAAGACCGTGCGGCACGATGAGGGGCACTCCACCCGCTTCGAGGATGCGGTCGATGTAGGGCTTTCCGACTGTGAACACCTGGCGCTCAGAGGGGTCCGCCGGATCCGGGGCGACCGAGCTCACGATGCCGACGACGGGCTTGTTCATGTGTGGATCAAGTCCCGGATGTTTTCGACGTTGTGCTTGATCGCGTTCTGGAAGTTAGCGGCACCGACACCATTGACCAATCGGTGGTCGATCGTGATGCCCAGGTTCGCGTAACGCTTGATCCGGACATCACTCGTGGACTGGTCGAGACCGTTGTACGGCTCACCCAGGAAAACGGTCGCCACGCCCGGAGGCACGACGACGGCCACAGCGTCTCTAATGCCGAAGGCTTGCATGTTCGTCAGGCTGATCGTCACGCTCTCGTTCGCTTGATCCTTGCCTGACCGGGCCAGCTCTATCTTCTCGCGACACATGTCGGCGAACGTGCGCCAATTCAGGGTGTCAGCGTCGTCGACTACGGCCACGACCAAGTCGTCACCGGGCAAGGCAACGGCGATACCGAGGTGCACATGGTCGTACGTTCTGATGACGCCGTCACCGACGATCATCGACCGGAAGGCAGGATGATCACGGGTTGCCTTCGCCACAGCGTACGCGAACATGGTGAATGCGCTCGGCTTGAATTCGTCGCCTTTGGCCTTGAATTCGGCGCGGAGGGCTTCAATCCCGGTCCAATCCATCGCGACCGTCATCGTGCCCGGTACAGCAAGTTGGTTTCCGCGGACAAGTCGAGACATCAGATTCCTCTGCTTGGGCGACATCGGCTGTTCCGAATAGCCTTGCCCCGCTGGCGGTTTCACGATCGCGGCCGCGGTGCTGCCCGCCAGAAAAGCGTCCACATCTTCGGGCATCAACTTGGAGCCAGCTGCCGGTACAGACTCCAGTTCCTCGTTGGAAAGCCCCTTCGATTTGGCATACGCCCTGGTCCGAGGAGGGATGTCTGTCCGTCGACCTTCAGAAACGACCACTGGCCGCGTAGCCGATAACGGTGCCTGGCTGACGGGAGCGCTGTGGCTGACACCGGTCGCAACCGGTGACACGCCCTCGGTCCGGAGCAAGACGACGTCCGCTCCGATCGGCAAGACGGTGTCGGGGGCGGCCAGCCACTCGACGACCTCACCCTCGTAGGGCGATTCGACGTCCATGACTGCCTTGTCGGTCTCCATTTGGTAAAGAGCCTCGTCGCGTTTGACCCGCTCACCGGGTTGCTTAAGGCAAGCCACCAAGCGGGCCTCCTGGAGGCCCTCGCCGATCTGTGGGATCTGCAGCCGGATCTCGTTGCCTCCAACGGGGATCTGTTCCTCCGTAGCTTCCGGCGTCTGCGGCGCAGGGCTCGAGGGGGCGACAGAAGGCTCTGACGTCTCGATGACAAGCACTTCGGCACCGATCTTCAATATGGTGTCCGGCTCCGCGAGCCACTTCACGATTCGGCCGTCTTGCGGAGACTCGACGTCCATGACCGCCTTGTCGGTCTCCATCTGGTAGATCGGTTCGTCACGCTTGACAAGATCGCCGGGTTGTTTGAGGTAGGCGACCAGCCGGGCTTCCTGGAGACCCTCGCCGATTTGCGGGATTCGGAGGGAGACTTCGGGCATAGACAGACAAGTTTGGCACAGTGCAGGTCGAGGACCGGGGGGAGTCGCCAAATCGCCCTACCGGACCGATGCGACCAATTGCTGACCATGGGCCGAGCCAGTCGGTATAATCGCCCTCTCGGACTCCGGGTGACGCTTCCCACTCCCCGTTCCAGTACGTGCAACAAGGATCAATAACGCCATGGCGAAGAAGGTTTCCAGCGTCATCAAGCTCAACATTGCTGCGGGCAAAGGCACTCCGGCTCCTCCTGTCGGCCCGGCTCTTGGCCAAGCCGGCATCAACATGATGGAGTTCCTCAAGAAGTTCAACGAGCAGACTGCCCCTCAGATGGGATTCACCCTCCCGGTCGAGATCACGGTGTTCGAAGACCGTTCGTACTCGTTCAAAGTCAAGCAGCCTCTGATGACTGACTTGATCAAGAGGGCAATGGGCATCGAAAAGGGCTCAAGCAACCCGAGCAAGGAGTCTGCCGGCAAGCTCACGCGGGCACAGGCCCTGACCGTGGTCAAGCAGAAGATCGCCGACCTCAACACGGACGACGAAGAGCAGGCACTCCGCATAGTCGCAGGCTCTGCACGTTCGATGGGCGTCGAGACTGACTTCTAAGCGCGCCCAGGGCGGTGACGTGATAGAACCGTTATGGGAACTAGTCCTATTGGTCCGCACGTAACCGTCCAACGTAACCGTCATAAGTGATAAGAGTCACACTATTGTGAAGGTGCATACGGCGCTCCGGTTCAGTCTGGCACTCACTGCAGTCGCGTCTGCAGGGTTCTGTGTTGCCGGGCCAGACACCGAGCCTTGGGGCCCCGCCCAGACTGCGGCGGACTATATCCGGTCTGCGGCGCGCTCCGATATTGCTTTCCTGCCTGCCGGCGTGCTGAAGCCTGCGTTCAAGGCCGGTGACCTCTCCGGCCTCTTACTCTTTCCCACCGACGACGTCTCCGTCGTGGAACTGACGGGTGCCACGATCAAGCAGGCGCTGGAGCGCTCCATTGCTCTCTACCCGTCCCCGAATCCGGGCTTTCTTCAGGTCTCGGGCCTCGTGGTCACCTTCTCCAAAGGAGCCGATGCCAGCAAAAGGATCCTCTCAGCGACGATCGCCGGCGCCGACCTTGATCTCGCCAGGAAGTACCGGGTCGCCATGCCAGGATCCTTGGCGCGTGGGGGACTGGGCTACTTCACGATATGGGACAAGGATCAGAAGGTCGAGAACTTACCAAACCAGAACCTGGAGTCCGTGCTCAAAGGAAAGTCCGGCACCGACCCTCAGCCGCGTTGGAAAGCCGTCGACTAAGGTCCAGCGAGCCCCGGACATTACTCGCTTCAGGATTGAGCCAGGAGCGCTGGCGTGACCGGCTCTTCGTTCTCGGGCTGACGCACCTTCTCACTACTTCGGCTCAACGCTTGGGGATCCCATTCGCGGTCCGGCGCACTGGTTGAGTACGGGCCACCGGGAGCGCAGGGCTGTCCGCGAGGCAACGGTCCAAGTATCCTGGTTGGTGACATGATCTCTCCTTATGACTGGCAAGAAGCGATCGGGCATCGAGCTCAGTTCGTCGAGGCACGGATCGCGACCGGTGTGCCCGTCGTAGCCGTTTCGCTCGATGAGGGGATCGTCGCCGCAACGTTCCGGCGCCAAACGCGGAAAGTCTTCGAGGTCTATGACCGTCTGATGTACGCCGCGATAGGTCAGCAGTCAGATGTCGAGTCCCTCAGGGTGGCAGCAATCGACTTCGCTCACCGAGAGGGGTTTCAGCGAAGTGAGCAGGACGTCACGATCCAGCGTGTCGTGACAGCCATGAGTCAGCCCATCAAGGAGGCGTTCGCCAACTTCTCGTCCGCCCCGTTCGTCGCCAAAGGCATGTTTATGGAAGTCGGCGAAAAGGTGGCCGACGACCGCTACTACTGCATCGACTACGACGGCGACTACAGCACAGACCATCGACGCGCGTGCCTCGCCGGAACGATGGAACTCGAAGAAGAGCTAGAAGCCCAGCTTTCCAAGACCGAGACGAAGGGCAGGAAGGCAAAGGATGTGGTTCCCGAACTCGAGCAGATTCTTGTCAAGACGATGGTTCGAGAGGGAGTGTCTGAAGCGGATGTCATGTCTGGCCTATCCCTTGAAGCGGCCCTCCTGGCACGACACAAGTCTGGAGACCGACGGTTTCAGCTTCTGACTAAAGAAGAGTGACCGGCGCGAAGGTGGCCAATCAGGAGCGCGATGTCGGAGGGTCGGACTCCAGGAATCCGGCCCGCCTGACCGACCGTCGTAGGCTTCACCCGCGCGAGCTTCTCCTTGCTCTCGTTGCTCAGTCCGTTCAGCCCGACGAAGTCGAACTCAGATGGTATTGGCATCTGGTCGAGCCTACGAGCCATCTGGGCTTCGTCTTCTTGACGCTTGAGGTACCCACAGTAAACTGCCTCAATCTCGATTTGGGCTCTCACAGAGTGGCCGACCGCGCCAAAGGAGTCGCCATGCGCCCGTGCTGGTAGACCCAGGGAAGGATCCAGGCCCGCTTCAGCCGCAAGACCCTCGACCAGTTCGAGAGTGACATCCGGTCGCTTGAGCAGGTCGTACAGGCTGGCCCTTCCCTTCACCGGAGCCAGTTCGCGCGCCTCCAGAAGGGCATTGTCGGCTTCAAAGATGTAATTCGACTCGAGCCACGACATACCCTCTGCCATGCACTTGACTTTCTCTTCGAGGCGGGCGCGGCGCTCGGTCGAGGCCAACCCCAGTTCAATGGCGAGCGGCGTCAGCCTCAGGTCGGCGTTGTCGTGGCGGAGGAGAAGTCGGTGCTCGGCACGTGCCGTCAACATACGATAGGGATCTTCCACCCCCTTCGTCACCAGATCGTCGATCATGACTCCGATGAAGCTCTGGGTCCGAGAGAACTCGATCGGCGGTTCATCCCAGGCCCAGCGGGCAGCGTTGATCCCGGCAACGATGCCCTGGCCCGCGGCTTCTTCATAGCCGCTGGTGCCGTTGATCTGACCGGCCAGGAAGAGGCCATCCATCAACTTCGACATCAAAGTCGGACGCAGTTGAAGCGGATCCGCCATGTCGTACTCGACCGCATAGCCCGGACGAATCATCTCGACCGAGTGAAGTCCAGGGATCGTTCTCAGTGCGGCCAGTTGAACATCGGCCGGCATTGAACTGGAGAACCCTTGGACATAGACGGACTCACTGTCCCACTCCTCTTGCTCGAGGAAGACCGGGTGCGACTCCTTCGACGAAAAGCGAACGACCTTGTCCTCGATCGACGGGCAGTATCGCGGCCCGACACCCTCGATCTCTCCCCCATACATCGCGCTCGCATGGAGGTTCTCCCGGAGAAGGTCATGAGTGTCGCGGCTGGTACGGGTCTGCCATGTGGGCAACAGCGGGCGCATCGCGAAGAACCGGTCGTGCAGGAAGCTCAGCGGACCTGACTCCGGCTCGCTCGGCATCTCTTCGGTCTTTTCGAAACACACGCTGGAACGCACGATGCGAGGCGTCGTCCCAGTCTTGAAGCGGCGCGTCCGGACACCCAAATCCAACAAGACGTCGGCCAGTCCCGCGACCGACCTATCCCCATGGCGGGCCGCGATTGTCTTTGACATTCCCTCGTGGCAAAGTCCATTGAGGAAAGTCCCTGTCGTCAGAACGACGCATCGCGTGCTGAGGTTCAGCGTGGATCCGTCTGTCGCAGTGACGGAGACCGCCTCAACCCTGCCGCCAGCTGTTCCGAGGCTCGTCACTTCTCCTTCGATTAGGCTGAGGTTCTCTTGGCGTTCCAACACGTGGCGCATCGTGGCCGGATAGAGGGCCTTGCACACCTGGGCGCGAGTCGTCTGGACCGCGGGTCCCTTCCCTGTTCCGACACGTCTAACGTGGGTCAACGTGTGATCCGTGGTTACGGCCATCTGGCCGCCCAAAGCGTCGACTTCGCGCGCCATGTGACCCTTGGCAGGGCCGCCAATGGAACAATTGCACGGAAGATGACCGATTCGGTCGAGCCGTAGAGTGACGCAGGCTGTCCGACGGCCCAGCCTTGCAGAAGCTAGGGCCGCCTCGATTCCTGCATGTCCGGCACCGACGACGACGACGTCAAATTCCTCCAACTCGGTGCGGATTGTACTGGAAGACGGTATTCAGCCCCATGTTGAGGTCGGGGAGGGCAGACTCATCAAGGACGCTCTTATCTCCTCATAATCCAACCATGGAGCGAGTTGACCTGACAATCATCGGTGGAGGCCCGGTCGGTCTGTTCGCTTCTTTTTATGCTGGCATGCGAGGCATGTCGGTTCGAATCATCGACAGTCTGCCTGAACTTGGGGGGCAGCTTCTCGCACTGTATCCGGAGAAGTACGTCTACGACATGCCCGGATTTCCCAAGGTGCTGGCAAAGGACTTGGCCGCCGGTTTGGCCGAGCAAGGCACGCAGTTCGCTCCGCAAGTCGTGCTGGACGAGACGGCGATGGGTCTCGAGGAGGAAGGCGAGGGTTACACCGTAATTGGAGCGAGCGGAGAACGTTATCCGACGCGGACCCTGATCGTGTCGGCCGGAGCGGGAGCCTTCAGTCCAACCCGACTCGGCCTTCCCAATGAAGCGGACTTCGAAGGCAAGGGGCTTTACTACTCGGTCAGGAGCAAGGCCGAATTCGCTGGCAAGAAGCTTGCGATCGTGGGCGGGGGCGACAGTGCCTTTGACTGGGCGCTCAACCTGCATCCTGTCGCACGGGAGATCGTGATCGTCCATCGCCGCGATCAGTTCCGGGCCCATGAGGAAACGATCCGCGCGGTCAAACAATTGGGTGTCGAGTTGAAGCTCTGGAAGACTGTGGTCGAACTACACGGCAACGGCAACCTGCTCGGAACGACTCTAGAAGACACCCAGTCCAAGGAGCGAGAGCGGTTCGACTGTGACGCCGTCATCGTCAACATTGGGTTCAAGTCGTCGCTGGGTCCGATTAAGGAATGGGGGCTCACGATGGAGAAGAACCAGATCGTCGTCGATCCTCTATACCGAACGAACCGACCCGGGGTGTTCGCAGTGGGAGACGTTTGCACTCACGACGGAAAGCTCAAACTCATCGCCACAGGCGTGGGCGAGGCCGTGACGGCCGTGTGCGTCGCCAAGACCCTCATCGACCCCGCCGCCAAGCTCTTTCCCGGTCACAGCAGCGAAATGCTCTGAACGGTCACTCGTCGCCCCACTTGTTGACTCCCCACCAGCATGTCTGATCGTGGGGGACAAAGTGGGGGTGGGTGATCACGTCGAAGGCAGGGAGATATCCAAGCTCTCGCCGTCCAAAGCTCTGCACTCTCCGAATGACCGTTTCGACGTGTCGCTTCGCGATCCGACAGCGTTCGGCGTCCGCGATGCTGCCGCCTATTCTGTCTTCCGAGCGTCTGGCGACGGTCTCCAACGTGTCGAACAAATGCCGCATAGGGGACAGGGCTCGGACTGCCTTTTCGGGTTCGTCTTGGGCATACCAACGGTGGGCGGCTTCTGCCATCCGGACAAACTCAACGGCGCCCCGGACGAAGAATGCCACTCCCTTGCGGGCCTCGTCGGTCGTGGCCGCCAGCGCCCGTTCGCAGAGCTCAAGGGCCCGAACCCCTGTCTCGCCCGAAAGCTCTTCCCTATGGTGCATCCAGGCCAAAAAGGGGTTTCCGTAAAGCAGAAGGCGCGACTTGAGGCGATGCCGGTGTCCATCTGGGCCAAAGACACCGCCTAGCGCGTTCAACTCCACGCCTAAGAGCCTGGTCCACTCTCGGTCGGGACAGCTCTCGAGGAAACTAGGCGCCAACTCTGGATCGTCCATGATCGCTCGCGAAGCCGCCACGAACGGCAGAAGAGTGTCGTACGCTCCGAACAGCCCACACTCCCAGGTCGTCAGGCAGACGCCGGCCAGTCCCATGTCACGGGCGTCTTTCGACACGGCACGGACGTTCGTCTCGCTGTCGGTCAGATGGAACCAGGCTGCGTCGTAGCTACGAAGGCTCGGACACCCGACCACTTCGTGTCCATGGGCTGACAACTTGGGCGACGAGTCCTTCAAGCCTCCGAAGTACTGCCAGTCGAAGACGAGCGTCTCTGCAGGCATAGCAGCCAGGGCCTCCGGGTGTTCCAGGAATATGTCCCCCCACACTCCGGGGCGCCTGCCTTGTCGCACGAGTCGCTCGGCCAGGGGGCCAAAGTGTTCGGCATAGAGGGCCATCGCACCGCCGGGCCGCTGCGAGCATTTGGGGCACCGTCCCAGTTCCCATGTCTCGTCGCCACCTATGTGGATCAATTCGGATTCGAAGGCCGATAGGGTGTCGTCGACAAGTCCTTCGCAGAACCGCACGAACTCTGGGTTTGAGGGACAGCCTTGCATGCCTCGATACGGCGTCTCACGGAAGCGCGATCCTTCCTCGGTGTTGAGGAAGCCCTCCATGTGACCGAGCAGGTTCATGAACGGAACGACCTTCAGGCTGGGGAACTCCGTTCTCAGCTTCGTGATCCCGTCTCTATTCAAGGATCCCTTGCCGGAGACCCAGGGGACGCTTGGGAAATCGAAAGCGTGTTCCACATAGAGGCCGAGCGTGTCGTAGCCCGCGTCGAGGCTCTGGGCTGCATAGCGGAACAAGTGATCGACTGTGGGGGCTTGCTCCCGAGCGAAGTCGAGCGTCCACATGCGAAGCGGCATGATCCTGAGGTTATCGATTGTCAGACGGTCGGCCCAGGACGAGCTTTGCTAAACCGTTACGAAGAATGTGGGCCGGACGAGACCGGCCCACAACTCGCAGACTCTTGGACGTATGTGGAACATCTCTGAAGGAGTTCCTGTCGCTATAGACCGCCAGCGGCCGGTACGAGTTCCGCCGCGACACATAAGTTGTCGCTGATCATCGGCGGAGGCATGGACTGGCTGATCCTCGTCAGGGACTCGAATGTTGGGCGACGCCCGTTCAGCTACGTTTCTTGGCAAGTTCCAGCCAAGTGCTACGGTCCAAGAACATCAAGACTTCGTCCCGGTACTGGCCCCGCTTCCAGTACTTCTGTGGGGCGCGTCCGTACTCGCGATAGCCGTTCTTCTCGCTCATACGGCGAGACGACTCGTTGCCATCCAGGTAGGCGGTGTAGAGCATGCGGAGCCCCAAGACTTCGAAGCAATAGGCCGCCCTCACTCTCGAAGCATCGGTACCAAACCCCTTGCCCCATTCGTCCTTTTCGCCGATCAAGCTTCCGGTCATACAAGTCCCGTGTCTGAAGTCGATGAAGTGGATACCAGATGTCCCGATGTGCCTGCCATCGAGCGTTTCGATCGCGAAGACGACGTTGTCCGAACCAGCTTTGCTACTGCGGGCAAACCACTCGCGCTCTGCGATCTTGGTCAGCGGGAAATCACCGACCAAGAGCCACTGAGTGATTTCAGGATCGTTGATCCACCGGACAACGTTCTCAAAGTGCCGATCCTCGTCCAAGGGGACAAGACGGACAAGATCCCCTTGCCAACCGTTTGCCATAGGTGATTATGCCGCGAGTCTGTTTGGCTTCGACGGGGCTGCGTTCATGGAGCCGTGACTCCCCTGGCTATGAGAGCCGGTCAGCAAGGGGATACAATCAAGGCAGCCTCATGAAACGGCTGTTGTTGCGATGGGTTGTGTTGGCGGTCTCACTTGTGATCGCATCCCTCTTGACGAACCTGTTGCGCCCCAACGAGTTCGACATCCAAGTGAAGTCGGTGATGGGGTTCTTCCAGTTGATGGTCGGGGTGCTCGTCCTTTCGTTCATCAACGCCACTCTCGGCCGGCTGCTCAAGCTCCTCACCTTGCCGTTGAACTGTCTGACACTGGGGCTTGTATCGCTCCTCATCAATGCTCTGATGCTTCAAATCGTCGGAAGCCTCGGCTTTGGGTTCCGAATCCAGACGTTCCTCGCGGCTCTGATCGGCAGCCTCCTCTTGTCGGCCGTGAACGCCGTCCTAGGCGCCTTCGTACCAGACAAGAATGACAAGGACTAGGTTCAGTTCGAGGCGCCTAAAGCGGTTCCTGGCTCCCTCATTCGGGCTGCGCCGCTACCTCACCTTGTCTCTGATCGGCCTCCTCCTCTTCTTGGGCGGCATCGCCCTGAGCTTCAAAGTCGTACTTGGTCCCTTCGCCGACTGGTCTTCCCTCACCTGGAAGCACTTTATCTCGTCGCTTGTCCGAGAAGACAGCGTCGACGTCACGAACCACATCTTGGGCGGCGTGATGATGATCGCTGGCCTCATGTCGGGATACATCGGGGTCAATCGCGCGTTCCTCAAACTGCGTGAGGGCCCTGGCCCCAAAGGCAAAGGTGTCGACATGGAGGCGTGGCGGCGGAAGCAGCTTCTCGCAGCTGGGCCCCGGATCGTCGTGATGGGTGGCGGAACGGGCCTCAGCACCCTCTTGCGCGGCCTCAAACAGCACTCGAGCAACATCACGGCGATCGTGACTGTGAGCGATGACGGTGGTTCGAGCGGTCGCCTCGTTAAGGATTTGGGGATCATGCCGCCTGGCGACATTCGGAACTGCCTGGTCGCCCTGGCTGATGCCGAGAAGTTCATGACCGACCTTTTTCAGCACCGGTTCAAGGCTCGCAGCGGGTCTCTGAGCGGCCACTCGCTCGGCAACTTGCTCATCGCAGGTCTGATCGAACAGTGTGGGGGTGACGTTGATCTCGCGCTCGAGATGGCGAGCGAGGTCCTCGCCATCCGCGGAAGGGTCGTACCCTCAACCATGGACCACGTCCAACTGCGCGCGATGATGGACGACGGCACTGAGATCGAAGGCGAGACGATGATCGTGGACTCCGGCCACCGGATCCGGCGCGTCTACCTGCACCCGCCAGACTGTAAGCCGCATCCGGCCGCCCTTGAGGCGATCGCAGAGGCCGAGCTGATCTGCATCGGGCCAGGGAGCGTCTTTAGCAGCGTCATTCCGAACTTCTTGGTGCCTGGCATCGCACAGGCGGTGGCGGCTGCCAAAGTGCCGAAGGTCTATATCTGCAACGTTATGACCCAGCAAGGCGAAAGCGAGGCTTTCACCGCGGCGGAACATGTGCTGGCCATCCAGGCCAACGTGGACGTCAAGGTCGCCGATTACGTAGTCATAAATACAGGAGTCCCCACACAAGCCATTCTCGACAAGTACAGGGATTCACGGCAAGAGCTTGTAAGACCTGACTACGAACGGGTGGCGACCATGGGCTATCGTCCCATCATTGGGAACTTCATGAGCGAGACGGACTTCGTCCGGCATGATCCGGCGAGGTTGGCTGCACGCCTGATGGAGCTTGTATGAGCGGAAAGTTAGTCATCTTGAGCGGTCCGAGCGGAGTCGGCAAGGACACGATCATCGAAGCCTGGCAGCGCCTAGACCCCAAGGTCGAGCGTGTCGTGACCGTCACCACACGGAAGCCGAGGCCCGGCGAAGAGGACGGAATCGACTATCACTTCGTCGACGACACAACGTTCCAGCGGATGGTTGAGGCGAACGAGTTCCTCGAGCACAAGATCGTCCATGAGCACGCCTATGGAACTCCGGTTTCCAGCGTCCTGAGGCTCCTCAAGGAGGGCAAGACGGCTGTCCTCAAGATCGATGTGCAAGGGGCTGAAGAGGTGATGGGCGTGCGCCCCGACGCCATCACAGTCTTTGTCCTGCCTCCCAGTAATGCCGTGCTCGAGGAGCGGATCCGCTCCCGTGGAACCGAGGACGAAGCCACCATTCAGAAGCGGTTGCACAACGCCTTGGCCGAAACAGGCCAAGCCAAGCACTACCAGCACCAACTCGTGAACGACGAAGTCGAACGGGTCGCACGTCAACTCGACGCTCTGGTCCGGGGAACCTCTTGAACCCTGACCCCCAGACGATTGTCCTCGGAGTCAGTGGCAGCGTGGCCTGCTACCGGGCCTGTGACCTGGCCCGAGACCTGATGCGGCAGGGATTCGAGGTGCGGGCCTGTCTCACAGACTCGGCACAGAAGTTCGTTTCGCCTGCGCTCTTTGAGGCCCTTACCGGACGGCCGTGCCTCATGGATTCGTTCGAGGAACCTGAGCGCGGGCGCATGGCCCATATCGATTGGGCGCGGCAGGCCTCGCTCGTTCTCGTTGCTCCCGCCACTGCCAACGTCCTCAACAAGCTCGCCGCCGGTTTTGCCGACGACATGCTGACCACGATCGCTTTGGCTTATGAAGGGCCGCTGGTCGTCGCGCCGGCCATGAATCCTGCGATGTACTCCCACGCGACGACCCAAGAGTCGCTCAAACGCCTTGAAGCGCGAGGCGTTGTGATCGTGGAGCCACTCGAGGGCGAAGTCGCGTGCGGCGAGCAGGGTCAAGGCAAGCTGGCCTCGAACCCCCAGATCGTTGACGCTGCCCTCTTCCTGACCCGCCTGTCCCAATCTTTGAAGGGAAAACGGGTGCTCATTACGAGCGGCCCCACCCGAGAACCGATTGACGATGTTCGCTTCCTCAGCAACCGGTCGAGTGGGAAGATGGGTGTGGCCCTGGCCAAGGCCTCGTTACTCATGGGAGCCGACGTGACCATCGTGTCCGGACCAACGTCCGTCGTCCTCCCTCAACAAGCGACAGTCGTCAGAGTCGAGACGGCAAGAGAGATGTTAGAGGCTGCCAAAGACTCAGTAGGGCACGCCGACATCATTATTGGAGCGGCGGCCGTCTCTGACTTCACGGTCATGAACCCCGTGCATGGCAAATTGCGCCGTGCAGACGGTTTGCCAAAGATCGATCTCGCCCCGAACCAAGACATCATTGCAGAGCTCGCATGCTTGGCACGACCTGGGGCCAAGGTCGTTGCCTTTGCCGCGGAACCGTCGCCTGACCTCGCTGTGGCACGGAGCAAGCTGGCTGCCAAGAGAGTTGTCGCTATTGCAGTGAACGATGTGAGCGATCCAGCGATCGGATTCGAGAGTGATGAGAACGAGGTCACGTTTGTGACCGAACATGCAATCGACAGGTCGCCCCGGACGAACAAGTTTCGCGTCGCGCTCTGGATCATGAACAAGATCCTGGATCTCTAGCGAACTTTTCGAACCCATCTCTTATACTAGTAGTCATGAGGAAGTGTTGGGCTCTTGTCGTTTGTCTGACGGCTTCGTTGGCCAATGCGCAACCGCACGGTCCGTCGTCAGGATCGTTCGTGGTTTCCGGCAAGGACGCGTACTTTGTCGCTCCGCCTCGAATGATCATTGACGACCTGGTCAACTTTGCGACGATGGCACCTGGGAACCGCTATGTCGTCTGTTGGTGCTCAGAGCTGCCTGGAAAGAAGTTTGGCCCTCTCTTTGAAGCGATGACAGACAAGGGACTGAAGGAGGTTCCAAAACAGTCGGTTCAAGTCTGGGACGTCACCAACGACCACCTGATGAAGGTTCGTCAAGAAGCTGGCGCCCCGGCACCTCCACCTGCAGGCTTGACTTGGTCGTCTCAGCCAGGAACCGCCTATTTCATTGGCGGGGGCACGACAGCGGCGGGTCAGCCGAACACAGACTTCGCGCTCTACCGTTTTTCCGCAAGTGACGCGACGGTGAGAAGGATTGTGAATTTGGACAGCTCGTGGCAAGGAGACTTCTCCGACGTGCTCTGCTCGCCGACCCAGCCATGGGTCGTCCTCTACTCGGTGTCAATGGAACCGCCGGTACCTGGACAGCCAAGGGAGACAAGGGCCAAATTCCGCACCTATGACGTCCAAGGCAAACTGCTCAAGCAGACCGAGATTAAGGTCAAAGGCTCCTTCGCGTTTAGCAACAACTGGTCCAAAGACGGCAAGTACGTGCTGGGAAAGAGCTATCGTCGCCAAGAGGGCCAAGACCGCGCCAACGTAAAGCTGGCGGTCTTCTCGCCTACGGACGGAACATTGAACGAGACCGGAGAGGACATTCAACCTTACACGGTCGAGCCAGATCCCACCACCCTGGAACTTGTCGCGCGACCGTTGGATCCTGTCGTCGACAAGATCAAGGTCAGGCTCGAGAGCCTCTGGCTGCACTCGAAGACGGAAAGCGAGCAACCATGGTGCATGGTCGCCGCCGAATACGACGACACCGCTTTCCTGCTTCCAAACGCCTCCACGGTCGCCTACGTGGCGAAGGGGCGCCTCTACTCGGTCGAATTAGCGAAAGCCGATCTCAAACTTTTCGAAGCCGCCCGTGACGCTGCTGCGAGGACGGCAGCGCTGAGCCGCGCCAAGCAAGTGGCCTTGGCCGTGATGCTGTACTTGACCGACCATGACGACAACTTCCCTGATCCCAGCGGGTTCCCCGGCAGCATCCAGCAGTACCTCGGCGGCAACGAGAGCCTCCTCGACGGCTTTGTCTACACGTTCGCCGGCGGAAACGCGAACAGCATCGCCTCTCCCGCTACGACAGAGCTTGGTTACATCACTGTGAGCGGCGGCCGGTGCGTGGCTTATTCGGACGGACACGCCAAGTACGTCCCGGACCCGTAAGGGCCAGGCGTCGTGAGACCTAAGCCGTAATCCCCGGCACCCAGTCCCTGTGCGCCTCGAAGAGGTCGTCCACCAGTGACCGGATGTCGTCCAACCCCAGGTCTTGCGACGTGTGGGGGTCCAGCATGGCCGCGTGGTAGACGTGCTCGCGCTTGCCCGTCAGCGCCGCCTCTACCGTCAGTCCCTGCACGTTCACGTTCGTCATGATCATCCCCGCCAGTTGCGGCGGCAGCTTGCCAATCCTCGTCGGTTGGATCCCCGCCTTGTCCACCAGGCACGGCACTTCCACGCAGCAGCCCTGCGGCAGGTTGTCGATCAGGCCTTGGTTGTCGACGTTGCCGTAGACCACGCTCGGCCTGCCCGTCTCGCACGAGTGGATGATGGTCGAGCCGTACTCGCTGCTCCTTTTCACGTCCAGCCCCTCGCCCGACTCCATCTTGCCGCGCAGCTTCTCCCAGCCCGCGATCTGCTCCTCGCACCGCCGGATGTACTCGTCCAGCGGGACGTTGAACCGCTCGATCAGCTCAGGGTGGTCGCGGCGGATGAAGTAGGGGCAGTACTCGCTGAAGTGCTCGCTCGACTCTGTCACGAAGTACCCCAGCCATTTCAGCATCTCGTACCGCACGCGGTTGGTGTCCGGCACCCGCTCCTCGGCGATCACCTTGTGCATCTCGGGGTAGAGGTCGCGCCCCTTGTGCCGGAACTGCAGGTAGAAGGCCATGTGGTTGATGCCCGCACAGCGGTAGTCGACCTCCTCATAGGGCACTCCCATGTCCCGGCAGAGCTCGTGCGCCGTCCCCTGCACGCTGTGGCAGAGCCCGACGTTGCGGATCTTGGTCGCCCTGTTCATCGCCCAGCAGAGCATCGCCATCGGGTTGGTGTAGTTCAGCATCAAGGCGCCGGGGCACAACTCCTCCATGTCCTTGGCGATGTCCAGTAGCACCGGGATCGTGCGCAAAGCGCGGAAGATGCCGCCGATGCCCATCGTGTCGGCGATGGTCTGGCGCAGGCCGTATTTCTTGGGGACCTCGAAGTCCACCACCGTGCCCGGTTTGTAGCCCGCCACCTGCACCATGATGATCACGTAGTCGGCACCGTCCAGCGCCGCGCGGCGGTCGAGCGTCGCACTGATGGGGGCGTGGGTGCCCAGGGCCTCGTTCACTCGGTGCCCTACCTTTTCGCTCGTCCGCAGCCGCTCCTCATCGATGTCCATGAGCGCGATGTGGCTCTCGGCGAGCTCGGGGTAGCTCAAGATGTCCCCCATCAGGTTCTTGGCGAACACGGTCGAACCAGCACCGATAAAGGCGATCTTGGGCATGCCTTGATTATGCGGGGTCAGGGTCTTGGCACTGGGGATCGTCAAGCCCCATGGCTCGCCCTGATGAAAGGCTGAATCAGGTGCACTGGATACAGCTGAGTTCCCGACAATTCTGGGCCGTCCGCGGCCGATCAAGGGCCACCTCCAACCTTGACAGCCATCCGTCCGTAACAAGGGAGGGAGAATGTCTGAGACCGGTTGGGTCTGTGAGAACTGCGGAGAGGTCGCAACGGGCGACATGTGCGTCCACTGCGGACGTAGCCGCCCCTTTGTCGAGTCGGACTCCCCGTCTCCCGGCTCGTACGGACGCATCTTGGGCCTCCCTGGGACATCGTCGGGCGCCCGACTCTATTGTGCTTTCTACCTCGGCATGGCCTTCGTCGTGGCCGTCGCCACCCTCGTGGCACGCCTGATGTACGGCCGGTGATAGTCAAAGTCGGACAGCACGATACGGCTATCCGTCCACTTTCTTCATTTCACCCAGAATCTCGTCCGCCTTCATGCGAACCTTGTAGTCGGGGTCGGCGTGGGTGAAGCGGATCACGCCCTGGGCGTCCACTAAAAACACGGAGGGAACGGGCAGGATGTGGCTTGTGTCGCCTGACCACTTCTCCAGGTCCAGATGGTACTTGTCCTTGTACATCGTGTACGTGCCGTCGTCGACACGGAACGCCACGCCGAACGCCTTGAGCGCCTCAGCCTTAGAGTCAGAGTAGATCTTGAAGGTCAGTTTGTGCTTGTCCTCCGTGTTCACGATGTTCTGGGGCAGGTCCGGGGTGATACCGACGATCTGCCAGCCTGCGTCTTCAAACTTCTGCTGGTTGGCGCCGAGATCCGCGAGGTGGGCGTTGCAGAACGGGCACCAGCCGCCACGATAGAAGACCAGGACGGTCTTTTTGCCGCCAAGGGCGTCCTTGAGGGTCGTCTTTGTGCTGTCGATGGTCATCAGCGCGACTTCCGGGACATGCGCGCCAGGCTGGAGCGGCTTGGCGCTTTGGGCAGTGTCCGCGACTTGGGAGGCGGTCAGTGCGATGGCAAGGGCGAGGGTCATCATCACAGTGAATTCAGGATTACTGTCTAGGGTTCCGCGACAGGGTCTCAAGTCACACGAGTCGGCCCCTGCGAGGGGCCAGTCGAATGAAGGGGCTGATGCAAGAGTCGACCCGGGTCTGTGAGCCGTGCGGCGAGCTCGCGAATCGTGAAGCGTGCGTTCACTGCGGCCGTCCCAGGCGACTGGGGGCCGAGGGAATCGAGAGGCTCGGGTCGCCAGGCTGCATCTACGGGTTCCTCTCGTCGCCGTCTCGGTTTCGGCCCGGTTGCGGGACGGCTGTCCTGTCGGGAGCCCTCATCGCCTAGGCGCTTTGCCGACGTTGACCCCAGGGCCCCGTTAGGTGTGCGTTAAGGGTTTGATCGTCCTCGCCCTTTCTAATTGGGACTGATCCACTCTTCCATGTGTTGGCGAGTGAGCTTGTGGAACGGTGGCGCTTTGGCTTCGACCATATGCTGCTCGAGGATCGGGATGATGTCCGAAAGCCTTTCGAGCGTATCGGTCGTCTCAAGAAGGCGCTGCTTTTCCAGGTTCTCGATCTGGAGGAAGTTCGCTACAACGAAGGAGAGCGCAGTGGGATCAGTCGGCAGTTTGATCTTGGAGACGGCAACGTTGAACCGGGCGAAGTACGACTCGATGTAAGCCTGTACGTACTCTCGCGACCGCATGACGAGAGCTTCTGCCCGGGGAGTGTCCTCAATTTCCAGTTCGATCACGGGCTCGACAAACCCGGTCAAATAGGGCTTGGACTCGTCCAGTCTTCGGACCCGAAAGCGGCGCTCACCATGAACTTGGACGTCCATTTTCCCGTCATCGAACGTATGAACCGAGATGATGCGGACTGCCGTCCCGACCATGTACGGCTCAGCCTGGCCTCCCACTTCTTCCCCGGAGCGGATGAGGACGACTCCAAATGGCTGGTCGTGCTGGGTGCAGAAGCGCACCATCTCGCGGTACCGTTCCTCAAAGACGTGCAGTTGCAGCTGCGCATAGGGGAACAGCACCATGTTCAGGGGGAAAAGGGGCATCTCCTCAAGGCGGTCGCCCATTGAGCCCATTATATCCTTGACCCCTCAGACCCCCGCCCAGAAGGAACCGATAGGTATGCTTGAGCCTCTTGCCCAGTCAGAACAGAGTACCGTGCCGATGACCTCTTTCAACGGAAGCCCCGACCCGGACGATCTGCTCAAGCGGATTCGCGACCTCGAACAGGAGCTCCACCGTCTCAGAGGGGACGGTGCCAAAGTGTCCGACGGACCGAGGCCAGTCCCGCTCGAAGCGAACGTAGACGTTGCCCCTATTCAAGAGGGCGACATCACGTTGCGGCGCTTGGTACAGCGCATCGCGATGATACTCCAGGCCGAGAAAATCGTGATCATGTTTTATGACCGCGAGGCCGGTGAGCTCGTCTCAATTCCTCCGGCCTACGGCATTGAGGAGGCGAAGCTCGAGCTGTTCAAAGTGCGGGCAACCCAAGGCGTGACGGGCGAGGTCTTCAGATCGGGCGAGCCAGTCATCTTTCACGACGCAAGTTCCGACGACCGGACCAAGAAGGACATGGTGGCCCTGATGCACGTTCAGAACGGCATCACGGTCCCTTTGATCATCGAGAAGCGCGACGAAGAGAACCGCGTGGTCGAGCGTACGACGATCGGTGTCCTCCATGCCTTCAACAAGCGGCATGGCGAAGACTTCAACGATGAAGACGTGCGCCTGCTCGAGCGAATGGCGCGCAACGTCGGTTCGATCATCGCCAACCTGCAGCTTTACCGCGAGGTCGTCGAAGAGCGCGAGGAGTTGCTCCAGACCTTTGAGTCACTGACGAGCGGGCTCGTTCTGGTCTCTCCTGAAGGCAAGCTCAGCCAGATGAACGCCACGGCGCGCGCCATCTTCGACGTCGCGCCCGAGAGCATTGGCAAGCCCTACCACGACATCCTCAAGAACGACCAACTGTGCAGCTTCTTCGACCGAGGCATCCAGTCGACTGAGGTGCCAGGTATCGAGGTCACGGTACACGTCGGCCCCATGGAGCGCGTGTTCACGGTTCAAGGAGCGTCTGTCAGGAACGAAGAGGGCCGTAGTCTCGGGTTCGTAAGCATTCTCAACGACGTCACAGAGCAAAAGAACCTCGACAAGATGAAGTCCAGTTTTGTCGCAATGGCTTCTCACGAACTGAGGACGCCGCTCACGGCCATCAAAGGTTTCACCAGCACGTTGCTGATGGACGACACCTTTACCCGTGACGAGCAGAAGGAGTTCCTCCAGATCATTGAGCACGAGTGCGACCGTCTTCGTCGTCTGATCGACGACCTACTCAACACGGCCCGTATCGAAGCTGGAGAGAGCTTGAAGCCGAACTACACTCGGTTCAACATAGAGAACCTGCTGGACAAGGTCGTTGTCGTCCAAAACCAGGCTTCCACCAAACACACGGTCTACAAGGTTCTCCACTCCGGGCTGCCCCAAACGATCATCGGCGACGAGGACAAGTTCGATCAGATTCTCACGAACCTGTTGAACAACGCGATCAAGTATTCGCCTGAGGGAGGCGATGTCATCGTCCACGCCAACTGGGACGGCGGTCCCGAGGTCGAGATCGCTGTCGAGGATCAAGGAATCGGTATTCCCCCTGACCACCTGACCAAGGTCTTCGAGCGGTTCCACCGCGTCGACAACGAGGACAACCGGAAGATCTACGGAACAGGCCTCGGGCTCTTCCTCGTGCGTCACCTCGTCGAAGACGTCCACTTGGGCCAAATATGGGTCGAGTCCGAAGTCGGCAAGGGTTCGATCTTCAAATTCAAAGTCCCGATCGAACTGGACATAGAGGAAGCCAAACGGAGAAATCAGTAGCTGGACGGCTTACTGAAACATGGAGTGCCGTTTGCAGAGATGAACAAGCAAGAGCCCAGGTCGACTGACCTGGGCTCTTGCTTCTGAGTCCGAGTGAAGACCTTACTCGTCTGCAAACGGATCGTACTCGTCTTCAGCAGGCACCGAAGCTGACGCTGAGCCGCCCGCCGCAGCGGGAGCACCCGCATCGTCGCGAGGTCGGTCGAGGCCCTGAACGTTGTCGGCCACGATCTCGACAACCTCGCGATTGTTCCCGTCTTTGTCGGTGTACTTACGGCTCTGGAGCCGACCGTCGACCGCGACGAGACGCCCTTTGGTCAGGTAGTTGGCCACAAACTCCGCCGTCTGTCCCCATGCTGAAACCCGGAAGAAGTCGGCGGTCGGCGACCCGTCCGTCGGCTTGATCCGCTTGTCGACCGCGAGGCTAAAGTCCGTGACCTGCTTGCCCGTGGTTGTCGTGCGGAGTTCCGGGTCTCGCGTCAGTCGACCGATCAGGACGACTCGGTTGACGCTCATGAGGCCACTTCCTCACGGACGAGGATCGTATGCCTGATGACGTCGTCACTGATCCGCATCAGACGGTTGAGCTCGGCTGGCACAGTCGTAGGCGCCTCAAAGTGCATGAGGACGTAGTTGCCCTCTCGATGGCCTTTGATTTCGTAGGCGAGCTTGCGCTTATCCCATTTTGCAGCCGACTCGACAGTGCCACCGTTCTTTTCGACAATCCCTTTAAAGTTGTCGGCGACCTTCTGCACTTCAGCGTCGGTCATGGTGGCGGGCACGATGTAGAAAGCTTCGTACTTCTTCATGGGCTCCCTCTGGTCCTAGAATCGGCGCCATGGGGCGCAGAGAACCGGTGAGCCCGGATGATACCCAAACCCGGTCGAGATGAGCCGCTGTAGCCGGGTCCCGCACATCTGGGAACCGAGTTGGGGATCTGGCAGTAATTGCCCACGGAGACATCTCCAGGAGTCCCAAGACTTATGAGGACGAAAGCATTCGCACTCGCAGGCACCCTGTTCGCCTTGTCGGCGACGATGGCGCTCGCGCAATGGAACGTTCCCTTCGCCCTGGCCCCGGTCACTGTCGATCAAGACCACAGAGTCACGATGGACTTTGACAGCGCCACGCCACAGCAGGTTCTCGACTGGCTCAAGAAGGCCGGGATCAACTTTGTGGCGGAGACCAGCACTCTTCCCAAGGACAAGCGCCTGACCGTGCATCTCAAAGACCAGCCCGCAGACAAGGCGCTGGAAGCGGTAGCGGAAGCCTTGGGACTGTCCTACACAAAGAAAGGCGACGTCTACTCGCTCAAACCGGGTTTCCCTGGTGCATTCAGTGTCATGTCGCCTGGCCAGAACTTCGAGTGGAAAGAGCTTCCGCCCAGCATGAACGGCTTAGGCCCGGGGGACGCCAAGCAGTGGAAGGAGTGGAGCCAAGAGCTCAAAGACTCCCTGAAAGACCTGCCCAAGGGTAACTGGCAGTTCAAGGAAATGCCCGAGGGCACATTCAACTTGAAGGAAATGCCGCAGATCAAAGAGCTGTTGCAGAAGCAACTCAAGGAGATGCCCGAACTGAAGATGCGGCTGAAACAAATGCCAGACGTGCAGAAGGAGCTTGGGGACGCCAAGGTGCGCGAACAGGTCGAAAAGGCTCTGAAGGAGGTTCCCGACATGAAGAAGCTGGTGTTGCCGAAACTTGAGTTCGGCGTCGGCGACATTGGCAAGCTGGTCGAGAGCCTGACGCCTCAGCAGTGGGATCTCAGCAAGTCCAAAGGCTACTTGACACCCGACGACCTGACGCCTGACCAACGCAAGATGCTGGGGACGATTGGCTCCGGTGGCGACTTCACCATCACCTTTCAGAAGGAAGGCAAGACTGTAACCTTCAAGAGGAAGTAGGGTCTGCACCGGCCGTCCCAGAGTGGGCGCCAGGATCCGACGAGAGCCCTGTGAGGGAATACCCGCAGGGCTCTTCTGTCGGCAGAACTACCGGCCGGGCAGGATGACGTCGGCCACGGCAAATGATCTGCGGATGTCCTGCAGGACAACCTTCACTCGGTGCCCGATGTGCTCCGTACCGTCAAGAAGCTCGACGTAGTAGCCACTGTCCGTCCAGCCGACCGAGCGCGAACCGCCGTCAGTGCTCGAGCGCCTGACGTTGCACTCGAGGACTTGGGCACGACGAAAGCCCATGAAGCGTCGGTCGAACTCCTCGATCGTCCCGTTTTCAATCTCGAAATCCTCGAAATCGAAGTCAAAGTTGGCGCGGATGTACAGACCTCTCTTGAGCTCGTGCTCCAGCTCCTCGATCGACTCGCCATCCGAACCGATCAAGCTTTCGACCACCCCAGGATGACATTCGATGTAGAACGCGCTGCCCGGTTCCCCGAGTTTGCGGCGCATCTCACGTTCGACCCAAAGTCCTACTGTGTCGGAACTGGCGATCCGGCCCCGGCCCTCGCACATCGGGCAAACGCTGGTGATAGCCTCTGTGACGCTTTCACCAGTCCGCTTCCGCGTGATTTCGACGAGGCCCAGAGAGCTGATCTTGCCAACCCGGGTCCGTGCACGGTCACGAGCCAAGATGCGCTCGAAGTGCTCAATCAACTTCTTGCGGTCGGCTGCCTCGTCCATGTCGATGAAGTCGATGACAATGATGCCGCCCATGTCCCGGAGCCGGAGCTGCCGGCACACTTCCTCTGCGGCCTCCATGTTCGCCTTGAGGATTGTGTCGCTCAGGCTGGTCGATCCAACCTGTTTGCCTGTGTTGATGTCGATGGCGGTCAGGGCCTCAGTCTCATCGACTACCAGATAGCCGCCGCTCTTGAGCCACACCTTGTGCTCCAGCAACCGGTCCAGATCCTTCTCAATGCCGTAATGGTCAAAGACCGGTTCCTCACGGTCGTACAGGAAGATCTTGTTCTTGAGCTTGGGAGCGACCATGCCTGCGACGAGTGACACCTTCTCGTATTCCTCAGGATCGTCAATGACCATCTTGTCGATCTCGTCGCCGAAGACGTCTCGGATGGTGCGGTAGAGCAGGGTCTGGTCGCGGTGCACGACGACAGGGGCTCGGAGCCGCTTGGCGCCTTCAAGCACTTGAGCCCACAACTGCTGCAGAAACGCGATGTCGGCTTTAAGCTCGGCTTCAGTCCTACCTTCACACTCGGTTCTGAGGATCAGGCCAAATCCCTTCGGCATGATCTTCTCACCGACCCGTCGCAGCCGTTCGCGCTCCTTTCTGTCCTCAATCTTGCGGCTGACACCCAAATGGTTGCCCTCCGGCATCAAGACGACATAGCGGCCAGGCAACGATATCCGGGTCGTGACCCGAGCGCCTTTGGTGCCCCTCGGACCTTTTGTCACTTGAACCATGAGCTCCTGACCGGGCTTGATCAGCTCTTTGATCTTTCGACGTCGGAGTTCAGACCTTCTGACACTGGCGGGACTCCCGTCACCAAAGTCGTCTGGAATGATGTCGGCTACGTACAAGAACGCGTTGCGTTCGAGTCCGATGTCCACAAAAGCCGCATCCATGCCGGGAAGCACGTTTTGGACGATGCCCTTGAAGATCGATCCGACGACACGTTCCTCCCGCTCGACCCGGTACTCCATGAGTTTGGAGTCCTCAAGCACAGCGATGCGCGTCTCACGACTCGCGCAGTTGACGATGATCTCAATGTTGTGGGGGCGGTCGCCATTGGTCTTTGGCGCCCGCTGCCGCACTGGCGTTCTCTTTCTCAAAATCTCCTCATTGCTGTCCTGCTCGACCAGCGGAGCGACATGCTCTTCCACGCCAGGAACGGGCCAACACTCACGATTCTACCGGTTCGTCCTTGCCGCGTGCTCGGGACGGCTCGTCCTCCTCGGACTGGCTCTGATGCGGGCCTAGACGCACAGAACCGGACTCCTGATCCGTCCCAAAAGTCGAAGGACTGCGAGAAGGTGAATATTCCATGACGCAAGAGCGACACTTGAGACCGCTTTCAGGGTGGCTCGTCTTAATCGTTGAACTGGGGCTCTGGGGTTGCTTTGCCTATGCAGTCCGGCTCCTCACGGTCGATCAGGTCGGCTCCGCGCCAAACGGTTCGCCGCCACACCTGATCCTGTTGGGGGTCTCGGTCGTGCTCGCCTTTCTGCTGATGCCGGGCTTCTTCATCGTGAACCCGAACACGAGCCGGGTCATGGTGCTGTTTGGTCGCTACGCAGGGACCGTCCGGGGAGACGGATTTTGGTGGAGCAACCCGTTTTTCACCAAGACCGTGGTCTCGCTCCGGGCACAGACCCTAAATGGAGATCGCCTCAAAGTCAACGACAAAGTCGGCAACCCTGTAGAGATTGCAGCCGTCATCATTTGGCAGGTCAACGACACGTTCAAAGCCTGTTTCGACGTCGAAGACTGCATCCAGTTCGTCGCGATCCAAAGTGAGACGGCCCTGCGCCACTGCGCCTCCAGCTATCCCTATGATGCGGACGACGACCAGATATCGTTGATGAGAAACACGGACGAGATCGCTGAACACCTTCTCTCCGAGCTCCAAGAACGGCTGGCCCGCGCCGGAGTCACCGTCCTCGAAGCGCGGCTCTCTCACCTCGCCTACGCTCAAGAGATCGCTGGCGTCATGCTCCGCAAGCAGCAGGCGGCAGCGATCATCTCTGCCCGACAGAGGATAGTGGACGGTGCCGTCGGTATGGTCGAACTCGCCCTGCAGCACCTCAGTGAGAGGAAGATCGTCGAGTTCGACCCAGATCGCAAGGCGGCCATGGTCTCGAACCTCATGGTCGTCCTCTGTAGCGAGAGTGCCGTGCAACCGATGCTGAACGCCGGGAATCTGACACCTTGACAGACCAGGCAGGTCGACGATCAGCTTGAGGGCGCTCGGGCGGTGTGATCCAATTTCCGGGGCTTGAGGTGTAGAATGCCGCCATGCCAGTCATGACCGGCCTCAGTGGAAACGAGATCTTCTGCCTCCACAAGAAGGGGATGGCGCCGGGAGACCTCGTGATCGGCAACAGTGTGTACTCGCTCGGTGTCATCGGAGGCATCGGAGCCGGGTTCAAGACCCTTGCGGGCGGCGAGGTAGACCAGATCACGCATCTGATCCACGACGGGCGCAAAGCAGCGCTCGACCGAATGATCGCATGGAGCGACCTCAAGGGCGCGATCGGCTTGACGGGTGTCACAAGCGAGCTCGTGGTCCACAGTGGGAACATCGAGTTCCTGTCGATCGGAAGTGCCGTCCACCGAGACAACTACAACGCGAGTTCGCTGGAGTTCACGTCTTGCGCCGACGGACAAGAGCTGTACTGTCAGTTGGACTGTGGGTTTAAGCCCGTCCACTTCGTATTTGGCAACGTGGCGTATTCGATCGGCATAGGCGGCGGCATCGGTGGGGCTCTGCGCAGCCTCGGTCGAGGAGAAGTCAAGGAGTACAGCGAGATCTTCAACGTGACACGCCACCATGCCTTGAGCCGGATCCAGCAGGAAGCGAGGCAAGTCGGTGCGAATGCGGTCGTCGGCATCAACACCTCCATATTCCCCTTCAGCGGGATGCAGGAGATGATCATGGTCGGCACCGCCAGTCGCCACGACGCCTTGGGGATTGAGTTCGATCAGATGCCCGTCACGAGCGACCTCACGAACGAGGAGATGTGGAACATGATCCACATCGGCTATATGCCGATCCAACTCGTCCTCGGTGTCTCGGTGTACTCGCTCGGTATCGTCGGCGGCATCACGGCAGCGTTCAAGAGCCTCGGCCGCGGCGAGATTGAGGAGCTTACCAAGCTCATCTACGACGCCCGTGAGAACGCGCTCCACCACATCATGCGCGATGCGGCAGCGTGCGGGGCTGACGACGTGGTCGGCATCAAGACGTACGTGTACGAGTTGGGTGGAGGGATGATTGAGTTCATGGCCATTGGCACCGCTGTCAAGAAGTGGCCAAATCTGACGACGATCAGCGACTCGTTGCCTCCGCAAGCTGTGATGCGGGACAAGGACACGTTCATCAACGCAGCAGAGACGGCCGTCGGACGAAACCTGAATCAACCCACTGGCGCGAGGTGAACGTTCTCGTGAGTCGGGGCCGAATCTGTGTCGCGAAACGGGTGCCGATCCCCTAATGAGCAGAAGCGGTCGGCTGCTCCAGGCAGCCCTTCTGCTGGTTGGTGTTGGCGCCGGCCTGGCCGTGGTCGGCTACGAGAACCTGTTCACGGACTCGAAAATCGGGCCCATATTTGGTGCGGATCCAGCCAGTGGCACCTACATCATTCTCAACAGGTTCCTCCTGATACTTGGCCTCATTGCTTTTGTCGTGGGCGCGGCACTGTTGCGAGCATCTCTTCGCGGTCTTCGAAGGGAGTTTCCCGAAACGGTCGTCGAAAGGTACAGAAGACGATTCGGTGGGAAGTCATCACGACGTCGAAATTCAGGTCACGACGGCTGACGGCAATTACCGCGGAACAGCAGTGTGTTTTGAACCTCACGACCTCTGTTGGTCTTGGGGCTGTCGCTCGCCGCCAACTGTGCCCACCTGTATTGCAGGTGGGCACCCGTTCCTCCGATTCATAATCCCCCCATATGCGTCCACGGACGCCGATGATGCAACAGTACTTCCAGGCGAAGGCCGCCCACCCGGGTGCGCTTGTCGCTATGCGCGTCGGCGATTTTTATGAGTTCTACGGTGAAGACGCCGAGGTGGCGGCTAAGGCCCTTGAGATCACACTCACCGGCAGAGAAGACGCCGAGAACGGCCGTATTCCGATGGCCGGAGTCCCGTTCCATTCCGTCGAGAAGTACCTTTCGAAGCTTGTCGCCCAGGGTCTCAAGGTCGCGCTGTGCGACCAGCTTGAGGATCCCAAGAAGGCCAAGGGCTTGGTACGCAGGGGCGTCACCCGTGTCCTGAGTGCTGGAACCGTGTTGGAAGACTCCATGCTCTCCTCCGGATCCAACAACTTCCTCGCTGCAGTCTGCGTGCTTGAGGGGAAGGCGGGTCTCGCCACACTTGACCCCAGTACCGGCGAGTTCCTCGTGACCGAGATTGAAGGCGAGTACCTGGCCGAGCGCTTGCTCCAAGAGCTGGCACGGATCCGGCCAGCCGAGCTTCTGGCCGGTGCGGAGGAACGACGCGTCGCCGAACTGGCTAACGAGGGTCTCGGAGTGGCGGTGACAGAAGAGCCCAAGCCCGGAGCCGAACGGGCCGAGCGCGCCTTGCTCAAGCACTTCCAGGTTTCGAACCTGGCCGGATTTGGCGTGGACAGCAAGCCGTCGGCAGTCATCGCCGCCAGCATGATCCTCGACTACGCCACGACCAACGGTCTGGCGCTCGGCCACGTTGACTCGCTTTCCACCTACTCCGTCGATAGCTTCATGCGCCTCGACCCAGCGACCCGACGGTCGCTCGAGTTGACGCAGAGCATGACCGACGGTAGCAAAAGGAACACGCTACTGGGTGTTCTTGATTTGACTGTCACTTCGATGGGGCTCCGCTTGCTGAGGCGGTGGATCGAGCAGCCCCTTCTCGACACAAAGGAGATCGAGTCGAGGCTCGAGGGCGTGGCAAGGCTCGCCGAACACGTGATACCTCGCGGCGACATCCGAGAGGCCCTCGATCGGATCGCCGACATTGAGCGCCTCGTCTCGCGGTGCGCGGCCGGCCTGGCTTCCCCGCGAGACCTGGTCTCCCTCAAATCATCTCTGATGGCTCTCCCCGTACTGGACGAGCCGTTGCGCAAGGTGGCCCTCGGGAAGCTGTACGACATCCGGCACCGGATCAGCGACCACGCTGAGCTCGCCCATCAGTTGAGGCAGGCGCTGGTGGAAGACCCGCCCCTTACGGTACGGGACGGGGGCGTCTTCAAGCCTGGCTACGATCTGGAGCTGGACAAGCTGCGAGACCTGAGCCGTAACGGCAAGACCTACATCGCCAAGCTCGAAGCAGAGGAGCGCAACCGTACCGGGATCGACAAGCTCAAGGTCGGCTACAACAGCGTGTTCGGCTACTACCTCGAGGTGGGTAAGGCCCAGCAGAGCAAGGTGCCGGACCACTACATCCGCAAGCAGACGACGGCCAACAGCGAGCGCTACATCACCGCCGAGCTCAAGGACCACGAGAGTGCCGTGCTCGGAGCGGAGGAAAAGGCGACGGCCCTCGAAGCCGACTTGTTCGGTCGCCTGCGCGCGCAAGTAGCGGCCCAGTCTGCAGGTCTACTACAAAGCGCTCGAGCCCTCGCCGAACTGGATGTTCTTGCGTCGTTCGCCGAAGTCGCGGTGCAAAGGAACTACTGCCGTCCTGAGATCGTGGGCGACGACATCCTTGAAATCCGGTCGGGCCGGCATCCTGTGGTCGAGGTAGCGGGAGTGTTCGTGCCGAACGACGTCTGCCTCGACGATGGGACGCGGGTCGTTGTGCTGACCGGGCCAAACATGAGCGGTAAGTCCACGTACCTCCGGCAGACGGCGCTGATCGCCCTGATGGCTCAGATCGGTTCGTTTGTTCCTGCCACCTCTTGTCGGCTTGGGCTATGCGACCGAATCTTCACTAGGGTCGGGGCGAAGGACGAGTTGGCGTTGGGTCAATCGACGTTCATGGTTGAAATGGTCGAGAGCGCGAACATCCTGAACAACGCGACATCGGCCTCGCTGGTGGTCCTCGACGAGGTTGGGCGGGGCACGTCTACCTTCGACGGGCTCGCGATCGCGTGGGCCATGGTAGAGCACCTGGCCCATGTGCGTGCGAAAACCCTCTTTGCTACCCACTACCACCAACTCAATGAACTCGAGTCCCAGATCACAACCGTCGCCAATATGCGGGTCGCGGTCGAGGAAGTCGGCGATCATGTCGTTTGGACGCACAAGGTGCTCCCCGGTGGCACGGACAGGTCCTACGGAATCCAGGTGGCCAAAATGGCGGGAGTGCCACCGACCGTTCTCAGGCGTGCACAAGAGGTGCTGGCTCGGCTCGAGGGTTCGTCGACACCACTCGAGGCCGTTGGGCCTTCGCTACAGCGGGTTCAAATGACGCTGTTCGAGGCAGAGGAGCCTCAAGTCCTGAAAGAGCTTTCCGGTCTCGATGTGACGCGGCTGACTCCGATCGAGGCCCTGATGAAGCTCGATGAGTGGAAGAAGCGGTTCTCGTGAGGGTCACGACGGGGGTCTCTGTCCGCCCCTGACCGTGCGGGGAACGCAACATGGGTGGTCCGAGTAAATTCGCCTCATGTCCTGGCTGACACGTGACGCCGCCGACTTCTTGGCCGAACTAGAGCTGAACAACAACCGTAAGTGGTTTACCGCCAACAAGCATCGGTATGAGTCGAGCGTCAAAAGGCCGATGGAGACGTTGGCGGCCGAACTTCTCGCAAGGTTGAGGGTTCTTGATCCAGCCATCGACATGGAGCCGAAGCAGGCCGTGTTCCGCATCTATCGCGACACCCGGTTTAGCAGGGACAAACGCCCCTACAAATCGAACGCCGGACTGTCGATCAGTAGTGGTGGCAAGACAGGCCATGGAAAGACCGGGGTGTACCTTCACGTTGATCCAAGGGTGTTTGGTATAGCGAGCGGTCACTACTTCCTGGAGCCGGCTCAGATCCTTCAGATCCGGAGACACATTGCCAGCCACCTGGAAGAGTTTGAGGGACTCCTCGGCGATGCCGAGTTCCAGAGCGTATTCGGCACCATCGTCGGAGAGGCCAACAAGGTTCTGCCTTCCGAGTTCAGGGATATGGCCGTGCGGCAGCCTCTTATTGCGAACAAGCAGTTCTACTATTGGGTCGAATATGAGCCAGATGTCGCTCTGCGCGACGACCTACCGGACTTTGTGATGAGGCACGTCACGGTTTCGCAAGGACTGAACACCTTTTTTGCCCAAGCACTTGGCATCTAGCGATCGACAGATTGACGATCCGTGACAGCTAGGTCCGGATGGCTCTTAAGGCGCTCGGCGTCTGCCTTCCTGACGAAGCGCACCCAATCGTAGGTGGCGGAGCATCCTTCGTTCGGGCCTCCGACAATCAGCCTGAGTCGCAACGCCTGTGGGATCGGATCATCTGATGGGTCAAAATCGAGCTCGGACAGCCCGGGTCCGTTCAGTGTCGTCGTCCGGAGTGTCTTGACCGGTTTGCCTTGCGAGTCCAGGACATCGATGTCCATGTGCGCGTACCCTTGAACCCACAGGACTCGGGCCAACAAAACCGGGTATCGGCCCGTGTCAACCGTCACGTCACGGGTCACGCCGCTCCACTGGTAGGCGTACGGCCAGTTGCTCGGAACGTGGTCAAGGCCGAGAAGCACCGAACCTCTGTAAGGCTGGTACACGTGGGCCTTGTTCTCCACCTCGAGCGGTGCCCAACCCGACGGAGTGTCGAGTTCGTCCGCCCATCCACAGACGATGGGCCAGTGGGTGTCTTGGTGCCGCACTTGAGCCATATCAGGCTGGAGACTCGCACTCAGTGACAGCAGAACTAAGGCAGTCAGCATCTCACTTATTGGACGCCCTGCCCCCAGTACCGCTCCGTCTCGCATGACCACTGTCTGAAGACCGGTGCGCCTTCAATCGCTCCAAAACCACTTGCCACTGGTCTGCCACCTGGGCCGCCACAAGAGCCAGCGGCCGCGCGTCGAGCCCAGCGTCTTGGCGGACACAGTTCAGGTCGCGCCAGGCTCCAATGGAATCCTGAATGGCGGTGAGCTTCATGACCGTCACTTCATGCTCAGGCAGAAGATTGGCGCCAAAGAACTCCAGCGTATACCGGAGCCTCTTGGCCACGATGCGGAGTCTGTGAAGCCGGGCATCATCGGGCTCATCCTGCAAAGCTACTTCCGCCTCCTCAACCAAGGATCGGACCCATGTCGGCAGGGCCACCACCAACTTCGCGTCGATCGCAGACACTGCTGAGTCAAACTCCTTCAGCCAATTGCGCCATCTGACCTCGTGCAGGCTACGGGCTGCTTTCCTGAGCCTCTTCGGACGTTCGTTCGACCAGTTCCTTTGCTTGGCTGCGGAGCCAGGCAGACCCAGTTGGGCGGCCAGTGCGCGTTGGACGTCATTGTCCCGGATGACGCCGAGTGACCTTCCAATCTTCTGCAGAGGCTTGTTGAGCTTTCGGAAGACCTTCTTCCTGAGCCATGGCCGGGCCAGACGAACGAGAGTGCGTAGCCGCCGGGTCGCGACACGGGCTTGGTGAACGGCTTCCGGATCCTCCGTCGGCACCTCTTTCGCAGACTTTTCCAGGCGCCGTACCTGCGTGGTCGCAGCCCGGACGAGCGCCCTATCAACCCTTCCGTCTTGATGGATGTCTTCTCCCACTACTCCTATCCTACGTCGTACCTGTCGATCCCAGACTACAATGTCTCGTTTGGCCGTGCCAAACTCATCGGCATGGAAGAGGCTCAGCCTCGCCGCAAGGTAGGCGCTTTGGTCAAGGTGTGGCTAGTCGTCCATGTCTTCTTGATCACAAGCTGGAGCCTGCCGCACGGTGCCCCGGCCATTGAGAACGGCTCAGTCCCGGCCACGGTCTCCAACGTGGTGCAGAACCTGCCCGACTACGTGTACGCGGCAAACGACTGGTTCAAGGTCAACAGCCCGACCCGCTTCTATTTGGAGTCGACCGGACTCTGGCAGTACTGGGACATGTTTGCGCCGAACCCATCGAACGTCGACATCTGGGTCGACGCCGTGGTGACCTACAAAGACGGTACTCAGACTGTCGGCGTCTATCCCCGAATCAAGAACCTACCGTTTTTCTGGAAGTACATCAAGGAACGGTATCGCAAGTACCTTGAGCGCTCGGCTTTCGACGAGGACAGTTGGACGTGGCCCGACTTTGCCCAACGGATGGCCTTGGTGAGCTACAAGGATCCCAACAACCCTCCCGTCCATGTCCAACTCAGACGGCACTTTCGCATTGTGCCCGACATGGGAACCAATCCCCCCGAGGATTACACGGAGTACACGTACTTCAACTATTACGTTGATCTCGACCGGTTGCGAAGGGACGCCGGTCGATGAAGCTTCTACGCAGCCTTGACAAGGCCGTGTTCGGATGGGGCTCGCCCGTCACGATGGGACTCGTCCGTATCGCCTTCGGCTTCCTCGGGCTGGTCAACTTCTTGATGATCGCCGTGGACTTTGACGCTTGGTTCACTGAACGCGGCTTTGTTCCGGCCTGGCACGCCGAGAAGTGGCAGCAGATCCAGGATCGATGGGTGCAACACATCTGGCGGATCGACCTGATCCCTGGCGTCACCGACACGAGGGTCACGGCCGCCGTCTACGTCCTGACTCTTCTGGCGTGCTTCCTGACGATGATCGGGCTGTGGACGCGGATCGCGAGTGTCGCGATGTTCGTGCTTGTGACGACCCTTCACTTCAGAAACCCTCAGATCCTGCACAGTGGAGACACACTGCTGCGCCAGTTCACGTTCCTGGTCGCCATTGCACCCAGCGGGGCATCGTGCTCCGTGGATCGGTTGATCGCGCTCTGGAAAGGCAAAGCGCCGAGAGAGCCTCGCCCGGTGTCCCTTTGGCCGCAACGGCTCATGCAGTATCAGGTGGCCCTGCTCTACTTTACGACCGTGCTCCACAAGATCGGCGGCTCGCACTGGAGGGACGGTACTGCGTTCTACTTCATGGGCCAACTCCATGAGTTCGACCGGTTTCCTGCCCCCGAGTTTGTCCACCACCAGCCTTTCGTGGCATTGGCGACATACGGGACGCTGATCATCGAACTCGCGCTGGCGACCATTGTTTTCAACCGCAAGCTGCGGAAGTATGCGATCGTTGGCGGAATCGTCCTCCACGTCTTGATCGAGTACATGGCCAACATCCCCCTGTTTGAGTGGGTAATGATGAGCACCTATCTGTCGTTCTTCTATGGAGACGAAGTCACCGCTTGGTCCCGCAAGCTCGGTCAGAAGTTGAAAAGGCTTCAGGCGAGCGTCACGCTCCCCAAGGGAACGGAACTGGATCCTAGGGGCCGGAGCTTCCTCGAAGCCTTGGACGTGTTCGGCGTCATCCGGTACGTTCCGGGAGCCAACGATTGGCAAGCGACTGGGGCCGATGGTCGAGTGCTCGATCCGTTCCGAGCGACGCTCAAAGCCTCTCCCGGTGCTTGGGCACTTGGGTTACTGCCCGGCGTCTGGAAGCGGATGGTCGTGAGCTGCACACGGAAAGCCATGCCCGAATCCAGTTCATTGGAATCAATGGCGGAACCGGTGAGCCCCTAGTCCCGTTCACAAGGCGTAGAATCAAGCCACTGAAACACAGACTTCGTGACGTTTTGCCGTTCAGGAGGCCCAAGCCCTCTCCGGTTCCGATCAGTTCGGACTTCTATCTGTCGATCCTAGCGGCGACAGCCACGCTTCCACCGCTACTTCGGGTCGCAAGGCCAGGTGGAGGCGACGGATCGGTGGACGCGCTGGGCGTTCCCCTTCACGCACAGGCCGACAAAGAGGACCTGGCCCGACCGATGCAGAGGGGCATATACGCCTTCTCGTCACCGAACCAGAAGACCGTGCTGAAGTTGAGGGTGTTCGCCAAGGAAGAAGCCGGTTTTGAACCCGAATCTCTCTTGCGTTCACCCTTAGCAGTCAACTTGGAGCCAGAGGTTCTGGACAGAATCCGATCCACTTGGACAATCCTCCAACTCACGTTCGAGGCCTATGATCCTGCCCTATACCCTGCACTGGAACTAATGCTGCGATTGGCCTCGCGGCTGGCGGAGCTGACGGAAGGAGTGATCGCCGACCCCCTTTCCGTCGCCTACAGGTTGCCGGCTGACGTACCGTCACACGATAGCGGCGAGCTCTTTGCCGTTACTGACTTCGTGACTGTCCAGCAGAACTTGGGAACAGGTTCCTGGGAGCTTCAGACGACGGGCCTCGTGAAGTTCGATCAACCTGAGATCCTCCTGGCCATGGTGCCAGATCCACAGGTCACGACCGGCAAGAGCTTCTTGCTCTCCCTTGCCGACGGAGTCCTCAGAGGCAAGACACTCAGACCAGGCGACCGTCTCGTGTCAGAGCAAGGCTGGATTGTGGGCGAGTCACCGACAGTCACAGCCCAAATGGTTATGGCGCCTTGCTTAGAGATCCTGCCCGTCAGATCCTCAGTGGCCGAGGCTTTGTCGGCGTGGAAGGCATCGCATGAGCAGTGACAACGGATTCGAAGTTCTTGAAGGTCTGGCCGACTCAAACCTGACCGGTCGGCAGTTCCGGCAGTTGTGCATGGACAGCCTGGCTCGGATTCCAGGCTACGACTGGTGCGGAATCTATCGGCTCGAGACGACGGCCGAGGAGCCTGAGACACTTGTGTTGGACGCCTTTGTCGGTGCACCAACTGACCATGACCGGATCTCCGTCGGGCAAGGCGTGTGCGGGACAGCCGTCGCGACAGGCGAAAACCAAGTCGTTGATGACGTCTGGGCCTTGGACAATTATTTGGCCTGCTCGTTGGAGACCAAGTCAGAGGCCGTGGTCTTGATCCGGCAGAGTATCGAGACCCCCGGCGGTGAAAACGCGCTGGGCCCGATCCTTGGACAGATCGATATCGACAGCCATGTTGCCAAGCGCTTCGCCCATTCGGACATCCTGATGCTCGAGGGCTTGGCGTCACTTATAGCGGAAAGGTGGTGAGACCGGGTTCCTGAACCCACCAACCGGGACAATCTCCTGATTGTCGCCTCAATAAGACGAAATCAGGTAGCCCACTTAGGGGTCGAACGGCCCCCGTCTGGTACGATAGTGTGCTGTCCAGGGTTATCGTGGACAGAATGGCCGGAATGTACGAGTTGCTCGAGACCGTCGTCACGCCCACAGACTTGCACAAGTTCAGTGACAAGGAGTTGCGGCAAGTCGCAGACGAGGTGCGACAGGCGATCCTCGACAACGTCAGCAAGACCGGCGGTCACTTGAGTTCCAACCTCGGCACGGTCGAACTGACAGTGGCCATGTACGCCGCCTATTCCATTCCCCCCGACAAGGTGGTATGGGACACCGGGCATCAGGCGTACCCACACAAGCTCCTCACCGGACGATTGAACCGCTTTGAAACGTTGAGGAAGCACGGTGGCCTTAACGGGTTCCTGAGGCGAGACGAGCACCCACTCGATTACTTCGGGGCAGGGCATGCAGGAACGGCCATCTCCGCCGCACTCGGTTTCGCTGCAGCACGCGACCGGCTTGGAACAAAGGAGAAGGTCGTTGCTGTCACGGGCGATGCCGCCATCGCCAGCGGCATGAGTTGGGAGGCCCTTTTCCACGCAGGTGAACTCCAGAC
This sequence comes from Armatimonadota bacterium, assembly GCA_029781035.1. Taxonomy (GTDB): domain Bacteria; phylum Armatimonadota; class Fimbriimonadia; order Fimbriimonadales; family Fimbriimonadaceae; genus JAEURO01. The sequence continues at coordinate 156,034 of JAKOXK010000017.1, forward strand.
CGATCTCTGTGTCGTGCTAAACGACAACAGAATGTCGATCGCGCCAAACGTCGGCGCCCTCCACAACTACTTGGTCAAACTCAGGTCTCGGCCCGATTTCCAGGGACTGGCACGCACGGCCAAACGAGTCATTGAACGGATTCCTGGACCGGCTCCACGGATCGCGGCAGGCCTCCGCCACGGCATCACGCACTATCTCGCTCCTGAGGACACTGGCACGATCTTCGAGGAGATCGGCTTTGAGTACATCGGCGCCGTGGACGGCCACGACATGCCGACCCTTCTCGATGTCTTCCGTAAAGTCCGCGAACTGGACTATCCGGTTTTTGTCCATGCACTGACCGTCAAAGGAAAAGGCTATGAAGTCGCTGAAGACGACAGCCGGAAGTGGCACGGCGTGACGCCCTTTGACGTGTCTAGTTGCGAACTGCCCAAGAAGGCAGGGGCTCCCGCCTACACGCAGGTTTTCGGCGAAGCCATGGTCGAGCTCGGCCACGAGGATGAGAAAGTCGTCGCTATCACAGCGGCAATGCCAGACGGCACGGGTCTGACTGCCTTTAGTCGGGAGTTTCCAGAGCGGTACTACGACACCGGCATTGCCGAGCAACACGCAGTGACTTTCGCCGCTGGCCTGGCTGCCGGAGGGCTCAAGCCGTTCTGCGCGATCTACTCGACGTTCCTTCAACGAGGCTTCGACCAGGTGCTTCACGATGTCGCCCTGCAAAACCTCCCGGTCCGGTTCGTGATGGACCGGGCTGGACTCGTCGGGGACGACGGGCCGACCCACCACGGTGTTTTCGACATCGCGTACCTGACCATGATGCCGAACATGACGCTCGTGGCGCCCCGTGATGCCACAGAGCTCCGAGAGATGTTGCGGTATATGGCCTCCTTTGAAGGCGGCCCGATCGCACTCCGATACCCGCGCGGCACGGCCGAGGACGTGCTTCCTGAAGCAAGGACCCCAATCAGCCATGGATCGGCTGAGGTACTCGGCTCACCGAGTGGCCAACGACCTTTGACCACAACCGCTTCCTCCTCCGAACCTGGAGATCGCCCGACCCGAGCCCTTGTCGAAACAGTGTCCAAAGCTGGAGGATCGCGGGTCCTGATCGTGGCGGTTGGAACACTGGTTTCGGAGGCCTGGAGGGCGGCACTTCGACTCGAAACGGAGGGTCTGGAAGTGGTTGTCGTCAACGCCCGCTTCGTCAAACCGATCGATGAAGACACAATCCTCGCATTAGCGCATGAAGCCGACCTCGTGGTCACAGCAGAGGAGGGCCAGCATACGGGCGGCTTCGGCCAACAGGTCCGTGACTTGCTTGCTCGCGCGGGCCTGTCGCAAACGCCTCTCGAGATCGTGGCGATCGGCGACCACTTCGTCGAGCATGGCGCTCAACCCATCATCCGCGCCGCGAATGGCTTGGACGCCGACTCAATCGTCGCCCGCATCGTGGCCAAAGTGAGACAACGGCTCACCAAGGCTGTCTAGGCTTGGAGTCAGCCGCAAGACCTAGGGCCGTACGGCTGACTCGCAAACCATCAGGTTGTCGGGGTCGGCTTGGCTGGTTCGAGCATGAAGGCGAAGACATCGCCGCGGTCGTACTCCCAGAGCCGACGCCAGCCGTCAGTCGCGGTGGCGTAGACCCAGAGGTTTTCCGAGAACGCGGCCGTCTGACAGGTTCCCAGCAGGTCGCTGACAGCCGAACTGATGCTGTGGCTCCCAATCCCGACTGGCCCCGAGTCACTGCCGACACCGTTCGCATGTCCGCGATACACGTTGAACGCGTATGTCGCGAACTGGTTCGGGTGGGAAGCTTCAAAGGCCATGAGGACACTGTCGGTCAAGGCGTGGTATTCGAGGCCACCGCAGTCTGGATTGGCGCCGTTTGCCCCGATCGTCGGAGGAGCGATCACGGCCGTACAGAAGTTGTTGTCCACTTGAAGCGTCATCACGAAGGCGTTACCGTGGACGAGGTTCAGTCCGGGCAAGCTCGCATCGTCCGTGAAGATCGTGCCCGACAGATCGTCAAGGGACGGGACGTACCACTTGACACCCTTTGTGGCCAGGTTCACCATGTTGCCAGCCGTGTCGAACAACTCAACCTTGATGTCGTACTTGCCCGCCGAAGCGGCTGGCACGAGGCTGTACGTGTTGAAGTAGGCGCTCGTCAAGTCGTCAAGTTCATACCCAGGAGGTATCGCCCAATCGCCGACCGGAGGAGCCGATGGCGGGATCTCGAACAAGTTGGTCACAGTCCCGACGGACTTGGGGCCAACGTTCCACGTGCTGTAGACCGGGTGTCCACCGACTTCGTGGATATAGTGCCTCCCGACAGGAGTCGCCAGAACTTGCCAGGCGCCCAGATCTGCCGGATCCGTACCGGTCGGGGCCCAGGAGACGCGGTAGTAGAGGACGCCTTTTGACCGAAGCGTGTCGCGGAATCGCAACCGAGGCCTGATCAGTCCTCCAAACGGACCGTTACCCCGTGTCCACCCTCGATCGTGGCCGTCAATGGCGACCGATGTGAGTGGATCGAGGGAAGTTCCGCGGATCGCATGAGGCGAGATGGTCCCGATTGCCTCCAAGATCACCCAATCCCCGTCGGCATCGATCGGCGGCTCATCGCAGCAGGTTCGTGCGTTCGGGTTGGAGACGTAGAGCTTCACTTCGGAACCACAGGCATAGTTCCAGAAGGTGTTGCAAGCGATCGGGTGCTTCTCGTAGATGACCGTGTCCGTCCCATTGATCGTCTGCCTGACTCTGAACCACAGATCGGGGGTGTCCGGGTTCAACCAACCGTTGTAAAAGCAACATGTGAACCTGCCGTAGCAATCGGTGATCGTCTCACAGACCTTGATCTTCCAGACGAACCAGGGCCAGTGCCAACAGAAGATCGGGAAGAAGACCTCCATGTTCTCGGTCAGCGAGTTCTTGAATGCCAGGTCGCTGCCGTTGCGTGCAATCAGCTTCAGTTCGGAGCTGAAAACGATGCGGGTCGGATCCGACAGCCCCTTACGCCGTTTGACGAGCACGTCTTCCATCCACGGCACGGGATCTGGCGGCCACGCTTCGGGCCCTGGATCGGGTGGCCACGGCATGGGAATGACATGGACCTCCTCCAACACGATCTCGCGCAGGCGCTTGAGGATGTCTCCCGGGATCCGCTCGATGATGTACCACCACGGATCAACCTCGTACACCTCGACCGTCGCTCCACAGACATTGAGGTCCACGGCGTTCGGGCCCGTTCCCACCCGTTTGAGGACTCGCCCTTTGGCGCAACACCAACCGAGCAGCCATTTGAGCCAGTCCGGGCGCCGGACGACGATTCCTAGTTCCTTGTCCTTTCCCAGATCATGGATCAAGGACTGCTCGACGGCACCACGCCGCATCAGCTCGGCATAGACGCCGGTTTCGGCACCGGTTTCTGGCCCGATCACCACCCTGAACGACCGACGTTCTCCCACTGCCGGGGCTTCCAGTTGCGCTCGCGAGTCCTTTTCCAGTGGCCTACGGTCCAGCAAGTCCCCGGACGATGAGAATAGGTAGGCGAATACCGACGGCAAGTTGTCGTCTTTTCGAATGTCAATGAGCGAAACGCTGACGCGCAGCTTGTGCGTCGCTCCTCTCTGTTTCTCACTTGGCATATCAACTCCACAGGGTCAATCACCCTGCGCTATCTTTATACAGCAGAAATGCTGATAGACGGAGGCGCATTCTCCAAATGGTGAGGAATTGTCGCGTTCGGTCGAAGAAGACCCGACTGTCACACTTCCGCTGTTCGAACAGGTTCAACCGTGCCTGTAGGCCGCAGCGACGCCTTCCAGTCCTAACGTAGACAGAAGACCGCCAGTGGAGTTACGGGCAAGCTGCCCAGTCCTGTTTGGCTGGACGCCCTAAACGTGTCTAACGTCACAACAAGGAACGGAGTCGGGCTCAAGCGTGTAGAATCTTTACAGAGCGTGCACAACATCCCCGTCCCGTGAAACCGGGACTGTGAACGTTCACAAGGACGCCGCAACACAGGGCCGACTGAGCCTGGCGTCTGGGAAGCGAGTCGACAGCATGGTTCAATCACCGTTGCCCGCGGAATACACGCATCTCACCGAAGACGAGACTCGGGAGCGGATCCGGCGCGCCAAATCGAAGCTAGCCGACCGCCTCGTCATCCTGGGACACCACTATCAAAGGGACGAGATCATCGAGCACGCGGACTATCGAGGGGACAGCTACAAGCTTGCCCAGCACGCTCGAGAACACCCTGAAGCCGAGTTCATCGTTTTCTGCGGGGTCCACTTCATGGCAGAGAGCGCCGATATCCTGACGCCTGAAGGGCAGAAGGTCGTCCTACCGAACCTGGCGGCGGGGTGCTCCATGGCCGACATGGCCAACCTCTTTCAGGTCAAGCGATGCTGGTCAGAGCTTGCTCAGGTCCTGGGCTTTCAGGACTCAAAAGACGGCTCTGAGCCAGGCAAGGCACCTGTCGTTCCCGTGACCTACATCAACTCGGCCGCGAACCTCAAGGGCTTTGTCGGCGAGCATGGTGGCGTGGTTTGCACCAGCACCAATGCGCCTGGTGCCCTTCGATGGGCTCTGGAGAGAGGCGAGAAGGTCTTGTTCTTCCCCGACCAGCACTTGGGACGGAACACGGCAGCAGCGATGGGATACGACCCGGCGCGCGACATGGTCGTCTGGGATCCCTTCAAGCCATTGGGCGGCAACACGCCTGAAAGGCTTCGCGAAGCGACCTTCGTTCTGTGGAAAGGGCACTGCAGCGTCCACAAAAGGTTCACGCTTGAACAGGTCGAACTGGCTCGGTCAAACCACCCCCAGGTTCAGGTCATCGTCCACCCCGAGTGTGAGCACGAGGTTGTGAAGGCTGCTGACCACTACGGCTCGACTGAGTTCATCCTCCACAAGATCGAGGAGGCGGCGCCCGGCTCGGTGTGGGCAGTCGGAACTGAGATCAACCTCGTGAACCGCATCGCACAGGATCAGGCCGACAAGACCGTGTTCTGCTTGGACCCTCAGATTTGCCCGTGTTCGACCATGTACCGGATCCACCCGTCTTTCCTCTGTTGGACGCTGGAAAACCTTGTCGAGGGCAGAACAGTCAACCAGATCAAGGTTCCCGAGGACGTGTCGAGGTGGGCTCTCGTCGCCTTGGAGCGGATGCTTGAAGTCGGCAAAGCGCTGACTGCCCCCGTCGACTGAGCCGCCAGGAAACGTGCATCCGGCCCTCAAGCCAGGGCAATGCTGAGGGCTTCGGAAGCATCGGTCACCGGATGGAACGACACGCCCCGTTGCACGACATCGGGCAGATCGTCGATATCGCGCATATTCTCTTCGGGCAACACAACGTGCTTGATGCCAGCCCGGTGTGCGGCCAAGACTTTTTCCCGGACACCGCCGACCGGCAGAACCTTGCCCCGCAACGTGACTTCCCCCGTCATGGCGACGTCCCGTCGCACAGGGCGGCCCGAGAATGCCGAGACCAGGGCGGTCAAGATCGTCACGCCCGCACTGGGGCCATCTTTCGGAACGGCACCTTCTGGAACATGGACGTGCAGGTCATACCGAAACTCGCCTGTACCGTACTTCGATTGGTTGGCGCGGAGGTACGTCATCGCGGCCAGGGCTGACTCCTTCATGACGTCGCCCAGCGAACCGGTGAGGCGGACTTGGGGTTGCTCCCCGAACGGAGGCGACAACGAGACCTCGATCGTGACAATGTCACCCCCATACTCGCTGTACACGAGCCCGGTCGCAGCGCCGACTTCGTCCTTCCTGCCCTTGATCCCATAGCGGAAGCGAGGCTTGCCCAGCATGGTGACGAGCGTCTCGCGGTCGATGGGAACGGAGCCCGACTCGCCTTCGGCAATCCGGCGGGCAGCTTTCCGGCAGACGGTCGCGATCTCGCGCTCGAGGGACCGGACGCCCGCTTCGCGCGTGTACTCTCTGACCAAGGTCTCCAGCGAGGCCTTGGGCACCTTAACCTGGTCTTTGGTGAGCCCGTGTTCCGCCAACTTCTTGGGAACCAGGTACTTCGTCGCGATGTGGAGCTTCTCCTGTTCCGTGTAGCTTGGAAAGCGAATGACCTCCATGCGGTCGCGAAGAGCCGCCGGAACGTTGTCAATGAGGTTCGCTGTCGCGATGAACATGACCGACGAAAGATCGAAGGACACCTCGATGTAGTGGTCGCTGAACTGCGAGTTCTGCTCTGGATCGAGGGCCTCGAGAAGGGCCGAGGTCGGATCTCCCCGGAAGTCATAGCCCATCTTGTCGATCTCGTCGAGCATGAAGACTGGATTTCGCGTGCCGCAGGTCTTGATGCCCTGGATGAGCCGGCCAGGCATGGAACCGATATAGGTGCGGCGGTGGCCCCGGATTTCAGCCTCGTCTCTGACACCGCCGAGCGAGATGCGGTGAAATTGGCGCCCCAGGGCTTCAGCGATCGACCGACCGATGGACGTCTTGCCGACTCCAGGTGGGCCGACGAAACACAGGATCGGCCCTCGGAGCGAGTTGGACAACTGGCTCACGGCCAGAAAATCAAGAATCCGGTCCTTCACCTGTCCCAATCCATAGTGGTCCCTGTCGAGGATCGTCGCCGCCTTCTTGACGTTGATCTGGTCTTCGCTCAAGTTTGACCATGGCAGGGATGCCAGCCAGTCCAGATAGTTCCGGATGACCATCCCTTCTGGAGAGCTTGAGGGTGCCCTCTCCAAGCGCTTGAGTTCAGCGGTGGCCTTTTCCAAGGTCAGTTCGTCCATGCCGCTCGCTTCGAGCTTGCGTCGGAACTCCTCCCCTTCCTCGCTCAGCGCAGACTCTCCCCCCAATTCGCTTTGGATGGCCTTGAGCTGTTCGCGCAGGTAGTACTCACGCTGAGTCTGGCCGAGTTCGCGCTCGACTTTGGAGCGGAGAGCGGCCTGAAGCTCCAGCACCTGTCGCTCCTGAGCTAGGATGCGGACGAGGTTCTCCAGTCGGACGACTGGGTCTGGTTCAGCGAGCAGGCTTTGCTTGACCGATGCCGGACTGGGCAGATGGTGCGACAGCAGGTCAGCCAAATAGCGCGGGTCTTCGATGCTGGCCACGGTGTCGACGACCTCGGGGGGTACTGTCATTCCGAGGGCAGCGGCCTGCTGGAACGCCGTCGAGGCCTCCCGAGCAAGAGCCTCTGCTTGCTGTCCGACGGTCGGCGTCTCTCGGAGGACTTCGAAGGAGGCCGTGAAATAGCCTCCCCTGTAGCTCAGCTTCTGGACTTTGGCCCGCGCCATGCCGCGGAGCACGACTCTCATCGTGCCATCGGGCAATGGAAGCACGTGCAACACCTCGCTCAATGTGCCGATGTCATAGAGCTCTTCGGCCTTGGGCTCGTCGATCGACTGATCCCGTTGGCCGATCAGGAGGGCTTCCCGGTCGTGCTTGAGAGCCTGTTGAAGGGCCCTGACGGACATTTCGCGCCCGATTAGGATCGTCTGAATGACACCGGGAAAGTGCACCGTGTCGAGCAGTGGGAGAACGGGGGCTCGCATCACCGCGGATTCCGTCGCGATCTTGGGTCGCACAGGCATGGACGTTCTCACCTTACCCTTGGCGGTCCAGGTTCGGAACGGCTCCCGGGCTGGAGAGAAGTTCAAGAGCATGACGGAACGACTCGTCAGACTCGAACACTTCGTTGTAGATCCGATCAATCACAGCAAAAATACGGAGGAGTTCGCGGAGGCTTTCGCGAAACGACTCAGCTTCTGGCGTCTGGTCGGTTTCTGGAACCATGGCCAGGCACTCCCGGATCGCCGCGATCGTGGGGTCAAGCTCCCTGCGCTTTCGCTCGCGGACGACCCTGGCGAACATGTGGACGACGTCTCCGGCACACTGATAGATGTCTTTGCGGTCGCCGGGCTTTCGGAACCGTCGGACGATCCCCCAGTCCATTAGATCCCGCAGGTTCATGCTGGCGTTGCCCCGACTGATGTGCAACCGATCAATGAGGTCCTCTGCCGTGTAGGCAGAGTTTGTGCAGAGCAGGAGGGCGTGAATCTGGGCCATCGTGCGGTTGATGCCCCAGCTCGAGCTCATTCGTCCCCACTCGAGCACAAAGCGGTCCTGGGCCAGTTCAGTAGGAGTCGGTGAACCGCTGTTGTCGTCCATGCCTGTGATTCTACGTTCCTCGGCGGCCATGGGCCAAGTTGGCCCGCCACCAAGCGACTGCTTCAGCGGCTTGAGAGCTTCTCGGCCATGTCGCGATTCTTTTCGATGTAATCCTTCCAGTTCGCTGGAACGTCGGTGTCCACGAAGATGGCCGAGACTGGGCATTCTGGCTCACACAGACCGCAGTCGATACACTCGTCCGGATGAATGTAGACCATGTCGTCGGCTTCATAGATGCAGTCAACCGGGCAGACCTTCATACAGGAAGTGTCTTTGACTCCAATGCAGGGCTCAGTCACGACGTATGGCATGGGCAGTTCGCTCGGGTCAAAGTGTACTCGGAGGGCGTCCGTTCTGCCGACCCTCGAAGGACCGGCGAACGCGACATGGGTCGAACGAGCCGGTTTCCTGGCAAGGTGACCTATCGAGTCAAGATTCGTATGACACAATGAAACTTGGGTCCAGTTCGCTGGGCCATGAGGAACACGATGGCGATCACCTTGACAGAGCGGGCTGTGTGCGAGCTGAGAGAGCTTATGGTCAGCCAGCAAAAGACCAGTGCGGCCTTGAGAATCTGGGTGGCCGGCGGCGGTTGCTCCGGGCTTTCCTACGGAATGGCCCTTGACGACAGCGAGCCTGAAGACGGCGACAATGTCTTTGAGCAAGACGGCATCAAGGTCTACGTGGACGGACTCAGCCTCCAATACATGGTGGGCTCGTCTGTCGACTACGTGGACGACATGATGGGTGGCGGCTTCAAGATTGAGAACCCGAACGCTGTCAGTAGTTGCGGATGCGGTTCGTCCTTCAAGACGGAAGGATCTGAGGGCGCCGGTTGCGGCGGTTGCTGCGGTAGCTAGCTCGGCCTGCCCTTAGCTAACCAGGCTTTCGCCTTGAGCCTGGAAGATGGCGTGGACATAATCCACCCACTCGATGCGCCCGTTGTTGTCCTTATGAAGGCATCGGAACCCCGTCGAGTAGAGGTCCGTCTCTTCAATCGGCACTGAGTAGCGGGCTTCAGCTTCAATACTCAGCGGGTGTGCGTCCACTCGTCCGATGCTCAGGGAGTAGATCTCTCCCGTCGGGAAGGGCTTGCGTGAACGGACTTGGAGACCGCCAAGGCTGACATCGATCACGACGGAGCGAATCGTGTCACTCCGCTTCTTCGAACGCACCATGGCGTACTCCAACAGCT
>JAKOXK010000025.1 GCA_029781035.1 Armatimonadota bacterium
GACGCCCCTGGGTCCAAAGTCGTGACAGCGTCATTCCGCGCTCAGCCTCCGCTAATAGTTCTTCGCTGACTTCGATCCGCTGGACCTCAGACTGGCCTTGTTGATTTCGATCGACAGCAAAGAGCCTGACTTTGTCATTCCTCAGGTCGAGCCCATCGAGAACCAATGGGTTGTGGCTAGTCACAATGACTTGGCGCGTCCCGTCTCGAACCAGCTGCTCCGAGACCATCCGTGTCAGCCGAGACACGAGCCTGGGGTGGAGGGCGTGATCGAAATTGTCCACCGAGAAGAGTTTGGGCGCGTCTGGGTGCGCAACCATCGTCAGAAGGAAAAGGACGTAAAGGGCCCCCTCGCTCGCGTCGTAGGCCGAGATCATGGCTCGATCCGAGCGCATAAACTTATCCGTGAACTGGAGCACGAGCTGAGGAGTTGGGATCGTACTCGAGACCCTGGCCTGGTTGGAGGGGACGGCCTGGACGTCCTTGGCCCAATCTACCAGTTCCCAGACATCATCCAGGTCGAATGGGCCGAACGTCCTGTTTTCTGCGTTCAACAACGATTGCACGGCGACCGGAAGGTTGCTTCCAGAAAGCCCAACGGGAGCTCGGCCAACATCTCCAACAATGCCCCGGAGCACCTCTGTCGTAGGGGAGTAGATGGCAAACCCTTCGAGCGCTTCAATGAGGCTTCTGGCCTCCTTTGCGTCGCGGCGCATCCGGACTACGTCTTTCGTCAAGAATTCATCCCTTCTGGGCGCAGGAATGCGAGTCTCAACCCCGGAAGCATCCCGGACCCTGCAGCCCTTGGGAGACCTTGAAAGCAGCCGCTCGTCTTGTTCCAGAAGCGACTCTGAATGAACCCTCCAGCGAAGGTTTGAAGAAGCGGCGACGTTATCGAGGCCAAGTTTCAGGTGGGCTACACCGCCACCTTTAGGGCGTCCACCATACCCATCGAGCACGATGAACGTGGGGAATTTCGCCCCACTGAAGGAGGATTTATAGATCTCTGATTCGCTACGGCGCACGCCCCGGTATCGCAACGTTTCAGGTTCAATTGAGCCGAAGCAAGCCGCACCCATCACTCCTATCGCTTCAAGGAGATTGCTCTTCCCCGACCCATTGGCACCGATGAAGACGTTGAACAGGCCGAGTTCCAGTTCCGCCTTGGCCACGGACTTGAAACCGGTTACTTGAAGCTTGGTCAACATCTACCGGTCCTCAATTGCGGTGGTCATGAATGAAGGTCGACATTGAGCATCTGTGAGGGAAATTCATGACAAACCCAAGGTCGGGTGCTCGCGTGATGATCCATGGGAGTGTCGGGATCAGGTCATTAGGTTGATACCCGTTCTGGAAACCGCGAGCATGATGGGAAATGGTTTAGGACTGGTCACACATCAAGTGGTTCAAGAATAGGATCGGACCGGGGGTATAGACCAGCCCAGCCTTTGGCCTCAATGGCCATACAACATCATTGCTACATTTAGAGGCTGTGCAAAGGTGGTTGTGCTACTGCTGGAGCGGCTCCTTCTGCACAGCCTGGCCGAGAGGCGACGAAGGGGCGCAGGGACTTACAGGGCCTCTCGACCCAGGCCTGGATCGTCGCTGTTCGTCCCGACACCACCACCGCGAGGAGAATGGCTGACCCGAGGAGTTCGGCAGCGGCGCGTCGCACGAGGGAGGGTGTCGAGGTCATGGGCACCTCTCAGGGAATCATCCCCAATTTAGTGTCCAAGGAAACACGGGGGCGGTGGAGAGACCGGTACATGGCGAGGGTTCCGAACAGGGTGCTTCCGGCTTCGGTCTGCGATACGTCTAAGAATCCGGCTTGGAGTAGGTGGTCCTCAAGGATTCCGTCAACATGCCCTTGCGTAGACTCGAAACCATCCAGGCAGCGAACAAAAAGAAAGGCCACCCGTTGGCGCCAATTCAAGGCTCGGCCCCAATCCGCAAGGTGGAATTCCCCTCCAGGTTTGAGGAT
>JAKOXK010000029.1 GCA_029781035.1 Armatimonadota bacterium
GAAGACAACCCGAACGATCCCGACTACCTGGTCGCGATGGCTGCCTATCAGGCGGGCCAGATGTTCCGCGTGGCGGACGTCATGATGCTGCTCGGGACGTCGGTGCTCGAAGTGCCGGATGGCATCGACCGCCCCGAAGACGACGGCTGGATCGCAGCGTTGGAAGCACTGGACATCCCCGTCGAACGCGAAAACAAGCACAAGCGCTACCTCGCCTGGATGCGCCTCTATGCGACCGAACGCGAGGAAGACATCGCGGCCATCATCGGCCGTGTCGCTGCCCTGTCGGGAGTGACCGAGGTGGAGGTGCAGCGTGCTGCTGCCGCCTTTCGCAGTACTGAGGGACGGTGAGCCGATCCAGGCGGCGCGGCTGCGCACGTCTGTCCGGACGGGCATCGACTACAACGACGTACGGATCGAGCTTGGACTGATTCCCGAGTTCGAAGAGCGCGAAGTAGCGGTGTACGTGCTCACTCCCTGGAGTGAATGGCAGGAGCTACGAGTCGAGGAGCGTGCAGCAGCAGTCGCTCAGTACCGGCTGCATAACCTGATCTCGGTCCACGTCGAAGACGCCATCGCTCGCGAGGCGGAACGGAAGGCGAAGCAGAAGCATGGCGCTTGAAACGATCGGTCTCCGCGCTGTACTCGAAGGTGGATCGCAGTACGTCTCGGACTTGCAGCGGGCCGAGAAGGCCGAGAAGGATCTCGGCAATCAGGCCAAGACGACCGAGACCCAGGCGAAGGGCTTCCACGGGGCGCTGTCGAACATCGCGACCACGGCCGCTGGTTTTGCTGCCGGGCAGCTTGGGCTTTCAGCGTTCAACACCCTGACCTCTTCGATCACTGGCACGTTCCACGCGGCACAGGACTACGAAAAGATGCAGGCCGCGACCAATGCCGTGATCGCGTCAACAGGCGGAGTGGCGGGAGTGACGGCGAAGGACGTCGTCAACCTCGCCAACGCCTACGAGAAGCAAACGGCGATCGACGATCAGGTGATCCAGGGGACGGAGAACCTGCTGCTGACGTTCACGAACATCGGCAAGAACGTTTTCCCGACGGCGACGAAAGCTGCCCTCAACATGAGCGTGGCCCTGGGGCAGGACACGAAGTCATCCGCGATTCAGTTGGGCAAAGCCCTCAATGACCCGATCAACGGCGTAACGGCGTTGCGTCGTGTCGGCGTGTCGTTCACCGAGTCACAGCTCAAGATGATCAAAACGCTCCAGGAGTCCGGTGACGTCATGGGCGCGCAGAAGATCATCCTCCAGGAGCTCGAGCGTGAGTTTGGCGGAGCGGCTGACGCGGCCGGAGGCACGTTGGCTTCGAAGCTCTCCCTGTTGCGTGACACGGTTTCGGACACGTTTCGAGACATCACGGTCAAGGCCCTTCCAACGATCACCAAGCTGGTCGACGGTCTGTCCATTGCGCTCCCTGTTGCAATCGACATTGCTGGCAAGACCATCACTGGTCTAGTCAACGCCCTGTCGCCGATCTTTGCCTTTGCATGGGACAAGCTGAACGGTCCTATCGGTGAGCTCATTGGCATGGCGTGGGACAAGCTACGCGATGGTGCAGTGGCATTCGCCGATCTGTACGACAGGGCGAAAGCTCTCGTCTCGATCCAGTGGCCGCAGATCAAGGGCCCATTGGCCGACGTCGCTTCAGCGCTCGGTGATCTGATCATGGCTATCGGGTCGCAGGTCTGGAAGGACGCGCAGGCGGTGCTCAAGCCTGTGCTCGAGGCGATCGGTAACTTCGTCGGAAAGCTATCGGGGACTGACGTTGGTGGGAAGACCCAGGGCGTGGCGGACTTTTTGGAGAAGGTCGCGAACGCGATCAAGAACCTGCCCCCTGGAGTGGTCGATGCGCTGACAAAGGCTGTAGAGGCCTACTTAGCTATCTTCATTGCCGAAAAAGCCATCACCGGGATCAGCACGACAGCAACGAACCTGCTTAGCCTCGGCAAGAGCATCGCGACGTTCCCGATCGACACGGCCAAGTCGATCCTGTCGCCTGTGTCACAACTGGTTGGTACGTTCGCTAACGTGGCGTCGAAGACCGTCTCGTACGCAGTCACCATCATCAAGCCAGACTACGCCGCCGACTTCATGAACCAGTGGGAGCGGATCACGAAGGACGCCGAGAAGGCAGTCAAGCTCAAGCCGTCGATCGACACCCAGAGCATCAAGACGGGTTGGGAGGAGATTCTCGAGAGCTACGACAAGCCGGTGGAA
>JAKOXK010000039.1 GCA_029781035.1 Armatimonadota bacterium
AAGTAGGCCCTCAGGAGCGGTCTCTGTCCAACGCTTCTGGGACAGAGACCGCTCCCCATCAGGCCAAGCTGTCAGAGGAGAGAGGTAGATGGTCGACATGAACAAGTTGTCGAGGGAGAAGAGGGTCGCGATCCTCTCCACTCTCGTCGAAGGTTGCTCGATGGCCTCCACCGAGCGCATCAACAACGTGAGCAAGCGCGCCGTCGCCAAGCTGCTTGCCGACATCGGCGCGGTCTGCGACGCATACCAGGATCGGGTCTTTCGGAACCTCAAGTGCAAGCGACTGGAATGCGACGAGCTGCACTCGTATGTCCAAATCCGGGAAGTACACGTCCCCGAGGAGAAGAAGGGCCAGCTTGGCTACGGAGAGGTGTGGACCTTCACCGCGATCGACGCCGAGACGAAGCTAATTCCCTGCTGGCTCGTCGGCAAACGCGACGAGGATACTGCAAGGGCCTTCATCGGGGACCTCGCTGGCCGGGTCGCCGGCCGGGTGCAGCTGACGACGGACGGGCTCAAGGCGTACGTCGAGGCCGTCGCGGATAGCTTCGAGGAGGTGGACTTCGCGCAGCTAGTCAAGGAGTACAAGGGCGGCTCGGCGAAGCAGCAGAAACATGGAAGGGGTCGGTACAGCGGCGCACAGAAGACACTGGTCGCGGGCAGTCCCGATGAGAAGCTGGTCAGCACGTCCTACGTGGAGCGGCACAACCTCACCATGCGGATGGGGATGAGGCGCTTCACTCGGAAGACGAACGCCTTCAGCAAGAAATTAGAACGCCACATGGACGCGCTGGCGCTGTTCTTCTTCCACTACAACTTCGTGAGGATTCACCAGACGCTGCGCATGACCCCGGCCATGGCGGCGGGGATCACGGACCACGTCTGGTCCCTCGACGATGTCGTGGCGCTGCTGCCCGACGAGCAGGCACCTCGTAACCTGCTCACACCCATCAAACCCAGGCGGGCGGCATAGACATGTTGCCGTCTTCGCTGGCGCCCATCACCCAATCAAAAGGAAGAAACATGAGCGATCAGATCAAACCACCGGCGCCGACTTTCGGCGTCAGTGAGGAACAGTTTTTGACGAGGCTTTACAACGAAGCTCGCCGGTACGGCATTCCTGTTGGCTGGAACGCCTTCACCCAGCTGTTGAACCTACCGTGCCCCGACTGCGGCAGCAGGCAGATCGAGGCCAATTGGTTCGTCGAGACGGAACTCAAGACGCGCTGCATGGGTTGTCGGCGGCTTCGTTCTTGGCCGATCGACAAAGGCAGCAGCCCTCCGAATCGCAATACTTAGCCTGCCAGTCACGGATGTGGTCGACACAGCCACGCCACAGGATGGCAAGCCAGCTGTCCTCGTCGTACTTTAGTTCCACCGCTTCCTCAGGCAGGAAGCGCACCACTTCTCCGTTGGGAAGCCTCTCCTCGCTAGGATTCGGGTCGATGTGGGCTGGATCGCACTTGTCGCGTATGCCGAAGTGGAACCCATGCCCGCATTGGAGCTTGGCACTGATGCGGACCCCCCTCCAAGCCACGGTTCCGTAGGTTCCGCGGATTCGTTCGACCTGAACGCTCCAACCCGGAGGGATCGGGCAGAGGACGCGCTTGTTCTCCGTGCTGGGCTGATCGGTCGTAGTTGGCTGATCGTCTTCGGCGAAAGCTTCTGGAAGCATGCCTCTACGCTACCCAGC
>JAKOXK010000021.1 GCA_029781035.1 Armatimonadota bacterium
AGCGACGACCAGGTGATCGCCGACACGACGCTGACGCTGAGCTACGCGACCTACACCGGCACCGCCTCCGGCACCCTGACGAACTACGTCAGCGGCGGAGCGATGCAGACCAAGGTCGAGGTCCAGCAGACCGGGCCGTCCACCGTGACCGCCCCTTGCGTGAGCTTCGAGTTCATCAACCTCAAGGTCACCGGCTGAGCCGGACCGGATCCGACACAGAGCCCCGCGGCCCAGGCCGCGGGGCTCTCTGTGTTCCGCCCCGTTCTTTTGCTGGCTTATGGGAATATTGAGAGGTTTGTTACGCAAGTGGTGAGCCGGTCGGGTCTGGTTCCACGTAGACTAGAGATGTCCCAGTCAATCGGGGGGCGTCCATACTCGAGGAACTTTCGCCATGAACCGGTTTAATGCGTGGCGGGCCATTGCGGGCCTAGCTGCTATTTCGTTTGTAGTGCCTTCGTTTGCGCAAACCAACTATGCCTCCAAGAAGTTCGATGAAGAGGCAATGGAGCGCTACGACATGCCTCCAGCTCCGATGACTCACCAGATGACGTCGTCACCGGGCTTCATCCCCTTCGGAGGATTCATCTCCTACCAAGTCAACGTCAACGCCCAGGGCCAGAACATCGTCGGAGATGCGGCGAACGAGCCCTCCATGGTAGTTGACCCCAACAACCCGAACAACATCGCCATCGGCTGGCGTCAGTTCAACAGCGTCACTTCCAACTTCCGACAAGGCGGGTACGGCTACTCGACTGACGGTGGCGTCCACTGGACGTTCCCCGGAGTCTTGGAGAACAACGTGTTCAGGAGCGACCCTGTCTTGGATTCGACCGCAGGCAGTTCGTTCCATTACAACAGCCTTCGCGAGACGTTCTACACGGACGAATACAACTCGTCGAACCAGGGCCAGTCCTGGCTAAGCTTCGGTCCCGCCGAGGGGGGGGACAAGAACTGGATCAAGATCGACCGGACTTCCGGTAGTGGAAGTGGGTTTGTGTACGAGCTGTGGAGCACAGCGGGCAACAACTACGGCGGTCGGCAGTTCACTCGGAGCACAGACGGCGGCCATACGTGGATGAACCCCATCTTCTTGCCCGACACACCTGTCTGGGGCACGATGGACATCGGTCCGAACGGCGATCTCTATCTGGTCGGAACGGACGGTTCGCAGCCGTCGCTCAGGTTCCTTCGCTCGACCAACGCCAAGAACGGATCGGTTACGCCGTCGTTCGACCTTTCGGTCTTTGTCGACATGGGTGGAGACCTGAGCTATGGAGTGCCGGTCAACCCCGATGGTTTGGGTGGCCAAGCATGGGTGGCGGCTGACCGAGGAAACGGCCCGTACAGGGGATACATCTACATGCTGGCTTCCGTCACCGGCAACAGCTCCAACCCGCTCGATGTGAAGCTGCGGCGGAGCCGCGATGGAGGCGTCACTTGGGACCCCGTTGTCCGCATCAACGACGACCCGACAGGACAGAGGCGCTACCATTGGTTTGGATCGCTTTCCGTGGCTCCCAACGGGCGCGTGGACGCCTGCTGGTTCGATACGCGGAACGACTCGTCGAACGTGACGTCTCAGTTGTACTATGCGTACAGCACGGACGGCGGCGCGACGTTTTCCAAGAACATCTCGATAACGCCGTCGTTCAACTCGACCATCGGCTGGCCACAGCAGAACAAGATCGGCGACTACATGACGATCATTTCCGACGACACCGGAGCTGACATCTGCTATCCCGCCACGTTCAACGGCGAACAAGACGTCTACTTCGTACGGGTCGCAGTCACGCCTCAACTGGTGTTGCCGAACTCGTTCAGCTTGTACCGTGGGCTCTTGGCCAGCGGCCAGTTGAGCGATCTGTTCGCGGCCGACACGAATTACTTGGTCGGTCGAGCCGGACCTGTAGCGAACTACACGGAACCGCCGTTGCAGGTCGTCGTTCAGGGCGTTTCGCCATCGGACACGCCGAGCGACATCTCGTTCACGTATGTTGGTCATGCCACCTCAACGTCCCTCCAACAGCAGGTGGCTCTCTACAACTTCCAGACTGACCAGTACGAAGTCATGGACTCCCGCGCCGCAACTCTAACTGACACGACGGTCACAGTGGCGACGACCGGGGACCGGAGCCGGTTTGTGAACCCAGCGGATCACACGATGAAGGCCAAGGTCACGTACAAGCAGGTTGCGCCGGTCGCGGCACAGTGGAACGCGTCTCTGAACCAGACGATCTGGACGGTCACTCCTTAGGGTGAACTCATGGGCCGGCAGCACCGAGAGGTGCCACCGGCCCAATTTCTAGCAAAGCGCAAGCTCGAGCGCCTTGCCAAAAGACGCCATGAGGGCAGCTCCAAGAGGCTCAGTCGGGTCACCCGGTGTGAGAACGACCAGGGCCCCGAACGCGAGACTGAGATCTGCGTGGGGAGTGCCAGCATTGAGCGCACCGAAGATCGCCTCGCCACGGTGCTGTGGTGCCGGCGGCAAGCTTGTGGGCAAGGCGGCCCCGCCCTTCCAGGACCCGCACAAGGTCAGCTCACCTTGATGACTCCTGTAGAGGGCGCCACCAAGGGGGAACAAGTTGTCGCCGAGCTGACACGCAAGCAGCAGAGCGGTCTCGACGCCTGGATAGTTGCCGACGAACTCACTGAAAAACCGGAGCAAGGCCAATGCTTCGGCGTACCGGGCTGACTCGTGCCGTCTGCGGGCGACCTCGTCAGAAAGCCGTTCGAGCCCATGATGGGCCGCAATCCTCCTTGATGCGTCGTGAACCGTCAGCAGCCTGACGGCCTCCCCATGTCGGCTCGAGGTCGCCTCTATGTCGAGGGCTCGGTCGCTCCACTCGAGTGTGATCCGACCCGATGCACAGCCTTCTTCAAGCCACGCTTTGAACTCCGATGCGACTTCCAGCGGCAGAACGGAGTCAAAGGAGGAACCGAGCAGGCGGTCAACCGGATCATGGATCAGCCGGCAAGCCGCCGAGTTGCACAACGCAATCTTGCCGCTACTATCGAGCACGACGAGCCCGGCATCGGCCCGCCCAAGCAGGGACTCTGGAGGTAGCTCAGTGAGCGAGGTCCGTTCCATTGCTTGCCGGTTGCCTAGGGCAGCACCCTGATGCCGTAGACGTGCCTCATTCCAGCGTACTGCAAGACGATCTGTCCGACACCAGGCTGGGTCGGCACGAAGACGTCGTTTTGCTCGAGCCGTCCTACGCCACCGCTGACGAAGATCGTCGGGCTGACAGAGTGCGTCGTCATGCCATTCACAAACGAATGGATGCTGTAGGGCACACCCAGCCTGAACGCTTGGCCGTTGAAAAGGTTGGCGCCGACTGTCCCGACCCGGATGGCAAAGGCTTGGTCGGCCGGCCGAACGTTCATCGTATAGGTCGTCTGTGCGCCAATCCTGTAGACCAACTCCGTCGGCATGAACTTTGTGTTGATGGGTTCGACTCGGACCCTGACGATGCCCTTGAGCTGGGCGCCGACGTAGATCACTTGCTGCTGGGTCACTGTGTCGATGGTTGTGCCGTCGCCATTGACGATATGGATGTTGCATTCACCCATGCTTTGCACTGGGGTCCGTCCGATCGGGATGTTTCCTTCTCCCGATGGGATGGCCCCTGTTTCGAGCTGGGTGCCACCACACCCGCTCGCAAGGACAACACTGACGGCCAAGAGGCCTAAAAAGACATTCCCGAAAGATCTCATTTCAACTCCTTTGGGTCGCTTGCTTTGGCTGGCCCAGAGACAGGCAACCCGACCAAGAGCCTGCGCAACACCTCGGAACTCAGATTTGGTTCCATTATGGTGCCAAGTTCCGCCGAATCATAGAGGAACCGAGTCGTTTTCGTGCTCAATTCAGCACTGGCTCCCAACTCTGAGAGGCGCTGGGCCAGCCTCAGTGCGTCCGGGACGAGCAAGGCATTGTCTGCCTCTTCAAACGCTTCAACAAAGGCCTCATGAGCTGCGGGCACGTGGTTCTGGGCCAAGAGGACCTCACCTTTGGCTTCGAGCGTCAAGATGGCAGGACGGCCCTTTCCGATACGAACGACCGACGCCACTGCAGATGCCAGCGACTCCTCAGCTTGTTGGGGATGCCCGAGCCGTGCAGAAGCAATGGCCTCGAACGCACCGCCGACGGCCGAAGCGACGACATAGCTGTGGGCGGCACCGTGGCTCCTGACTTGAGCAGAAAGTTCTCGGGCGCCCAGGTAGTCCTTCCGATCCAGAGCCAGCTCAGCCAGGAGCAATAGTGCGGCCGACTCACTCCGCCGATACTGACATTCCAAGGCCTTGGTGTACGCCTCGTGTGCGATAGTTCGCGCTCTATCCGAATCCTGGAGTGACTTGAGAAGCTGTGCCGTGGTGACTTTGACCAACGTGCTCCTCGCCTCGTCTTGAAGCGTGAAGCAAACGTCGCGCGCCCGCACCACCATGAGCGTGGCCTCTTCGATGCGGCCGAGCGCGGTCAATGCCATCCCCGCCAGAATCAACATCTCGGCCACTTGGTCTTTCGAACCCGTCGCGAAGGCGGCTTCCAGCGCCGTCTCCGCTTGCGCCAGTCCAGACGACCAGCGGCCAGTGGTGCAAACAATGCTGGCGTAGTTGGCCCGGACATAAGCCAACGCACTGTCGGGGAGTGCCGGGTCGTCAAGTAGGCCGCTCAAGCGTGACTCCGCTTCAGCGAATTCGCCGGACCTCTCCGCAAGGGCGGCCAAAGCGACCTGAGACCGCCACTTCGAGTCCGGTTCGTACAGGCTCAGGGCCGTGTCAAAGCACGCTTTCGCCTCCACCAAGCGCCCCAGATTGGTGTAGCAGAATCCAAGAGTCTGACAACACGATGCAAGCTTTTCGCCATTGTCCTCGGTCAGCAACACCTTCGCTGCCTCGAGGTGACGGACGGCCGGAACATAGTCTCCCGAAAGCGTCATCGCTCGACCGGCTTTGACCAGGAGTTCGGCCCGGATGCCCGGTGTCTCGGCTTCTGGGTGCTTTTCCAACGCCTCGACTGCAGCCTCCGAAGCCTTGGCTGGACTCGCCGGGCACAGCAAGGCATCAATCAGGCGAAAAGTCTGAGCCATCGAAGACCTGGAGTCCAGGTGGTCGAGGTTTCGAGGGTCGAAGAAACCCTCTGGCTTCCCCGTGATCTCGGCAGCTTGCCGAATCCGATCTGGCGACATACGCAACGCGCCCGATGCGTACGCGTAGACCGTGGGCCGACTCACCCCCATTCGGTCACCGAGCTCGCGGAGGGTGATTCCCGCGTCCTGAGCCGCGTCGCGCAGTCGCCTACCCATTTCGGCCAGTGTAGCGTTGTCGGTCATCAGTGAATGGTTTATATATTACATCAACAGTCAGGAACAATCCATCGAGCGAAGCGCCGGTTCAAGCTGGATTCGACCGCGATGTCGGGTCAACCGCCGACAAACCGGTGATTTTGTCACTGGAAGGTATCAGCCAAACCGACCCGATATGTAGTCTTCTGTCTGCTTCATTTTCGGCGTCAAGAAAAGCGACTCGGTCGTGTTGCACTCGACGACCGATCCCCTGTTGAAGAAAGCCGTGACGTCGCTTGAGCGTTGGGCTTGCTGCATGTTGTGGGTGACGATCACGATGGTGTATTGCTCTTTGAGTTCGGAGATCAAGTCCTCTATCTTCTGAGTGGCCTGTGGGTCAAGCGCTGACGCCGGCTCATCCATCAAGACGATCTCGGGATTGACCGCTATCGTCCGAGCAATGCAGAGACGTTGTTGCTGGCCTCCGGACAGGCTGTTGCCACTTTGCCTCAGCTTGTCTTTCACTTCCGCCCACAAATACGCTTTGGTGAGGCACCGCTCAACAATCTCGTCCAGGTCGGCTTTCCGCCGCACACCGTGGATCCGAGGGCCGTATGCCACGTTGTCATAAATCGACATCGGAAACGGGTTGGGCTTCTGGAAGACCATGCCGACGATCTTCCGGAGTTCCACTGGGTCAACCTCAGGCGCATAGATGTCCTGCCCATCGATGTAGACGAAGCCCTCAAGCCGGACGTTGTCGATCAAGTCGTTCATCCGGTTGAGGCACCGCAGGAACGTGGACTTGCCGCAGCCGCTGGGCCCGATCAGCGCGGTGACCTTGTTCGGAGCGATGGTCAGGTTGACATCGCGCAAAGCTTGGAACGAGCCATAGAAGAAATTCAGGTTCACAGCCTCGATCTGGCCCTTCGCCTGGATCTCAGTTTCGCCTGTGCTCAAGGTAGCGACCGCCACAAACGACAGTTTAGCCGGACCATTGCTAAACCTCCTTAACAGGCGGACCTGTTTCCGGCCCCCATCGAGCCGTCATTTGGCGCAAGGCATGATCGGCCAGTACCAGCGCGGTCATGGCCTCGACCATCGGAACGGCACGGGGAAGGACACACGGATCATGACGCCCACGCCCCTTGATCGTCGTGTCCTCGTGCCCGGTGGTCACCGTGTCTTGCTCCCGCATGATCGTGGCGACAGGCTTGAAGGCCACCCGCATGAGGACTGGCATCCCGTTGCTGATGCCTCCCTGGATCCCGCCGCTGCTGTTAGTCGGCGTCAGGACGCCGCCCTCTCCGTTTGACCGGAAGGCGTCATTGTGCTCAGAACCCAGCATCCGGCTCCCCGAGAAGCCGGAACCCACCTCAAAACCCTTGCTTGCAGGAAGTGAAAGGAGGCCCTTCGCCAGGTCAGCTTCCAGTTTGTCGAACACGGGTTCGCCCCAGCCACTCGGCACTCCGCGAACAACGCATCCCACGGTTCCACCGATGGAGTCTCCTTCCTTCCGGACGGACTCAATTAGGTCAAGCATCTTCTGCGCTACTGCAACGTCGGGGCAACGGACGATGTTTTCGTCCACCTCGGGCACTGTCACTGTCGATGGGTCCACCGCCGCTTCGATGGCACCGACCGACGACACATAGGCGACGATTTCGATCCCGAAGGCCAGCCGCAACCAATGCTTGGCGACGGCCCCTGCTGCGACCCGGCCGACGGTCTCGCGGGCGGATGCCCGGCCGCCTCCCTGCCAGGCTCTGATGCCGTACTTTGCTTGATATGTATAATCTGCGTGACTTGGCCTAAACTTATCGCGCAGTTCGTCGTAATCGCGTGATCGGGTGTCCTGATTCCTGACGAGCATGGCGATCGGCGTGCCCAAGGTCTGCCCTTCCCACACTCCGCTCAGGATCTCGACCCGGTCTTGCTCTTGTCGTTGAGTGACGATCCGGCTTTGACCGGGGCGCCTTCGATCGAGTTCGAGCTGGACGATCTCCTCCGTCAACGGCACCCGCGAGGGGCATCCGTCGATGACGCACCCAACGGCAGGACCGTGGCTCTCACCAAAGGTTGTGACCCGGAACAGGTGGCCAATCGTGTTAGGCATCGGCAAGGCCTGCGGCAGTCACCAGGGAGTCGATCCTACGTGCCAACTCAAAGTCGTAGGCAGTCAGTCCGTCGGCATCGTGCGTCACGGTGGTGACCACGACTTTCGCATAGCCGATGTGAATGTCGGGGTGGTGGTTCAAGTTGTCTGCTACCCAGCCGACCGTCGATGCGAAGACAAGCCCCTCTTTGTAAGTTCCGAAATCGAATACGCGCCTGAGCGTCCCGTCCGACAACGACCACCCCTTGAGACTAGCCAGAGCGGATGCGAGATCGGCTTCTGACAGTTTCTTGTAGCTCAGCCGCATGGTGCTGAGGATACCGGTAGGACAGGCCTGGATTCGCGATGGGCGGGCGCGATCTGGGCCGTAGCTGAATGGATCCGCAGACGTCAAAGTCAAAAACTGCACAAATAGCGTCAGTTTTCTTCCGGAGTCCAGACCTCAGCGACGACCAAGATCCATCGGTTCTTGAGCCCCAATATGAGCAAGACGCTCCGGTAGACTGCGCGGAATCTGTCGGAGGCCAGCCTCCTGGCCGCCTCGACGCGAGGATTCAACGATGAGTGCCGCGAGCGTCAACCGAGTGACAATCGACCCTTCGAATGCCAAAGAGGTCTTCTTTAACCTGACCGTCCCCGAACTGATCGAACATGCGGTCCGGAATGGGGAAGGTGTGCTGGCCGACAACGGCGCATTAGTCGCCTATACCGGTAAATATACTGGCAGAACGCCCAAGGACAAGTTCACAGTCAGGGACAGTTCGACCGAAGACCAGATTTGGTGGGGCAACAACGGAGACATCACGCCCGAGACGTTCGCCATGCTGATGGAGCGCGCCGCCAAAGCACTCCCTGAGAAGCGGATCTACGTCGTGGACTGCTTTGGTGGGGCCGACCCGACCCACCGTATTTCCGTGCGGTTCATCCTGGAGAACGCCTACCACGCGCTCTTCGTCCGGACACTCCTGATTCGACCAACCGATAGCGAGATGGCCGCTTTCGCTCCCGAATGGACCATTGTGGACCTCTGCCGAGAGACATGGGACCGAGACGGCAAAGACGCGGTGATCGCCTTGAACATGGGCGAGAAGAGCGTGATCATCATGGGCACGGGCTACGCTGGGGAACTCAAGAAGAGCGTGTTCACGATCATGAACTACCTGCTCCCGTTGAGCGGCGTCCTCAGCATGCATTGCAGTGCAAACATCGGCCCGAACGGTGACTCAGCCCTGTTCTTCGGATTGAGCGGGACAGGAAAGACGACCTTGTCTGCCGATCCCGAACGGAATCTGATCGGGGACGACGAGCACGGCTGGAACGATTATGGGATCTTCAACATCGAGGGCGGCTGCTATGCAAAATGCATCAAGCTGTCACACGAGGGCGAGCCGCAGATCTGGAACGCGATCAAGTTCGGCAGTGTCTTGGAGAACGTCGTCTTGGACGGGTGCCGACACCCCGACTACGATGACGGCAGCCTGACTGAGAACACACGGTGCGCCTATCCGGTGGACTACATCGACGGAGCCGTTTTGCCAAGCGTCGGCGGCCATCCGCAGAACATCTTCTTCTTGACCTGCGACGCGTTTGGCGTGTTGCCACCAATCAGCAAACTGACCCGCGAGCAAGCCATGTTCCACTTCTTGAGCGGGTACACAGCCAAGGTCGCGGGCACAGAGGCTGGGATCACTGAGCCTCAGACTACGTTCAGCACGTGCTTCGGGGCACCGTTCCTGCCTCTACATCCGAGCGTCTACGCCCACCTACTCGGCGAAAAGATGGATCAGCACTCGGCGAACGTCTGGCTCATCAACACGGGCTGGACCGGTGGTTCCTATGGCACGGGACATCGGATGAAGTTGGCTCATACGCGGGCCATGATCCACTCGGCTTTCTCCGGTGCGCTCGACGCAGGTGGATGGGAGACTGAGCCGGTCTTTGGACTCCATATCCCGACCGCGTGTGAGGGAGTGCCGACCGAAGTCCTCAATCCGAGGAAGACCTGGAACGACAAGGAAGCGTACGACCGAAAGGCGACTCAGCTGAAGGCGATGTTCGACGAGAACTACAAGAAGTTCCAGTGAACCGTAAAGGGTCAGTGGTAGAGGTTCGGATCGGCCCACCACATGCCCGATAGCCTGGGCCCGTCGTGATGCACCTGAGCATCGGCGGGCCCGAGCTTTCTGAGGTGCAGGTCGGCGCTGAGTGCGTTCAGCCCGCCGTCGTGCCTAGGCACGCCGCCCTTTGAGAACTGTCCCAAGTTCGTATGGGCGAAGGCCAGTCGTGTCACCCAGAGTGACCTCTTGGTGAAGTCGAGGTTTCCGTCGTTCCAGCCGATAAGGAACCCGTCGGGCTGCGCGGCAGGGAACCCAAGGGGGTCAAAGGTCGAGTTCGAGCCATGGTTCGACGTTTCAGCGACGAGAACACTGGATCCCGGATCAGGGATCATGATCGTTGAGACGCTAGAAAGTCCACGGTACATTCCGTAAGTCAGACCGATCGTCTTCTCGTCACCTTGCCGCATCGTGTACGTCTTGAGGGCCTCTTGCGTGTCAGCCGATGGACAGACGAAATTCTGACGCGCGGTCATGTAGGGTGCGACAAGACTGGCCCACGAGACAATGGTTCCGGTCTCTGGTTCAAACGCTGGAGTCCCCAACGCGTCGGTGACATAGTGGGTGGGGGGCAGGCGGTCGCTGTTGTCTATGCAGTAGCCCTGGATCGCCATGCCGATCGCTTTGACGTTCTGCTCACAGAAGGCCTGCTGACCGCGCTTTTGCCACTCGCGCCAGATCGGATAGCATAGACCGATCACGGCAAAGAGGACGCAAACGATGATGATGATGTCTCGCTTGGATACGTAACGGTGCTTTCTGACCTGTGAGCTCTCCTCGGGCTCGTCCGGCTTGTGGCTTGTCGTGGCCAAGATCATCCGCGTACGGGGGTCGGAGCGGTGTCGTCACCGGTCAGGTGCAGCTCTTTCAACTTGAGGGCAAGCTGAGGTTGGTCGATCCTGAGTCCGGTGCTGCCTGTCTCTTCGACGACAGGAACCATGTCCATCTTGATGTTGTCGGCACCGATCTTCTGTCCAAACAGGGCCAGTGATGCGATCTCCCTTGGATTGAAGGCACGCCCGAGCAAGTCGATCGTCTTGTCGACGACGTCCGGCGTCTTCTCCCACTTCTTGACCATTTGATCCTTGACCGCGACCATCAGATCTTTTTGTCGCTCTTGTCGCTTGAAGTCGCTGTCGCCGTGCCGGTAGCGCACGTAGCACATGGCGTTGTAGCCGTTGAGAACTTGCCGTCCCTTCTTCAAATGGATGTGGAGGTCGCCACCGTAGTCGTCGTAGTCCATGTTCCGGGGAACAAAGATATCGATGCCACCCAAGAGGTCGATCATCTGCTGGAACGCCTCGTAGTTCAACACGACGACCCGGTCGATCTTGACACCTGTGACGCCCTCTGCTGCCTCTCGGGCCAGTTCCTGACCTTTGGCTTCGCCCCCTTCGTTCAGCCCGATCGCATGATAGGCGTTGATCTTCTGCTCCCGGTATCCGGGCACGGCCCAAAGCGTGTCCCTCGGAATCGAGATGCCCGTGATGCGGCTGTGGGCGAAATCGATCTTCGCCACCATCATCATGTCGCTCCGTGACGCGTGTCTGAGAATGGCCCCAGGCTTCCTCTTCTTGCCCGGGCCGGCATAGGCGCGGTCTTCGTCGCACCCCAGGATCAGTAATGTGACGGCATCGCTGTGGAACACGTCTTGCGGCGTCGCCTTCGTCAGGATGATCTTCCCGACTTCGGTCATCACTTTGCTGCGGTTGATGAATCCGAGGAACGATCCTCCCGCCAAGCAGAACGAAGCGAGCAAGACCCAGCAAAACCCTAACAAGAGGATTCGAAGCCAGACCTTCTTGCTGCGTGGACGGTCCATGGGGAGTGGGGTTCGAATCTACCTGGTTTGAAGGGTCGCCGGATGGGGTCAGGCCCAACCTTCGCAAAGGTTGGACACCAAATCCTCGAACTCGTAGTATCTTGTGGCATGTGCAGGCGAAATGCGGGTTTCACCTTGATCGAGCTCCTGGTTGTGATCGCGATCATCGCCATCCTCGCCGGGATCCTCTTCCCGGTGTTCGCCCGGGCAAAAGCCGCCGCCAAGAAGGTCGCCTGTATCAGCAACCTCAAACAGATCGGGTCGGCGATCGGCCTCTACATGGAGGACAGCGACGACCTGTTCCCGTACGCCATCGACGCCATTGACAAGGTTCACCCGGAGATCTGGGACGACTTCCCCGACTTCAAGGCGAAGATCCCTTACATGCCCTTGATCTCGGAAGTCGTTCAACCCTACATCAAGAGCAAGGACGTCTTTCATTGCCCGTCCGACGACGGTACGGACACGGTGGACGATCATCCCTGGATCGATTTCAAAACGGCACCCACGATGTTCGCGACCTACGGCTCCAGCTACTTTTTCCGTACCGAGATCGCCTTCAAGATATTCTCACAGACTCAGTTCCGTCTTCCCGCCGACATCAACGTCCTCTTTGATGCAGCAGGGCATTGGCACGGCGACGGCGGTCGAGTTCACTTGAACGATGGCGGCTACACCTATTACAACAAGGTGCTGGGCTTCCGGTACAACACGCTCTACGGCGACCTCCATGTGAAGTCGGACACCTTTGACCAACTGCGTCAGGCCTGGGACACGACCTTGGAATGAGCACGCTCGACGACTTATGGAGCGTCGTCACCTCGATTCCTCGCGGGCGGGTCAGTTCGTATGGAGACGTCGGACGTGCCCTTGACCGACCCGTCAGCGGCGTCCTGGTTGGCAAGTGGATGACCCAATCGCCCCCTTCGGTGCCCTGGTGGCGGGTTGTTGGGCGGAACGGAGACCTTCTTGTCGCCAAACGGGGCCCCGAATTCGCCGCGCAGCAGCGTGACCTGCTCGAACAGGAAGGAGTCACGTTCGTAGACGGCCAGGTCGAACGAAAGTTCTTTCTCGTGCCTTAGGCGCGCTGGTACCGCTCGACCAAGCGATCCCACGATCTTCGTTCGATCGCTTCCCGAATCTCCGACATCATTCGGCCGTAGAACGCAAGGTTGTGGAGCGTCGCCAACCTTTGGCCCAGAGGCTCGTCAGCTATGAACAAATGTCGGATGTAGGCGGCGGGGTATCGGGCCGTGGCCGGAAACACTGAGTCAGGATCAAAGGGGCCATCGTGCTCGGCCCATTGCGCGTTCCTGGCGTTTACGCGGCCCCCCAAGGTATACAGCGAGTGGTGCCGGGCCATCCGGGTCGGAAGGACACAGTCGAACAGGTCGACCCCCGCTGCGACCGCGTGCAAGATGTCCTTCGGGTGACCGACCCCCATGAGGTACCTCGGCCTGTCGTCTGGCAACAAAGGTGCGGTCATCGACACCACGGGATACTGCAGTTCCGTGGGTTCGCCGACACTCACACCCCCAATGGCGAAGCCATCAAAGGGGTAGGACGTTATGGTCGAAACCGACTCTTGTCGCAAGTCCTCAAAGACCCCACCTTGGACGATGCCGAACACGGCTTGACCAGACGCCCGGGCATCCAGGTTCCGCGGCGCCCATAAATGAGTCCGCCGCATCGCGGCTTCAGTATCCTCCCTCGAGCAGGGGTAGGGCGGACACTCGTCGAGCATCATGCTGACGTCAACCCCCAATTCGGCTTGGATCTCGATGGACCGCTCCGGAGTCAGGTTGACTTGGCTCCCGTCGAGGTGGGACTGGAAAACGACACCGTTGTCGGACACCTTGCGGCGATGAGCCAGGGACATCACTTGGAACCCACCTGAATCGGTCAGAATGGCCCCTTTCCAGCCCATGAACCGGTGCAGGCCGCCCAAACGGGACACGACGTTCGACCCCGGCCTGAGCGAAAGGTGATAGGTGTTGCTCAACAGCAACTGGTAGCCAAGAGACTCGATATCATCGCTTCCGACGGTCTTGACCGTTCCCTGAGTGCCGACGGGCATGAAACAGGGCGTCTCGACGACTCCGTGGGGCGTATGCAACCGCCCGCGCCGAGCACCCGTGGTCGGACACCGGGCTAGGAGTTCGAACTCGACCGACATCGTCAGAGTATGGCCTTTCCCTGACCCTAGAACCGGTAGCTCAGCAGGTACTGGATCTGGTTCGTGCCTTGGTTGTGCCCGTGGGTACCGGCGTTCGACTGGTGATACCAGCGGATCGTGAAATCGATCTTGCCCCACGTCAAGCCCACTCCGATGCACGGAGTCGAATTGAGTTGTGAGTCCAGGTCTCGGGTCGTGAAGTTGTTGTACACCATCCCCCAACCCAGGTCAAAGTGAGCATCGGCGTTCCTCAACCAGTGCGTGTGGTAGCGCGCGACCATCATGGCCCCGAACGAGTGCATGTTGTTGACGGGAATGTCCTCGAAACCGCCCCCCTTGGTGAACATATAGTACGCCTCCAGCATCATGTCGCCTTGGAGTCCACGGAACCGGAACGCTGGCTCGGGACGGCTGAAACCGATCGCGTACACCGTGCCTCGCCGCGTGTCCTCCGACCCAAGGACAGGCTGTCCGAACGAGGGGCCGATCCTCGCATACCAGAAGCTTCGACCTTCGCTGGATTGACTCCACGAGAGGGCGGGCATCAGGAACAGCAGGGCGAGGAGGACGCGCATGGCCCATAACTTTACTCACGTAGCAACGTGATGGGCCGGGAGGTGCCCGAGTTGGGCGGGTACCTTGTCACCCATGGCAGCCCGTGTTCCCACTCTTGTGATCGTCGGGCGTCCCAACGTCGGGAAAAGCACGCTGTTCAACCGGATCGCCGGTAAAAGGATCGCGGTGGTCGAGGACACACCGGGTGTCACACGGGACCGCTTGTACGCCGAGTTCGAACATGATGGACGGCGGATGCGACTCGTGGACACAGGTGGCATCCTCTTCGGCGACGACGACCCCCTCGTCGAGCAGATCCGCGTGCAAGCTGAAGTCGCCATGGCCGAAGCCGACGTGATCCTCTTCATGGTCGATGCCGACGAGGGCTTGAACCCAGCCGACTACGACCTGGCTGAACGTCTTCGCGGAATTCGTCAGCCCGTATACGTCGTCGCTACCAAGTCTGACAACCCCGACCGCGACGCCCAAGCCCAAGAGTTCTACGCGCTCGGTTTCCATGAAGTCTTCACGGTGAGCGGCATCCATGGCCGAGGAGTCAAAGACCTTCTGGACCGAGTAGCGGAGGGGTTCCCCAAGTCGGGCGAGGAAGCAGCCGAAGAGGAAGAACTCAAGCTCGCGATCATCGGAAGACCGAACGTTGGGAAGTCGTCGATGGTCAATGCTTTGACCGGCGAGCAACGCGTCATCGTCAGCGACATTCCGGGCACGACCCGGGACGCGGTCGACACCGTGATCAATTGGAAAGGACAGAAGATCCGACTCATCGATACGGCGGGAATCCGGCGACGCGGGAAGATCCAAGGTTCTATCGAGTACTACATGGTTCACCGAGCAGAGACCGCCATCCAACGAGCGGACTGTGCCCTGCTCGTGATCGATGGCAGAGAAGGGCTGACCGATGGCGACAAAAGGGTCGCCAAGTCCTGTCACGACCTGGGCAAGCCGCTTGTCATCGCCGTCAACAAGTGGGACGAGGTCGAACCGCCTACCGGAGACTTGGGCCGCAACACGCCGCAGAAGAAGGACTTCAAGCGATTGCTGCAGAACGACCTTCCAGAGATGGGATACGCGATCGTCATGTTCACCTCGGCCAAAGAGTCGTCCGGTCTCGAAGGTGTCATCAAGGCGGTCAAGCGGGCCGTTGAGAACGGTAGCTTCAGGGTCTCGACCGGCGCGCTGAACCGAATTGTCCAGGACGCCGTGTTCGACAAGCCGTTGACCCGAAAAGGCAGGCCGCTCAAGGTTTACTACTGCACTCAACCGCAGACGTCACCACCGACGTTCGTCCTGTTCTGCAACGACGCCGATCTCGTCCACTTCTCCTACATACGCTACATCGACAATGTGCTGAGGAAGAACTTCCCCTTGGAAGGAACGCCTTCTCGAGTTGTTCCGAGATCGAGCAAAGGCAAGTACGACCGATAGGTCTGGCCTGTCCGCAACTGCAAACTCACGAAGCCCGTAGGCCTTGTATGTCTGAGTGGCTACAACAGGAACTCGATTCCCGGAAGCAGGCGATTGAGCAGGCCCTTGCCGACATCCAAGTTGAGGAACCTGGTGAAGCTCTACCGCGCGAGGCCATTCCGCTCTTCGAGAAGTACGGAAGACTCTGCCGACAAGCGAGGGGATTGGAAACGCGCTGCCACGATGCCGCCATCGTCCTGTCCGCCGCCCAACGGATCCTGAGGCGGGGCGATCTGACTCCGAAAGGGCGATATGGGATCGAGGAACTCATGCCTCGCCTCAAACAAGAGCGCGACAATGTATACGAAGACTTGGCGGTGCTGGAACACCGCATTCGGGAGACCAAGTCCGACCTCCAGTCCTTATCGCCGGGTCGGAGCAGGGAAGACAGCGAGGACTCTGGTCAGAGGCCCGTCGGGCGCGACTGGTACAATCGTTCCTCCGACGAAGCCATGTTGAACGAGGGAAACACCGTGCCCGAAGCCCAAGCGTCTGTCGACGACAAGGCGGCACCGGAGACGCCAGCGGCCGACCCTAAAGACGCTTTGATCACCGGCCTGACCGATGAGCGCGACCAATTGAAGGATCAGCTTCTTCGAGTCATGGCCGAGGCTCAGAACGTCCAAAAGCGGTTGCGCCAGCAGATGGACGATGAGCGCAAGTTCGCCGCCCAGCCACTCGTTGAGAAGTTGCTCCCTGTCCTGGACAGTTTTGAAAGGTCGGTCAACGCAGCCGAGAAAGGGGCAAGCTTTGAGTCTCTGCTCGAGGGAGTGCGCGCGGTAGAGCGGCAGTTGCGGGCTGCGCTCGAGTCAGTGAACGTGAAGAGAATCGAGTCCGTTGGCAAAGCGTATGACCCGCACGTTCACGAAGCCCTTCTCACACACGAGACAGACGATCATCCGGCCGATACGGTCATCGACGAGATCGAGGCGGGCTACACCATGCACGGTCGGGTTGTCCGGCCCGCCAAAGTGCGGGTGGCCAAGAAGCCGTGAGCAAGCGCTTGTTTGGCACCGACGGCGTGCGGGGACTCGCCAACCGAGAACTGACACCCGAACTCGCCTTTCAGATCGGGCAGGCGGCCGGCCGATGGATCAAGTCGAAAGGCGTCACCAGCCGCATCGTCATGGGACGAGACACTCGCCGAAGCGGGCCCATGCTAGGGGCAGCGCTCGCGAGTGGCTTCTGCTCGGAGGGCGTGGATGTCGTCGCTCTGGGTGTCGTGCCGACCGGCTGTGTGAGCTACTGCGCAATGCGAGGCGAATACGGCATGGGTGCCGTCATCTCAGCGAGCCACAATCCCGCTCCCGACAACGGGATCAAGCTGATCGGGCACGACGGTCGCAAACTCGTCGAAGACGCCGAGCGTTGGATCGAAGCCGACTTGGGGAACTCGACTTCGGACCGCCCGACCGGCCCCCTGGTGGGACACCTCAGCAACGATGACAGCGACCGGGCCGCTTATGAGGAGTGGCTGGTTTCTCTCGTGCCAGAAGGACTGGCAGGACTCGCCGTGGCTATGGATTGCGGGCACGGCGCGGCCTTTTCGATTGCTCCCCGCATCTTCGAAGCTCTTGGTGCCGAGATCAAGCTCGTCGGCGCAGCACCCGATGGCACCAACATCAATGCGGAGGGCGGTGCCACCAAGCCCGAGACGGTCGAGAAACTGACTCTTGAGTCGGGCTGCGACATTGGTGTCGCCTTCGATGGAGATGCTGACCGAGCCGTCTTCAGCGATGACCAAGGTCGACTGATCAATGGTGACCGGACGATGGCCATCTGGTGTGCCCATTGGCGGCACCACGGTGGTTTTGAGCCGCCTCTGGTCGTGGGCACGGTCATGACGAACAGCGGTTTTGAGCGCTATATGGTGCGGGAAGGTGTTACGGTAGAACGGACGGATGTCGGAGACAAATACGTCAGTGCCCGATTGCGGCAGAAGAATGGTCGTATCGGAGGTGAGCAGAGCGGGCACATCATCTTTTCAGATCTTCTCCCGACCGGCGACGGCCTTGTGACGGCGCTACAGGTGTGCCGCGTCTTGAAAAGGGAAGGTCGTCGGGCCTGCGACTTCTTTGGCGACTACGAGTCGTGGCCGCAAATCCTTGTGAACATGAATGTGGCATCGAAGGAAGGGTGGAGCGATAGGCCTTTGGTCAAGGAAGCGATCGCGCAGGCCGAGAACGACCTTCTGGGGACAGGGAGACTGAACGTTCGACCGAGTGGCACCCAGTCGATGATCCGGATCATGGTTGAAGCGACGGACGCCGACTTGCGGGATCAGGTCGCCGAGAGCATCGTGGCGGCCATGATGAAGGACCTGGATGGCGAAGTCTACAGTCGGGTGGATTTGACCTATGCTTTGGGCGATTGACGTTGGGAACACCCATACGGTCATTGGGCTGAACGACGGCTCGTGGAACGCTGTATGGAGGCTCGCGACCGATGCGGATCAGACGGAGGATCAGATCGCCGCGGCCCTGAGTCAGTTATGCAGCCAGAAAGGCGTCCCGTTTGAGGCCAGCGGTGCCGTGATCGGCTCGGTCGTACCGGCGACAAACGCCACATGGCGCCACTTCTGCAGCAAGTGGCTCGACACTGAGCCCTCCTTCCTGGAGAGCGGGGCGCAGGTCGGACTCACCGTTGCGTACGATCCACCGACAGCCGTCGGTGCTGACAGGATCGCCAACGCCTTGGCCGCGATCCATCGATTTGGCTCTCCCGTGGTCGTCGTCGACTTCGGCACTGCGACGACCTTCGACACGGTCGATTCCGAAGGTCGGTACGTGGGTGGTGCCATTCTGCCCGGCGTTCTCGTCTCGATGGAGGCTTTGGCGCGAAGAGCCGCGAAACTGCCCCAAGTCGCTCTTGAAGTTCCCGAACGGGCGATCGGCTCGAACACCGTGGACTCGCTACGTTCAGGCATCATGATCGGCTATGCCGGCGCGGTGGACGCGATCGCGAAGAGGATCCGGAACGAGTTGGGAGGTACGGCTCGCGTTGTAGCGACTGGGGGACTGGCTTCCGCGTTTCAGGGCATGTGCGAGGAGATCAGTGAAGTCGCCCCGCTACTTACCCTAGATGGGCTCCTTCTGGCCCGTCAGCGGCTGACTTCCCGGCCTTGATCTTCTCAAGCTCGGCCATCAGGAGGTTCCTGAGGCTGTCCTCGAGCCTTTCCGGTACTTGGACGAGGCGCTGGCCGAAGTAAGTCGTTCCCATGTTGAAGCCGATTCCGCTCACTCTTGCTCGGCGCGTGTACTTAGAGATCTTCCCAGCCACGATCCAGTCTGCCGGATCCTCCAGTCCTGTCTCAGGCACGACGTACTTGACGATGGCCCGCAGCCAACGGTCGACGGGCTGCACGTAGATCCGGTCGGTGGCCTCGATATCGTCTTCGGCGTCATAGAGCCAGACCATGTCTCGCACGAACGTGGAGGCACTCTTCGGCCCAACACCACGGATGTCAACGATGCTCATGTGTTGTGGCTCGAGTCTGCCTGTTTGGTCGACGCCTTCGACGACCCAGGTTGCTAGGGACAACTCAGGGTCAACCCGGTGGATCTCCTGGGCGAGTTCCAGCATGCCTTGGATGGGTCCTCGGTTCTGTTGCTCGCTGCTCTTGCGGCGACGATCTTGGCAGACCGCCTCAAAGGACTCCCAAAGTCGGCATCCGTCGGGCCAGTCGAGAACCTCTTCGAAGGGCGTTTCGGCAGTGAGCTTGATCATCGCCTCCATGGCGAGAGCGGCGAGCTCGTCACGGTCTTTGCCGCGCCGTGCAAAGGCGTAGTGACCGAAGAAGACGAGAAGGGCCTTGTAGGGATCCTCGAGTGCCTCGGCGATCTCAGCTTTCTCAGCTTCGGGCAGTCCAAGGAGCTTCCTGAGGTGGCCGACGAGGAAGTCACGTTGATATAGCTCGGCGTATTCGCCGGCCATCTTTCGCATTATTACGACCGCCCTAGGGTCAAGCGGCGGTGCAGAGGGTCGCGCCCGCCCTTCCATTTTCTAATTCAAGTGCGCAATCAAAACCTGGCGTTACCCAGGTTACGAATCACAGGCATACTGGGCACTTGCCGACTTCCAGAACCGTCCGACCCGTACTCAGAGCCTTGCATCGCGTAGAAAACTGACCACGAAAACTCGGTCACCGAGACTCGGTTCGAACGGAAGTTGGCCAGTACGTTGACGAAAGCGTTCGTATAGATACCGACCATCTTGCCCGATTTCATTGTAGCGTAAACGGGGTCACCGGGGCTGGTCGCTTGACACTGGGCGAACAAGCCGGAAATTGGGACCTCCATGCCGAAGTAGCGCCCTTCACTGAGCGTCCGGTTCGACTCACAGAAGCAGAAGATCCTGGCCCCCTTCTCCTTGAACACATCGTAAAGATCCTGCTTGGAGATCATCTTGCTTGTGTCCGTGGCCATGGCCGCGTCGATGCCGGCAAAATAGTCTTTACCGTCCACGTTGACTCCGTTGCCGCTGAAATAGATGACAAGGGTGGCGTCGTCAGGAAGTCGCTGGGCCATCGCTTGGGCCGCCTTCAGTATCTGTCCCGACGTGGCGTTGATGATGAGGTCAACGTTCTTGTCGTCATAGCCGGCGTTTTGGACCAACGCGTCGCGTACCGCCATGGCATCGGTTGTGGCAAAGGAAAGGCCACCGCCTGGCATCTGCGTTTCCGAGTTGCCGATCACAAGGGCGAACTTGGTCGGAACGACGGGGACCTTGCCCGCCAGGTTCGTGCTGGCGACAGTCTCACCGCCGGGATTCTGCTGGACGAGGGTCACCGTCGGACCCGTTCCCGTGCCCGTCTTCGTTGTGTTTGTGCCGCTTGTACCGGAGGCAGCCGACTGGATCGAGGCAATCTCTTCCGGGGAGAGAAGGGCCCGGTCGACTTTCCAGGTCAGGGCTACGTTGGTCTTCTCTTGCAGCTCCCGTTGCTTCTCGGGCTTGTTGAGTTGACCGTAAGCTTGGTTGAGGAAATAAACGGCCTCAGGAGACAGCTGGCCCTTGGCGATGAGGGTCTCAAAGCCCGCTGCCGCCGCTTCCCAATGTGGTTTTCTATCGGCTTCCGGAGAATCCGTTGCAAGTTTGTACTCGCAATAGGCGACCCCGAAATTCGGGGAGTAGGGGGCACCGTCCCGCCACTTCACCGGCTCCGTAATGGGGCCAGGCAACACGGTCGGTGAAGCCTGGTCTTCAGGCCTTCCAGCGATCGCCTCTTGAAAAGCCGTCTTGGCAGCGGCCCAATCGTGCGTCTTGACCGACGTCAAAGCACGGTCATAAGCGTCCTTCCAGGACTGGGCCAACGTGACCGCAGAAACGGCCAAGACTGCAACGAGTGCGATGCTCCTGAGACTCATCCTTGATCCCTGTTCACTTTCCTAACTTGTAGGTGAGAGACAGGCCCATGTCCAATGAGCCGCCTCCCGATGGCATGCCGAAGTTCATATCGAACGCCAGGTTGCTGTCAGCCGGACGATACCCGAGTCCAAACGTGAAGGTGTTCCGACTCCCGAAGGCGTCTCCCGCGTTCGGCACCAGCGAGTAGCCGACGCGGATCGGAATCCGTGCGTTGAACCGGTGCATGTCGTATTCGATTCCGAAGCCTCCGCAGACGACGTCCTTTCGCTGGAACGCTCCGTTCTTGTCCGAACTGAAGAAGTAGTCGAGTTGTCCGCCGTAGACGAGAAAGTCCGAGCCACCATGCATGTTGTCGACCCGTGTCGCCATGCCGATCGAAGCCCTACCGGGAACCCGGTTGAGATAATCGCCCGTCTGGTCAGTGTTCTTCAAGCTGATCGGCGTCCTCACGCTGAGCCCAACGACGCTCCTGCCGTCACGACTGGCAGGCATTTGCAGTCCTGCGATCGCGCCCACACCATAAGAGTTGCCGGTGTTCCCAATCCGGGTCGTCCCGACGTACTGGTTGTTGGAGTCCTGAATGTCGTAGCTGCCGACGTCCGAAATGTACTGGTTGGCGATCACCAGTCCAAGACCGTAGTTCGTCGTGCCCTGGCGCTTCCCCCAGGCGATCGTGAAGAAGTCCGTCTGGGCCGACAAAGTCTCCTGCATGTTCACGATGTTCAGAGAGCCGTCCTTTAGTGCCCCTGAAGTCCGGAAGTCCTTGAAGAAGCCCCCCATCGTATAGGCAAGACCGAGCACGCCGCCCTTCATGGGAAGAGCCACGCCCAAGTGTGTGATGCGTCTCGGACCGACTTCGTTGCCGGTGCTGTAGACCGGGTTGACGAGTTGCCCGCTCAGGACAGTGTTCGATTGCGGCAGGTTGCGCGTGGCGCCACCCAGGGTCGCTTCCGAGACATAGGCCAGCCCTGCCGGGTTGTAGTAGCTCGACAGAGTGTTGCCGTCCGTCTGCTGAGTGGCCCCGCCGATTCCCATCGACCTGCCACCGGCGTCCAACGCGTTCAACAGGTCAGGAACCTGTGCCGACGAAGAGGCAGCGACCACAATGGCGCCGACCGTGAAGAGTGTCCGCTTCCTTGCCTTCAAAACCCTCTGCTCCTGAGCGGGACAAACCCGCCCTCTGATCTTATACGACGTTCAATACCTACGTCAACGATTCCCGATCTTGACCTTGGTTTCCTGGACTTTTGCCACGTTGCCCGCTTTGTCGATCGAGGTGACCACGATCTTGAACTGGCTGGGCAGCTTGCTCGTCCACCGGAGGCGTCCGGCCCAGTTCAACGTGTTTCCACTGTTGTTGAGGGCCCTCCGGGAAACCCGCGTGATGTACTTATTGTCCAGTGTCTTGGCGATCACGTCGATGCCTGTGACGTCCACCGAGTCTGGAAATTGGTCGGTCACGTTGACCTGGACAACGATGTCGGTGTGGGGCGGCAATGGCGCTGTGCCCGGAGCCAGGAACTTGCTGCTCGGAGAGATCCTGTCTACCGTCAGGTTGAAGGTCTTCGTTGTCGAGTTCTTTGCCTTGTCGTCCACTTTGATGCTGACGCTCTGCTGGCCGTCCTTCGCGATCGTGCTCGTGTCCCAGATCGCGTCCACCGTCTTGCCCGAACCCTGGTTGTTCGGAATGTCAGCACCGTTGATCTGAACCTTCCACTTGTCCACGTTCAACTCGTTGAGCGTGGCATTGACGTCCACCTGACCCTTCACGTACGAACCGTCGAGCGGGTTGATCGTGTAGAAGGCGGGCGCTTTGACGTCGACGAACACTTGGATGCTGACCGACGCCGGCGTGAAGTTGATCGGGTTGCCGTCGTTGTCGAACTCTGTCGGGGTGACAACGATCGTCCACGAGCCCTGAGGAGCCGTCTCGCCAAAGTTCAACGACAGGCTGTCGTTGATCTGGTGGTTGGAGTTGGGCGTGAAGTCGTCCTCGACTGTGATCTTCTGGGACGTGTTGCCATAGGTGGCCACCGCCTTCACGTGAACCTTGAAGGATGCGGCATCAATGGCGAACTGCACCTTGTTGCTCTTTCCCAAGTAATCGCCCTTGATTGGCGACGACACCGTGATCGTGGAGTTGCCAAGGGCCATGGCAGAACTCAAAAGGATCGATCCTAGGAGAAATAACCGGTACATCATGGTCAATCAGTTCATTATAGACGTTCGGGCGTCACGGAGTATTCTTTAGAGTCAGTTTTCGAATCAGGGCTCCCCGTAAAGTTATCCCAAGAAAAGACCGAACATGGAGGGGAGAGGGTTCTCTATGGAAGAGACGCGAGCGCAGGCCAACGTCGGTTCCGAATCGGTCCAGACCGTAGTCTTCCGACTAGGTCCCGAGTCCTACGGCATCGACATTTTCAGAGTCAACGAGATCATCCGACTCAGGGAGATCACACCCATTCCGCGTACCGAAACGCACATCCGCGGGCTCGTCAACTTGAGGGGCAAGACCATCCCTGTCGTCGATCTGAGAAAGCGTCTCGACTTGCCCGAAGAGAGTGACTCCGAATCGTCGCGCATCATCGTCGTCGAGACCGGGAACGGCAACGTGGGCGTCGTCGTGGACGCTGTCACAGAGGTCGTGTCCATCGAGAACGATTCGATCGACGAGGCTCCGGCGCTGGTAGCCGACGTCGCCGCCGTGTTCGTCAAGGGCGTCGCCAAAAGGGAAGGAGAACTGATCACTTTGCTCGACCTCGACACCGCGCTGGCCGCCTGACGGAGCATGGAATGAGTGCCGAACTCGACATGACCCAGTACCTCGACCTCTTCCTTCAAGAGGCCGCAGAACAGCTTGAGATCCTGGAGCAACAAACGCTCCAGCTTGAGGCAGACCCGACTGAAGAGCGCCTTCAGGTCATCTTCCGCGCGGCCCACACCCTCAAGGGAAGCAGTCGGGCCATGGGGTTCGCCAACCTGGCGCAGTTGACCCACGAGATGGAAAACGTGCTGGACCAACTCCGGCACGGAACCTTGGCTGTCGACACAACCATCGCAGACGCCCTCCTGGGATGTCAAGACACCCTGAAGGCGATGATCGAAGGGATCGCGGCAGGCGAAGGCGACAAAGCTGACTGCTCCGAACTTGTGGCTCAGCTGCAGTCGCTGTCAGAGTCTGGCTCCGAGACTTCCACCGCCGCCGCCCCGCTGGCTTCTGAGTCGGTCACCACGCAGAAACTCCCAGATGCCGCAGTCTCTGCGCTCCTCGATGCGCGAAAGGAGAAGCCCGTCTATCATGCGATCGTCCGGCTGCAACACGACTGCGTCATGAAGTTCGTCCGTGCTTTCATGGCCGTGACGATGATCCAGGAGGCCGGCGAAGTCCTCTGGACATGCCCGGAGCGTGAGAAGCTCGAAGAAGAGGAGTTCGACCAGGATTTCGAACTGCTGTTCCACTTTGACGGAAATGTCGAAGTCCTGGCAGCACAGATGCGAGGCATTTCGGAGGTCGAACGGGCGCTGCTCGTCGAGTGGACGGCTCCCAGCGCAGAGCCTGGTCAGCCTAGCGCTCCGTCACGGGCCGAGACGGCGTCGCCGACTGATTCAACGAGTCTGAACGACAGTCCGAACGAGGGGACGAAGGCGGCTGGAGCCGCCAAGAAAGTTGAGACCGGACAGACTGTTCGCGTCGACGTGTCAAGACTCGACAACTTGATGAACCTGGTTGGCGAACTCGTCATCGACCGGACCCGCATCGCCCAGATCGGAGCGGACCTGCTCTCCAAGCACCAGGATCCGAACATCGACGCATTGGCCGAGACGGTCGGACACATCGCCCGCATCACTGGAGACCTTCAAGACCAGATCATGAAGGCTCGGATGATGCCCATCGAAACCGTCTTCAACCGTTTCCCGCGCGTCGTGCGCGACCTCGCTCAGAAGTTGGGCAAGGAGGTTCACCTCGAACTGGAAGGTGGGGACACCGAACTCGACCGTAGCGTCATCGAAGTCATCGGCGATCCTTTGTTGCACATCATCCGCAACAGTGTCGATCACGGACTCGAGTCGCGCGAGGAACGCCTTCAAGCTGGAAAGCCCGGCCGTGGCCTTGTCAAGGTTGCGGCGCGCCACCAAGAGAACCACATTGTCATCGAGATCATCGACGACGGCAAAGGGATCGACGTCGACCGGATACGCCAGAAGGCGATAGAAGGCGGTCACGTGACCAAAGACCAGGTGGAGCGCATGAGCGAAAAGGAGGCCCTCCAACTGATCTTCAACAGCGGTCTCAGCACCGCGACTGAAGTCAGCGAGG
The DNA here is from genome assembly GCA_029781035.1 of Armatimonadota bacterium. GTDB lineage: Bacteria > Armatimonadota > Fimbriimonadia > Fimbriimonadales > Fimbriimonadaceae > JAEURO01. The sequence goes on from JAKOXK010000021.1 coordinate 25,233, forward strand.
TGTCGGGCCGGGGCGTCGGCATGGACATCGTCCGGTCGAACATACAACGCCTAGGGGGCCTTATCGACCTGGAGTCGACTCCGGGTGTTGGGACACGGTTCCAGCTTCGCCTTCCTCTGACGCTCGCGATCATTCGGGGCCTTCTGGTGAGCGTCAACAACAGTGTTTACGTGCTCCCGCTCGGATCCGTCGTTGAGACGCTGCTCGTCCAACACTCCCAGATTCAGCGGGTCAACAAGCAAGAGGTCATCGTGATCCGTGGACTCACCATGCCTCTCGTCCGCCTTCGGGCCGCATTCGCGACCGGAGAGGGGCAACTCGCTGACTCCGACGAGGCTTACGTCGTCGTCGTGGGTCTGGCGGAGAAGCGGGTTGGTCTCGTTGTAGACGGCCTCATCGGAGAACAAGAAGTCGTCATCAAGTCGCTCAGCCGGTTCTGCGGAGACGTTCCCGGTGTCAGTGGAGCGACCATCCTCGGCGATGGCAACGTTGCGTTGATCGTCGATGTCAATGGCATCGTACCGAAAGAGAAGAAGGAAAAAGCATGGCATTAAGAGTCGATTCGTTTGACTTCAAACAGTACTTAGAGAAGGCGATGGTGGACTTGCCGGCACTGCCGACAGTGATCGTCCAAGTCCTGCGCGCCACGGAGAAGGAGACTGTCACCACGACGGAGATCGAGGGGCTCCTCGCCACTGATGCGGCGATCACGACCAAGTTGCTCAAAGTCGTCAACTCGGCCTACTTTGGGCTGCCCCGTCAGGTCGGCAGTGTGAACCAAGCTATTGCCATCCTCGGCATGCACCAGGTCCGTAACCTCGTGCTCAGCATCGGCGTCTTGAACGCCCTCAGCTCGCCGAACAGCCGGGTGGCCGAACTTCAGTCGGCGTTCTGGGAACACTCCTTTGCGTCCGCCACATGCGCCCAAGTTCTGGCTAAGCGCAAGGGCCTGTCTGGCTCAGAGCAAGACTTGGTCTTTGTCGGCGGCCTCTTGCACGACATCGGCCAACTCTTCCTGCTGACCCAGTTCAACCAGCAGTATCAGGCCGTGACGAACGAAGCCAATCGAACGGGAGAACCGATCTCGGCCGTCGAGGCCCGTATCCTCGGTGCCGATCACGCCCAACTCGGCGGGCTGTTGGCTGAACGGTGGAACTTCCCGCCCAAGCTGGTGGGGCTCATCCGTGGACACGAAGTGCCTGAGGAATGCACCGATACCGAGCTTCTCGGGAGCCTCCACTGTGTCCACGCCTCGGACCGCCTGGCCAGTGAGCTTTGGAGCGACAGCGAGGGATCGTCCGTCTGGGCATGGTCACCAGCGTCCGTCGAGTGGCTCGATTTGAGCCCAGAAGCGACACAGGAGCTGAGGGCTGAAGTCTCCGAGTATCTGCAGCGGTCGAAAGACCTCCTTGGGATGCTCTGAAGCGCCTCCGAAAGATACGGGTAGGAGTCACCGAGAAAGTGCCGAAAATAGGTTAGGAGCACAATGAGCACAAGTGGAAGCCTGTCGGGGATCTCCTTCTCCGGTCTGGGGTCAGGGATCGATGTCCAGAGCATCGTGTCCCAACTCATGCAGATCGAGTCGATCCCGGTCACACGCATGCAGACGCAACAGCAGCAACTGCAGGCGCAGCTGGGCGTGTACGACCAGCTCAAAGCACAGATCAACGCAGTGCGCTCCGCGGTCTTCTCACTCTCTACGTCTTCGAGTTTTCAGCCGGTCAAGTCGTCGACGTCCGACAGTACCGTCGCCACGATCACGGCCGACAGCACCGCCAGTGTCGGTATCTACGCCCTCGCTGTTCAAAAGCTCGCCCAGGCCCACAAAGTCGTATCGACGAACCAGTCGGGGAGCGACACCGCCTTAGGCTATAGCGGCGAAGTGATGATCGACGGCAAGTCCGTGACGATCGAAGCGACAGACACTCTGTCCAACATCGCTTCGAAAATCAACGGACTTGGAACCAACGTGATCGCCTCGCTCATTGGAGGCTCGGGTTCCGCTTACCTGACCTTGACGTCCAAGACTTCCGGTGCAGCCAGCACTATCCAGGCTGCGGACGTCTCTGGTTCGGTTCTGTCGTCGCTCGGTCTGACGGGCTCAACGTTCGCCTATCGAGACCCCGTGTCTGACGGCTTCAAGAGCTACGGGTACTCCTCGGCCACCTCGACCCTGTTCCAGATGACTGGTTCGCAGAAGTCGGGCAGTTTCGATCTGATGGGCCAGACGATTTCGGTGGACTTCTCGCAAGACACGCTCTCAAGCGTGGCCTCCAAGATCAACTCTGCCTTAGGCGGATCGGGCGTCACAGCCCAAGTCGTGACTGAGACCGTCGCAGGAACGTCCGTTCAGAAGCTCCAGGTCACCGGCCTCGGAGCGAACACTCCGACCGACACGGATGGAGTGCTGGCCAGCCTTGGCGTGCTTCAAGCCAACTACAAGACGGAAGCAGTGGCGGCTCAGGACGCCGCATACACTCTAGACGGCATCTCGCTCTCCAGCTATACGAACACGGTGACTGATGCGGTCGCAGGCGTGACCATCAACCTGCTCAAAGACCAGTCGCAAGGCACTGCCACATCGACCCTGACGGTCACTCGCGACACCGATTCGATCTCCAAGACCTTCAGCTCGTTCATGACGGCGTTCAACCAGTTCGCTGACTTCGTCTCAAGCTACAGCCAGTTCGATTCCAAAACCTACCAGTCGGGCCCGTTGTTCGGCGACACAGTCGCCAACCAAGCCGTCGCCAGCATGCAAGGGGTGTTGTTCAAGAACGTGCTGGGTAGCGGTACCTACCGCAACCTGGCCGACCTGGGATTTGGGCTCGACTCAAGCGGCAAGCTGACGCTCGATCAGACCAAACTGAGCGCCGCACTGACGAGCGATCCGGAGAGCGTAAGAAAGATCATGGTGTCGACGGGGAGTTCGGCCAACCCAGACATCACTTTTGTCTCGAGCACCTCGAAGACGCAAGACCCAGGGTCTTCCGGCTACAGCGTGAACATCACCCAGCTCGCGACCCAGGCCAGCACGACGGGAAGTCAGCCGATCACACTGCCAAACCAGGGGGGCGAAGTCCTCAGCTTCACGGGGTCAGCCTTCTCGACGCAAGTGGACCTGAATATTCCCGTGGGCACGACGGCGACTGACCTGGTCGACCTGATCAACAACGACTCCCGGCTCAAGAACAATGTCAAGGCCAGCTTGGACGGCTCGGGGGCCCTGAAGATCGAGGCGATCCGATATGGCTCGCTTTCGGATTTTCAGGTCGTCAGCAACCTGGATGCAGGCCCCGACACGTCAGGGATCGGCAAGAGTGGGGCCACCTACGTCAAAGGCGTCGACGTCGCGGGCACGATCAACGGTGAGGAGGCGGTCGGAACCGGCCAGTATCTAACGGGCAAAGACTCGAACTCCCACACAGCCGGACTGCAGATCCGCTATGCGGGGACAGCCCTAGGTGATGTCGGGATCGTCAATTTCACGAAGGGCATCGCGGACCAAATGATGGGGTCTGTCGACACGATCACAGACTCCACCTCAGGCATCCTGACTTCCACAGAGACGTCGATACAGTCGCAGATCGA
>JAKOXK010000055.1 GCA_029781035.1 Armatimonadota bacterium
CGTTCTCACCGGAGGTCACCCCTACCTGTTCCGCAGGGGTCTTGACTTCATACGGGTGGACGGGTTTGATAGGGTGGTCAGTCGTGCAGCACGCTCAGACGGACCATTCCGAGAGCATCTGGACCGTCTCCGCCAGGTTCTTCAGAGGGATCCTTCTCTACTGAGTGAGCTCGACAAGATCCGATTGGGACTACCGTCCAAGGATGCTGCTGCTAGGGCTCGATTGTGGACGGGCGGTGTGATTCGTTACGAGGCAGACGGCCGAGTCGCGTTTCGTTCACCGCTTTACCGGGAGTTTCTCACTCTCGCCTTCTTCTCGTAACGGAATCTCCGAGTCGTAGAGTCGGACGTGGCCGTCCGTGGACACAGTCACGAGATACCGACCGTCGGGGCTCCATCTAGCATCGAAGGATGTTGCTTTTGCCTCGCGCAGGATCGAAAGCAAGTCGCCCGTGTCGGAGTCCCAGATGCGCGTGAGCTTGTCCGACGAAGCTGTGGCGATGCGCCTTCCGTCAGGAGAGTAGTGGGCTGCCGCGATCCAGCCATCATGCCGGAGTTGGGTGACTGGGCTCCCGTCAGCGGCGTTCCAGATTCGGACCGTCATATCCATCGATTGCGTGATCACCCGGCCGCCATCGTGAGAGATCTCGAGGTTTTGGATCCGGTCGGCGTGGCCCGCGACAGCGAATTGCAGATCCAGACTTGGAACGGCGAGTCGAATAAGTCGGTGAAAAGTGACGAGGCATAGACCGCGACCGTCCGGGGTAAAGGCTAGGTCTCGGATACTGCAGTCGCCAATCCACGGAGATGTCTCGGACGCCGTTTGCAGTATCTCCGACTGTTTCAGTTTGGAAGGTCGCGTACCATTGACTGTCCAGAGTTCGACATGGCCAGTAATGTCCGTCCAGGCGAAGCTCTGGCCATTCTGAGACCACCCGATCGCCAGGGCGGAGGCCTTCGATGGGGATCGCGCCGTCAAGACTGTTGTTGATCGACCCGATTGGTCGACATGCCAGATCCGGATCTCTCCTGTCAACGTGCTTGCGGCGAGACAGCTACCGCCAGGTTGCCAAGACATCTCCTTGATCTCGCTCGAGAGCCCCGCCAAGCGGTCGACCAACTGCCCTGTGCTAGCATTGACGACCTCGACGGCCCCAGATGTGTAGGAGATAGCCAGCCTGCACGAATCCGCGGTGAAAGCGATGATCGATCGACTGCTCGGGTTCCCAGTCCGGTAGGCCGCGATTGGGGTCATCGCGGGAAACTTGAGAAGCGTCACCGTACCTTTGTGTCCGCTTACCGCAAGTCTCGTCCCGTCGTTCGAGACCGCAAGGCATTGGAGCTCCTCCTGACCCAGGAAGACGGCACGGCGACTTGTAGCGGGCGGCAGAGTGTAGAGACGGGCAATTCCGGTTGATGTCGCAGCAAGAAGGGCTCGAGCGTCATCACGAAAGGTAACGCTCGTCAAACCTGCAGGCAATCCACGCAATTCCCCAATCATCGTCCTTTGACGGGTATTGAAGATCTGAACCGTGCCGTCGGCGTACCCCACGGCCAAAGCCGAGTCGTTAGGCGAGAACTCCATCGCCGCGACGCTCCCATGCTTGGTTTCCCACTGTGCGGTCGTTCTTCCTGAGTGGGCCTCGATGATCGTGAGTGGAGTGCCCTCGCCTCCAATCGCCACCCACTTGTCGTCATGACTGACGCAGAGAGCCGTAGCTGAGAGGTCTGATCGTTTCCACAGAGTCCGACCCGACATGGGCTCGAGCGCCACACAGCCCTCGGACTCGAATCCAGGGACTGACTTGGCAATGACGACAACCTTGTCATCGTGAGTGAATCCGCATGGTGGCAAGCCGCCGGTCACTGGGATCGGAATGGGTTCGGGGGATCCCACCAAACAAAACTGCCCCTCCCTGTTGCGGGCAATACCGAACCGGCCGGTCGAAGATGGGATGAGTAGGTTCCAGTTGCTCGGAACTTCGAGCCCTGAATACGCGCGGGGAGCTACCAAGCCATGCCGTCGAACGAACTCTGTCGGGTTCGTCAAAAGGTGTCGCAGCGCCGATGCCTGCCAACCTCTCGTCGAACCCCTCGCCACGTATTGCCCCGACCAATCGCGGACACCGTCGAGCGACACCAGGATGGGGTCTCCTTTAGAATCGAAGGTCGCGAATCCGCCGAACGCGCTGCTTGACACTGTTGTCTCGTCGACGGCTGACCAGACTTGCGAGTTGAGGTAGTTCCACTCCCATCCTCTAAACTCCGAGTCCCTTGTCTTCTCCAGACCCTCGCGCACCGATGCCCAGTTTCCCGATTCCGTGAACCGGTCGACCGATAGTATCGAAGCGTTGTATGCGATTTGCCGCGACTCTCGGGCGATCCTCTTCAAATTGGCAATCGCGGTTCCCCGTTCGCGACTCAGTCTCCATATGTTCGTCGTCAGCAGACCGAACACGAGCATCACCGCACAGGCGGTACTGCCCACTTGCACGGCTGTCTTCCTGGCCGCTCGACGCTGGCGCCTGACTTCAGCGTCAGGGAGGTTTGCCCGGATCCACCTCCGATCGAAGACAGTCGAATAGAGTCGGTTTCGCGGCACGAGCGTCCCGACTCGGGTCATTGCGACGCCTGCCAGGGTCAGATTATCGCAGACCGTGTCTTCAGCGACAAACGGGACTGACCCATATCGGATCATGCGACCGTAGACGTCCAAGAGGGCGGACCTTGCTTCTTCGAGCGACAGTCCGTGACCAAAAGGCTCAAGGAGACGTCGCTCGACATCCGCCAAGTGCGGTTCCCTGACCGATGTCTGAGGCTTTACGAACGTTGCGTGAACCAATTCGTCCACCTGGTCTGCCGTGGCAAAACGGCCCTTGATCGCAGCGTCGCATAACAACTGGGTGAGATAGGGATGTCCAGCTACCCAATAATAGGCTCGGTCGAGGATCAGCGCTCCAGGCAGCCCGCCGGCGTTCAACTGCTCCTCGTACCGGCTCAGGTCACCCCGTGCGAAGTCGGCCAGTTCGATTCGGCGTCCCACGTTGAAAGGCGTGATCTCAACGCTGCGGATCAGTTGGGCCGGAGTCGCGACCCCCACAAGTCCGAACGTCAGGTTTCTGTAGGCGGCGTCATCGGCACGAGCGTTGAAGCACGCGCGAATCCCAGCGAACAGCTCATCTACCGAGAACGGCAGCGAGCGGACAAAATCGACCTCGTCCAACACGACAACGATGGGGCCAGGAAGGGATTGCACCAAGGCGTCGAGCGCGTCCATCCATCTCTTCATGGCTCCGAACTCGGCCCCTTTGAACCAGGCCTCAAACACCAGGTCGACGCATCCCAGATCCAAGGAGATGGCGTGCAGGATGCCGGCGTACCACTGCTCCGGAGTCACTTGGGAGCCGAGTCTTTGTAGGTCTACCTTGACGACGCTGACAGAAGCAGCCCGTAGTCGGGCTACGACCCGTGCGATCAGAGAAGACTTGCCCTTCTGACGCGAGTCAAGGATGAAAACGTACTCGCCATCCAGGAGTGCATCGTACAGCTCAGTGTCTGCCAGCCTTTCGATGTAGCTGGCAGAGTTGGGATCCAGGGTTCCTCCAACTGAGAAGAACTTCGAGGCCTTGTGTACCACGCTGGTGGCGCCCATTCTAGCCCAAGGGTCCTGAGGGCTCGCGAGGGGGTCGGAGGCTCCCCCCTGCTGAGGAGCCCCCAATGAACGTCTCACCCCTTCCTCGGGCGAAGACGCCGTCGAAGCGCGAATGACGCGACGCCCGCCATCCCGAAGACCATGCTGCCTGGCTCGGGAACGGTCTCAAGCCCCCTGTAGTTGCCCGTGACCGACAAACTGACTGTCGACAGGTTTGAACCCGAGGCTTGGCTGTACTCGGTGAGGTAGCCGCTCGAGGTCACAGCGTAAAGAACGCCGCCGATCGAAGCCACAATGTCGTTCTCATCCAACGTCGTGAACCCAGGGTAGGCGTTGTGCGCATGAGCAAAGGTGTTCGGCGTTGGATAGCCCATGTAGAAGTAGTTGTTCTGATTGTCGCCGTTGACGAACAGGTCGATTCCCCAGAACTGGCTCCCATCATATCCGGCACCATCGCAATCGCTCGCGAACTGGCCGACAGGAGACAGCGTGCCGAGTGTGCTTCCGCTAGTGAGGTCGACAGTGCCCCACGTTGAACTCAGGTTTCCATACCCGCACGCGGCGTACAGGTTGGCTCCGTCACTGGCCAGGGCTTCACCTGGGATTGCCGAGCCAGCGTACGAGATCGACGTGACGAACGTTGCCGCTCCGGTCGCCGAGATCGTATAGAGATTGGCCCCGTCGAGGCCATAGAGAACGCCCTTGTGCCAGGCTAGATCCATATTCACAGTGTCAAAGCCAAGAGCGCCCACATCAGACACCGATCCAGCAGTGTCAACGATCTTGAGACGATCGCTCGCCGCGTCGGTCGTATAGAACTGCTGGATCTGAGCTTGGGCCATCGGCGCTGCTGACAGCACTGCAAGGCCGAGCCAAAGAAGAGTCGTGTGTTTCATCGTCATTGTCCTTCGCCAGGGCGTCTGGCCCTCGCAAATGTCATCGTGACGCTCATGGTGTGAGTAGATTGCGAATGGAAAACGGAGTCCCGGGTAGCTAAGACTCACACTTGAATCACATATCCCTTTTTCAGACTTGCAGGGTTCGTGTCGTCTTTGCAAGGTGCCTGCATGGCCTCTTCAGCTTTGATTCCGCTCCCAGAAATCGACACGAGTTCTCATTGGGCCCAGCCGTACTCTTGAGCCGCGAGGGCTGGGGCATGCTTGGAGCATTCGTCGACGGCCGTACCATTGCACCGCGGGGAGCACTCGTCGGGAATCCAAGCCCCTCTTGTTGCGTCTCAACGAAGCCGTCAGCTATGGGATGCCAGGGGCGCGGCTTGTCTGGGCTGAGGGCAGTGCTCCTCCCATCCGGGATCAAAAGTCATCATCACATCCTCAGCACTCGTTTTGCTGTGCGTCACGATCGGCTGTAAGCTGATCAAGTGAAACTGGTGATCTTGACCACTACGATGGGGGGCCGTGACCTGGCTTGACGGCGCGGAGACAGTTCGTTCCCGGACTCCGCCACGACGCCGCAAGCCGGGATGTCAGGTAGAGCGTCCGCAGCTGAGCACGCTAAGAGCGGACGGCCGTGCCAACAGGCGACCCGGGCGGTGACGATACGGGTCAAGCGCGAATGGAATCTTGCTCCTGAAGCCAGAGCCGTCGGAACGATTCGAACTCTAGTAGGAGCGTTGCCGGGGCGTGTTTGCCACCCACGATCGGTCGAGCAGACCGCCAGTGAGTTTGCCCCGTAGGTAGCACCGTAGGCGTCAAGTCACCCGTCCGAAGCTTGGTTGAGTGCCCCGGAGCGATGTGCGCGGCCCGAAATCGGGTTCAAATCACCTGGTGCCCGGGGCGGGACTCGAACCCGCACGCCCTTACAGGCAATGGATTTTAAGTCCACTGCGTCTACCATTCCGCCACCCGGGCCAGGCTAGGAAGTATACAGTGGGCTTGCGAAGGCACTCTGGTGGTGCGCCGGTAAAGCCGCTGAAAGACAGGTGCGGTCCTTGTCTGGCACGTCGGGAATCTGCCATCATTCCAGTTCCACTCCCCCTTCGGAGGCTCCCTCATGGCGAAGAAGAAAGGCGAAAAGCGCGAGATCATCCGGCTGGTGTGCTCGGAAGACAGCAAGCACTACGTGACGACCACAAAGAACAAGCAGAACACCCCGGACAAGTTGGAGCTGATGAAGTACAACCCGAACCTTCGAAAGGTCACCCTCCATAAGGAGAAGAAATAATGCCGAATCCCAAGCGCAAGTTTTCTCACCAGCGGACGGCGAAGCGCCGGACCAACTACACGACCGATTTGCCAGAAGTGACGCCGACGAAGAACGTTGGCGGAGAGCCCTTCGCCAAAAACCACTGCGCGAGTCCGGACGGCTACTACAAAGGTCGCAGGCTCCCTGGTTTCAAGGACTGACGCTGGGGTTCGCTTCCTTCTGAACTCAGCATCGGCGCGATGTACTGAAACGTGCATCGCGCCGACTTTCGTCTAATCGGCTCGAAATGTGTCGGGGGCCACATGAGGACAGACCTCGCAACCAAGTCAAAAACCAACGGATGAGTTCGGGAAGCCCCGCACTGAGGCGAACTCGGTACAAGCATCGACACCTCTCGCCCCTTTGGCCGTCTAATAGACTGGAACCGATGCTCTTGTGGGCTGCTCTCTTAGTGCCACATCTTGGCGTCACGCTGAACCTCCGATTGGGATCAGTTGCCAGCTATGAGTCGGAACTGGCAAAACTCGTCGACAAACCGCTGAACATCTCGGCAGAACTCCGCAACGAGATGGTGTGCGTGAAGCTCACTGACCGCGAACCACCCGAGATCCGCAAGCTGATCGGCGAAGCCCTCGATGCTAAGTGGACCGAGCGCGAACACGAGTGGATCCTTGAACCTGACCGGGTTGCCGAACTGAAGTCTCGAAGGACCGCTGCGGCCCTCCTGAAGAAAGGCATGGACAGATCGCAAGCAGCTCTTGAGAAGGTGAAAAAGGAGGGTTCTGCCGATGCGGAAGCACTTCACTCTTTGGCCGTTTTAAAGATGGCTCGAGTCCTTGGCCCCGAATCGATCGAAGGCGTGCAGCCTGGGTCGGTCAAGGTTTTCGCGCCGCAACCCAGCGTCTATCAATACCCCCTCGGTGCTGAAGCCCTCGCGATCGCGGCCGATTCCATGAAGGAAATGAAAACTGACCCGAGGGCAAAGGCACTCCATATCCCTGGTCCCGAAGACGCTTCGAAGGTCCTCCTGGGAATCGAGCGGTTTCCCGGAGGTCTTGGTTTTGCGACAGGAATGATATGCACGGCCGAGGGCCTGGTCGTCAACAGCATGTCCACAACACCGGTGATGATCGACGAGTGGCCCGACTGGCCGGTCGGAAAAGACAGCGAAGTCCCTGTGACTCTGTCCCCCGAAACCAAAGCAGGACTAGAACGGCTCAAGAAGACGGCAACCGATCCCAGCTCCAAGCTACTCGAATCCCTGTGGATGGCCGCGGACGTTGTGACTGCTGCAGCCGGACTCCGTGACCAAGACTACGTAGCGTGCCTTCCAGACTCGGCATGCCGTCTGATGCAGTATGGTGGCGTGACGACGGTGGGACAGGGAGTCGACGACCTCGGCAAAGTGACCGTGGCGGTGGTCGAAGACGGGGTTCTGCTCGTCACGCCTCTCGAACTGGAGTCAACCCGGAACGGGCGGGTGGACCGCAAATTGGCCGCGCAGTTCCTGGCTGAGCTAGCCCAGAAGAAGAGGGTGACACTCGCCGATGTGTCGACTTACGCGTTCCAGCAATCCCGTTATGCAGGGGCCACTTCCTTTGAGCAACTCGCACTGACGGCATCAGGTTGGGATCCCTATCGTTGGGATCTCCTTCGGCCCTTTGCCGCTGGGGCCCGCAACGGCCGGACCTTGGATCGGTTTTGGGGATCACTGTCGCATCGACAGCGCGAACGGCTCTTGAGCGGGGAGACCATCGGTGCCAGCCAGTTGAACTCGACACAAATGGCCGAGCTCCGGTTCGCGGCTACTGGAACGGCACTCATATCTTGCTTTGTGACGACAGAAGGACGTCGACAACCGGCTGTGTCGACCATTGCCCTTGCCCTCGCTCCCGAGAGCACATGGAGGTTGACAGCCAATACGTCGAGTCGGAGTGCTGGATTTGTCTTGGATCAGGGTCGGTCGCCAGTAGGTGTGCCCGCGAGCCTGTTGGGTTACCGGAGCTACCAGCAGGAACACGGTCACTCCATCGGGGGTCTCGAAGAGATACAAGTAGGAAGGACAGCTTTCGTGCCAGGTTCCATCGAAACGATCACTGTGACTCTGCGTGCAGGCGACTCGGTCGACGCACCCATGGTGTACACCGATTGGCACTATGACCCTGAGGCCAAGCCGCTCAGGGTCGATTCCTTGCCAGCCGACTTCCTCAAGGAGTTCAAATCAGGTTACGAAAGTGGCAGGAGCGGCGCCCCGGGTCGCTCGGATCAGCCTCCTCCCTCTTAGGTCAAGCACTGTCCCACGGTCCAGTCGACTCCGAGGTGACGTGCGACCGTCGCCCCGATTGCAGTCAGGCCGTCGATGTCCCCCAGCCGACCTGGCGGGCAGCCTGCACCCGTTAGGGCGACCGGTACGAACTCGCGCGAGTGGTCAGTAGACGACGTCGTCGGGTCGTTGCCATGGTCGGCGGTCACAATGACCAAGTCGTTTGGTCGCATCCGTCCTTGGAGTTCGCCCAGGGTCTGGTCGAACCTCTCCAAGGCTCCGGCGAACCCAGCGGGATCGTTCCTGTGCCCGAACAACATGTCCGTGTCTTCGAAATTGGCGAAGATGAGCCGGGCGTCCGATTCCAGTGCTTCCCACAACATGGCCTCGTGTTCGGCGTTGTCTTGGGTGCGGCGCACCGTTCGGAATCCTCTCCCGTTGAAGAGCTCCGGCACGACACCGATACCGAACACGTCACCGATCATATCGACGAGGTTGTGGGGTGCCGCGAGAGGAAAATCCTTTCGACGTTCAGTTCTTCGATAGCTCCCCGCTGAACCGGCAAACGGCCGCGCGATCACGCGTTGGACGTTGTCAGGGGCCACGCACAACCGGCGCGCAACCTGGCACCACTCGTACAGTTGAGGTATCGGGACGACCTCTTCGTGGCAAGCGATTTGGAAGACGCTGTCCGCACTTGTGTACACGATGGGGAACCCCGTCTCTTGGTGCAGTTCGCCCAGCCTTTCGATGATCTCGGTACCGCTCGCCGGACAGTTCCCAAGAGTCTGTGTGCCGATCTCAGACTCGAACGACTTGACGAGCTTGATTGGAAACCCCTCGGGATAAGTGGGGAAAGGTTTTTCGGTGACGACACCCATCATCTCCCAGTGGCCGGTAACACTGTCCTTGCCCTGGCTGAGCTCCCTCAGTCGGCCAAAACGCCCGAGCGGAGCGTCTCCGATACCGCCTGCGGCCAGGAACCCGCAGCTTGCCAGATGAGGCGCGACGAAACCGCCTGTGGCTTCCCAGACGTGCTTGAGCGTGGAAGGGTGGTCGTGATCTCCGAACGCAGGAGCATCGGGGGCCTCTCCCGCCCCGCAACCATCGAGCACGATCAAAATCGCCCGGTTCGACACCCAGCGATTATGGGCTACTTGTTTCCGCCCGCTCCAGCAGGTCCGCCGGGCTGTCCGACCTGGCCGCCAGTTCGCGCGGGCGGCTCAAACGACTGACCACCCCGCTGTTGCATCATCGGTGGACCTGGGAGCATGGTCTCTCGCACAACGCGCAAGTCGCCCTTGTTGACCTTTAACAACCGGGGGCCCTGCAGAATGTACAGGTTGTCACCGTCTGAGACCATACAGGCCGGCCCATTCCCCATCAACTGGGGCTGTGGCATCTGGGCGAACGCGGGTGCCGGAGCCACAGTCGGGGCGGTACCTTGCGGAAGCCCACCGTTGCGGGACCGCTGCGCCGCTGGTGCAGTCGCCTGGCCGGTAGCTACACTGGGACCGGCCGATTGGGCTCGGGCAAGCGAGAGAGGGATGGATACGGCTAAGCCGAGCACCCCAAATGCGGCGAGCAACGGGCTGGTGAGGTTCATTCTCATCTGAGTTCTCCTCGCATCAAGGCCCCTGGCCTTGAGTTCCCTACATGATAACCTGTCGAAGCCGCAACAAGCCAATCTTCTTGTCTCAGTCGGTAAGGAGCCCGAAGTGCTCAGCATAGCGATGGTACAGGTTGTGAGCTGCCGGGTAGCACGAATGCGGTGACATGAAGTGGGCGAACTCGAACGTGATCAGCTTGGTTGCGACCTTGGACGCGGCATCCATCTTCATCCGGAGGTACCTCCAGTCTGCCGGGGGAAACTTGATCGGCATGTCGCGGTCAAAGCTCTCGATGTTCGCCCAACAGGAGACACCGTGCTTGTCGCACAGCGACTTGATCCCACGGTGGAACTCTCCGAGTTCCGAGTACTGGATCTGGCCATCCTGAAAGGCACAGTGGTCAAAGGCCCCCCTCGTGTCGGTGAAAATCCTCTCCCAGTGTTCGAAAGTCTCCTCGAGCGTGAACGTGTCGCCAGGTCCGAACTGCTTCGACCCCATCGGATAGGGCGAGATGAGAACGGGCCGGTCAAGGGCTGCCTTGCAGTGGTGACCGAGTTCATTGAATATCTCGATGATGTGGAGGTCGTTGCGAGGAGCTTCGTGGCACATGTACCATCCTTTGAATGCGCTTGAGTCGCCATAGCGGCTGACGACTTCGTCGATGAAGGCCCGATTGAGATCAACCTCCTTCCACCAACTGCGCCGGATCCAGTAGGTTCCCGAGTCGAAGAGCCCCCAATACAGGCTGATGCCTTGCTCCTCAGCTAAGTCCAGGAAGATTCTCCCAAGGTCGTCGGAAACCGGCAGGAGCCCGGGTACGACCTTCGAGGGGAAAACGCACCGGTCGCGATAGCCGGCCCTGATGAGGACGACCGTGTCGATCCCGATCCTGCGGTACAGGTCAAACTCGCGTCGCCACTCCTGGACACCCCAGTTCTGGCTTGGAATGTCGTGCGTGATCTCGTCGATGAACGTGCCCGTCAGGCGATGCATGCCGGGAGTTTATCGCGACCGGTGACTCAGCCACCCAGAACGAAAGTCACGAACACCGGGACGGCCTTGGCGAACCCACGGATGAACTCCTTGATCGACTCGGTTGTGACGCCTCCGTGAAGGTCAAGATCGGCTACGAGGAACGGGTCGCCCTCCTCATCGAGGAACGCTTTGAAGAACCGTGCCTCGTCATTGAAGGCGTTGACCCTTTCTACCGAAGGCTTTGAGTGGGGACTGAACCCGATGGAAAGCGTCAGGCTCGTCGATTTGTCCGTGGGCTTGTTGTCGCCGACGAGACAGAGGGTCGCTTCATTGGGCCCGATATTGAAGACATATCGCGTGGCGCCATCTTCGTCGGTGTCCCTCTTTCCTTTGAACCCGCACTCGCTGAGAAGCGCTTCAATCTGATTGTCGGTGACGCTCGAACAGAGCTGGCCGCCGGTCGGCTGGCTCGGGAGAAACTCTGCCCGGGAACCTGAACGGGGGTGCTGGAGCACGTCGGCCTCGAACTCATCGACAGTGTCCATGAAGGTCGTGACGAATCGGCGGATGTTCCCCCTGCCGACTCCTAAGTTCAGGTTGAGGTCATCCTCGATGTAGAGAATCCCGTCGGAGCTCCGGTAGGACCGGACGAACCGATGGCTACGGTTGAAGGCATTGATCCGGTACAGGTCTACGGGACGGTCTGTCTGGTAGCCCACGTTGATGGAGAGATTGGTCGTCGGGCCCTTCTTTCCGTCCTTGGAATACTGGAACAACGATACGTCAGCGCTCCCATTCTTGATGATCAAAGCGTTGATGCCGGTGCCATCGTCTTCGAGCTTGTACGTCATGTCGGCTTCCTCGACTACGGAGCCCAGGAGTGCGTCGTCGGCCACAACGACGACCGGGCTCGTCGACTCGTCTGTCAGCGCGGCAGCCTGGAACTCAGACGCAGCCTTGTCTGCCTTGAGAGCTGACAGAGTGCCCACCGGAACGGCGAAGTTAAGGTTTTGGGCGTCCTTGAGCTGCCACGAGACCACGCCGAGCACTTCTCCAGAAGCGTTCAAGAGCGGTCCGCCGCTGTTCCCCGGAGAAACGGGGCATGTGAACTGATACAGTTTGCCCGAGTTGAAAAGGGGGGTCTGACTGATGATGCCGTCACTGATCGAACACTCGAGTCCGCGAGGTGCACCGATGACGTAGGCCTTGGCTCCGACTTTGGGGTCTGCCACTGCCAGTTGGAGTGGCTTGCGGTCTCCAGACTCGACCTGGATCAAGGCGATGTCCAAGTCAACGTTCTTGTCGACGACTCCTGAGACACGTGCCTCGTGGCCGTCTGAGAACTTGGCTGTCACTGATCGCGCTCCCTTGAGGACGTGCCATGCGGTGACGGCGATTCCTGGCCTCAAAGCCAGAAAGGCAGTCCCTATAGCCATGCTCCCGTGGCCCTTCTCAACGCTCAAGGTGAGTACCGACGGTGACACGCGGTCGTAAATCTGCTCTGCGGGCTCCCGTTGCTGAAGACAGACCGTCAGGGCGACGGCCGCAAGTGAAGTGAACATGCCTGGCCTCTCCGATGCATTATCGGGAGAACCGATGAAACCGCTCACCCTGGTCAGATAAGTGTAATTTTAGAGTCTACTGAGCACAGACTAATGTTTTGGGTGGTTGAATAAGGGTGTCCCTGAGAGTGACCGACCCCCAGCTCGCCTGACCGGCCGGTCGCCTCTCACCAGCGTCTTCCGAAGAATATTCGTCAAGACGGCACAAATGACGAAGAAATCCGCCACTTATTGGCGATTCGTCTTGGAGGAACAGTTAGAGTGACAATGACGCAGAGCACGAATGGTACGCTTTCAGACACCGCAGGATTGAAGATCCTTGTTGTAGAGGACGAGCCCCGAGTCGCGGACTTCGTTTCATCGGCCTTGAGGGAGTTCGGTTATGTCGTCGCATGGGCCAAGACCGGGAGAGAGGGAGCGTCCCGCCTGCAGTCCGGCGACTTTGACTTGGCAATCCTGGACATCTTGTTG
>JAKOXK010000080.1 GCA_029781035.1 Armatimonadota bacterium
TCGCCTATTATCTGAGCGGCTTGGCAGGGTATGTTTTCAAGGGGTTGTATGAGATCGGGTGGCTGCACAAGCCGAATCTCGTATCTGCGCTCTTCGTGCCGATCGCCATCGGCCTCGCCTTTCTGATCACGAACGTCAGCCGCAGGTACTTGCATAAGAGGTTGGGCAAAGAAGAACTCTCTCCGACCGCGTCCACGACCAGACGTGAATGAGGCGGATCGGACTCAGTGGCGCGTGGAAGTTCCCAATATGACTCGACGCGGGGCCTGACAGCCTGTCCGTTCACGATCGTTCGTTGACCAAGAGGAGGGGCCTTCGGTAGGATAGGTAGATATGAATGAGGGGTAGAGGGGATCGGCCTCCTTGCGCGGCCCGAGTTCATGTGGGCTAAGACAGCGGACCTTGCAGCTCACATGGCCTTGGATACCAGTACCGGGTGGTGGCGAGGGACCGGCGGTCAGTTTGTAACCTGCTTGTTGACAAGAAGGAGTTTGCAACACCATGACTGACAGTGCACAAAACGGCGCATCGAAACCTTGGACACGCATTCCGAACGGCACGATGGTCCGGCATCGAGAGGGAGGACGGCAGGGCTACATCGATGGGCTGACCGAACTCGTCATCGGTCCCCTGCGCAATCCGGACGGACGGACGCAGTATCGCGTCAACATTGGAGAGGCAGAGCGTTTTTTGGCCGTCGAGGACGATCTTCTCATCGTGACGGACGAACAAGGCATGGTGCTCATGCTCAAACAAAAACCACCGTACCGGTCGCTCATCAGCACGCAGCTTCGTAGTGCATTCTCCCCCGATCGCTTCGTCGTGTCGGCCTAGGCCGATGAGCCCCCTCGCGTCGGGAATGGCGCGGCGGCGCAGCCACGTGGCTGTGTTCACGGGGCGCTCCTGAACGGTGGGAGCGCCTCTCTCAAGTGTCATGGCCTCTCCCGAGCAGTGGGTCGGGATGGGGCTGGCTCTCCTCTTCCACAGCCGCAGCGGGCGGCCTTGCTTGATTTTGACTGACGGTCCCGGTACTGTCGGCGCCCATGATGCCGTCGGCGTCGATTAGGCTGCTCTTCTTCTTCATTTTCATTGCCTCCCTCTTGGTCCTGTCCACTGCCCACAGCGAATCGACTTCCGTCACGGTTGAAGGGGTTGCCGTCATTCAAGAGGGGAACCTCCCTGCGGCCCGTGAAGCCGCTGTGGTCGATGCGCTTCGGCAGGCCGTGCGGCAGGTTGTCGGGACGATGGTTGAATCCTCGACCCTGGTCGAAAACTCCCAGTTGGTGACGGACAAGATTCAAACGAAGACGGGCGGCTATGTCACCACCTCGCGGCTGGTCGGAGAGCGCCAGGAGAGCGGCCTCTACCGTGTCACCGTCGAAGCCGGTATCGACCGAAATCTGTTGGGACGGGATCTCGAAGCCCTGGGGCTCTTGTATCGGCGCGCGGGCAAACCTCGGATCATGATCTTGGTGACCGACAGCCTGGGAGGGGCGCCGTTGGGCGAACTCGTCGCGGAAACCGAGGTCAGCCGGCTGTTCATTCAGCAAGGGTTCAAAGTGGTGGATCAGGTGCTGGTCGGCAACATCCGGCAAAGCGACCAAGCCAAACAGGCGCTGCGTGGAGATGTGAAGGCCGCGCAAGCGCTCGGCCAGCAATTAGGGGCGGAGGTGCTGATCGTGGGGGACGCAGCCGGAGAACCTGCCATGCGAGGCGGGCCGCTCGGGGGAATGGTCTCTGTGCGGGCCCGCGTGCAGGCCAGAGCGATTCGAGCCGACACCGGTGAAGTGCTGGCCTCAGCGGGCACGAGTGCCCCCGGGGTGGATCTGACGGATGCCATGGCGGCTCGGAAGGCCATCACCACGGCAGCCGACCGGTGGGTGGAGGCGGTTCTGCCAGTCCTGATCGCCAAGTGGACGCGCGAAACCGGCGGTGACAATGCCGTGGTGTTGGTCGTCAGCGGGCTCTCCGCACCGCAGGTGGATCGGTTCAAGGAGGTCCTAGTCGCAAAGGTGGCAGGGATCACAGGAATTCAACCGCGAGGCTTTGCCGCAAACGTGGCCACGTTTGAAATCAGCGGAGCCGGAACGGGCCCGTCGTTGGCGGAGGCGTTGGCCGGAGGGAGTTTCAAACCATTCATGGTGGAGGTCGGTTCGGTGACCGCCCACCGCATCGAAGTGCGTGTTCAATCGGAGTAGGCATCGCCTATAGTGATGTGGAAAGGGGGACACATGCTCGGGTGGTCTCGGCGTCTCCATAGCGCGGTCGGAGGGTGTCTGCTCGCCGGTGTATTCCTCGCTGCTTGTTCCAATGTGAAGGTGCATGTCGCGCCGCGCGTCACGGCCACGGATTTGCAGAAGATCAAGAAGGTCGCTGTACTGTTTGGTTCGGGGTCACCGACGGGATCGTTCCCCATACCGGGCTTGGGCGTCGGGAGTTCGGCGGAGGCCTTCGGGGATGCTCTGGCTGTGGAGATGTTGGGGATCGGGCTCGATGTCGTCGAGCGACAACAACTCGATAAAGTCACCGGGGAACAGGCATTGGGATTGAGCGGAGTGACCGAAGGGGACAAAACGGTAGCCATCGGGAAGGTGCTGGCCGTGGATGCCATCCTGACGGGGACCGTCGACAGCGGTCAAGAATTCAGCACGGGATATGTCATGGGCATCGGCGCGGGTCTCCGGCAGGGCATCAAGAACGCGACGGTCAAGGTGTTAGATGTGGAGCGCGGAAATCTGGTCGTAGCGCTGTCCGCGTCCTATTCCAGCGTGAAGACGGTCCAGGAGGTCGCCCAAGATATTGCAGAGGCGTTCAAAAAGAAACGAGAAGGCAAGTAGCCCGGCGAGATTTGATTCGGAGCCTGCCTAGACCTCGTCGAATTCCCCAAGTGCGTACGCGAGCAGATCCTTTGACTTTTGATCGAGAGACACGAACTCGATCCCGAACGTTTTCCCCATTGTCCACCGTACGATCGCCTGATCAACCCAGTACCAATCCTGGCCGAGATCTTCCGGAACTTGAATGTGAAGGATGAGCTTGGCGCCGACCTGAGCGGGAGTCGACCCGGAGAGGCGTCCACCATTGAGCGACAAGTCCCAGAGGGTGCCCGTTCCTAAATAGTCTTGCCCGAAGTAGCGGATGG
>JAKOXK010000096.1 GCA_029781035.1 Armatimonadota bacterium
CGTTCCTAGTCTCCTCAAGAACTCGGGCCATACTGATTCATAGAACCCGATATGGAGCCCCAGGACAGGAGTCTCGATCTCTTGGCTCGGATCATGGCACAGGCACCTGCCGACGACGCCAAGCTGCACACTTATCTAGCCGCCCTCAAAAACGAGCTTGAAGCCCAGGCTCTGACGAGCGAGGAGCGCCAGCGAGCGATCGCCGCTTATGAAGAGGCCTACGAGAAGCTGACGTCACCAGCCAACCGGCTGGGCGTCTTCCTGCGGCACCTCGAAGACGGACACGCGCTCGTGGCCCTGGGCGACTCGGAATACGTTTCGCAGATCGACCCAAAGTTGACCATCGAATTGCAGACCGGCGTGCGCGTCCGTTTGAACGAAGCCTACGCCATCGTCGGAACGTTGCCCCAAGGTGCGATCGGATCCGTCGTGAAGGTGAGCGAGGCTCTGGATGACGGCCGTCTCCGCATTGGTTCGGACGCCCAAAACCAGCAAGGTCGCCTCGTGGAACGGTCGGCAGAGATCTCGGAGCAGATCGTTAAGGCCGGCGACGAAGTGCGACTGGATCCTTCAGGAAGGATCGCGATCGAGCACTTTGGACGCCAGGAAGCCCGCGACTATTTCGTGGAAGACGTGCCAGAGACGCCTTGGGAAAAGGTGGGCGGCCAGGAAGAGGCGCTCCAGGTGATCCGCGAGACCATCGAGCACCCTCTGCTCTATCCAGACCTCTATGCCCGTTATGACAAGAGGCCCGTCAAAGGAGTCCTCCTGTACGGCCCCCCAGGCTGTGGCAAGACGCTGATCGGCAAGGCCGTCGCGTGGAACCTGGCCCGTGAGTACTCGGAGCGGACGGGACATGAAGTCAAGGAGTGCTTCCTCCACATCAGCGGCCCCAAGATCCTGAACATGTGGCTTGGCGAGACCGAGCGCATGGTGCGAGACATTTTCGCCACAGCCCGAGACCGCGCGAAGGAGGACCGCCTTGTCGTGATCTTCATCGACGAGGCCGAGTCCATCTTGCGGACCCGATCCAGCGGACGATGGCTGAACATCAGCAACACGGTCGTCCCGCAGTTCTGTGCTGAGATGGACGGCATGGTCGAACTGGAGAACGTCGTCCTCATCCTCACCTCGAACCGTCCCGATTACATCGATCCGGCGATTTTGCGGCCCGAACGCATCGATCGCAAAGTCAAGATCAAGCGGCCTGACAAGGAGGCTTCTCGGGAGATTCTCTCGATCTACTTGCACGAGAGGCTCCCGCTCGAGCCTGCACTTGTGAAAGAGCATGTCGAACCTGAATGTGCACGTGTCGCTCTTGTTGAATCCACGCTGGCGCACCTTTGGCGAACGAACAAGGAGACCGAGTTCATGAAGGTTCAGATGCGCAACGGCACTTCGGAGACCCTTTACTGGAGAGACCTGGTCAGTGGGGCGCTGCTCAAGTCGATCGTGGACAGGGCCAAGGACGCTGCCATCCGACGAGCGATCGCGGACAGCCTATCGCAACACGAGGACAAATCGGGCCTCTCAGAACAAGACCTTCACGACGCGATCGTCGCTGAATATCGTGAAAACGAGATCTTCCCGAAAAGTGATGCGGTCGAAGACTGGCTCAAACTGCTTGACTTTGAACCCGAGGCGGTTGTGAACGTCAAGCCGATCCGACCCGACAAGGGCGAAGCTCTTGTTCGGAAGACGATCGTTTGATGGACCAGTTTACGAGTCGCTTTTTGTTGGCGAGCACAGCCGCCCTGGTCGTCATGGGCGGCGGAGCCGTAATCTGAGGATGCTTCACCCATGATCGAGTGATCCAGGTCACTGCGCGACAGACCAACCACCTTTACGAGACACTTGTTGAGGACGGCGTCTACTCCCGATCCCTCGCGGGATACGTGTCGCCTTCGAGCCTAGAGACCCTTCGGCGAGCCGAACTTGAATACGGTCAAGTACGAAGTTACTCTGTTGTCGCTACCTATGCCCAGATCCTCGGAACTCCCAGTAGCTCTCTCGTAAGAGTGGCCCGACGGAAGGGCAGGTTCCGCGAGACCGTCGAGGTCGACGCGATCCGGCCCGGTTCGAGGGTTGTCGACGTGACCGTTGTCCGTGACGGCGACTGACACCTCGAGCCGATCAAAACCGGATTGTCATGGGCACGACCACTTTGAGGATCAACTGCCTTTGGAAGTTCAAAGCGTTCGGATCACCCAGAATGAGGAATACTTCGCTTCCCCGTCGACCCGACAGTCGATAGCTGAGGTACCAATCCCACTCGTCACCACGGTTCACGAGCCGTCCGCCAACAGCTTCATAGTGACCCACGTCATAGCTGGCACTGACAATGGTCTGCCTTTGGAACCCTCGATAGTCGACAAACTGAGCGCCAGCTGAGACTTGCATCCGGATCATCGGACGGTAGCTCGTCTGCAGTCCGACAAGTCGATAGGGATCACCGTCGAACGATCCGTCCGCCAACGACAGGCTCAGGAACCGATAGGGATTGCCCGAGGGCCACGTCGTCTCAAAGCTGTAGAGGTGATCCCGAGAATTCTCAAACTGTGACCAATCGAGTTCGAGCGAAGCAGACAGTTGGTTCCTGAGCGTCGCCTCACCAAAGACGCTCAGGTCGTTGCGGTACGAAGATGCATCAAAGTGACTGTAGACTAGCCCCTGTGTCCCCACAGAGGCGTTCAGGAATCGGCCCTGGCGGTAAAGGTTCGTCTTTTGAAAGTTCCAATTGAGCCCGCGTAGGTCTTGCTCGGGCGAGAAGCCGATGCGCGGATTGAATCCTGGCGTGACTTGGACGTACTCCGCATTGGCCGTCCATCCATTGTTCTGCTTGAAGAAGCCAAAGTTGACCCGACTGCCCGTCTTAGTGATTTCATCGTCAGTGACTTGTCCCTTGAAGTAGAAATCTGTCGGCCCATACTGCAGGCCAGCTGTCCCTTGAAAAGCGTTGTTCCTGAGCCCCGTCTGTTGGTTGCTCACGAGCGTCGCGCTCCACGTCTTGAGCGGAGCGAACTGATGCGTCACGCTACCGACGAACGTCGCCTGGTTCCCGTAGTCGACCGTGCTCAGAACGCCTAGGCGAGTGTTGGCGTCCGGCTCTCCATAGAAGTTGACGCCGGCATCAAACCGCGAGATTCTCTGGCTGGCAAAAAGACGTTGGTCGATTCCGGTGTTGACATAGTTCGCCCCTTCTTGAAAGAACGGCCTCGCATCGCTGGCCAGCCGCTCGAAGTAGCTGTGATCCAGGGAGAGAATACTGTTCTCGATGTTACGAAAGTCGGGGTTGATTGTTCCCACCAGATGAAGGTTCTCTGCCACATCGGTCTTGACATCCATGCCGAAATCGGTGATGCGGTCGTTGCTGTTGTCAATGCCAGCGTAGCCAAAAGGGAGAAGCTTGAGCGATCGTTGCGCCTTGATCAAGGGTATCGAGACGTTCAACCAATAAGGTGTCTTGTTCGGATCGTCCCCCGAATGACGCCATTCATAGTCTTTTTGAGTGTCGCTTCGGTACCAGACGATGTTGAAGCGCAGGTTGTGCTTTCCTGCCGACGGCAACGCCATGATGCCCCAGGGGATCTTCGCCTCACACGACCAACCGTCGGGCAGGATTTGGCTCTTGGCCTCAAACTCTCCCGCCCATTCGGTCTTGGCCGCCCTTCCCCCTGCCAGCCTGATCCGGGTCGCTCCTCTCGGATTCACCAGGAACTCGTTCGAACTCTGTAATGTCCCGAACGGATCGATGTCGAGCCCGAAGGTGTCGTTTCCATTCAGGTTGACGTTCTGTCTGTACTCGTCCGCCGTCAGGTGGTTCGGATCTCCATAGGCCCTGGCAGCAAAGTACAGAAATTGAGAGTCAGCGGTCAGCCAATACTCGGCGCGTTGATCGGACAGTTCATTGCTTTCCTGGGTCCAGAAGCCGGCCCTGCGCGCTTCTGCCGGCCACTCGCCAGGCTCGATACGCCCATCGATCCGAGGCAAATTCCTGGGTGTGACGCCAGTCAGGTCTGCCTGCTCACTCTCGGTTGGCTGCCCTTGCGCCCAGGTGGACAAGGACCAGAGACTGATGCTCAACAAGAGGGCGATTCGAAGCACTCTCTGATGTACCTGGTTCCCAGGCTTCGATTCAGCTTCGGTGAAAAGCGTGGATCCGTTGTCCCCGTAAACAAGGTCGAAGGACTCAACGATCAGCGCTCAGCAGGAGGCCGGCCAGGGGATGGTCATCTGGAACCTTTGGGCAAACGGAATGGTTGACTCAATCGACAGCCTTGAGGGTTCTCCGACCGCGATTCGGCAATTGATCGTGTCCTGATGCATCCCGAGGTTGCCGAATATAATCCTAGCGGCATCCATGCTGAATCTTATCCCGGCGATTTTGCTCCTGTTGGCGAGCGGCTCCTTTGGCCCTTCGTCCGGCAGGGTCGTCGCCAAGGCCGATTTGGTAGCTCCCAACGCTTTCGTGCGCCAACTGGCACAGGAACTGGAAAGAGCCGGTCTGTGTGCGGCCCGGGTCGCGTTGGTGATGGCCCAGTACGAAGATCGACAGGATGTCAAGCCAGCCCCGGTCGCGAGCCGGCAGGCCGTTCCAAAGTTGGCCGAGGTGTTTCTCGAACCACAGGGGTTCGGCGACACTGACCAACCGCGAGACGGCCCACGTGCGTGAACTTGGACGGTCCATGACCGATCCTCAGTCCTGTTGACCCTCCTGAACCGAGTCTATGGCTGCACCCGAGGCACGCCATGAAACGAGGTTCAACGTCATTGGTCCACGCATCAATATCCCATGCTTCAATACTTACGAAAGATGTTTGACACGTCCGAGAAGGACGTTCACGCTATCCAGCCACTTGTCCAACAGATCAATGAGTTGGAACCCGACATTCAGGCCCTGACAGACGATCAACTCCGGGCCAAGACCGATGAATTCCGCTCACGGTTGGAGGCAGGTCAGACCGTGGAACAGCTGATGGCCGAGGCGTTCGCCGTCGTTCGTGAGATGAGCCGTCGAACGCTGAACATGCGCCTCTTCGACGTCCAGTTGATCGGAGGCGTGGTCTTACACCAAGGACGGATCGCCGAAATGAAGACGGGCGAGGGCAAGACCCTTGTCGCCGTAGCACCCATGTATCTGAACGCGCTGTCGGGCAAGGGGGCACACCTGGTCACGGTCAACGACTACCTCGCCCGTCGTGACGCCGTGTGGATGGGCCCCATCTACCACTCGCTAGGTCTGACGGTCGGCATCATTCAGGGCCAGGGCGAAGACAATGATGAGTTGGGGGGAAGCTTCCGATACGACCCCGAATACCAGCACGATGATCCGCGCTACCTCCACTGCCGACCCTGCACTCGGCGTGAAGCGTATCTCTGCGACATCACGTACGGCACCAACCACGAGTTCGGGTTTGACTATCTTCGGGACAACATGGCCTTCCAAGTCGAGGATCTCTCGATGCGCGAACTCAACTACGCGATCATCGACGAAGTTGACTCGATCCTGGTGGACGAGGCTCGGACGCCACACATCATCAGTGGTCCAAGCATGGAGGACACCAGCGTCTACAAGATCGTTGACGCGATCGTGAAGAAGATGCAGCCCGAGATCCACTTCACGTCCGACAAGAAGAACCACTCGGCCAGCCTGACCGAGGACGGTATGGACTTCGTCGAAGCGGAGATGGAGATCGACAACATTGCCACAGATCCACGCTTGATGCACCACGTGAACGCTGCGGTCAAGGCGTACGCGCTGTTTGAAAAGGACGTTGAATACGTCGTCCGTGGACAAGAAGTGGTCATTGTCGACGAAAACACGGGACGCCTGATGTTCGGACGCCGATTCAGTGACGGACTGCACCAGGCACTCGAGGCCAAAGAAGGTGTCCCGGTTCAGCGCGAAAGCCAGACGATCGCTGTCATCACCTTCCAAAACCTGTTCCGCATGTACAACAAGCTGGCAGGCATGACCGGTACGGCAAAGACCGAAGAGGACGAGTTCCGCAAGATCTACGGGCTTGACGTCGTCGCGATCCCCACGAACCGGCCGATGGTGAGGCAAGACCAGGAAGACGTCGTCTACAAGACGATGGATGCCAAGTTCCGAGGCATAGCCCGGGAGATCTTGCGGCTATACACGAAGCAGCAACCTGTTTTGGTAGGCACTCGTTCGATTGAAATGTCCGAGCAGGTCTCTGCCAGGTTGACGGCCGACATGCTCCAAAGGCTGATCCTGACCGACATGTTGTTCGACAAGATACAGTCCAAGCAGGCGGGCAAGGATGCCAAGAAGGAGTCCGAACCCATCTATGAGAAGTCATTGGACGAGGTGCCGATGCAACTCATCCAGAACGTGATGGCGTTGGCGGACCTTCCCCAGAGCGCGACCAACCCTGCCGTCGCCGAGTGGTTCCTCAGCTTCCACAACATCCCGTCAGAGAACAAGGAGTTCCTGGACGAGGCTCTCAAGCACGGCATCCCACACAACGTCTTGAACGCCAAGTATCACGAAAAGGAAGCAGCGATCATCAGCGAGGCTGGACGCAAGGGCGCCATCACGATTGCGACGAACATGGCCGGCCGTGGTGTCGACATCCTCCTGGGCGGCCGCGTGGCTGACGAAACGGTCAAGCTGGCCCGTCAGCAAGAAGAGGTCGACCACGGTATCGCCACGGAGTTCGCAGACACGTTTCAGAGCTTCCGGCGTGGCGGAAAGGAGCGAGCAGCTCCACCGTTGCCCATCGACGATGCCGAAAGGCGTGGGCTGGCCGAGGAAGTGCGGGCCTTGGGCGGGCTCTACATCTTGGGCACTGAGCGCCATGAGAGTCGCCGTATCGACAACCAGCTTCGAGGCCGCTCCGGTCGTCAGGGAGACCCTGGCGAGTCACGGTTCTTCGTCAGCCTTGAGGACCAGCTCTGGCGCATCTTCAACGCGAAGATGATGGAGAACCCAGTTCTCAAAGCCTGGCCACCCATGGAGGAGGTACGGGCCAAGTTCATCACGAGCATGATCCTGAAGACTCAGGAACGGATCGAGAACCACTTCTTCGAAGCCCGAAAGCACGTCCTCGAATACGACGACGTGTTGAACGCTCAGCGCGAGACGGTCTACGGCACGCGGCGCGAGATTCTGTTGGGGAAGGACTGCGACCCTGACATCCGCGCTTCCATCCTTGAAGTCATCACGGACTTGTGCCACTCCGGCAACACCTTCGACCCGGAATCCGGCCAATACCACTTCGACCATAGCAAGGTCTATGAGAACCTGAACGACATGTTCCCTCTCATCGACCACATGACCCTGAGAGAGTTCGAACAACTGGAACCTGGCGACGCACTCACTGAGGAAATGGTGGGGTTGGCACTCGAGATCTTCGACGAGAAGACCGCCAGCGTCGGAAAGGACGTCATGGGCGAGATCGAGCGGCACGTCATGTTGCGGGCCGTCAATGACCGGTGGATGGAGCACTTGCAGATGATCGACTACATCCGAGAAGGCATTGGACTTCGTGGGTATGGACAGACCGATCCTCTCGTCGCCTACAAGCGGGAGACGTTCGACCTCTTCCAACACACGCAGAAAGCGATCCGCCAAGCGTCCGTCGAGATGGTCTTCCGGGCCCAGGTGACGTACCAGAACGAGCCCGTGCAGACCGAACAGGAGGCAGTGCCTCAGATGATGCGGATCGAGGATGAAGGCGATCTGGCGCAAGCCGGACAGGGCGCTTCCGCGACACCGGTCTCGACAAACCCAGCCGCGGCGTCCACAGCCGCACAGACCGCTGACCTGAGTTCAGTAGATTGGAGCCGGGTGGGTCGAAACGATGCTTGTCCCTGCGGAAGTGGCAAGAAGTTCAAAGCTTGCCATTACACCGAAATGCGGTCAAAAGGCGTGATCTGACGCAACCTTGGCCCTGAGATCCCCTGGGCGCTCAGGGCCAAAACCCGGTTACTCTTGCCGTGATCCTGGACCCTCTCCCAGATCCGAAGGCACCGGCTTGTCGAAGGCTTGGTCTTTGACTTCCGAATATCCCGTATAGTCTTTCATCCTGAAGTCGAACCCATAGTAGGTCTTGCCGTCTGTCGACACGTAGAACCAGATGCTCGACGTCTCGTCGCCACTCGAAACCTTCGCCAGAATGGGCATGACCCGGTGGCCTCTCCACTCCCGCTCAGGTTCGACCGAGTACTTCATGTCGAGCCCTGGTGGGGGGCTGGTGAAGAGGGACTTGTTCGGCGTATCCATGATCCACGTCAAGATCATTCCCCCAGAGACTTCCCATCCAGGCATCAAGTTCTTCTGACCCAGCGCCTCGATTCGGTTGGAGCCACCTGGCCCCGCGACCAGCACACGCTTGCCGTCGCAATAGTAGTCGGGTGCGGCCATTCCGGGTGTTGTCAGAGTCTTGGGGTCGGCTTTCTTTGAAACCCTGAGTTCGAACCGCCCTCCTCTTGCCCAGACCAGTTGCTGCTCATAGTCTCCGGGGAAGAGGCCGCTACTATCGTGGTGCACGAGGGTGCAGGAAAAGGACTTGTGACCTCGATATCCGTCCAACACATGGCTCAAGGTAGCAAAGCCATCATCGAGCAGGCCGATCGCGGCTGCAGCCGACAGCATGGTAATAGAATGGACGAGAGATTCCGGTCAAAGGTGCGAGAGGGTGTCCATAGACCAGCCCTAGCCATAATGGGAAGATGGATCGAGCCGAAGCCTACCGCCTCGTCTGTGAGCACACGCCCAGCGATTCCCTCAGAAGGCACATGCTGGCCGTCGAAGCCTGCCTGCGATGGTACGCCCAGGAACTCGGTGAAGACGTTGAGACGTGGGGACTGACGGGCCTCCTCCATGACTTCGACTACGAACAGCACCCTGACGAGCACCCTCTTTGGGGGATGGCCCTTCTCGAAAGCCGAGGAGTCGATCCGACGATCGTCAAAGCTATTGCAAGCCACTACGCCGAGAAGACTGGCGTGACTCCCGAAACTGCTCTTGAACGGCACCTGTTTGCTTGTGACGAGCTCACGGGCTTCATTGCGGCCGTCGCCTACGTCCGTCCCAGCAAGAGTATTCGCGACGTCGAGGTCAAAAGCGTGACCAAGAAACTGAAAGAGGCGTCGTTCGCTGCCGCCGTCAGCCGTGACGACGTTCGCAAGGGCGCGGAAATGATCGGGGTGGACCTCAACGAACACATCGCCAACATGCTTGCGGCTATGAAAGACAGAGCGGCCGACTTGGGCCTTGAAGGCGTGCCTACGCCCGCATGACGTGCCAGCAGTCTTGCTGCACGGGATCACTGAGTTCGGCCGGGGCCTTGATCGGCATACCATCGGCAGTCAAGTTCCTGATCGTCCACTCGATCTGTTTCTGAGCTTGGGCCTCGACTTCCTCAAGGCTCTCGCCGACCAACAGGCAGCCCGGTAAGCCCACGATCCGCGCGAAGTAGACGCCGTCCTCAGCGTCATAGATGACTGTGTACTCGTTCACGAGCGTCCTCCGCTACCGAGTCACCCATGCCTGCAGCTCTGTGTGCCCGGCAGTTCTTCCAGTCAGTCTACAGCAGAATGAATGCGATGAGGACAGGAAAGTGCAGTACTGCGCATCGTCACGCTGATTTGCGCCGCCGACTGGAGAGGAGCCTCGTCCGGTCACGGTACTTGTTGACAGTCCTTCTCGCAACTTTGATCCCATGGTCTTGAAGAATCCGCGAAATGCTCTCGTCGCTGAGTGGGCTGTTCGGGTTCTCGGAGGCCAGTATCTCCTCGATCAGCTTCTGGACTCGAAGCGCCGGCTTGAAGAAGACGTCGAAAGGTACCACTTCACCGGTCGCTATTTGAACAAATTTCCCGTTCGTTGCGCGGCTGACCGTGCTTTCGTGGGCCCCGAGATCCTGGGCGACCTGAGACCGGGTGAGCGCTTTGAGAAACCGGTATTCGCCCGTCGTGACGAAGCCGCTTTGGTGCTCGATCAGGTACCGACCGATCTCCAACATCAGCCTGCGGCGCTGCGACACAGCATCCAAAAACGTCTTGGCTCGATCAACGAACTCCGTGACGTGCCTACGCTCGTCTTTGTTTGACTTCTTGCAGTCTTTGTACCGACGCTCGTATTCCTTCTCGATGCGAAAACTGAGTGGAGAGGGACCGCCGACCTCGATGATCCAGCCTTGTTCGTGCCGTTCGAGCACGAGGTCAGGGGTCGCTGGGGCCGACTTCTCTGCCGTGTGACGCGTGGAGACTCCGAAGCCCTCGCCTGGGAACGGATTCAGAGCCACGATGACCTCAAACGCTTCTTCGACGAACTCGAAGGGAACGCGATAGCGGCGCCGAATGCTCTTGACGTCGCGCTGAACGAGGCACTCCCAGTCGTTCTTCAGGATGGCCCTTGCCATGCGTTCCTCGTCCGTTGAGGCGTCCCTGAGTTGGAGCAGGAGACATTCGCGCAGGTCTGACGCACCGACGCCGGCCGGATCGCACAGACGGAGTTGCTCGATGGTCTGTTCTGCTTCCTCAAGGCTGCAATGGCAGTCAAGCGCCGCCTCTTCTGGGGTACAGCAGAGGTATCCCCGCTCATTGACGCTCCCGACGATGTACTCGACAAGCTTGTGGGGGATATCGGGCAGCCTTTGCACCATCTGTGCCCGCAGGTGGTCCCAAAGGGTGTCGGCGGAGGGCGCCAATTCCGTCCAGTCGACCTCGGCTCCGTCTCGAGGCAGAGACCGCCAGAGTTCATGGCACTCTCCGTTTGGCTGGAGTTCTCGCGGCGCCACCGCTCTGAGGATCTCCTCAGAAGAAGGCCCGGCCTCGCCCTCGTCAATGCGTTCCAAAGCCGGGTTCTCCGAGAGCTCAGTCTCGACGGCCTGCTCCAGTTCTGCCTGATTGAGTTCTAGTATTTGGCTCGTCAGGATCACTCTCGGATCGACCCGCAGTGTGGTTGAAGTCCGGAGCGTCTGTCGATAGCCTAGACTGCCATCCGCTGCCAACGTGTTTCCTCCATGAAAACGGCTTCCTGTAATGGATGATTGGGGTAGCGGAGGCGTCTGCCCAGACGGGCGAAATACGGGTTTGTCACAGTCACCTGCGGCAGGGGAAACTAAACTGCAGGCATGTTCACGGGCATTGTCGAGAAAACGGGACGAGTCCTGGAGGTGAGCCCCTTGAAACTTGTTGTGGAAGCGTCAGCCGACGCGAATGATCCTTGGTTCATCGGTGAGTCCGTCGCTGTAAACGGCTGCTGCTTGACCATCGTGGGGTCGGATCCCGGCTTGACCTTCGACCTCAGCATCGAGACATGGAACCGCACCGCCTTCAACCGTCTCAGGCCTGGCACGATGGTGAACCTGGAACGAGCCATGAAGGCTGACGGTCGGTTTGGCGGGCATGTCGTCCAGGGCCATGTAGACGGCGTTGGCACCCTCGTATCGGTCTCGCCTCAAGAAGGATGTTGGTTGTTCCGTTTCCGTGTCCCCGATCCGCGATACATCATCAACAAAGGATCAGTCTGCATCGAGGGCGTCAGCTTGACGGCGGTCGAACCACAAGGAAACGAATTCGACGTCTGGGTTATTCCGCACACGTTCGACAACACCGACCTCGGCGTCCTACACGCGGGGGAATCGGTCAACGTTGAATACGATGTCATCGCTCGTTATGTCGAGCGTCTGATGTCTCCAGCCTAGAAGTCAGCCGTCGATCACGATTTTGCTGAAGTCTCCTGCCAGACGAAAGATTCCGTCCACCCGGGACAGCATGTGAAGCCGCGCATTACGGACTTTCTCGTCGTCCACCATGACCATCGTCGAGTCGAAGAACTCGTCGATCGACACGCAGAGCGGCTTCAGGGACGCGATAAGTTCTGCCACTTGGCCCGCTTGGGCCGCCTGTGACGCGATCGGTCCTTGACGTTGCACGATCGTCCAAAGAGCGACGCCCTCTGAGGATTGAAGCGTCTCGGGCGAGACGTCGACCTGGTCGAACTCGATCCCCTTCTTGAGGGCGGCAGCAACAATGTTAGCGGGCCTTGTGGCCGTCTGGACGAACCCGCTGTCGGCAGCTGCCAGGGCCATAGCTTCTGACCGGAACCTCACCCCTTGCGGGTCTGTCAGGTCGTCACCACCCAAGCAGGCAGCGTCGATGATGTCGAATCTGGCCTCGACCAAGGACTCGTACCGGGATCGAAAGACTTCTCGAAGAGTCGCAACGGCTTTCTCCGCGTTCAGATCGACCCCTTGTCCCTTGTACAAATCCAGGGCCCGGTGAAACACGGACGAGTACGGGCCCAAGCGATTCGGCCATAGCCAAGAGGCCTCGATCAATAGGGTCACGGCCCGGCGGAGCCCGAACGGATCGCTCGAACCGCTCGGAGCAAACCCGATACCCATGAAACCAGCCAATTTGTCGAGTTGGTCCGCCATGACCAGCCGAACGGCCGTCCTGGCTCCAACACATTCGACTTTCTGGTTCCTGCCCAGGTCGTAGTGCGTGGCGATCGACCAACAAACGGGGTCAGCAAACCCATCGCGTCGCGCGTATTCGCCCCCGATCACGCCCTGCAACTCATCGAGTTCGGACACGAGGCCAGAGGAAAGATCGGCTTTCGCATAGAGCCCGGCTTGCTCGGCGTACTCGGACTCTTGCTCGTTTGCGCCCGACCAGACGGCAACCTCACAGGCCAGGGCAGCCAAGCGGTCGGCACGGTCTCGGACACTACCCAGCTTCTCTTGGAACTGCATCCCCGACGTTCGGGCGAGGAATTCCGAGAGCGAGTGCTTCCGATCCTCCTCGAAGAAGAACCGAGCGTCATTGAGCCGGGCATTGAGCACCCAGGAGTTACCCTCGCGCACAGCATCGACCTGGCCCCCGTTCCGAATGGAGACGAACTGGCTCGCTACTCGCCCTGAGGGGTCTCGGACGGGAAAGAAACGCTCGTGCTTGGCCATTACCGTGACAAGCACAGGGTCGGGCAACTCCAAAAAGCCGTCGTTGTACGATCCGACGAGTCCCTCGGGCCACTCTGTCAGATTCGCGTTCTCTTCGATGAGCTCGCGGGGGTGATCCGCGCTTCCTGTCAGCGAGGCGAGCGCCCGCTCGATCGAATCGACCCGCGATGCGAACGAGAGAGATACGTAGTGGTCACGCAGTCCCTTGTTCAGTGCCTCAAAGGTCTTGGCCTCAAACTCTGTTGGAGCGAGAAAACGGTGCCCCCGGCTCGTCGTTCCGGCTGTCACGCCGCCGATCGTCACCGGCACCAACGTGCCTCCGAAGACTGCGAGGATCCATCGAATCGGCCGAGCAAAGCGGAACGTGCCCGAACCCCAGCGCATGGTCTTGGGAAAGTGAACGTCAGATACGGCCGCGGGCAGAATATCGACAAGGAGATCCAGCGTCTTCTTTCCGGGAACGACGGAATGGGACCAGACGTAGTCGTCCTCCACAGTCACACGAGAAGGATCGATGCCTTGCGATCGGCAAAACCCTTCTAGAGCTTTTGAAGGTTGGCCCTCCGGGCCATAGGCTGCCGAAACCGAAGGGCCCCTTTGAACCTTTTCCTGATCGGGTTGGGTGTCTTCCAGTTCTTGAACCGAGACGACAAGCCTCCGGGGCGTGAACTCCGCCCTGCTCTGTCCAAATCCGACTCCAGCGTCCCGAAGCCGCTGCAATACACCCTCAAGCAATTGTTCGGCAGCGGCCTGGACTGACCCGGCTGGTAGTTCTTCACATCCCAGTTCGAACAAAAGCTCCGGCATGAAGACACAGTTTACCGTTCGGCTTTTGGGTAGGCGTTTGAATCAGGCCTCCCGTCCAAGTAGAATAAGCGTGCTCAATCGGATTGGGCCCGTGAGCCTTCACGGAGGAGAAACATGAGGACACTGATCGCTCTGGCCGTTCTCGGTTCGGCCACGTTCGCTTCGGCCCAAATCGCCACGCCAACGAACCTGGCTTTGCGGCTCGGCTACGCCTATCCCCTCGACAACGCGACGCGAGATGTTGTGAAGAACTTCATCGGGGTCGGCTTCGACTACTTCTTTGACAAGAGCCTCCTGCAAGGCGGCGAAACCTACTTGTCGGTTGACTGGCTTGGTAAGAGCGGGAACGGCGACAAAGGAAACGCCTTTCCGATCTTCATCAACCAGAGGTGGTACAACCCCGGTTCGAACGAGGATCAAAACCGGTCCTACTTCTTCCTGGGCGCAGGTATTGCCGTCGTAGACGTCACGTCTACGAAGACTGTTCTCGCGGGCCGCGCAGGCTTTGGCACTGAGTTCAGTGAGCACCTTTTTGGCGAGCTGAACCTCATCCTGAGCGACAACGCCAACGGCGCTCGCGCAACTTCCGCCGGCGTCTATATTGGTTATCGGTTCTAAGGCCGGTCCAACGACTCGAACAGGGTGGTAAGCCGATGGCTGACCACCCTGATTGTTTATGCAAGGACTTTCTGGACGGTGTCCTTCAGCTTCTTTTCGCTCAGCTCTTCAACCCCGCCCTTGGTCAGAACAAAGACTGAAGGCAAGATCTTCCTGAATCCACCGGTAGCTGAATCCATGTCGGCCGCGATGTCCAGCATCATCAATCCGTCCTGAAGCACTTCATCCAGGGAGCGCGTCGCCCAGGGCCCCTTCGAACGGATGAGATACTCGAACACGCCACGAATGCGCTCAGAGCCCGATCCGGCACATGCGTAGTCCGCACTTTGGAAACGGGCACCGGCAGCGTCGAAGAAGTAAACGCCGAACCGGTCTGTTTTGTGGTCGTATGCGGCGGCAATCGGTAGGAACAAGCCCACGCCGTCGGCGACAGCGGGCAAGTTTCCTTGCAGTGCCTTTGAGATCTCCATGAGTTTGCCCTCGGAGGAGATCTCGACAAGGTTGAGCCTCTCGTAGTACTTGAACGCGTGCCGAAGGTAACGACTGATCTCCAGTGACCGGGCATAGGCGCCGCTGACGGCCACGACCGTCGCATCATCAAGCGGCAGGATCTTCTCGGCATGCTCGTACATGATGAGGTTGCCCATGGTCGCGCGCCGGTCGGCGAGCAGTATCACGCCTTTGTCAAACCGAAGGGCAAGGACGGTCGTGCCATGGGTCTCCGACGGGGCGACCGACGGTGCTTGGAAGCCAACGACCTCGGCGAACGTCTTGGCGCTGGGCGGTTTCATTCTCCCGACCGCTGGCGGTACTTTTTCGCCTGATCCGGATCCACCTTCTTCATCCGCCGCAACAACTCATTGGGAGCTTTGGGACGGCCAATATCGGGCTTTGATGGCCCGTCGTCGTCTGCGTGCTTTCGCTCGGGTTCTGACCCTTCGCGACGGAGCACTCGGTCTGCGTTCATGATCATGATAGTTCCTCGATTTGGCGCAGGAAATCGTCGAGCGTGCGACAATCCTCCAACACTCTAGGATATACAACGTCCGGTGGCAGGACCAAGGTTTTTCGGTCCCCCTCGCGGTCGAACGTCAGGCAACCCCAACTGACTCCGACCAGCTGGCCAGCAAACTGCCTGACAGCGACCGACCTCGCGAAAGCCCGGGTCGATTCTCCCGGTGTCGATGCGCGAGAGGTCACGTCCTGCTCTGGCAGCCGCTCTTCGACCATCTCCAGCTCGCACAGAGCATCGAAGAGACTCTCTTCGGGGTCGAGGTCGTGATAGGCCAAGTCGTACGATTTGAGCGAGGGATCCCCCCAGTCAGCTGAACCGTCCGCGACAAACTGATCCAGCATGCGCAGCTTCGCCGCCCAATCGACTCTTGTGGCTAATGTTTCACCTCCTCGGTCAAGATCCTCAAAGAGATCGACCGACTCGCGACCCCGATCGAGAGCTTCGCAGACTTCTTTGTCCGAGGAATCGAGATACCTGTCCGCCGCCTCAACGTACGACTCAACGATCTGCCGCGAGGTTGTCCAGTTGCCGTCTTCGAGTTCGATTCGCCCTGATCCGGTCAGGTCTCGGCTGACTGACGAGAAGGATCGGACCGCACTGGCGAGGCTCCACGCCGGCGCCCTCTCCTCTTCAGCGAGCCAAAGTGCGAGTTTGATCAAGGCGAACTTCCGCTCGTTGCACGAGCTAATCCGGTTCGAATCGCCGCAGATCACATGGAGCCTCATCCACTCGTTCGGATCGGCATGCGGTTCGTCGCGCGTGTTGAAGACGGGGCGACGGTACAGGGTGTCGACACTCGACGTCTCGGTGAAGAAGTCGGCCCTCTGGGAGATTTGAAAGTCACAATGGGTTCCGGCCTCGGCTCCGACCTTGCCGGCGCCACAGACGACCTGGCGAGCGACCAAGAGCGGCACGACCGCCCGGAAGACCCGTTCGTAGCCCAGCCGTCTCGGTACCAAATAGCTTTCGTGAGTACCGAAGCTTGCTCCGTGACCATCCGAGTTGTTCTTATAGACACAAACTCGCTTACCCGTCGCTGCCTGCAAAGCTCGTGCCGCGCGCAGCACGACCCGTTCTCCAACGGCGTCGTTCAGGGCCAGTTCCCGCAACGAGAGGCACTCGGGGGTCGAGTATTCGGGGTGACCGTGGTCGTTGTAGAAGCGCGCCCCATTGGCCAGGACTCGATCTGAACGCACTTCATTGTCCGGGCCCCTCTTGCTGCCGACGTCGAACCGAGCGTCTTCGGGGTCGATTGTGAGCCGATCGACTTGAAAGCCCCGGAGATCGGCCCTTGGTGACTCAAACCGATAGTCCCAACCGACGAAGCGCCCGTCCGGGGTACCCCGGACGAGCGCCATCGAGTCGTCCACTTGATCCTCGGCCCCACGCCCTTCGACGAGCAGGCCATATTCGGTTTCCAGGCCGATCAGAACCGGCCACATGCCTCAGCGCAGGACCACAAACCCGCCGTCTTTCGGGAACGGGAAGTCGGCCGGCGCATTGGTTATCGAGAAGGTTCCCTGCTTGACGACGCCGCCCACCTTGGTGAAGCTGACGGTTCCGTCGGCGAGGGGCTGCGCATTGGCGTCGGGCAGCGTGTCCAAGCTATACAGTCGGATGACGCCCTTCGTCGCGGATGTGTAGTCGATCGCGCCGTGCCACATGGCCGTGATCGTTCCACTCGCGTTTCGATTGAACAACACGACTTCGTTGGTCGTTGAAGACCGCGTGGTCGGCAGAGCCACCATGGCGAACGTGCCCACGTTGGAAAGAAGGCTGGTATAGGGCCGCCAGATTCCGGCAAGGGCGACGATCTGGCGATCACCGAACGGATCCTGGGGATCGGGCTCTTGAACCGTGTACTGGCCCGGTGCCGTCTGGCCGCCGAGGTTCTGAGGCGGGATGATCATGCCCTGGTCGATCGTGACC
The DNA here is from genome assembly GCA_029781035.1 of Armatimonadota bacterium. GTDB lineage: Bacteria > Armatimonadota > Fimbriimonadia > Fimbriimonadales > Fimbriimonadaceae > JAEURO01. The sequence goes on from JAKOXK010000096.1 coordinate 17,311, forward strand.
GGCTTAAGGATGTTGAACGAGTCTTGTGTGTTGAAGCCAGCCGAAATTCCCGTGGTGTCACCCGTGAAGTGCACCATCGTCGCCCGCTGGCCGTTCTGCATCAAGGGCCTTTGATTGGCGGGCAGCGCCGAGACGTCGAACGAAACGAAATCACTCAGGAAAGCGTTCAGCTTGCCGTTGTACGGCGCGTAGTTCTCGGTTTCGAACTCGCTCTTGCTGAAGACGACGCTCGATGTACCTGAGTCATAGCTGAGGATCGCGTCGTTCAGCAGGACCTGCACCGTCGTTTGGCGTCCAGGATAGAGGGCGATGTTGAGGTTGAAGACTCCGAGCTGAAGCGGGCTGTTCGTCGTATAAAGGTGCGATGTGCCACCTTGGTCGTCGGTCACGACGTCGATGCCGTCCAACAACAAGGGGAACTGGCTGTAGGTCTTGGCCGGACCCCCGACGGTCAAAGGCACATCGAACAGGAACTGGTTCATGGTGTACCCGTCGAGCCGCACATTGACCGGCGTGAACGTGCCCTGAAGGTCGAACGGCTGGAAGTCCGTTGGGCTGTTATAGATCCGGGTGTGCCCCAAGATCGCGATTTGCGACCCAATCCCACGGCGGGCTTGCCCGGAGAGGTAGATCACTTGCGCCTGGGCTTTGGAGCCGAGGTTGGGCACGGGCAGGCTCTGACCACCGTTCCCACCACCGTTGCCACTACCACTGCCGTTACCGTTGAGACCGTCGAGACCGCTCCCGCCGCCGCAACCGGCGAGCACAGCACATGACACGAACGCGATCAACCATTTCTTCAAGGTTATATACCTCTGCCACCGGCCATCCATGGACCTGCCGTCAACCTGATTAGGATAGCAGTCCAGCTTGACATTAGTCAAGCGCACCCGACGACAGAAGGGCTGGCCTCTGCTTCTCAGACGCTGAAGAGTGAGCCTAAGTTCGGATTCAGATGCTGATCCGGGCTAGTCTTGGGACGGTCGAGGACACGATCTCGACGGCCGCGGCCAAGTCGTCTTCGCCGAATCCCAGTGATTCGACCGACTTCCAGTCCAAGTTAGGGGCCAGGTTTCCGACTCCCATCGAGCATCCCAGTTGTCGTGCGATCGACGTTGCGAGAGATGCGCACTTGGCCAGTGGAGTGGAGGAAGAAGTGACTGGCTCCTCGGAGACGGCAGCCAGAATGTCTGGTCCGAAGCCAAACGAGGCAAAGACCAACTTGGCGGCTTGGAAATGGTCCCAACCCATGAAGTCGCGTTCTGCCTCAGAGAGTTGAGCTGGACTGCCCGCAATCATCTTCACCAGATTCGCATAGTCCTCCGGGAACGTGCTCGCAACGAAGATCACTCCGGTGTCCCGGAGCAAACCAGCTATCTGTGCCCTACAGACAGGAAGGTCGAGCGCCCTGCCAAGCACCCCTGCACCAGCCGCTGATGCCGAGGCGTAGATCCAGTAGTCCCTTGAGGAAAGATGCGAGCGCGACCATCCTTCAGCGGCCATCGCGTGAACTGAGACGGCCTCGGACGCGTGGCGGACGGCTTCAAGCCCAAAGTTCTGGATAGCGTGACTCAGATCGCTGAACACCAGCCCGGGCTCTGCGTAGAACCCCTGGGACAGCAGATGGCAGAGAGCCGTCTCCATCCTCTTGTCCGTTGCGACGATGCGCTCGAACATGTTTCGACTGTCTTGCGACAAGTTCGACAGGGCTGCCAATCGACCAAGGAGGGCAGACAGCTTCCCGTTCGAACGGACAGAAGCCAGAACCGCTTGAATCGACCTTCCCTGGCCCGTACCAGAGAGTCTCGTCTCCGCCATAATCCTTCTGCCTGATTGTCGGCAGATTCTAGTGGAGGGGTCAGCCCCATTCCGAGAGTCAGGTATTTCAGCGCCATGAAACGTGAAGGCCTTCTCGATCTTAACGAGGCCGTACAGCACCCCGGTAAAAAGCTGGCCTTCGACGTGAAGACGGAGCTCCAGCAAGAAGAGGACATCGACTTGTTGAAGCCCGTGACGGGCGAGGTGAGGGCGGTCAGCACAGGCAACTTGTTGTTGCTCGAAGCTGATCTTTCGACCCGGGCCGTGTTCGAGTGCGCCCGGTGCGGGGCGGCCGTCGAGATCGACGTCGAATTCTCAATGGAGGATCAGTTTGCCGTCGAGGGCGTGCCTTCCTCGTACTCTCACGAGGGGTACGCTTACGTGGTAGCGGACGAACCCGAACCCATGTTTCAGGACAATGCGCTGATCGTTGACAGGTACGTCCGTCAAGGGCTCATCCTCAACCTGCCCAGCCAGCCTCTGTGTTCAGGATCGTGGGACGGGCCTTGCCAGAACGAAGTGTCCACCTCCGAGCAGGAGGCGCCGAGCGGCCATCCGGCCTTCCAATCCTTGGGCGGCCTTAAGTCCGAGGATGAGGAATGAGGATTGCCGTAGACGCCATGGGCGGAGACCACGCCCCAAGAGAGATCGTGGCGGGCGCGCTTCAAGCTGCGCCCCTGATCGACGGCTCGATTGTGCTCGTTGGTGATCCAAATCGCATCAATTTCAGCCTCGACGGACCACTCCCTAGTAACGTCGACATCCATCCGGCGACCGAGGTTATCGAGATGCACGACAAGCCGATCGAGGCGATCCGCAAGAAGAAGGACTCTTCGCTCGTGGTCGCAGCGAACCTCGTCAAGCAAGGCGAGGCTCAGGCCATGGTCTCCGCCGGGAACACGGGAGCTGCCACGGCAGCATCTCTCCTGGCTTGGAGGCAGATTGAAGGAGTGCACCGGCCGGCCATCGCCAGTTTGTTCCCGAGCAAACAGGGGCAGTTCCTCCTCTTGGACGCCGGCGCATCGCCGGACGTCGATCCCGAACACTTGCTTGAATTCGCACTCATGGGTCGTGCCTATGCCGAGCGGGTCATGGGCAGGCCGTCGCCGACCGTACATCTCTTGAACATCGGTGAGGAGCCCGGCAAAGGCAACGCGTTTGCCAAGGAGGCCTACGACCTCATGGCCCGCCACGACTGGTTCGCCGGCAACATCGAGGGAAAGGACATGTTCCACGAAAAGTGCGATGTGGTCGTGTGCGACGCCTTTGTTGGGAACATCGTGCTGAAGACCGCCGAAGGCGTGGCAGAATTCATCGTGGACGAGATTCGGTCCGCAGTCCCAACCGGCTTGGCTCGTCTGATCTACCTGCCGCTCAAGCGGGTCATGGCTCCTTTGAGAAAGAAAATGGACTACGACGAATATGGAGGCTCTCCTCTGCTGGGCCTGAACGGCATCTGCATGATTGGACACGGAAGAAGCAACGCCAAAGCGATCCGCAATGCGGTCTTGTCCGGCGCCAAAGCGGTCGAAGCCGACCTCGTGGGCACCATCAAGCGCTACTTCGAGGCGGAAGCTTCGGGAGACGGCTCGTGATCCGCGCCGTCGTCGAAGGCATCGGTCACGGGCTCCCCGAGAGGGTGTTGACGAACGCCGATCTGGAGAAGATGGTCGAGACCAGCGACGAATGGATCACCCAGCGCACCGGCATCAGTGAGCGACGAATCTGTGGTCCCGACGAAACCGCCCTGACCCTATCGGTGATGGCTTCGCGCGAAGCGATGGCGTCAGCGGGCGTTCAGCCTCAGGAGCTTGATTTCATCGTCTGTGGGACCGTAACGGGCGACTTCCAGTTCCCGTCGACATCGTGTCTCGTTCACGAAACCCTCGGTGCCGGCTCCGCTGGCGCCATGGATGTCGGAGCCGCCTGTGCCGGGTTCATCCATGCATTGGACGTGGCGGCGGCCATGATCGAAACCGGTCGGACAAAGACAGTTCTCGTCATTGGAGTAGACGTATTGTCCAAGTTTGTGGACTATACCGACCGTTCGACCTGCGTCCTGTTTGGAGACGGAGCCGGGGCTGTCGTTTTGAGGGCTCGAACCGACACTGAGCGTGGACTCCTTAAGACGGTCATGCTTGCTGATGGATCGGGAAGCCGGTACATCCAGTGCGACCTGGGCGGCTCCCGCTATCCAGTCGGGGCCTCATGGTCCGAGGGAAAGACCGCGAAAGTGTTCATGAATGGTTCCGAAGTGTACAGGTTTGCCGTCACAGCCATGGGCGATGCGTGCTGCCGTGTCCTCGATCTGGCTGGCCTGACGCCCGACGACATCAGCCTTTTCGTCCCACACCAAGCCAACTTGCGGATCATTCAGTCGGCCCAGAAGAGACTCGGCCTGCCGGACGACAAAGTGTTGATCAACGTCCAGAAGTACGGCAACACGAGTGGGGGCTCCATACCGCTGGGTCTGTACGAGGCTCAGAAGGAGGGACGACTCAAGGAGAACGATGTCGTCATGACGGTCGGGTTCGGTGCGGGCCTTGTTTGGGGTGCGAACCTGATCCGTTGGTGACGCTTCAGGCGACGAGAGCCGGATCGGCCAGTTTGACGGTGAGCTCTCGGACCAGGAGCCCGGCGTTGACGTCGGTGATGTAGATCTTGCTGAGATCGGTTCGATCCAGCATTCGGTGCAGATAGGCGGCCAGTTCCTCCACCTCTCCGCGGGTCAGCTCAATGCTGACGTCGCTCAGGCACTTGCCGCTTTCGTAATCCAGAATCTTCAACGTCCTCCTCCAGTGGGGTCAACATCCGCAGATACCGCACCCCGTTGCAGAAGGTTTCGCGATCATGGGGAGGGCCCATTCAATGGTTGGCTGAAAGGGCCCGACGGCCCATCGGAGGTAGGACCTTGTCCGATGGGCCGAACACGTTTGTGGCGGGCTATTGGATCTGAGCCCAGGTGTCTTTGAGATTTTGGGCGCTCTTCCTCAGGCCCTCAGCCTCGGCCTCCGAGACTTGGGGCTCCCAAATCTCGACTGCGCCCTTACGACCGACGACCGTAGGCATCGAGTACGAGACGCCGTCAACTCCCAGTGCGCCCTTCTGGAGGGCCGAGACCGGCAGGACTCGTCCGCTGTCCAGCGCCATGGCATTGACGACTTCGGCGATCGACATGCCGACAGCCCGTCCAGCGCCACCCTTCTGGCGGATCACCTCGGCGCCGCTGGTCTTCGTCGCAGCAAAGATGGCGTCGCCCTTTCCCTGGGTCCAACCCGGAATCGAAGCGATGTTGGCCCCACCCACGGTCGCAGAGGACCAGATCGGCACCATCGAGTCTCCGTGCTCGCCGAGAATCAATGCGTTGATGTCCAGTGCATTGACATGGAAGCTGTCGGCCAACAAGGACCGGAAGCGAGAGGTGTCCAGAACCGTCCCCAATCCGATGACCTGGTGTTCGGGCAGGATTCCGGCATTGATGGCCAGTAAGGTCAAGATGTCGACGGGGTTGCTGACGACCAGAATGGTCGAGTCTTGGGAGAACTTGACCTGCTTGAGGCTATTCAGGATCTCCTTGAACAGCCCGACGTTCCTGTTGATCAAGTCCAAGCGGCTTTCGTCTGGCTTGCGTCGGAGTCCCGCCGTGATCACGACGCAGTCGCTGCCGTCGAGGGCACTGTAGTCGCCGCTGCTGAAGAACTGACCGCCGACCAGCGCGGATCCATGCCTCAAATCCAGCGCCTCGCCTGCTGCCATGTCCGGGTTGGCGTCGAGGAGGACGATGTCTCGGACAATTCCAGTGACCTGCAGGGCGAACGCAGCGTCCGAACCGACGCGACCGCCGCCACCAATAATGCTGACCTTCATTTCATTGGACTCCCAACGGCCCTGACAAACGGGATGGGCACACCTCCGCTTGTTCGGGTCTGGATGAAAGGATTATGCCGGGCAAGGCCCAGGAAGCGTGGGGCTCAGTGTAGATCCCAGATGTACCGAGTCAGATCGGTGATTCCACCCGCCCAACGGGGCTGAACATCGCAGCCTGCCGAAACCTGCAACGGGGTCAACATCTTGACGCTTCCGTCGGCCATCACCGTCGTCATGTGTCCTTGATGCCAGGGCCATAGTCCGCCCAAGTGCAAGGCGTCTTGGCGCCGGATGTCCCACGCCTTTTCGGCTTTGAAGATGCGCGAGTCGCTGTATCCGGCAAGGCCAAAGCTGTCAGAACGGTCTGCGTTGACGTACCGGCAGGGCGGAATGACCAGGTAGCTCCCTCCACCAGAGGGAACGCCCTTGGGAGAGACTTCCCAGACACTGTCGCCGAAGATGAGTGTCTCAGAGGGGTCTTGGATCTCCGATTCAGAGCGCGGACGGGTGGTCCACTGGCCGTTCGTCTCGCGGACGAGCGGGGACAGATAGATGAAGTTGAAACCGGTATTGGCCCGCGTCGAAAGGGTGTAGTAGCGGGCCGAGGAGTCGCCGAAGACCAGGTCTTGGTCGAAGAGTAGATCCTGGGAAGGTCGTTTCGTGTAGTCGGCTGGACAACGTGTCGAGTCGAACGACCGCAAATAGGGCTGGACCAACTGAACCCACGTGCGGTCTGTCTCCGCCGTCTCGGCCCGGCCGACCGTGTACTTCGGGACCACAAACCTGTCTTCATAATCCACCTGGTAGAGGCTCAATCCAAGGTAGACCTGGCGATAGTTCATCGCGCAAGCCGTCTTCTTGGCCTCTTCCTTTGCTTGAATAAAGACAGGCCCAAGCATGGAGGCCAAGACCAGGACAATGGTCAGAGCCACCAGCATTTCGATCAGCGTGTATCCACGCAAAAGTCGCACGGTCGTTCCTCGGGCGATAAAGTGAGTATATCACCCTCGATCAGGCGAGAGCCAATAACTATCTTCGGAATCAGACAAATATCTCCGGTTCAAAAGGCCACGCTCCAATTCAATCCCAAGGTAGGTTTGCGGGGAAGAACCAGTATTCCTACGGAAAGGCCATGGCCAGCTCGGTGGCCAATCAAGCCCTCGACACCCTGTGGAGTCAGCATCACGGCGGCGAACGTGTCCCCCTTCTTGTCTCCGTGCCACACGTCTGTGGACAAGGCCACCTGGAGCCCTCGCTCGTCGGAGTAGACGAGACCAAAACGAAACGTCAGGGCGTGGATCGTGGCCGGAGGCTCGAAAGCTTGACCGCGAAAGGTCGATTCGAAGAAGCGGGCGACAAGCCGCACGATCCTGCCTCTGATGAACGCACCGCCAAAATGGCCAGTATCCATCCATACGGCGGGGTCACCACCGAGATCGTCGATCAGCTTTTGCGCAAAGACGGGGGGCACGACCGTGTCGTACTTGGCTGCGATCACCAGCGTGCGCCGACCCGTTTGTGACTTAAGGTATTTCCCCGGTTCGATCGCTGCCAGTTCCTTTCGCAGCCGCTCCTCGGTGTAACCCCGTCGACGAAGCGCTTCCCGTTGAGCCACCACTTTTGAGCTGTTCCATAGGATCCCCGCGATGTCGGCTCCCGCGAGGGCGAACGTGCCGCAAGTGAAGCGTGGATCGATGGCAAAGGCCAACGACGCGACAATGCCGCCTAGACTCGTGCCCGCAACGCCAACATGGTCTGGGCGGAACTCGCTTTTCGTCTGGATCCAGTCCACCGTGCGGCGCACGTCCAGGATGCTCTGCGTCATGGAGGCTACAAGCTTTTGCGGGTCGGCCTGGACGGCCAGTTCGCCGGACCGAAATCCGTGGGGTGTCCGAGACAAGTGGTACGGCAAGACCATGATCACGGCCGCAACGCCGAGAGTGTTCAGTTCGCGGGCCATGTCGTCTTCCAAAGAGAGGTCCGTCGCGCCCCAGTAGTGCAAGACAACGACGGTCGGGAATGGTCCGGGGATGTCGTTGGGGACGTAGACCCTAAGACGAACCGTGTTGTTTTCGGGGTAACTGGTGGTGAACGCCGACGGGAACGACTCGTCGTAAATGCGCGAGAACTCGTCGTTGTCCACCTCACGCCAAGGTGCGAACGCGATAGCCGGAGGAGGGGTCGTCAGAGCTTGGGACTCGGCCTCCGTACTGGACTGGGCCAGAATCGAAGAGGTGGCCCAAAGGGCCATCAGGAACACCATGCACGCTCTCGCTTGCGCCCTGACACTGACCAGCGCGGCACTGTGCCCCCCGGACACCTTGGACAAGGAGTTCGATACGGCACTTGGAGTCGCTGGGCTGACCACGTCCACGGCCCGGTTTGACGACGGCATCTTGCGATTCTATCGCCAAGGAGAGTCTCCTACCACCTTGTTCGAGTCCTGTTATCGCGATCCCTGGAGAACTCCTTTCGTGATGGACATGAGTCGACGGCAGCTCCAAGCAGCGTCTGGCCACCCGTCTTCCTCGATCGAGACGTTGTCCAGGCTCTTGGGCCAGGGATCTAGGCGCTCCTTGCTGGGCGATCCGGCCGCCCCCTATGTCGAGAAGGCTAAGAAAGCCGATGCCCTCGGAACCGCTCTCAACGACCTCCGAAAGGCTGGCGTCCTCAAAGGAACGGTCCCGTCCTACGGCGGAGTGCCCGACGACGTCCAGCGAGCGGCGGCTGCCATTCTCTTCTGCGCTTTGGGCACCGTTGACTTTCGCCGGGCGGCCTTCGCGTCGATCCCGGATCTGACAGGCGCGTTCAGCAAGGTGGTGGCGGCGTTCGGCGAGCCGGACGGGCCCCTTTCGGAGAAGACGCAGCGGGAACTGGGAGCTGAGAGCGACATGACCTACATGTACGCTGCTGCTCAAGACATGGCCTCAACCCTGAGCTTTGCCAGGACACAGGCCGAGTTGACCCCTCCGGACAGGAAATACGACTTCCGGGTCGACACCGACTGGGGGAAGATCGTGCTAACCGGTGGCTCAGACTCGGTGCATGAAGGTGTTTCGACCCTGCTCGTCATCGATACCGGTGGCAACGACACCTACTTCAACGCCCCCTCCAATTCGAGCATTGCCAACTGGTGCAGCGTGACCCTGGACACGGCCGGAAACGACGCCTACCTCTCCGATCCTGCCATGGCCAAGACGAAGGTGTCCGACTGGACCCTGAGGGGCAAGCAGTCTGACAAGTCCGGGCCCGGTCGGGCGCTCTTCGGACTCGTCTTCCTGCTAGACACCAAGGGTGACGATCTGTACCGTTCAGCAAGGCCCGGACTCGGTTCAGCGACCTTTGGTGTCGCCTACCTCGGGGACGCTGGTGGCAACGACGTTTACGATGCTTACGCCGATGCGGAGGGTTTCGGCCACGCCGGGGTCGGCATACTGGATGACAGCGAAGGAGATGATAAGTACTCAGGATTCACCCAGGTTCAAGGTGTCGGGCTTCCGCGCGGCGTGGGTGCCCTGATCGACGCCAACGGAAACGACGACTACCTGTCCAACGATTCCGTCCTTGACTTTCCGTCCGCTCAGTCGGCCGACCACAACAACAGCATGTCCCAGGGCGCCGGTTACGGCTTTCGTGCGGACTACTTGACGGGCAACAGTCAGGCCGGCGGTATCGGACTGCTCTACGACATGGCGGGCGACGACCACTATCTTTGTGGCGTGTTCGGCCAAGGCGTCGGGTATTGGGAGGGCACGGGTGTCCTCTGGGACGGATCGGGCCGCGACACATATCAAGGGCAGTGGTATGTCCAAGGCGCTTCGGCCCATTTCGGCATCGGATACCTAGAAGACCTGGAAGGTAACGACACCTACACCGCCATGATGAACATGGCGCAAGGCGCAGGGCACGACTTCAGCATCGGGTATTTGATCGACCGGGATGGCAACGACGTGTACAAAGCACCCAATCTGAGCCTTGGTGGGGGCAACGCCAACGGGATCGGGGTGCTGGTCGACTGCGCAGGCGACGACACGTACACGTCTTCAGGACTCACCTTGGGTTCGGCGGCCGAGACGCAAAAGGGCTCAATGCGGGAACTGGCCCTTTGCCTCGGTGTGTTCATGGACCTGGGCGGGAACGACACGTACCCGGATTCGACAAGTTGGGCGAAAAACGGCACGCGGACTGCAAACTGGAACATGAAACTCGACGACCCTTCAGAAAGCCAAGTCGGAGTCTTTCTTGACCGGTAGAATTGCGCGCGGATGATCCCAATCCGAGACAGCAGTTACTCCAAGGAGACCGCGTACGTCACTTGGACGATCATCGGGCTCAATGTGCTTGTCTACTTGTGGGACAGGGGCGGTAGCCTGACCGGCCCAAGCATGGCCTTCGCCGATCTGGCCATGCACCCAAGTGAGGTCACACGCTGCCTTCAAGGACGGGGCGATCCCTTCGAGATTGGGAAGATATTTACCGCGATGTTCCTCCACGGGAACTTGGTCCACCTGCTCGGAAACCTGATCTTCCTCGGTGCCTTCGGGCCGAACGTCGAGGCTGCGATCGGGAGTGCCCGCTACGCTTTGTACTACCTTTTCTGGGGAGTGTGCGCTTTCGCAGCCCAAATCCTGGTCGAGCCGGGCGCAGAGATCGCTGTCTTAGGCGCGTCCGGGGCGATCGGTGGGGTACTCGGGGCCTACTTCTTGCTGTTTCCGGGCAACAAGGTCAGGGTCTTGATTCCACCCTTCGTGTGGTGGACCTTTGACGTTTCAGCCTTCGTCCTCCTTGGTATTTGGTTCCTTATGCAGATCGTGTTCCCTCAAGACGGTGTCGCGACGTGGGCACACGCTGGTGGCTTTGTCGCAGGAATGGCCACTGTCCTCGTTCTCGGTGGCCGCCAGAAAGTGTTGTCACAAGTCCAGTTCCTCCACGACGAGGAGTTTGATGACGAATAAGGTGCCGGCATGGGTGTGGGCCTCACTAGTCGGCACCTTCCTCGTCTCGTCGTTCAGCTTGATCTATCGGTACCGTGCGGAGGCGTCGAACCGCGGGGTCGGGATCATGATCGAAGACCAGGTGGCCCATGACTTGGGTGCAGCCTCGGGCAAGCCCCAGCCCGAAATCCTCAGAGAACTGAAGGCACACGGGGTGACGGGGGTCGCCGTCAGCGAAGACACGTTGGGCGACCTTATGGATCGGGGCCAAATCAAGGCGACTGTCTACGACAAGGGCCTCGTGGGGCTCTCTGGACCGTCAACCGTGCTGAACCGGATCGCTACAGCCGTCTCGCATCGAGACGGTATGGGTCTCCAGCCTCCGCAGATGGTGCTCGGAGATCTGACTTTCAAGGGAGACCCCACGACGTTGAGGACACTCCCTGTGGGCCTCGATCCCGATGAGTGTGGGCGAGTCCTTGACGCAGGACTGGTACTCATTGCCCGGCACTCCAACATTGTGGGTGCCGGCCCGACCTACGTCAGGGAAACGCTGCAGGAAGACCGAGACAAGGGTGCATCTGCCTTTCTCCCTTCCGGCGAGCAGGTCCTCGGTCAACGAGAGTCGATCGACGACACCAGACTGGCCTTGACGGACCTGGGGATGGACTATCTCACTGCGGAGTTCGCCAAACTGGGCGGCGACAGTCGTGTGTCCGCTGCCATGCCCGAACACACGATCCGACTTCACTCGATGCAGCAGGCCGAGATCGACCGGGCATCTGAGGGAGCCATCCTTGAACGATATACGAAGGCTTACCGGGAAAGAAACGTCCGGTGGCTCCTTGTTCGGCCCCTGTCCCTTGGCGGGCAGGACGTCCTCGCTTCGTTCGATTCGTTCCTATTCAAGCTCAGGCAAGCTGTCGTCCGGGAAAAGGGATCCATCAAACCGCCCAAACCTTACAAAGATCCCGGGGCGCCGCGACTCCTGTTCCCCCTAATCGGACTCCTGTCCGCCCCCTGGATCTATTGGACCGGGACGCTCTTCGTCTCGCACCGCGGCTGGCGTCTGTCCGGACTCGCGCTCTGCGTCTTGCTGGGAGCTGCGGCCTGGTTGGAGCCGGCAAGACCTTACACGGCCCTTTTCATCGGAGTCGTCTCGCCGGTGACGGCGTTCATGGCCTGGTTCGCACGTCGTGATGCCAGCCATCCGGTCTGGCTGGACTTCTTGTGGATCACGGCCCTGAGCTTTGTCGGCGGACTCGCCGTAGCCGGCCTTTTGAATTCACTTCCCTACATGATCGAGGTCAAGCAGGCCGTCGGCATCAAGGCGATCTTGCTCGTGCCGCTTCTTCTCGTTGGCTGGAAGCTCCTGACGGATGTCGCTAAGCCGTCGGACTTGGCACAACAGCCGATGAGGTGGGGTCCTGCCCTTGGTGCCCTCGCAGTTCTAGCCGCAGTGGCGTTCCTCTGGATCCGTTCTGGGAACGACGCACCAACTGCAGTCAGTGAGACAGAGCTCAAATTCCGTGCCCTTCTCGACCGGCTCCTTTACACCCGCCCACGGACCAAGGAGATACTCGTCGGGCATCCGGCACTCCTGGTCGGTCTCTTGCTCGCCAGACAGGCAAGGAGCGATGATCGCTTGAAGGGTTTCGCCGCTCTGGCTCTGGCACTGGGGGTCATCGGACAGAGCGACATTGTGGACACCATGTGCCACATCCACACACCCCTTGACGTCGGGGTCGCTCGGATCGTCATCGGCCTCGTCATCGGCGGTATCATGGGTCTTCTCTTGTGGTGGCCGGTTCGGACGTTCATTCTCAGGAATAGGACCAGTTAGTCGATGCGACTGTTGTTGGCAGGTTACTTTGGGTGCGGAAACCTGGGAGACGACGCAATCCTGCTCGGCTTCGTCCGAGGCATCGAGGGTCGCGGACACACGGTTCAAGTCCTGACGGGCAGCGTCGAAGGGCTCATGCGATCGTACGGGCTGACGGGGATCTACCGCAAGGATCCCGCGGCCATCAGCCGGTCGATCCAGGAATGCGACGCCTTGGTCTTTCCTGGCGGCAGCATCTTCCAGGACGTGACGAGCACGCGCAGCGTGGCCTACTACGCAAAGATCGTGGCGGACGCGAAAAAAGCCGGCAAGAAGGTCTTGCTCTTGGGGCAGGGAGTTGGACCATTGACTACGTTCTTGGGCAAGCGCTGGTCGGCAAATGCCTTCGGTTCGGCCGACGCGGTCACAGTCCGGGATCCCGCTTCCGTCAGTGCTCTCCAGTCGATCGGTGTGAAGAAGCCGACGAGCGTCGCGGCGGACATGGCCTGGCTGCTCCCTTCGCCGTCTCTCCCCGAGGATTCCAAGGTCTTCGGTGCGGCTGGAGCGCGTTCGGTGGGCATCTCGGCTCGCCCGTATGGCAAAGACAAGAACAAGCTGGTCATCGAGGTCTTCAGTGAACTGGCTAGAACGCTCACTCGAGGAGGGTTCATCCCGACCTTTGTCGAAATGGACCATGCCGAGGACGGCCCGTTGATCCAGAAAATCGCCAACGCTGTCGGTGGAAAGGTGCCAGACATGAGGAATATCTCCTCCCCGGTGCAGATTCAGCAACGGATGGCGCGGATGGAAGGCGTGATCGCGATGCGGCTGCACGCGGGAATCCTCGCTGCCACGGTCGGTGTTCCCGCATTCATGATCTCCTATGACCCTAAAGTGACGGCGTTTGCGAACGCGATCGGCCAGCCGAGCCCTCCTTCTATGCAGGGCCTCACCGCCCAACGCATCTACGATGGCTTCGTCGCCACGATCAAAGACAGGGAACGAGCGTCGCAGGCTCTTGTCAAGCGGCGCGACGAACTCGCCAAGCAGGCTCAGGTCAACATTGATGTGCTTGAAAGCACGCTGGCTGGCTAGCTTCTGCCTGCTGGCCATCGGCGTGGCTGCCAGAGGGCAGGTCGTCACCGGGTTTGGCAAGTGGTTCCAAGACCAGGTCGCCAGCCGGGTCACCGTTACCGGCTACCGGCAACTGAGCTACCATATCCGCTCGGTCACGGGCGATCTCGAGTCGTATGACAACACCGAATACGGCGGACAGGGGTTGTCCAAGTACACGGACTTCGGGCAAGTCCAAGTGTCTGGAAACAACGTCATGGGTGTCCTCAATTTCGATGTGAATATCCAGGACAGTCGATTTCAGGATCCCCAAGCGAACCGTGTGAGCCTGAACTACCAGAAGGGACTCTGGGGCGTGGACCTCGGCGACATCCACGGCAGCCTTTCGACGAACAACCGGTTCGCGCGGTTCGACAAGTCGCTGACTGGAAGTCAGGTTGCCTACAAGACCAAGCACCTGGAGGCTCGAGCCATATACAGCGAAGTCCGTGGCCAGGCACGCACCGTCAGTCTCCAAGGCAACAACACGTCCGGCCCCTACTATCTGCAGAGCAGCCAGATCGTGAGGGGTTCTGAGCAGATCCTCGTGGATGGCGTGCTCCAGAAGTTCGGAGACGACTACACGATGGACTACGACATCGGTTCCGTGTCGTTCGTCAACCACTTGACCTTTGAAGGCAAGATCATCCCTCCGACCAGTACGATCGTTGCCACCTATGAAGTGTTCGGTTTCAACGGTACGTCGGGACGACTCGAAGCGGCCAGCGTCAGTTACGACATGGGCAAGGCCGGAAAGATCGGCCTGACCGAAATGCGCCAGATTCAGGGCACCGACGCCCGTGGATCGACCTACCAACAGCAGTTTCTCGGGCCGATCGCTGCAGGTACCTCCCTGATCCTGAAGTACGAGCCGCTTGACCTCACCCTCGTCAAGGTCTACATCGGGTCACAGCTCCAGACCTACCATGTCGACTACGAGTTCAACGCTGAGAACAGCAGTGTCATGATCCTCTTGCGGCCCGTGCCGCCCGACACGATCCTGACGATCGTCTATGTCCCCAAGCCAGTCAGCACCGTCGATGGCGACCGGGACGTGTTGGGTCTCGACTATCGACTTCCCCTTGGTCGGAATGGAACCGTCACCTACAGCCAGGCGTTCGGCCGACTGTCGAACACGCTGACACCGAAAAGTGGGACAGCGCGGGGCGTCGATCTTCGCTACGCCTACAAGAACGCTCAATTGTCGGCATCAGTTCGCGACATTCCCGACGACTTCGTCAGTATCGAGACGGCTGGGTTTGAGAGGAATGAACGAGCCCAAGAGTATGTGATCACGTTCAATCCGGAAAAGCATTTTGAGTATGGCTTTTCCCATAGAAACTTGGATGTTTCAACTCTCGATGCGAACAACCAGTCGTCATCGACTCGGTTCACGACGTTTGGGGCTTACGCCCAGTTGAGACCAAGGTCCGGTGGTAGTCCTTGGCAACTGTCTCAGGATCGGACGGAAACCGACTCGGTCTCGGGCCATAGCCGCACCGACACCACCACCTTTGGCAGCTCTGGCAAGTTCGGTCGGGCTCAGTGGAAGTTGGACCTTTCGAACGAATACGCCGTCGGTCCAACGACCATCAACGGCACGACAGCCGAGCGTAAGATCAATCTTGAGACCCTGGGCTATCGGATCACCTACGGTGCCAGCGACGCCTGGCAGATGAACATGAACACCAGCCTGAGCCGGATTGTGACGGGAGGCGACAGCAGCATTGGACGTGATCTGTCGTTCGGGATTCAGTACCGTCCCAGTGACAAGTTCGAGACCCGGCTCGACATGGCCGACAGCGACGCCGGGCGACTGGCCACCCTTGGTTTCCTAGGAGGCTACGGATCTGGGTACAACGGGAACGGATTCAGTTCGGGTGCTGACGAGTCGGTGTTCACAGGGGCTACGGACGCTCGAACGGTCGCTCTTTCCTCAAGCTTCACACCGCGAGAAGGACTGAGCTTCACCGGCAACACGAACTACTACAAGTCGTCTGGTGGAGTGAGCACGAACACGGAGACGGTCGGGTATGGCCTGGGCGTCAACTGGGACATCAGCAAATACGTCAACTTGTACTCGACGTACGACACCAGCACGACGACGTTCCTAGACTCCACCCTTCGGTCATCTGCCACGAACGTGAGCTTCTACTTGGACGGTCGCCCCAAAGGCCCGTGGCGGTTCAACGGTGGCCTCAGCTTTCTGATATCGGGTGGAAACAGCCAGTACAACCAAAACATGACGCGGTACGAAGCAAGCCTCACCTATAAGCTGGCACAGCGTCACAGCCTGATCTTCAGCATGGACAACGGCCGTTTGAGCGGCTACTTGCCCCAGGAGACCCGGAACACGTCGCTGACCTACCAGTATCAAATCTGGAGGAGCCTGGCCCTGAACATCGGATATCGGACGATCGACGTGGTCAATCGTGATCCAAGCCTGACATCGGGGCAATACAGCTCACGAGGCTTGGACATTGAGCTGCAATTCAACTTTGGACGTTAGTCCAGCGTAAGAATGCCGTGATCATGGCGTAGGAGTAGATGGATGAATCGTTGGAACTTCCTTGGAATCGCAGTCCTGTGCCTCTTAGCCGGGTGCGGCGGAGAGACGCTGGTCAAGTCGTCGACGATCACAGGTACGGTTCTGGACATTGACAACCAACCCGTCAGGGATGCGACCGTGACAAGCCGCTTCGGGAGCACGAGAACCTCGCCGACCGGGGCCTATTCGTTGCCCAAGCAGGCGGATGGCGCCATAGAGATCGTTGCTGAAACATCGAGGAACGGGGTCACCTACCGAGGGCGCACTACCGCATACACCTACGTGAACGAGGCGACCCAGAGCGTCAACATCGTGGTCGGGCCCGCCAATGAACTGGGAGCGATCACCGGTTATGTGCAAGATAGAAACGGTTATCCTCTACAAGACGCGGCCGTCTATGCTTACAACGGAGCTGGCGCCAGTGTCCGGACCTTCACCGACGAAAATGGCGACTATGCTCTGAACGACCTTGTTGGCGGCGTGTCGTACACGGTTCTGGCTGGTGGGCAAGGCTACCGGTCTGACTCCAGCAGCGTCAATCTTGGCGTCTCCGACCATCAGAGCCTGAACTTCATCCTTGATCAGCCTGGGCTGCCCAACCTACAGCCGCCCCAGAACGTCGCAGGAACGACGTGGGTCTCTCCTGCCGACTCGACCCGGGGAAACGATGAGGCCCGGGCCTACGATGCGATCAAGAAAATGATCGATCCCCGCTATAAAGGCCGAGAACGGGCATTCGGAAGCGGGTCTCGGGCAGCGAACGGAATTCTGGTCGAAGCCGACCTTTACTGGGACGAGCAACGCTTCCCTGATCTCCTCGGCTACGGGGTGTACCGGGCGAACTCGGCAAACGGGGTGCTCGACGGTTTTGATTTCCTTCCGGAACCGTTGGCCGCCTACTACGTCGACTTGTCCCTCACCCAGAACTCAGTCTTCTCGTACGCCTTCACGACGATTTCCGCGCAGTACCCTGACAACCCGAGTCAGACGGAATCAAGCCCGAGCACAAGGGTCGTAGCGCGCACTTTGTCGAAGCTCGACATATCGAGCCCGACCTTCAGCCCACTGACGTTTCGATGGAACGCGGGCTCGGGCGCCGACTGGTACGCCGTTTTTCTCTTCGACGAGTTTCCTGGAATCGGCGTGAACTCAATCTGGAACAACTATTCGAACCGAGTCACGGGTACATCCGTCGTGTATAACGGAAACCCTCTCCAGACGAATCACACGTACTATTACATCGTACTGGGGCTCGCCAATAACGACGACAGTCGCACCATCAGTCAGATCGGTTCGTTCAAACTCTAAATGCACGTGCACGCCCTCTCCTGCCTTCGAACTTTCGGGCCGCTCGCAGCGGCTCTTCTCCTTACATGCCCCTCTCCTGCGATCGACTTGCGAGTCAACGTGGGGAGCACCAGGAACCCTGTTGCAGTCGGGAACGCGACCGATAGGGCGGTCCGGGCTTTCGCCAAGCAGACCGCCGAGATGTCCTCGGGCTATGTGTCGGCACTTCGCCAAGCTGGCATCTTGCGGACTCCCTTAACGATCCCAGTGCGGGTGGTGATCACGCCAGACAACGGCCAGCACAAGTCCTTCTCACGGGACGGCGGCGATATCGTGCCCGTCTTCGACACGAGCGGCACAAGGGTCTTCCCTGCCAACTACCAGGCCTACCTGGAACGAGTGTTCAACGCCGCGAAGCCGGTCATGACAACCGTCTTTGGACCACCCGCCAGTGGAGGAACGGTCCATGTCCGCAACTACGACGCCGACATACAAGACCGCTATGCGGTGGGGGGTGGCTACTATATTCCAAACGGCGTTGACGGACCAGAAATCCGGTTTCCGGTGTATTCGAACAGCGTGGCGGCAGGAGTCAACTATGTCCATACCCTCTTGTTGGCCTACATGGGGAACAAGCAATACCCTTGGGACGCCTACAACGAGGGCCTTGTCCGAGCTGCCACGATGATTGTCTGTCGGACGCCTGGTGCCCTCCCGGACAGTCCCACGACCGACCAGATCGAGAGTGCCTTGACAGGTCTGTATGACGTCGGTGAGTTCTACGACTGGTTCAACACACCCGGCCTGGGCGGGCCCCAGTTCATCGCCCCCAACCTCCTGAACACCCAACTCCCTGTAGGCGGCAGTACGGGAGGCATCTTCTTACTCCGTTACGAGATGGCTGGAACAGCCTGGGCTAAGGTCGCTGTCCGCTATCCCGGATTCATCGCGAACCTGAACAGGAAGTACTACGCGGATCCAAGCGCCTATCAAACCACAGCGAAGCTCGAGGCCCTCGCTCAGTTGGCCATGAACAACGTGTCAGGCGTCCCGTACACCAAGATCGAGGGACTCCTCTTTAGTGACTGGGCTCTTCGGCAGTCCATCTTGGATACGAGACTGACTCCAGGGTTGAAGCTGATCCCCACACCGATACCGGTCTCGGCCCAAGCGGGAAGTTCTGATTTCGGCGTCTTCGACATCGTGCTCAACGCGTTCCAGACGAAATCGAACGGCGACGAGATCCTCCTGTCGGGTTCGTGCTTTCCGATCTACTGGCGTCCTGACTTCACAAGGTTCTTCGCCAGCGTCCAAGACGACGAGATCAAAGTCGCGGGCGCCTATGGTTCGGTTGTACCGAACTTCACGGGTGACACCTTCAACGGCCAACCGTACCGCGTCGTTGTGGATCTGCCGATGCAGGGAAAAAACGCCCGGGTCATTCTTCCCGCTGGTGCCGTCTCAACGGGTTCTGATCCGACATTCAGCACGTTTTACGGCACCCTCGCCGGGTTTCCAGCGCCGGGGACGCAGCCCTACAGCATCAATCTGAGCTGGGTAGGAGGCAGCCAGAACGCGATTCCCGTCAGTCAATCGGCGTTTGGGGCTGTGATCACGGATCCAAGTTACTTGGCAGCCGGCCCCGTGTCCGTTTCCCTTGTTCAGAACGGGGCCGAGGTGTACCATCGCGAGGTTGTCAAGTCAGAAGGCGGTCTTGGGCTCTCGATTGTGCCTGACGAGTCGGACACGACCTTCAAACTCCTCCGGTCGCCCAAACTGGACATGGTCAGCCTTCCGCTCGAACCGTACCGACCCAACCCGGCCGACCTCTTGGGGTTGAGTGACGGTGACACGCTGTTTGGCCGGTGGAACTCAAACCTGGGGCGCTACGACCTGTATCCGGCCGAGGGTGAGTTCCGCGGAGGGATTGGGTACTGGGTGCGACCGCCGACCCAGGCGTCCCGAACGATTGCTGGTCGCTCGATTCCTGGGCTGCCGTTCGCTCTGTCGTTGAACCCAGGTTGGAACCAGATCGGCGTCCCACTTAACGCCACCTTCTCCCCGTCAGACCTCCTGGTCACCTTTACCAGCGAGGCTGTCACGACCTTCGACGACGCCGTCGCGTCCGGCGATCTCGGGACAACCGTTTTTGAGTTCATCCCGGATCCGTTGAACCCCGACCAGGGCAGCATGGCTCCGACGACGACCTTGACGCCGGGGAAGGCGTACTATCTGCGGGTCAACCGACCAGATGGAGGCGTGGTGATCTTCAGCCCGGCAGGCGGCACACGAGGCATGGCGATGGGAGTTCAAGGCGGTCACTACACCCTTGATTGGGAGTACAAGGTCAACCTTACCGGGACTCAGACGCAAACCACATCGGTGAAGATCGGAGAGGCCGTGGGAGCCCACCATGGATATGACCGAGGCCTTGACTCCGACCTGCCTCCGAGGATGCCCGGAGTCGCCATGGAAGTCCGCAACGCGAGACCCATGTTCCGCGACATCCGACAACACGGAGTGCGCGAGGTCTTCTCCCTCGACATGCACGGACTGGTGCCGGGTCGGCGCTATGTCATGGAGTTCCGCCCGCTGACCGGAAACAAGCAACTCTTGGTGACGTACCAGGGACGACAAACGACCGTGTTCGGATCCCAGAACTACTCGTTCACGGCTGCGCATTCGGACCAGACCATCCTAGTGGACACGGGGAAATGGTGATGAGACAGTTTCTGCTGCTCTTCCTCCTCCTCCTAATCTGTGGGTGTGGAGGCGGCGGTTCCGGCGGAGGAGGAGGTTCGACGCTCGTGACCCTCTCTGGTCGGGTGCTTTGGATCGAGACCGGATCGGGAACTAATCCCGTATCCACGGTCCAAGCAGGGACGGCATCCACGACAACCGATCCCTTGGACGGCTTCTTTCAGTTCGACGTCAGTCCGGGCACCGCGAGCGTGACCGTGACCTACGTTCCCGGGACAGGTGGACCGATTGTCCGCACATTCAGCTTCGGCGCCGTCACGGACACAACCGATGTCGGAGACCTTTACATTGGCCCAGAAAGCGTGACTCTACACGGTACGGTGGTGGATGCCAGCACAAACCTCCCAGTCGCGGGTGCCACGGTCACGATCGCCGGACGGTCGGCGACGACCCTGGGCAATGGCACGTTTTCCGTGGCCAACGTCGCCTACTCATCCTCCAACCCGGCAGTCTTTCTCGGACTCGAGGGGACTGTGACGGCACAAGACTACTTTGCGCGGAACTTCAGTCCGCCCACCCTCGCTACAGGTGGAGTTGTCGAAGTGGGGACCGTCGCACTGACGCCGACTGGCTCGAACAACCCGCCTCCGCCTCCGTATGACGTCGTAGGAACAGTACTTCCGACAGACCAGGGCGCCCTCGCCACCATAACGGTCAAGAAGGGCAACGCCATTATTCGTCAAACGACGGCCGACTCTTTGGCCAAGTTCTCCCTTTGGCTACCGGTGGGTACCTTCACAGTCGAAGCCACGAACGGGACGAACTCCGGGTCTACGACGGTAACCGTGACGGACACAAGCGTCATTAAGAGTATCAATGTCAACTTCTAGGGGTGCCCTGCTCAAAGCCACGCTCTTGGTCGTGGTAGGCGGTGGTCTGTGTGTCGTCGGTGGGTTCGCACTTCGGCGGATCATCATGATCGACCCATTGCGCGTTTACAAAGAGAGCCCTCCCAGCGGTTCCATCCCGGGTGTCGAAATGACCAATTTCGACTGGAAGTTCTTCAATGGAGCCAAACTCGTCGCCGAAGCCCACGTCCAAAGGGCCGATGTTGGTCGAGACCGTGAACAAGTAAAGCTTGAAACGGTCAGGAACGGCAAACTCTTCGACAACGGTAACCTGATGTTCGGCTTTGAGACCGACCAGGCGGTGTACTGGACGGACACGGGGGCCATCAAGGGTGATGGCAGGTCTCGAGTCTTCAACAGGAACCTGGATGTAGCCAGTCAGGAGTTTCAATACGACCCCAGGCTCAAGGCATTGGTCATCACATCCCCGATCATGGGGAAGCTTAGTGGAGGTTCCGTCAAGGCGACGGGACTCACTTACCACTTTGAAGACAAGAGCCTGGACGTCAACGGAATCAAGTGGTCGGGAATGTTGGCGCAAGACGACACGCGGCGTCCATGGAGCTTCACGGCGCCCGATGGGAGCGGTATCCGCCAATCCCACACCAAGGGCCCCATTACGACGTACACCGAAGTCAAAGCTACGGACGGCGAAATCATTGTGATCGCCGACAGCGGCGAATACAACAAGGATACGGACGTCTTGACCGCCAAGGGCCACGTCCAGTACTTCGGCTCAGACGCGAACATGACGTGCGACCAAGTGGTGGTCGACCGAAAGAACAAGAAGGCAGTGATGACGGGGAGCGTGGACATGTTGGTGAAAGCCGAGACCTCCGACAAGCCCGAACAAGTCAAGATCCCGCCGGTCACACCTGTAGTACCAGACCAGATCGCCAAAGACCGACCTCAGGCGCCACCGACGGACACCGAGCAGAAAGACGCGCAAGAGAAACAACTCCGAAACGGAGAGAACGTCCGGGACTACCCGGTCACGATCAAAGCAGGGCGGATCGAATACTGGTACCAGAAGGGCAAGAGGCATGCCGTTATAACGGGCAGCCCGCAGGCTCGTCAGGAGTTTCCAGACGGTTCCTGGCGTATGGTCTGGTCTGACGAAGCCGCTTACGACCGCGAACATGAAAACCTCGATCTGAAGTCGACGAACGGCACTCAGACAGTCCGCATGCTGAACTCACTGGGAGACGACATGGTCGCCATTTCCGTTTCCGTCTCCACCAAGAAAGGCGAAGACCGTATGGACGCGTTGGGAGTCTCTATCCGGAGCATGCCCATCAAGGACAAGGATCTTCCAGAAGATGCGACACAAGGCAAGAAGGGCGGCGACAAGCCGCCACCCGACCTCAAGGGACCAATAGGCGGAGCCCGAAGGTCGGGATCGAAACGCAGCTAGCGCTCGACAGTCACTGTCCCTGAATAACCCTCTTCACCTTTGATGGTGATGTGTACGGGCAGGAACTGCTTGATCACCCAAGACATCGTCACAAGCCTGCGCGTGACTCGCGGAGTGGTGTACACAGTCCGACCCTCCGCAAGTACGGCCAAGGGAAGCATTTGGTCAGCCAAGTGTGCGTCGACAGTGGCAGGCGAGTCATACCACTCTTGGAAGGAGCGCCATGCGTTGTCTACCACGAGTTCGACGCGGAGTCCACGCTGCCCAAGTGCTGTCCCAGACCCCCAACCTCGTTCGAATTCAGCCCACAACGTGACCGAGACACCGGGGACGCGGGCCCGGACAGGTACCTGTTCGACGTCGACGGCCTGCCCCTTTTCGGAAAACAGTTGGCGGATCCGCCTGGCCCCTCTCTCGGCGATGTCCTCCGAAACGTCCGCATAGGAAACGACCGCCCGACAACCCACGAGGCTGCCCCGTTCGGGCCAGTCCACAGGTTCGAGGACACTGGGCTCGACCTCCGCCGAAAGCTCTCCTCGTGAGCCAAACCCAAACCCGGCCCAAGCCAGATCCACAAATGCGTACAGGCCCTGCTCCCGGTGGACGGGCAACGACACCCTTTCGAACGCGTCGTATCCCAAGGTGTTTTGTCCGTGGGTTTCCCCCAGGACACTGATCCGGCTGTAAGCGCCGGCTCGGGCCAAGACGGGCAACAAAGACTCGACGATGACGGGCGCACTGCCTGGAACCGTCCCCTTTTCGTGGGCCGCCACGTCGAAGCGCTGTTCAAGGGCTCGGGCTGGCCTTGTCGGCGCGAAAGTGAACTCGCTCGATTCGAGTTCGTCTCCGTCCACCTCGGCTTGACAACTGGCCGCCAACGCCGCGAGCACAGTCAGGTCTTCCGAGTTCAGACCTGCCTTGCGCATGGCACCTCGAACGTTGTGGACACGTACGGCGTGCTGGGTCAGAGCCGACATGGTCAGCGCCGTCCTCAAGAGTGCGCCACCACCTTCGCCGTGAGAGCCGTTGATCACCAACGGTTCGAACTGGATTCGCACTTTCTGCCCTCCTTCTCGGTATCGGGCATGGGCGAGTTCATAGCATCTCTTGCTTTGGGGACGCCGAGTCTCGCCCTATACCTTGGCTTTGAAGAACATGTATTCGATCAACCGGATAATGTACGCCAGAACGACGAGCAACAGGGCCACCAAGATGACTTCGTTGAAGGCCACATCGCCGCCTCCAAGCCCCGTCCGAGCCAAGTCTCCACTCGACTGCGATGTCTGCTGGTCTTGTCTCAATGTCGCCCGACCAACGAGCTTGTCAATATCAGCGATGGCACCTTGAACGCCTTCCGCTAAGGGCTGGTGGAACAGGACATAGATCCCGGCCATTCCTCCGATCGCGACAGGCATGGCTACCTTGTACTTGTGCTTCTGGTGCTCGTTGAAGATGACGCACTGTCGACATCGCTCTGCCTTTTGCTCGGCCGTCAGTTTGGTGTCTTTCGGGATGAGCTTCGCAGCGGCGTTCGAGTCTGACGGGATGATCCGTCCCTCCATGGCATGGCGGATCACAGACTCGTCGCACATGCATCCGACCCGCTCCTTCCAACAAGTCCTATGGGCATGGTAGATCGGGCAGCGCTCGCGGACGAACTTCCTACAATAAGGCAACTGCCAGCATTTGCCCAGGATCACGTTGCGGATGTCTTTCTCTTCTTTGACACCCTTGCCGTATTTGAGTTGATCGGCCCGGGAGCCTTCTCGGACGCTGACCTTGACACGGTTGATGACGTCGAGAATCACGTCGATCAGTCCGATAACGCCAAGTGGGATCGAAGCCTTCTGCAGGGCGTCAAGAGCGTTTTGTCCAGCCGCGTTCATCGGTGGAGAGCCCATGATCGAAGGCAGGTACATGGGTGAGAAGAAGAACGCCGCCCACGCGATGATCAAGAGTGGCCCAAGAACCTCTTCTCCCCACTGCAGATAGGTGACGGCGAGCGCTACGGCCGTCAGACCAAGGAGGGCCAAGTGGCCGAAATTGGTGATGTTCTGCTTCGCCTGTGCCTCAAGGGCAGGCGAGCCAGACCCAGCATTGTAGTTGTAAATGACGAACGCGATGCCAGCTAGTGCGGCCAAGCCGCCCACTACCAGTAGAAACCGACAAACGGCGTCCAAAAAGGCCGCCAGCTTGTCGGAGATTGAATCCGTGCTTACTCGGTCTCGCTGGGCCATCGGTACATTGTATCTTGCTGGGAAGCCCTCTGGCCTCTTCCCCGCTTGAGATTGCTCTTGTGCTAGGACGGCTCGGGCGGGATCTCGCGTTCGGCCTTGTTAGCCTTTGCTCACCCTTTCCAGGTACGTGCCGTTGCGCGTGTCGACTTTGATCACGTCGCCTTCCTCAATATGCATCGGCACCTGGACGCTGGCGCCGGTCTCTACCGTCGCACCCTTGAGGACGCCGCCGCTTGCCGTGTTCCCCCTCACACCTGGTTCGGCTTCGATGACCTTGAGTTCGACGAAGTTGGGCACCTCGTAGCCGAGAACCTCACCGTCGGCAGTCAGGGCCTGGATCTCGGCCTCTTCCTTGAGGAACCGGGCCGCATCGCCGATTTGATCCTCCGCAACGCTCACCTGCTCGTAGGAGTCCAAATCCATGAGTGTCAGCTCGGATCCGGTGCGGAACAGATACTGGTAGGCCACTTTCTCCAGGAAGCAAGGCTCGAACTTCTCGCCGGACCGAAAAGTCTTCTCGAAGACGTTCCCACTCTTGACCTTCTTGAGCCGCGTGCGGACAAACGCTCCGCCTTTGCCGGGTTTCACGTGTTGAAACTCGAGGATCTGATAAACCTCGCCATCCATATAGAAGGCCATGCCGTTTGTGAAGTCGCTGGTGTCGATCGCCAAGGCTGTTGTCTCCTGCCGCGCAGATTGTGGCAGATTGGAACTCTCCGAACTAAGCCCGAGCCGACTGAGCTCGGACCTCGAGCTCAGTCGACACTAGCGGCCGATGTACCTGAGGGGGTTGACGGGCTTACCGTTGACACGAACCTCGAAGTGGCAGTGAGGTCCGGTCGAGTAGCCCGTCGATCCCACGGCCGCAATTGTCTCGCCTGTCGTCACATGCTGCCCCGCGTGGGCAATGAGCCGGGAGCAGTGACCGTACAGGGTCGAGATACCCCCTCCGTGATCGATGATGATGGTGTTCCCATAACCATTGCGCCAGCCGGCAAAGATGACGACTCCTGGGCCGCCAGCACGAATCGGCGAGCCGGTTGGAGCTGCGATGTCCTGTCCAGTGTGCATCTTGTAGACCCCGCTTATCGGATGGGTCCGCATTCCGAACGGACTGGAGAACCGGCCTCTCACCGGGATCATAAACCTGCCTTTGTACGGGGCGATTTTGCCGGCGTTCGCCATCTGGTACGCCCGGATCTGAGCTTCGATCTTGAGGCTTTCCGCCTCCATCTCGGCGAGCTGCTCTTCCAGGTAGTCGCGCTGTTGCCTCAATTGGTCGAGCGCGGACTTCTTGTGCCCCATCGCTGACTTGAGGTCTTGTTCCTGCATCTGCTGCTGCGCACGAAGCTGGGCGACTTGATCTACATACTGGTCTTGCTTCTTCTTCTTGACAGCAATTTGGTCGCGGAGTGACTTGACGCTGTCAAACAGCTCATGGTCACGCTTGGCGATACGCTCAAGAAGCGATTTGCGGGCGGCAAAATCCGCGAATCCGTCTGCGCCGACCAGGACAGTCAGCACGGTCTCGTCTCCGGACATGTACATGCTCCGGATGCGCCGGGACACGATCCCTTTCTTCTCAAGCAGGGCTTTGTGCGCCTTGCCCAGTTCGCCAGCCAAGCGAGACTGCTCGACCTTCGACGAGGCAAGCTTGGACCGGGTGTCCGCCAGCTTGTCTTGGACGCCCGTGATCCTGTTGTCCAACTGCTCTACCTCGGCCGCAGTGATGTACACCTCCTTCTTCTTGGCGTGCAGCTTCTGCTGAACCTGGCTCTTCTGCTTTTTGACGTTGCTAAGCTTCTGGCTCAGCACCTTAGTCTTGGAAGTCTTCTGCTGAGCAGGAATGGCCGTGTTCAGGGTCACCGCCAAGCAAAGCGTCAAAATCTTGACAACGTCCAAGAGCCGGACCGCACCCGTGTCACTTCTCATGCGGCACGCCTCCGGAACCTCACCGGCTCGCGCATGGCGATCGTCGAACAGAACAGGCCGTAGGCTGCGCCGGCCGCGCCGAGCACGAACAACGCCTGCTGGACAGGGAACGGCTCAAGATGCCCGAACGCGGACAGGTTCTTGACGACCGTGGATCCGACGAACACATAGACGGACCACAGTACGAGCGCGGCCAACACACCACCGACTGCGCCCTGAACGATGCCCTCCAGCAACATCGGTGCCCAGATCATGGGTTTGGTCGCGCCGACCAATTGCATGATGCGGATCTCACGACGTCGCGCCACGATCGTCATCCGGATGGCGTTGTAGATGAGAACCCCGCTGGTCAGCAACATGAGACCGCCTAGTGTCAGGCCCAGCCACTTGATCGTCCTCATGCTGTCGACAAGGAAGTTCTGTTCGACAGCCGGGTACTGGACCCCACCCGGTTCAACGGACGGGAGCGACCGAATCTGGGATGCGACGGGTTCGAACTGCTTCACATCCGTGACCCGAACGACGTAAGCGTTCGGAAGCGGGTTATCGATGTCCAGCCCCTTAATGTCGATGTTCGGGTTCTGCTTCATGAACTCCTTGAGCCCCTCGTCCTTAGGCACGAACCGCACAGTACTGACCCCCTGGATACGCCTCAGGTCGCTACCAAGGGATTTGGCACCCGCCTCCCCGACACTGTCCTTGACGAAGACCTTCATCTCGACACGGTCTCCCAAGCCTGCGACAAAGCTCGATAGGCCGAAGTAGACAAAGGCGAGCCCACCCAGAAGAAAGAGCGCCATTGCCGATGTCGTGACGGCAGCGAAAGACATCCACGTGTTCCGCCGCAGAGAGACCAGGGCCTCGCCGATCAGGAATTCGATCCTGTCAAGCATCGACCGTCTCCATTACGACGATCTGAGCTGACGGCTCGATCCCTCGGCTATCGTTCGACGGCTCGTCCCGGCAATCGTCGCTGCATATGCGACCTTGATCAAGGCGGACAACGCGTTGGCTAAAGCGTTCGACGATCGGCATGTCGTGGCTGGCGACCAAGATCGTGGTTCCCCTCACGTTGAGTTGAACCAGCAACTCCATGATCTCGACACTCTGATCCGGATCGAGGTTTCCGGTCGGCTCGTCGGCCAGAAGGAGGGGTGGATTGTTAATGAGGGCCCGGCCGATCGCGACCCGCTGCTGCTCGCCACCACTGAGTTCTCGGGGAAACGCGTCTGCACGCTTGAGGACGTTCACCCGCTCCAGGATCTCGGGCACCAGCCTCCGTACTTCTCGCCGGGTGTGCCCACAGGCCCTCATGGCGTACGAAAGGTTCTCCCAGACTCGCTTGTTCGGCAGAAGTCCGAAATCCTGCGGAACGATTCCCATTTGTCGCCGCAACAGGGGAACATCCCGAGACGGGATTCGGCCCAGATCCCGGCCGGCGAGCTTCACGGTGCCAGCGGTGTGCCAAACCTCACGGGTCAAGCACTTGAGCAGCGTGCTCTTGCCCGAGCCGGTCGGCCCACACAGGAACAGGAACTCACCCTTGTCAACCTTCAGGGAAACTCCGCGCAGACCTGAGACCAGGTCGTTATAGGCAACCTCTACATCGTGGAACTCGATGTACGGGGTATCGCCCTCGGTGGCCGGGGGCCGCATGGCTGAATATGGTACCTGGAGGTACTGGCGCAGAGTTCCTCTGCCCAGGATGAGTGACCGCAAGACCCGTTTCGGCCGCCTGTCACGCCACGAGCTAGGTATCACCGTGGCCATGAGCACGATGACCGAAGAGCGCTTGCGCGTCCGCTATGGCGACACCGACATGATGGGCCATGCGTACTACGCGAACTACCTGTATTGGTTCGAGCAGGCCCGGGGAGCATGGTGCCGTGATCGTGGCTTCACATACAAGGGATTGGAGGAGATGGGCTACAAACTACCGGTCGTGGAGGTTTGGGCCCGTTACAAAGGCGAAGTCAAGTATGACGACTGGATCGTCGTCCGGGTTTGGCTGGCCGAACGGAAGCGTGCCGCGATTCAGTTCCGGTACGAAGTCGTGAACGAGTCGCTGGGCAAGGTCGTGACCGAGGGGTACACGTGGCACGTGTTCGTCGGTGAGGAGATGAAGCCCGTAACGATCTCCGATGCGGTCAAGTCGATGTTAGACCGCGAACCCTCAGACTGGGAACGGCTTCCCTAGACCGCAAGTGAAGACCGATCCAATCCCAGACTGCCTGGCCGGATTCCCAACTTCTCCTTCAACATGGCCAGTAAGCCCGAGGGATCGACGGCAGTCAAGGGGAGGCGAGGCTCCCCGTTGTCGATGACACCCAGGGCATGCAGCGCCGCTTTGTTGGAAACCGGCTGCGGCGACTTCCTGATGGCTTCGATGACGGGCACAAGTATCTGGAAACGCGTCGTCGCGTCCTTATCGCTTTCAGCCCATTCATGGACGATTTGGGCGAGCCACCGGGGAACCAAGTTGGCGGCTCCGCTGATGGAACCCGACCATCCGGATTGGAGCGCCTCGAGGAGCAGAGTCTCGTCTCCGACATAGAGACGATGGTCCTCACCGAGGACGGCCCGATAGTCAGCCAGGTTGCTTCGATCGCCACTGCTGTCTTTGACGCCAGCCAATCGCGAGTGGCTCGCCAACTTGCCGATGAACTCAGCAGACAGAGTAAGCCCAGTCATACGGGGGAAGTTGTAAGCGATGACGGGCAGTGGACTCGAGTTCAGGACAGCGTTGAACCAGCCTAAGAGCCCATCCTCTGAAACGGTTCGAAAATAGCCGGGTGGCATCACGAGAACGGCGTCAGCTCCTTCCTTGTGCGCCTGCGTACAGAGCCACCGTGCCTCGTCCAAACTTGGCGTTGCGATCCCAAGAATAATCTGAAGACCGCCCCGGCAGGCCATAGCTGACCGCACCAGGTCACGCTTCTCGTAAGCAGAGAGCGAGGGCCCCTCGCCGTTTGTCCCGGCCAAGACGACTCCTCGACAGCCGGCTGACTCGAAATAGGCCATCAGCTTGGCGAGAGAGGCAGCATCGGGTTTCCCGCTCCGGTCAAATGGCGTGACGGAGGCTGGGTAGACGCCCTTGGACAGTGGCACGCTCACGATGGAGCATTATAATGCGGTGAGTCCTCAGCACCGCGGAACGCGGCCGTCACCGAGCGAGCCACTTTCCTGCTGGGCTGAATCGTTCGCGGTGGTTCTGAGGACAGAACAGGTCGCAGCATGGATCCAGACAGTTTAAGGACGCTCCTTCTGAGTCTGATCTTGCTCGCCTGCAGCGCGTTTTTTGTCGCAGCTGAGTACGGGCTCGTCGGAGCGCGTCGAGCCCGCGTCGAAACCCTGGCCAGGAAGGGTAACCGGAACGCTCAGTTGCTCATGCGAGCCTTTGGCGACATATCGACCTATGTGGCCTGCATTCAGAATGGAATCACCCTCTGCGGCATTGCGCTGGGCTCCGTCACTGAACCCACGATCACCGGGCACATAGAAGGGACTCTCGGCTTTCTGCCGCCCTCGGTCGTCCGTTTCATCTCCATCATCATTGTCACTTTGCCCCTCGTCGCACTCGGTGAGCTCGCTCCCAAGTACGTGACCCTGAAACACCCCGAGCGTGTAGCGCTGGCCGCGATCCAGCCTCTGCGCTGGATGACGCTCGTCCTGTACCCGCTTGTCTGGCTGACCCGCAAAGCAGGCGAGTTGGCGGTCAGGCCGTTCGGGATCCAACCCGGAACTGACTCGGGAATGGAGACGTCGCGGGAAGAACTCGCGATCATGATTCAGGCGAGTCAGGAAGAGGGCCATTTTGAAGAATCGCAAGCGACGATGATTAGTAAAGCCCTCAAGCTCGACAAGTTGGATGCATCAGATGTCATGATCCACCGCCTTGACATCAAGTGGGTAGAGAAGGACACCGACCGAGAGGGTTTGGACAAAGCACTCAAAACCATCCCCCATTCGCGTATTCCCGTCTGCTCCGGGGACATCGACGATCTCGTCGGTGTCGTTTATTGGCAGGACATCCTCCGGTCGTGGGACAAGCCTGGCTTCCAATTGGAAACCGTCATCCGACCTGCAGTGTCTGTCCCCGAAAACCTGACGCTGGACCGAGTCATCCAACGGATGCGGGAAGCAAAGACGCAGATCCTGATCGTGCGCGACGAGTATGGAGGCACCGCTGGACTCCTGACCCTCGAGGACGTGGTAGAAGAGGTCTTCGGCGAACTGGAAGATTCACTCGAGAGCGAGCGTCCGCCGATCGAACGGGCGAGTCCCCTCCGGGTCACGGCACGGGCTGACGTCCGCTATGACGAGCTGATTGAGTTCCTTGAGATCGAACCTCAGGAAGAGGGTTACACGACTGAAACCCTCGCCGAGATTCTGATCAATTCACTGGGCCGGGTTCCCAAGATGGGAGACGCCATCGAGATCCCGATCGGCACACTTAGGGTCGAGAACATGGCTCGTCGTCGTATCACCCGGATCGTCGTCCTGCTGAAACCGAAGGCCTCCGAGCCCTTGCAGGATCGGAGTGGCTGAGGCCGGCCGGAACCATCGCGAGTCCGAGAACCTCTCCTAAGGCTAAACTGCGTTGACTCGATGCGAACGGCGATCTATCCGGGCTCGTTTGACCCGCCGACTTACGGGCACCTTGACATCATTGAACGGGCGGCCGGTCAGTTTGAACGGTTGGTCGTCGCGATCGGCGTCAACACGTCTAAGAACCCCTTTCTGCCAGTGGAAGACCGGTGCAGTCTTCTGACCGAGTGCACGGGCCATCTCGCCAATGTCGAGGTCATGACCTTTCACGGACTGCTGGTCGACTTTGCCCGGAGCCTCGACTGCCGTGTCCTCGTTCGTGGCCTGCGGGCGGTCAGCGATTTTGAGTACGAGTTCCGTGTGACGATGGCGAACCGCCGGATGGCTCCCGACATTGAAACGCTGTTCCTGATCACGAGGGACGAGTACTCCTTCTTGGCGAGTTCGGTCGTGCGTGAGGTTTCCCGGCTTGGGGGCGACCCATCACCGTTTGTTCCGCCATCGGTTGCCCAGAAGATAGCTGAGCGACTCAAATAAGAGGTCAGGCTTGGCTGTCGAGGGACGAACCGACGATCGGAGTATGGTCCGCCATCGCTCGGAGCCGCAAAGCGTCGAGGACTTCAACAGCGCGACTGACTTGCTCCTCTGTCGCGACAGGCGTTGACTGGAAAGCTTCCACCACCTCGATGGCAAGACCGGAAGTCCGTAGTCTCAGGGCAAGAGCCTGTTGCCCTGAGCCGGTCTTGTAAGCTTCCAAGGCCCTCGAGGTTGGCCCAGACGCAACGGGTCGGTTCGAACTCATTTCCTCGACCATCTTGGCCGCCGTCTTCATCAGACGGTCGTTCGCGATGGCAGGCTGGGAGCCCGACGAATTCCTCTTAAGTCCACTCACCACGTTGTCGATCAAGTCCGCTAGCCGATAGAGGGGTTCGACTTGGCTCACTGGAGTGGCTTGTGCCATGGGCGAACTGGAAGAAGCGCCCCCCTGGGACTGTGCTCCAGTGGCTGGCACGCCGAGGGGGGTCGCAGGGCTTGTTTGCGGTTTGATAGCGTCGATACGGGCCAATTGAGGCTAACCCTACTTTAGTAACGGCAAATGACTGAACTTCCGCACTCGCAAAAGCAAGGGATGAATACGCAAACCTGAACAATTCGGGGATATGCTGTTACTTGAGGCTAGGGTCGTTGCTCGGGTAACTCCCCAAAATGGTCGTTTCGAGGGCGAATCCTCGGATCGCATCGATGGCTTGGCCGACGTTCGCGTCGGTCCGGTGGCCGGCACAGTCCACGTAGAAGAGATACTCGAACGAAGCTCGCTGCGCAGGCCTCGACTCGATCATGAGGAGGTTGACTTGGTTCTCGTAGAAGGCGCCAAGCACCCGGTATAGCTCGCCGGGCCTGTTCCTCAGATTGAACATGAGGGTCGTTTTGTCGGATCCGGTCCTCGCTGGTTCGTTGAACCCGAGGACGACAAAGCGGGTGCGATTCCCAGGGTCGTCTTCCAGGTGGTCGGCCAGAGGGGTCATTCCCATGAGTTCGACTGTCATTGTGTTGACGATCGCAGCCCCCTTCTTGTCAGCCAAAGCCATCTCCGCAGCCCTGACGGTGGGGGCCACGCTGACCACCTCTGCTGTTGGCAAGTTGGCCCGCAGCCAGTCCTTGCACTGTGCTGCCGGCTGAGGGCCAGCGTACACCCTGTCGATCTGGTCGAGTCCTGCTCCGCCCGAGGCGAGACAGTGGTGGACGGTCAGGAACGTCTCGTCGCAGATCTTGATGTTCGTCTGGGGAAACATGTCCAGCGTTTCAGGAACCACGCCTGCCGAGGAATTCTCGATCGGAACAATGCCGTAGTCGGACCTGCCCTGATCCACAGCCCTGAAAACTTCGTGGATGGACTCCGCAGGACTGAGCTGCGTCGACCGGCCGAACGTCTGGACTGCCGCGATATGGGAGAAAGTCCCAGGGGGGCCCCAGTAGGACACGGTCATCGGTTTCTCGGCCGCCCGGGCGGCACTGATGACTTCTCGGAAGATCGCCTTGACATGCTCTGGCCTAAGAGGGCCGGAATCGAGACCTGCCAACCTTTGGAATATTTGGTGTTCCCTCTCGGGAGTGAAGAAAGGTTTGTTCTGGTCGCCCTTCAGCGATCCGATGTCGCGCGCGAGTTGAGCCCGCTTGACAAGGAGGCGGACGAGTTCGGTGTCCAGTTCATCGATCAGCTGGCGCACCTGCTCGACCGAACGATCTTTCCGAGGGCCTTCCACAGAAAGATTATGCAAGCTTGAGACGGGTTAGAATAGAGCGAGCAGTTGAACGATTCTGCCCAGCGATTGAGTGACCTGTTGGTGCCTGGCCGACAGGCTTTAGTGACGGTCATCGACATCCTGTTGGTGACCTACCTCATATTCAGACTGTTGAAGCTGATCCGCGGTACCCGCGCTTGGCGGGTTGTTGGTGGCGTCACGGTCCTGATCGCTGCGTTCATCTTGAGCGATTTCTTTGGACTTCGGACTCTTCACTGGATCCTGCAGGAAGCGACGACTCTAGCCCCCGTCGCATTGGCCATTTTGTTCCTGCCGGAACTCAGGCAAGCGATGGAGGGGTTTGCCCGTCTCGGGTTGTGGCCAGACCGGTTCATGACGGAGAAGGACGCATTAGGCGGAGACGCCCTGGAGGAGATCGTGGCGGCGTCGGCCGAGATGGCCGAGCTCAGGACGGGTGCCCTGATCGTGATCGAGCGCGTCAGTCAGCTCGACGACATTGTTGAAAATGGGATTCCTGTGCACGCACAAGTGACGGCGGCCCTGCTGTGCGCAATCTTTAACGATGGGAGCCCCTTGCACGATGGGGCGGTCATTATCCGGCGCGGCCAGATCCTCGCTGCGGCCTGTCGGCTGCCTTTGAGTGACAATCGAGAGATCGATTCGCACTTCCACATGCGGCACCGAGCCGGCATCGGCGTGTCCGAGCAGTCGGACTGTGTCGCCTTGGTCGTCAGCGAGGAGCGGGGGCAGCTTTCAGCCGCCATCGAAGGAAAGGTGACGAAGCTGTCGGGAGTCAAGGAGCTGCGAGAGTTCCTCTCCAGGGAACTCCGTGGGGGGCTCAGCCAGAAGAGTAGAAGACGGCGTAAAACAGTGGAGCCTCTGCCATGACACGTGAAAACCTGTTGATGCTTGGCGCCTCGTTCCTGATCTCTGTGGGCTTGTGGCTCACCGTAACGCCGTCCGTTTCCGAGAACAAGGAGCGTGAGATCGATGTTCGACTGGAGATCAAGGGCCTTCCCGACACGTTGACCGTCGTCGGTGAGCCGTTGAGCGTGGGTGTTGTGGCCACGGGATCACTCGAACACCTCGACCAGCTGGACAAATCGTCGGTCGTCGCAAACGTGGACCTGTCGAACGCCAAAACGGGAACTCGGAGATACCTCGTGAACGTGCCGGACTCGCCCCGGTCGCGGCTGACATTCCGACCGCGGTACAAGTACGTCCTGTTGGACGTCGAGAAGCTCGCGACGTTACAACAACCGGTCAAGGTCGAGCCGACTGGGGTCATCCCGCACGATTTCGTCTTCGACGGAGCCTCTACCCAACCTGAAAAGGTCACGATCACGGGCCCGGCGACGATATTGCCAAGTGTCCACTTGGCGCGCGTCGTGTTGGACCTGGGCCAAGTGCGACCGGGAACGTCGTTCCTGTTGCCGATCGAAGTGCTGGACGAGTCCAACCGGCCCGTCCAATACATCCACCTTCAACCGTCCGAAGTGACCGTGACGGCGGCAGTGTCCGCAGCACCAGCATCGAGAAGGTATCCGGTCAATCCGAACTGGACGGGTTCGCCTGCGTTTGGCTATAAGGTCACGTCGTTCTTGCTCAATCCGCCCCAGATCAGTGTACGGGGCGACAGTGCCACCTTGTCCCGGTTGACAGCCCTTGACACGGAGCCCATTTCCCTCGAAGGCCTCAAGAGCGACACCGAATTCGACGTCAAAGTCAATCTGCCCCTTGGTGTCCAGTCCACCGACACAGCTCAGGTGCACGTCGTCGTCAAGGTCTCGCCGCAGAGCACAGGGGAGCGCAGGGGACGTTGATCGAGGTCCGACGTATTCGCGACTGTGAGTCGGGGACGTTTCTCGAGCTCCTGTGCGGGGTTTTCCACCTGGACCAGGCAAGAGCCAAGCCTGTGTTCTACGACCCGGTGCTTTACGATCTGAACCGGAAGTGGGCACTGTTCAACGGCGGCGAGATGTGCTCGATCCTGACTACCACGGGCCTTCGCTTCGGCTGGGGCGCCTGTATCGGAATCGCGGGGGTCGCGACTCGGCCGTCCTTTGAGAGGCGCGGTTATGCGCAACGGCTCTTAGAAACAGTCCTCGAGGCGGCGGAAGCTGACGGCGAGGGCCCCGCCATGCTGTTCGCGCACAAGCAGACGCTGTACAAGCGCGTCGGTTTCAGTCTCGTCGACGAGGTTGTTCGCGGTGCGATCATCACGACCCGCGAACACGGAGAGCAACGGACACTGCTCGACAGCGAGATCCAGCACCACTATCGGCGATGGTCTTCACAGACGCCGGACCGGCTCGTAAGAACCCCAGACCGGTGGCGCTATTGGGGCCTCGCGTGCAGGGTGTGCGAGCCTTTCCTGGACGGGTATGTCTGCATGGAGCCGGGACTCATTCGAGAAGCGGTCGTGTTCTCGCAGGCCGACAAGTGGCCGGTTCCTCTTGGAACCGAATGGTATGGTCTCCGTAGTGTATCCGAAGCTTGTCTCGTTCCCGTGAAGCGGCCTAAGGTCGAACTGCTGTTCATGACGAGGGGAATACCAGGCGTGCCCCAGATGTTCATGACCGATCAGTTCTGAGTCATCCTGGTGCTTTTGAACCAGGGGGGTATCCTCTTTGTCCCGAGGAACCACACGGCCATGATCAGAATCCACACTTCCGAGAGCGTCAGCGAGGGCCATCCCGACAAGGTTTCGGACCAGATCTCCGACGCTTTGCTCGACGCGTTTCTTGACGAGGACAAGCGGCTGAGCGTGCCAGCGGACAAGCACTGTCGGGTGGCGATCGAGACGATGCTTGCCCACGGAGTGGCCGTCGTTTCGGGAGAAGTCACAAGCGAAGGCTACGTCAATGTTCAGGAAGTGGTTCGGAACACGATCACGTCGATCGGCTATACGGACACGGAAGTCGGGTTCGATGGCGAGAACTGTGGCGTCCTCGTGGCCATCCAGCCCCAGTCGCACGACATCAAGATCGGGGTAGACACGGGGGGTGCGGGCGACCAAGGGATGATGTACGGCTATGCGAGCGACGAGACTCCGGAGTTAATGCCTCTGCCCATCAGCATCTCCCACGCCTTGATGCGACGGTCGAAAGCCGTCCGTCTCGGCACCAACAATCCGGGGTTCCGCCCCGACGCCAAAGCTCAAGTCTCGGTCGCCTATGAGGACGGCGTACCCAAGTACATCGATACGATCGTGGTCAGTCAGCAACACGACGAACGAATTGAGAAGGACATGGCCGGTCTGATCGAGGAGCATCTGGTCAAACCTGTCCTCGCCGGTTACCAGCAATTCATCAGCCGACCGATCACATACCACTTCAACCCCACCGGTCGCTTTGTCAAGGGCGGCCCTGCTGGAGACACGGGACTGACGGGTCGCAAGATCATCGTGGACACTTACGGCGGCATGTGCCCGCACGGTGGCGGAGCGTTCAGCGGCAAGGATCCGACTAAGGTCGACCGCTCGGCAGCTTACATGGCTCGGCACGTGGCTAAGAACGTGGTCGCGGCCCAACTCGCGAGCCGCTGCCAAGTGGCACTAGCGTATGCGATCGGGGTCGCCAAACCTGTCGCGGTCAATGTCGAGACCTTCGGTACCGAGCGGATCGCCGAAGAAGAGATCGCCAGGAGGATCATGGACGTTTTCGACATGTCGCCTCGAGGGATCATCGCGCACCTTGGACTTCGGGACATGAGGTACCGCGAAACGGCTCGGAACGGGCACTTCGGCAATTCGGCTTTTCCGTGGGAGCAGACGAACCATGTGGCGAGTCTGCAGCAGGAGATGGCGCGCGTCTGACGGCCGCACACGGCCTGAGCACGAGCCACACTGAAGTTGGGATCGTGCTTAGGTGCCTTTGACGAGGCTCAGCACTTCACGAAAGCGTGGGTGCGTGCTCGACGACATCCACTCATAGACCACAGACTCCGTGTGTGCAATCGCCGCTCCCTCGTCGGCCATCCGGCGGAGTCCTCCCTCGTGAGCCAACTCCGTACGGGCGCTGACCGCGTCGGCGCACACGATGACGTCGAAGTCCTCGTCCAGGAGGTCGTGCGCTGTCTGATTGACGCAGATGTGAGTCTCGATCCCGACCAACACGGCTTGAGCCCGCTGGAGCATGTTGTAGGCCTGAACGAACTGCTTTTCGCGCCAGCAGGAGAACGACGATTTCGTAATCGGCTTGGTTTCCGACATGAGAGTGACGAGGTTCGGTTCGGTCGCACCGAGTTTGCCTGGCTCTTGCTCGGTCCACAGAATCGGCACATCCAGCACTTGGGCACACCTCACGATGAAACCGATCCTCTCGAACACCTGAGACTTGTTGACGACCAAGTTGAAGACACTTGGCTGAACGTCAACAACCACGAGCACCGAGTCTTCAAGCCTGGCGAGCATGGTTCATTTTGGCCGCATCTCCTGCTAGTGCCAGGGCAATTCAGGTTAGGGCGGGCTGCACCGTCCCCGTGCACGCACCAAAGCCAATGCGAAATCCATCGGACTGGGCATAGGCTTTCATCGTGACCATGTCGCCGTCTTCAAGAAACCGACGCGTCTCTCCCGTCTCGTCCAATGTGATCGGCTGCTGGCCCCGCCACGTGAGTTCCAACATGGATCCGTAGGTTCCCTCTTCGGGGCCGCTGATCGTGCCTGTGGCGTAGAGGTCACCGAACTCGACGGGCGTTCCATTCGACGTTTGGTGAGCCAGTTGTTGGGCGAGCGACCAATAGAGGTACTTCATGTTCGAGCGGGACAGTAACTGGGGCTTACTCATCTTGACGCTCTGGATCCAGACTTCGAGTTCAATGTCGAAGTGAGGGCTACCGTGGTTTCTGAGATAGGGCAAAGGGGGTGGCTCCTGGTCCATGCCTTTGATCCGGAACGGCTCGAGGGCGTCTAAAGTCACGATCCAGGGGGAAACGGTCGTTCCAAAGGACTTGGCCAGGAATGGTCCAAGCGGCTGGTATTCCCATCGCTGGACGTCGCGCGCTGACCAATCGTTGACGATGACGAGTCCGAGCATGTGGTCTTCCGCGGCCGTCGTCGTGATCCTCTTGCCTGGATCCTGTCCATGGGACACATAAAAGCCCATTTCCAGCTCAAAGTCCATCTCGAGAGTTGGGCCCCACGTCGGAGGCTCATCCCCGGCCGACTTGACCTGCCCCTTGGGCCGGACGACCCCTTCGCCGCTCGGATAGACCGAGGAGGCCCTTCCGTTGTAGCCGATCGGGATCCACCGGTAGTTGGGCAAAAGGGGCGGATGGTCGGGACGGAACATCTTGCCCACGTTGCTGGCGTGGTGAATGCCGGAATAGAAGTCCACGAACGCCGGCGGCGGAATGGGAACTTGGAGGTTCGCCTTGTCGAGGGGGATGAAGGCGCGTTCACGGGCCTTCTTGTTGTCACGGAGGGCTCTGTTGGAATCGACAAGAAGGTCGAAGACGGCCTGCCGCAAGCGCGAAAGGCGTTCACCGGTCAGTTCAATGAAGCTGTCGAGAATCGGGTATTCCTCCTCGTCGATCAGACCGGCGGCCTGGAGTGCCTGGAGATCCAGGGCTTGATCTCCGATCGCGACAACGACCGCTTCGTTCCTCCCCTTCGGTGCGGCAAGACCAAAGGGCAAGTTCTGGATGGGAAAGTCCGACATGGGGTCGACCGAGATCCAGGACTTGGCGTCCGCGGGAACCACGAAGCGGTTCACGCCTTCACCTCCTCAAGGAGCCCGAGACACCGGAGTCCCTCGATGGGCTCAATAACTGAACAAGAGCCGAATCCGCCAAAGAAGTCCCAGAACTCCTCGATTCCGTCGGATTCGATCCATTGGTCGGCCATCCGGATATCGTCCGCACCGACGTGGAGTTGGTCGGGATCGGTCACGTCCAAGATTTCCGCGATCTCCCGTCGACTTGCGTCGCTGGCGATGGCCGCGGCTCCTGCCAGCAAAGCGTTCAGGAAGCCGTGCCTTTCACAACCCAGCTCTTTGTCAAAGTAACGCAACGGCTGATGGAGACCGGCCGTGTACTTGAACGGACACTCCAACGCGGCGCACTCGCTGATGAACGAAGCTAGCTCTTCGACTGACGGGAAGGCGTCACATGTCAGACCACCAGTCCTGGCCTTGAAACCCACGCCTTCGAACAAGCTGCTGGCCTCGTGCATCGCCTCAACCATCTCGTCGCCCCATCCGACTTCGAGATACACCTCGACGCCACTGTCCTCGACAAGGTCCGGGAGCCTCTTGCACGCTGAAACGGCCGACTTGAGGCCGCTGCCTTGCGGGATCCAAACTTCGTATCCCTCCACAGAAACAGCTCCCGACGCCTGGGCCCGTCGGATCGCGTCAGCGTCATGGCGGACCGACTCGGCGTGGCCCGTTTCGGCTTTCGTCCCAACGACCGCCACGCGAACACCGCTTTTGCCAGAGCGGTGGAGTCGGGCAGTCAGGTCTTCGAGTTGGAGTGCAGGACAGACGAACCGATCGACGATCCAACTGTCCTGGCCTGTCGAGAGATCCAGATATTCGTTGAGAGCGGGTTCCATCGCCAGCTTGGCTGGCGGGAACAGGCCCGCATAGTCGATCGAGTGTTCGAGCAGTGCCCGGAGTGGCGCTCTCATGACTGCCAGGTTACCTTTGGCTGGCTTGGGCGGTAAGCAGTCGCGTCGGCCCAGAAGGTCGCACGGTATCCTGGCTGAGGTCAGGGCAACGCAGCCAAGACAGGAAGAAGCCCTCATGCGCGTATTGATCGCTGACGACGACCCCATTATCAGGCTCGACCTGAAGCAAATGCTCGAGAATCTTGGATACGAGATCGTGGCTGAGGCAGAGGACGGGCAAAGTGCCGTCGACCTCGCACAGACCCACTCCCCCGACGTGTGCGTCCTCGACGTCAAGATGCCCGTCATGGACGGGATCGATGTCGCGAACCGGCTGGCCAACGAAGGCATCGCCCCAGCGATCCTCCTCACGGCATATTCCGACACGGACCTCATTGCACGCGCCAAGGAGGCAGGTGTCTTCGGCTACTTGACCAAACCGTTCAAGCCGAGCGACTTGGCCCCTGCGATCGAAGTGGCTCGGAGCCGTTTTGAGCAGAACCAACAGTTGATGCGCGAAGTGACGACGCTCCAGGAACGGCTCGAAGCGAGAAAGGCAGTCGAGAAGGCCAAGGGCGTCCTCATGGAGCGTGAAGGCGTGTCCGAGGCTGAGGCCTATCGTCGGATCCAACAGCAATCGATGAACCAGCGGCTCTCCATGAGGGAAGTCGCCGAGGCGATCCTGATCGCGCACGGAGTCTGAGGGGCCACCTGGGCCAGTCCGCGCCGACTGGGACGGCAGGTAACCTCGCGACATGTCCGAGCGCCTGTGGGCACCCTGGCGGTTTGACTACGTTCAGAACGCAGACAGCAAGAGCGTGGACGGCTGTCTGTTTTGTGTTATCGAGTCCGAAGACTCCGACCGTGACAACCTGATCCTTCACCGGGGTGCGCGGGCGTTCGTGATGCTCAACGCTTACCCCTACACCAGTGGCCACTTGATGGTGGTCCCGAAGCGGCACGTCGCGGACATCGCCGATCTTGACGACCAAGAGCTGCTGGAGGTCAACCAACTGGTGAAGATGGCTTGCCACTGGGTCAGGCTCGTCTACAGCCCAGAAGGATTCAACATCGGTGTGAACATGGGAAAGGCGGCCGGTGCAGGCATTCCCGGTCATATCCATTGGCACATAGTTCCCCGGTGGGCCGGGGACACGAACTTCATGACGTCCGTGGGAGAGGTGCGCGTCATCCCGCAGGATCTCCGCGTCAGCTACGAATCGCTCAGACGGGTCGTCGAGGAAGGAGTGTGAGCGCTCCGTTCGATTTCAGCCATCCTGAGCTTGACGCCCTGCGTCTCGATGCCCGAGAGTGCCAGTCATGCCCCCTCCATGCCCGAAGGACTCATGTCGTCTTTGGAGAAGGCAACCCGCACTCACCTCTGGTGCTTGTAGGGGAAGGACCAGGCGAGGAAGAAGACCGGACTGGCCGCCCCTTTGTCGGCAGGGCTGGCAAGCTCCTTGATCAAGCCCTGTTGGACAATAGTCTGACTCGCGAAGACGTCTACATCTGCAACACGGTCAAGTGCCGGGCTGCCGACTGGGCCACAGGCAAACCCGTGAACCGCGCTCCGACAGACCTTGAGACGGCAGCTTGCCGGAAGTGGCTGTTGCCGCAACTTGGCGCAATCGCTCCCCAAGTGATCTTGTGCGTCGGGGCTCCATCGGCGAAGAACCTGATCAAGAAGGACTTCAAGATCACTGCAGAACGCGGCAAGTACTTCCCTTGTGCGTTCGCCCGTACCGCCATTGCGACGCTTCACCCCGCCTATGTCTTGCGCCAGATGAACATCTCAGGGGACGGCGGGTACTCCCTCTTGGTCGGAGACATCGCCAAAGCCTGGGAGGCAGCAAACAAACTCAGACTAAGGAAAGCTGAGACAAAGCCAGGAGAGGACGCCATGTCGGTGGCCGAGACCGTCCAGTTGGGGCTCGAACTGTGACACGGGACGATCTTCTTTCTCTCTTGCTGGAATGCCCTTTGGTCGCTTCCGTACAAGCCTCGCCAGGATCGCCACTCGACGACCCTGGGATCCTGCTCAAGCTCGCGCAGGCCTCCCTCATGCATGGCGTAAAGGTCCTTCGGCTCGAGGGGGTCGAGAACATCAAGCGGATCAAGGGGGAAACTGGCGCGCCGGTAATCGGGCTCATCAAGCGTCGTTACCCGGACACCGAACTTTACATCACGCCGACCCTGCGCGAGGTCGAGGAGTTGCTCGAGACCGGGTGCGAGATCATTGCCCTGGACTCACGGTGTCTTGCGGCCGTGGATCCGAACGGCACTGATCCGGTGCGATCGCAGGAGTACGGAGCGATGGTTGCTCGATGCCATGAGGGGAATAGGCTCGTCCTGGCGGACTGCTCCTCTCGACGCGGCGATCTGGAGGTCGCACAAGGGCTCGGCTGCGACTTTGGTTCAACAACGTTCGGCGATATTTGCCCAGGAGTCGAGACCCTCAGACAGCCCCACTTCGGCGACCTGTGGGACTTCTTGAAGGTGGCCAAAGTGCCGCTACTTGCTGAGGGTCAGTACCAAACCGAGGCGCAGATCAGGCGGGCACTGCAAATGGGGGTCAAGGGTGTCGTCGTCGGTGGGGCCCTGAACGACCCGGTGAAAACGACAAAGAGGTTTGTCCAGGCGGCCACCATGCCGCACGAAAACGTCGGAGGCGTCGATGTAGGCGGCACTTGGCTCAGGTTCGGTCTCTTCTCACACGACTGGAGGCTTATCGCCAAGCGGAAGACGCGTCTGCCATCGACACACGACGCTCGGATGCGCTGGATTCAAAGACAGGCCGAAAGCTTCGGCGTATCTCTTGTCGGTATCTCGACAGGGGGAACCGTCGATCCGTTCAGCGGACTTGTCATTGAGTCCAAGGACACGATCCCCGATAACGAAAGAGCACAATTCACGTTGCCTGGCATCACGGTACGGGCTCTGAACGACGGCCTAGCGTCCACGTGGGGCCATTTGGTCTACGCGGTCAGAAGCCACAAGTTCGCCTCGAACCCTGGTGCGCGCACCGTCACATTAGCGATCGGAACCGGGCTTGGTTGTGGAGTGTCAAGTGGCTTTGGTCTTCTTGACGGCACCTTCTACACGCGTGTGAATGACATTGAGTACCGGGACGGACGTACCTATGAAGACGTTCTGGGAGGTCGCTTCCTGACCGCGAACCCGACCCAAGTGCAGCAAGACGAAGCGTTTGGTGCCCTCCTCAGAGCCATCGACATGGTCATCAAAATGCTTGCGCCCAAGTGCATCTTCCTTTGTGGTGGAGTCGCGTTATCGCCCTGGATGAGAAAGCGGTTGGCAGAGCACAAGCGAGGTAAGTCGTTCCCGTTCGCCCTTTCGAACGGCCAGGATCCGGATGGTCGTCAATGGGCTGCGGGCGTTGTCGACGTCGAGCTTTCGCCTTTCGGTGCAGACGCTGGCCTCTACGGTGCGGCTGCATTGGCGTTGTGGCCGCCGATAGGAGTCTTCCCGGAATGAATCCGCTGATGAGCGGGTGTCAAGTCGGACGAGGAGGAAGCGCATGAAGATCGCCGTCGTCGGGGCCGGCATCATGGGACTCTGTGCCGCCAAATCGCTGGCTGAACACGGGCATGACGTCACTGTGTTCGAGCAACACAGGCCAGGCCACCCGTTTGGCTCAAGCCACGGCCGCTCACGAATCGTAAGACAGGCATATCCAGACCAGTTTTACACGGAGATTCTCCTGGAGGCCCATGAGCTTTGGTACAAGTTAGAGGCGGAGACAGGCAAGAAACTGATCCATGAAGTCGGGCTCTTGACGGTCGGCCCAAGAGATGAGCCCGAGATGTGGCACGAACTTGAGGCTCTCGAGAACCTCAAGATCCCCATGCGCGTGCTTACATCGAAAGAGATCAGAAACGTGCATTCTCATATGGTCCTGGGCGACGGCGAGATCGCCATCATGACTCTGAGCGCCGGGTGGGCAGACGTCCCAACCATATTGGCCGCCTTGACTGACGCTGCTGGCAGGCTTGGCGTGCGGTTCGTCTCTGACCGTGTGACGGTCTTGGAGCCTTCGGGAGACGTCCGCTGTGCGCGGAATGGTCCGACCGGACCTTTCGATCGGGTTGTCGTTGCGGCGGGACCTTGGGTGACGAAGTTCTTCGACTTGCCGCTCACTGTGACGCTTCAAACCTATGCCTACTTTGAGGGGCATATGACGGGACCAGTCTGGATCGAGATGTTCGGCGACCACTTCTA
The DNA here is from genome assembly GCA_029781035.1 of Armatimonadota bacterium. Lineage (GTDB taxonomy): Bacteria > Armatimonadota > Fimbriimonadia > Fimbriimonadales > Fimbriimonadaceae > JAEURO01. The sequence continues at coordinate 61,549 of JAKOXK010000096.1, forward strand.
CGGGTTTCCGAGCGAACCCGATGCCACGAGTTTTAAAGTCGGGCGTCACACGCCTGGACCGAAGATCGATCCTGACGACCTTGACCGGCCACTGGACGATCAGACGTTGTTCAAGATCAAGGAGAGTGTCGCACGCCGGTTCGACCGAGAGACGGGACAGATTGGGCTAACGGAGTCTTCGTCATGCCTCTACACCGTGGCGGCGGCTGACGACTTTCGATTCATGTGGGCCGGCGATCGCATTCTCGTCATGAGCGCTTGTAGCGGCCATGGCTTCAAGTTCGGGCCCTGGCTTGGCAGCTTTGTGACGACAATTGTTGAGAAGCCAGAGACACTATCCTCGTGGCCCAGGTTTCATTTCTGAAAGATGACTATGGCCTGTTCCAGATGCTGCAGACGACTTGTAGACAGCCTTTCTCAATGCGGCTTTTGCCAACTGGACGTGCTCGTCAATGAACTCCAAACGATCCCAGAGCGTCCTCAGGTCTGCCGCCTCATCCACGTCCTCCAAAGCAATGTCCGCTTGGTCTCGGATGTTCTTGAGCGCAACCGTTATCGAATTCAAATCAACGGCGTCATTTTCGGTCATCACTTATTCTCTCTTACGGCACCCACTTAATGATCGGCACAATCCTCACGAATATTCGCAGTATTCGAGAGCGCTAGTAACGATGAGCAAGAACATGGAGAAATCAAACAAGTCTCTGTTTTCCAGGATATGGTATAGGTTTGTTGCCCGATTCGTCCGCCATTGCTTCTTCGGGCCCCTTGGAGGCATCAAAATATACAATGAGGGCAACGTTCCGGAGTGCGGGCCCGTGATCATTGCTCCTGTGCACGTAAGCAACATGGATCCACCCCTCCTCGGTTCAACGTGTCCACGGCAATTGCGTTTCATGGCCAAGGAAGAGCTGTTTCACGTGCCGATCTTGGCTCCCATCATCCGGAGCCTTGGTGCCTTTCCCGTGAAGCGAGGCGAGTTCGACACGGCCGCTATTCGCCATACGATAGACCGACTGACGTGCGGTGATGCCGTGCTGTTGTTCCCAGAGGGACAACGCGGCGACTCCAAGGTCATGGGCCCTATTCAGCCCGGGATCGCAGTCCTCGCCAAGCGCTCCCATGCGGTCGTTGTGCCGGTTGGCATCTCTGGAACGAACCGTATGTTGCCGCGGGGATCCAAGAGGCTCCATCGAGCCAAGTTGCACCTTGTCTATGGCGAACCGTTCACCTATGAGGAAGTGAGCGAGGGCTTGACCGAAAAGGAGGGACGGCTCCAGTTTGCCAAGACTCTCGGCGACCGGATAGCAGCGGCCTGCGCGATCGCGGGGATGCCTCTCAGAACCTATGGCTCAGAGTCAGACCCAGTGAAGTCCGACCCGTCTCAAACACCGTCTTGAGAGCGAGCCCTCGCACGGGCCTGACCTCAACTCCCGCGGCCAGCCGTTCGCTGTCGTGCTCTGCGATAAGCGAAAGTACCTCGCTCAAAGGAAAACGGACGGCGAAGAAGCCAAGACCAGTGCGTTTCGTCCAGAAACCCAGTGTGAGTTCAGTCGGAATGTCCTGGTTCAGTTCACCAAGATTTCCGTAATGAAACGTCGTGGCCAAATAGAGGGCACGACCCCCTGAAGTGACGTTGAGACCATCAGTCACGCCAAAGCTAATGCCAGGAGAAATGTCAATGATTGGCGGCGTTAGATTATACGAAACGTTGAAACTACCTTTGCCGGTGTCCGAGTCTTCTCGAACCATGGACAGTTCAGCCTCAAAAGCCGTGTTTAATCCCGTCCCGAGCCAAACCCAGGACGCTTTCTCACCCGGAACCCCCAGGTACTCGAAACGGACTTCTCCATCCCGCAGTTTGTGGCCCTTGGGAACCTGGATCTCTCGGTCGGCAAGGCAGCTGGAGGCGACAGAAAGAAGCGCCAGAGAGGTCAGGGCACGCACTGACGAACCTTACCCGCGCGAAGCGATGCGCTCAAGGGTAGCTCTCATGACGGGGCCCGTCTGAGCACTCACGGTGTAAACAAGAGCCTCTCGAAAGACACGCTGAGCGTCGTGGTCGAGGCTGTTCGCAGCCCCGCTACTGGCTGCCACGCCCGCATGGGCACAGCGTACAGCGAGGTCGATCGCCCAGGCCCGGACACGAAGCTTTTCGTCGGTCGTGACATCCTCTGTCGAAGCGTCTTGAGCATCGACCATGGCCTGCCTGCACCATTGCAGTTCCTCGACCAACCGGTCGTAGGCCGACTTGATGAAGTCGGTGCCTTTGCGTTCGTAGGCTCTGAGCACGACGTCTAGACCCGCCCTGGCGCAGCCGACGGCGAAGAAACCTTGGATGGTGATGTTGATCAGGTCGTTGCTGTGGATCCAACCCGGCGGTTTGTGGAAAGCAACACGATCCATAGGCAAGTGCAACCCCTTGAGTTCGGCTGCGACCGTCTGAGGGCTCTCCATGGCCGCGAGGCGCATGACAGGACCAAACGAGATCCCGTCCGAGTCTTGGAACGGCACGATGCCAAAGACGGCCCGACCATCGGGAAGGCTCGCGCCGATCAGGAACTCAGGGTAGATCCCCAGGCCCGTGACCCAAGGGCACTGACCGTTCAGGACATATCCGTCGTCGACGGGATCTGCGGTCAGGATCGGTGGACCCGGTCGTCGGAGTTGGCTGAAGCCGATGCCTACGAGCTTTCTGCCGTCAGCCATCTGAGGCAGGTACTCAGCCTTCAGATCTCGGTTGTCTCCCTTGCTGATCATGCTGACTGCACTTTGGTGCTGAGTCTGCAGGAAAGCGAGCGAGCCCGAGGCTCGGGCTGCTTCCTCCTGGAAGTGTCTGAACTCGATCTCGGAGAGGCCGGGGCCGCCGTAGGCATCGGGGCGCCGCAAGGCCATGAGCCCTCGGGAGCACAAGCCATCGAGGGCCACCTTCAAAGCCGTGACATCGCCATCGATGACGTTCGCTCGGGGGGCGACTTCCGTACGTAAGTAGTCGACTGCTTGTTCAAGAACCTTGTTCAACGCCACTCGTCCTTCGGGTCAAACACCGCTTTCAACCTTCTCTCCAGCTTGGAATTGGCAACGTCGTGCCACAGGAACCCCTGGGGACCAACGATCCAGCCGCATCGTGGTGGTTCGGGCCGCTCCCGGCACCACAGCGTACACGAGGCCCGGTCAAACGCCAGCAGCCCTTGGGCCCGTCGAAGACACTCCTCGAACTCCGTCCTCAAGGTCCGCATGATCCAGACTGGGCCGAAGGAGTCTGCCGCCACCTGCTCTGCAACAGGAACGGGAACTGAGGCGATGGGAACCGTCTTGAGGGTCACAGAGAGTATGGGGCCAAGCAGTCCCCTCGAACCGACGAACACTTTGTGCACGTCGTAGCCTGCGACGTTCTTGACGACCTTAGCCCCAGACTTGGCAGGTTCTCCGTGGAACTCGACCTCAGCTTGAAGCAACCACTCTCTTGGGCCGCCACACTGGGCGCTCAAAGCGTGTGGCAGGTTCATCGCAATCATCCCGCCCACCGTCCCGGGCAGCGCGGCCAACAAGTTGCCCCATGAGCGCCTGTCTGGAAGCGGCAGGCACTGTCCCGTCTCAGCCAGCCTCTCTTGGAGTTCTTCGACAGGAGTCCCGGCTCCCACTGTCACGATCTGATCAGCGGGCTGAACATCAAGAACACCACGAAGAGAGGCCACTTGTTCGCCACCTTCGAACGGGGCACAGAACCCAAGCTTCGTCCTTGTCCCGACGATCCGTCGCGTCAATGGGCAGCTCCTCGCCACCGTCGCATATGTTCGACGCATCCCTTTTGGTCAGGGAACACCTTGCATGGATTACACAAATCCGTCACCTCGAACACTTCGCGGACGGCAGACTGAAGGGCCAGGTCGGCTGCACTCAAATGACGGGCCCATACGCCGACTTTCTCGACTCCGATCCCATGTTCACCTGTCACTGAGCCGCCGAGTTCGAGGCACTTCTCCAAAATCAGCTCTCCAGCGGCGAAAACCCGATCGATCATGCCAGGCTCCCGATCGTCGAAATAGAAGCAAGGGTGTAGGTTTCCGTCTCCGGCGTGAAAGAGGTTGGCGACGCCCAATCCAGACTCGCTCGCGACCTGGTAGACGAACTCCAGCATGTCTGGAAGTCGAGACCTCGGGATCACGCCATCGTGGGTCACGATCGTTGGCGCAAGTCGCCCCATGGCGCCGATGCCCTTCTTCCTCGCTGTCCATAGCCGAGCCCTTTCCTGCTCGTCGTGGGCCTCGGTCACCTCAAGGGCTCCCAACCGACGGAAAAGCTGGACGCATTTTTCCATCTCGGTGCATGCCTGGGATTCGTGCCCGTCGCATTCGACGAGCAACAGGGCCCCCGTATCAGGATGGTAGGTCAGCCCAAAGGCGGATCGAAGAGCGACGAGAATGTTGCGGTCCATCATCTCTAGGGCAGCCGGGATGATGCCTTCGGCGATGATCGCGGCCACACACTCCGTTGCCGCACGGGGAGTCGAAAAGGAAGCCAGTGCTGTGTAGACGCTTTGGGGAAGAGGAGTCAACTTCAACCAAGCCTCGGTCACGATCCCCACTGTGCCTTCGGAACCGACGACTAGGCCAAGAAGGTCAATACCGGGAAAACCCGACACCTTCGAACCGATCACATGGACTTCGCCATGCGGATCGACGAGAGTCACCTGAAGGACGTGGTTGGCGGTCACACCGTATTTCAGAGTGTGGGGGCCACCGGAGTTCTCATTGATGTTCCCTCCGATCGTGCTGACCGTCTGGCTCGAAGGATCGGGCGCGAAGTGAAGCCCGAATGGCTTCGCCGCTTCGGAAACTCGACTGTTGACGGCACCGGCTTCGGCAAGAAGGCACCGGTTCTCCGCGTCCACTTCGAGGATCCGGGTCATGCGCTTCGTGCTGACCACAACGCCACCCAAGGCCGGCATGGCCCCTCCGCTGAGCCCGGTTCCGGCGCCCCTGGGCGTGAAGGGCACGCTGTTCTCGACACACCACCGGACGACGCTCTGGACCTCATTGGTCTTTTCGGGAAAGACGACACAAGCGGGCGCAAACCGATCGACCGTGTAGGCGTCACAGTCGTACGCCCGCATGGCTGCCGCTCCCGAGACGACCTTCTCCTCCCCCAGAACCGCCGTCATCCCTTTGACTAATGAGAGTTCGTCCATGGACACCGGACACACTGATTCTAGCCGGAGTATCCTTTGGCCCGTGTTCGTGTCCCTGGAAGGCCCGGAAGGAGCAGGCAAGTCAACGGTTGCTCAGACCCTTGTGGCCGGTCTGCGATCAAAGGGACACGAGGTTGTCCTGACTCGGGAGCCGGGCGAGGGTGACGTAGGTTCACGCATCCGCCAAATCCTCCTGGAAGGGGAGGGCATCACTTCACGGTGTGAGCTCTTCTTGTTCCTAGCCGACCGCGCACAGCATGTGGAAACCGTCATCAAGCCGGCACTGGCTGAGGGAAAGGTCGTTGTCTGCGACCGATATGCCGATTCAACGGTCGTCTACCAGGGCTACGGCCGAGGGATTCAAGTAGAGGCATTGCGCAAGTGGAACGACTTCGCGACAAGTGGTCTATCGCCGGATGTAACCCTGCTTCTCGACCTGTCCCCGGCCATTGGCCTTGAGCGGTTGCGCACCAAAGACAGACTCGACCGCGAACCCCTGGATTTTCATGAGCGCGTCCGGAACGGGTTTCTTCAGGAAGCTGCCCGCGACGCCAAGCGCTGGGTCGTGATCAACGCCGATCAGAATCCAGCGGATGTCGCAGCACAGTGCCTCCAGACAATCCTGAATCGGTTCTAAGCAGCCTTAAGTCTCGGGTTTCGCGCCGACTTGGCGACGCTTTCCGGCACGATGTGGTCTACATCAAGGATGGCGACAAGCCGCTCACGGAACCGCCCGATGCCTGCCAGGAACTCGTCGTCTGACCGGTTCAGAAGGGTGCTCGGCGGTTCAACACTGCCCTCGTCGAACTCGCCAATCCCCACGACGGAGTCGACCCGGAGCGAGACGTCGCCTGCGGCGGACTGGACGACAACATGCCGGCAGTCTCCGTCCTGGGGGGGCAGTTCCAACCGCGTTCGAAGGTCGATGGCTCCCAAGGTCTTGCCTCGGGATTCGAACACACCGAGGAACATCTTCGGAGTCCTGGGAATCCGGGTCGGCTTCGGGTCACGGAGAATCGTCTCGACCGATGCAACCGGTACTGCATACCACTCTTCCCCAAGGGCAACGATGACGTGCTTGCCTTCGCCTGTTTCAGTCGCCATAGGGTGACCTTTCCGCAAAGCCACGGATGACAGCCTCGCACAAGTTGCAGACCGAAACACCCTATAATGCACTTGGAAGGTCGTCTTTGCTCTCACTCATCGCCATCGTTGACGTTCTCCTGACGCAGTCCGCCACCCCCATCGACAGATTGAATCACTTCCTTGGCACCCTCAAGGGGTGTCAGACGAACTTGAGTGTCACCATCGAGGGGTATGGGAAAGCGACGGGCACGTTCAGCTACCGTCGGCCAGACGACGTCAGGATTAGGCTCGCAGGGAATGGCTTCGACGAGGAGTTCCTGCAGTGTCCTCGCGCCAGGATCCTCTTCGAGCACGACACGAAGGAGTACTCCTGGTATGGCCCGAGTGACAAATTGGAGGGAGCCCCACCCGATTCGAACGCTTACTCGACTTACGGTTATCCTTCCTTACTCACCTATTCAAACTTGGGCAAAGTTGCGCCAAAGTCGTCTTGGACTGTGACGTCGGGAGAGGAGATCGCTGGTCAGGCAACCGATCTGTTGTCACTCGGCAAGTCCGGTGACAAGGTTCCAGTGAAGATTTGGATCGACAAGTCCGGACGTCCAGTCCGGATGAGGACGGACACCAACTCGCCTGACGGCCCGCTTGTCGTGACAATGGAGTTCACAAACCTGCAAGCGGTCGCCCCAGCAGAGTCGACCTTTGAGGCGAAGCTTCCGGAGGGCTATCTGCCGTCGCGTAACCCCATGTTGGCGTTGCCTTCCGCCCCGGGCGACATGGTTCGGCTTGGCCTATGGAGACCTTGGCCAGAGGGTCAGCCAACCGACATGGATCAGTTGTCGAAATCCAAACCGCTTCTGGTCGCCGTGACTTCGGCAGATATGGGTCAGGCCCTGCTTGACTTCGCTCCATTGGCGGATGCGGCCAAGGCGGCTGGCGCGACGTTTGTTCAGCTTTGGGTCGGGGCCAAGCCCGCGGATGAAAAGAGGCCCTGGCCCGTTTACTGGGATGAAGACGGGCAAGCGGAAAAGGCCCTGGGGTTGACAGTCACGCCCTGGTTCTACGGCATTCGATCGTCCAAAGTCGAGAGCGCTTGGATGGGCTGGGATCCGGCCGAAGGAGCCGTGGTGACCCAGTCACTTCTCGCACCCCTCTTCAAGAAGGGCTAGGCGCTGAGAACCCGTTCCGCCAGGATCATCGCCACAAAGTCGTCAACAGGCTCGGGGGGAGTCTGCATGGTCGCAGGCAAGAGCCGGCGCCAACCGCGACGCGGATTGTGCTCCCAATACCGCTCACGAGCCTTAAGGGTCGTCTCGCGCTCGTCCACGACGAGGATTCCGATACTGGGGAGGATCTCCCGGATGCGCGAGACGACGTCCTTCGACCGCGTGCCCGCACCGACGATAACCATGTTGAACGAGTGTTCCTCCGACACCTGACGGATTGTGTTGGTCAGATCGTCCGTGGGCACGACGGACCGCCACACAAGGTCAATACGACCGGCGTTGGTCCGGTGAACCAGAGCCAAGCCGCACTTACTCGAGCCTGGATCGACCGACAATACGGTCCTTTCGCCCAACACGCTCATCTCAGCCGGAATTCTAGCTTGAGATGGTCGGCAGCCCGCGTTTCTGTTGCCGCCAGGAACTGGATCCGGATGGGCCTGTTCGTCGATTTGATCTGTTTCACGAGGTTCAAGAGGTCGGTCAAGGGGATCTCTCCCAACGGTTCAGGGTAACCGATCGCGGGAATGATCCCGTCCTCGACAGCTTTCGGAGCCAGTTTCTCACGGACGTAGTTCGAGATGGCTTGTAGGATCTGGTCTTCTGCGAGTTGACCGTCGATCCGAGTTTCGCCGATGACAGCTCCCTGAGCATAGACGACTGGGTTCGCGTGGGTCTCGATGACGATGTAGACGGGCTCACCCCTGAACGAATTGAACCCTGCCCGTGCGATGAGGACTTGCTCTTCGCGCTTGCCGCCCATGGCCAGGCTCAGCTTCTGGATCTCCGTCTCTTCCGGGATCGGTTGCCTATTGTCGTCGAACTCTTGCCAAAGAACGGCCCTTTGGCTGCCCTTTGGTGCTTGGGCGCCCTTGTCCACTGCATTCGACGAAGCCGATTGGAGGACGGCCAGGATATAGTTCCGCGCCTCCGCAGCACTGAGACGGGATCCGACGGCCATGCGTGCGAGCTCTTCGCCCCGGACATAAGTCAGAGGTTGCGTCCGCGACACCGTCAGGGGGCCCTTGAGGAGAGTCTGGAGCTTTGAGTCGGCGTCGTTGTACTCCTGCCTGGCCGATTTAAGCTGACTGTTGGCCTCGTCGATCTTGCCTTGGACTTCCTCAAGCTTTTTCTTCGCTTCTTTGGTCTGGTCTTCTAGCTGAACTTGCAGGTCCTTGATCGTCTTCTGAAGATCGGTCATCTCTCCAGCGAGAAGTTCACGTTTAGCTTCGCTGTCGCGAATCTGTTGGGAGATCTGTAGGTTCTGGAAACTGATCTCAGCAAGCTGTTTCGAGGTCTCGTGCAGTTGCTTTTCAGCCGAGGTCTTGTCACCTTGGATCTTGGTGTATTCAGCCTTGAGGGCCAGATACTGAGGCTTTAGGGCTGAAAGCTGGCGGTTGACCAGAGCCAATTGGCCACGGATCGCCTTCAGCTGGGACGTGAGACCGGAGGCCAGTTTGTTCAGCCGGTCGACCTCACGTTGCGCCGACCGCAGCTTGCCTTGCTCGACCTGCAATTGGCCCTTTGTGCTGTTGACCTGCGATGTGGCTTCCTTGAGCTTGTCGTTGACGCCTGCGAGTTCCTTCTTGGCGTCTCGATTCTCTTGCTGCAACGTCGCGTTCTCGAGCCGGAGCTGGTCGCCTTCGATGAGCATTCGGCGAACAGGGGTCGAAACCAGCATGAGCACGACGATGGCTGCTGCGGAGCCAAGGGTTCCGAAGAGAGCCGTCATGATGGCTGCTGTGTGGCGCGGCCGAATCTTCCTGCCGAGCGACAGGCGCTTCTTGCCGAGCTTCCGTCCTACCACATCGCCCCAGTAAGCGATGGCGCCACTCAATAGGACGACAAAGACGATCAGCCCAATGCCGGTAGGACTCATTTACATGTTTCGGCGATGGATCAGCCAGCCGCCTACCACCAGGCCAATGGCGATGGGGAGGAAGCTGGCGAGCGCCGCCGGAACCCGCCCTCCTTGTGCGGATATCGACATGACGTCGGCCAAGAGCATATAGGCGAAGATAATGATGACAGCAAGCCAGAAGCCTACCGATGCCGAGACCCGATGGGAGCGAATGCCCAGCGGGGCCCCGACGAGACCGAACACCAGAGCAGCCAGCGGGACGGCAACCTTGTTCCAGTAGCCGAACTCGAGGTTCGCGATCTGCTCTTTGAGCTTCGTCGTCTCTGGGCTCTTCTTCAACTTCTCGATCTGCCTTCCCATGTCCTCCATTGAGAGAGCGTCCAGGTTTGAAAGCGACTTGGCAAGGAGTTCCTCCGGCGAAGCGTCGATGGACGGGTTGGGAACACCACTCGGGTAGGCGTTCTCGAACGTCTCCACAGACCCACCACTTGCCGGAGTCAGAATGCCTCCTCCACGGATCGCCCAGACCTTCTCGTTCGTGTACTGCAGTTCTCTGACATATAGATACGCAGTCGGCTTCTCGTCGTCTCCATAAAGGGTGATCACGACGCGACTGAGAGTCCGATTGGAGAAGTTGAAGTCCGCTGCCCAGAAGGAGGTCTTGAGCTTCCCGTCTTGGTAGACCCCTTGGGACATCTCTTGGGCAGAACGGCCGTTGAGTTGGCTCTGGATCCTCTTCTCCAAGTCGACGGCATGCTGGGAAGCTGCCGGGACGACCATCTCGTTCACGAAAAAGGTCAGTGCCGTAACGGCCAGCCCGAAGGCCGCCACAGGCGCCATGACCCTGCCGACGCTGACCCCGGCCGCCTTGACTGCGACGACTTCACTGTCGCTGCTGAGCCGCCCGAACGAGAGCAGGCCCGACAGGAGCACCGCCATGGGAAACGTCTTGGCAACGACCCCTGGCAGCAACAGCCCAGTCAGCTCAAGAACGATAAAGGGATCGACACCTTGTGACAGGTACCGGGTGAGCTCAAAAAGGAAGCTTCCGGCCATGATCAAGACCGTGAAGATGGCCACGCCGAAGGCCCACGGCCCGAACATCTCTTGAAGGACAAGTTTGTCTACACGCCTCACGGGACAAGGCTCCCGCCTGGATCATCGTCGAATCCGTCGAGGCCCCGAAACCCCTCACCCAAGTAGAACTTCTTGACGTGAGAATCGTTCCGGATGGTCTGCTCATCGCCTTCAGCCTGAATCTGGCCGTCGATCAGGATGTAGTTGTAGTCTGTGATCGAGAGCGTCGCTTCGACGTTGTGGTCGGTGATGAGGATTCCGATGCCCTGACGACTCAAGCGCCTGATGATGACCTGAAGCTCTTCGATGGTCACTGGATCGATACCGGTGAAAGGCTCGTCGAGCAAGATGAACTTGGGCTCGGTCGCGAGTGCCCTGGCGATTTCGACACGTCTGCGTTCGCCGCCGGAAAGCACTCCGCCTTGGCTCTTGATTATTCGAGATATGTGCAACTCTTCTGCCAATTTATTGATTCGATCATCAGCAGCCCGTTTGCCAATACCGTGAGCCTCCAAAACGAGGCGGATGTTGTCTTCGACACTCAGGCGTCGGAAGACACTGGATTCCTGAGCGAGGTAGCCGACCCCTGCGCGGGCGCGCTTGAACATGGGCCACGAAGTGACGTCGGAGTCGTCGAACATGACGGTCCCTTCGTTTGGACGCACAAGGCCAGTGATCATGTAAAACGTCGTCGTCTTGCCAGCGCCGTTCGGGCCGAGCAGACCCACGACTTGACCCTGCTCGAACGAGAACGTGACTCCGTCCACTACTCGCCTGCCTTTGTAGGCCTTGGCGAGGGCGCTTGCTTTGATCTTCATCCGCCCTTCTTTTCCTTCAGGATCCCCGTTCCAGGCTCGCCTTTGGCTTGAATCTTCTTGAGATTGAAGTCTGGATCGAGGGTCACCGTGGCTTGGGAAACGTCCCAGTCGCCTTGGAAGCCCTTGTTGTCCGGCCCACTGGTTTCACTCGAGACGTGCACGCCCCCCGATACGTTGACGACCGTGTCGTCACCCACCGCCAATACGGTCATGTGGGCGCCTGTAACCGAGTACAGCGACTTCTTGCCCGCCGCACCGAGCTCTTCGACTGTCAACGAGACAGGGCCTGCGACATCGGCACTGACCAGCGGGTGCTTGTCCTTCGTCTTCAAGGACTTGAACTTGAACGTGCCACTAGGAGCCTTGAAGACCAGGTTCCGGTGCGGCTCCGTTTGAGCCGAGTCGTTCGTCAGCACGAAGGGACTCGGCATCGTGAGGGTGGCCACTAAACCATCGTCGTCAAGCTTCACCTTGGAGGACTCGACATGGGACTTGCTGTTTGCGTCGGTGACGTCGACGGACGCTTCGCCAGTCATCACTCCTTGTTCGAGCATCATCGCGCCGTTCGCCGATTTCCTGATCTTGCCAGTCATCTCGTTGCAGGAGAAATCGATGTTCTGATCTCGCGAATAGCCCTTGACTGGATTCCCCGTGACGGCGAACAGGATCGTCTCCGTATCGGGGAACTCGAACGACTGCTCCCTGAACCAAAGGGCGAACTGACCCTTCTTGTCGGAGAACTGGGGTTTCCCCTGGAAGGTTCCAGCGACCGCTGTTGTGACCGCGCACGCCAGTCCGACTCTAAGGACGAGGTTGGCGGCCGGCGACAGAGGTCTGGTACTGAATGAAGACGTACGGGTCATTTGAACTTTCCGGGTGAAGCGACTTTCTTGAGATCGGGAGTGGCCCACAGTTCGGGAACGGGCCCCATGTTCATGGCGTCGGAGGTTACCGTCACAGAGCCCACCGCCATGATCCGGCCAAGAGTTTGGTCGTAGGTGACTTTCTCGGCTGCAAGGGTCATCCCTAGATCGATGGGCTTTGTCTGGCCCTCTCCCTTGGTGCCCGCTGATCCGACTTCGCGGGTCACGGTGACACCACCGTCGAGAGTCAACCTCTGACTAACTTTGTCAACGGCGGCATGAGGCGCCTTGAACGTGCTTTCGACAACCCCGGACTTCACGATTCGTCCGGTCACGTTGTGCATCTCTCCGAAGTGCGGACCATCGCTTCCGACATGGACATCTCCCTCTTCGGCCGTCACTTCGAACGAGGAACGGCCGTCAGGAGAGACGATCTTCACGATGGGGTTCGTGGTCTTGACGGAGTGGACCGGCGGGGGCGCCTTGGGGGACGCCTCAGTCGGTGTCTGGGGGCGGGAAGGGCCACATCCAGCGATTACGACGACAGCGAGAAGCAGCATCAGTCGCGGACGGATAACGGCCTCCTGTTGGCGAAACGTCCCACGTGCTGGCCAGCGAGTTGGCCACATGCAGCCGCAATGTCGTGTCCTCGTTCGACCCTCTCGACCACGTTCACTCCTCGGCTTTCGAGCACGCGTCGAAAGGCCGTGACACGGTCTCGACTCGGGCGCTGAAAGCCCTGTCCAGTGTCCACCCAGTTGAACGGTATCAGGTTGACGACGCACGGATTGCCTCTGACCAGACGTGCGAGCGCCTCAGCCTGTTCAGGCGTGTCTGTGACTTCTTTGATCAAAAGGTATTCATAGGTGACCTTTCGTCCCGTAGCCACCTGATAGTCCTTCAAGGCTGCGACCACCTCTGCGACCGGCCACTTGTGGTTGACGGGCATGAGCCGGTTGCGGACATCGTCAAAGGGCGAGTGGAGCGACAGCGCTAGGTGAATGGGCAGCTTGTGGCGCGCGAGTTCGCGGATCTGGGGCACAAGGCCGACGGTCGAGACAGTCATGTGTCGATGGCTCAGTCCAACCTCGTCGTGGAGCAGCGAGATGGCACTCAGAAGGTTCTCCAAGTTGAGGAGCGGCTCACCCATTCCCATGAAGACGACGTGGCTCACACGAGTCGGGCTCAAGGCTTGGAGCAAGAGGTACTGCCCCACAATTTCCGAAGTCGTTAGGTTGCGGTCGAATCCACCCAGGCCCGTCGCGCAAAAAGTGCATCCCATGGGACAACCGACTTGGCTGCTGATGCAGCAGCTCACGCGGTCGTCGTAGGGCAACAGCACGCACTCATACACTTGGTGGTCGCCGTTGTGCACGAGGATCTTGTCGACGCCGTCGGTCGACCTTCGATGATCGGCCACGGTCAGAGGTGACAGAGCGAACTCACGGGCCAACGTCTGCCGGAAGGCGAGCGGGAGATCGTCCATGTGGTCGAAGGATGTCGTGGCCTTCTCATAGATCCACTTGGCCAGTTGCGAGCCTCGGAACCGCTTCTCTCCCAAGGCGACAGCTAGGCCCTCAAGGTCAGCCTTGGATTTGCCCACGAGGGCGGTTTTGGCGACCCCGTATGTGGCCCCGTCATCCGCAGAAGCGGGGACAGGCGAAGTGGGCCCTGGTTCCGACACGGCCCTATTGTGACGCTTCAGAAGTCGCTGAACTTGGGATGTACGTCCGTTGGGCGGAGGGGTTGTCCATGGGCCCACGGGAACGCGGGACGGATTGTTTGGTATAGAAATGAGAGCCATGAACAGAGCCAGGCCGTTTTTGTTGGCGTTCGCAGCGTTCGGGGTCGTCTTTTTGGGCGTGACGGCAGCACTGCGCTTCGACCAATGGATGAAAGACCGCGGGGAGTCCGAGAGTATCTTCAAGAAGCACGACGGATTCCTTGAAAACGTCCAATACGATCGTTCTGGCGGCAACAGCGCGGACTTTCGGGCAGCCGCGAAGAAGATCCTCCCCAGTGTGGTCAGCATCGACACGCAGATCGAGGGTGAGAACTTCTTTGGGCAGCACGTCGTTCAGGACGCGGGCAAAGGAAGTGGGGTCGTCGTCTCGAAAGACGGCTACGTCGTGACGAACAACCACGTGCTGCGCGTCTCCGTCGGCTTTGGCGACTCCCAGCTTGTCGACAAGGTTCGTGTCACGTTTTCGGACGGCAAGGTCGTGACGGCCAAGATCATCGGCACCGACCCGCGTTCTGACCTGGCGGTGCTCAAGGTTGAGGCACCTGGTCTCTCACCCATCGTGGTCGGGGATAGCAGCAGGCTCGAAATCGGGCAGTGGGTGATCGCAGTCGGGAATCCGCTAGGATATGAGAACTCACTCAGTGTGGGCGTAGTCAGCAACGTCGGCCGCCAGCTTCCCGGAAGCAGCGACGCCGTCTTCATCGACGGCATTCAGACCGACGCAGCGATCAACCCAGGGAACAGTGGTGGAGCGCTGTGCGACGCCGACGGAGAACTTGTCGGCATTAATTCGTCCATCGCCACGACGACACGGGCCAACATCGGAATCGGGTTCGCCATTCCCGTGAACCGCATGCGACAGGTCGTGGACGACATCATCAAGTACGGATACGCAAAGTACGGAGACATGGGGATCCAGGTCCTGCCACGAGAAGGGGTCCTCAGGATTCAAGAGGCTCGAAACGAGTTGCGACAGCGGACGAACGCCTCTTCAGAACCTCCGAGCCAGGGCGCTGTCGTCCTCGCCGTGCAGCCTGGTTCGCCAGCGAGCCAAGCGGGCGTGCATGACCTAGACGTTGTCACCGAGATCAACGGCAAGAAGATTGGTGACTTTGAGGACTACCAGAAGATCATGTCGCCCTTGAGGCCCGGAGCGTCTGTGACCGTGAAGCTGTGGTCGGCTGGCAAGCCCAAAACGGTCTCCCTGACCTTGGCGGACGCCGGAAAGGTGAACCTCTGACGCCTGAGATTGTCGGGAGCGCGGAATGGCGGGGCAACGGTCCCGACGCTTCTGTTACCCGAGAAACAATGAAACCTTTACAAAAGCCGGTACCCGAGACAGGATCACGGGGCGCCCGGATTGCGTCATTATAAGTAGTTAGGGCATGTCACTGATCCACGACGGGTTGCCTCAGTTGCTCGACATCTTGCCACCGGTGGTGAGGGAGAAACTGATTGACAAACCCAATCTGGGAGACCTGGTCGAGGTTGTCTTGGACTACGGTCGTCCGGCGGAGGCCCGGTTCAAAGACAGTGTCGAACGCTGGCCTGGGGTCGTGATCAGCGAACACGACATCGAGTGGGTCGTCAAGAACATCGGAGAGTTCGGCGACGACAACCGAGCTGGGATCGAGCGCACGCTGCACCGAATTTCAGCGATACGCAACCGTGTCGGTCGGGTCATCGGCTTGACATGCCGCGTGGGACGTGCGTTGGAAGGCACGATCGACATTATCGACGACATCGTCCGGAGCGGAAAGTCGATCTTGATCTTGGGCAAGCCGGGCGTCGGCAAGACGACCAAACTGCGAGAGGTGGCTCGAGTCCTGGCCGACGAAGTGAACCGTCGGGTCGTGATTGTGGACACCAGCAACGAGATCGGCGGGGATGGGGACGTGCCCCATCCTGCGATCGGATCAGCCAGACGCATGCAGGTCCGGAACCCTAGCTTCCAGCACGCGGTGATGATCGAGGCAGTCGAGAACCACATGCCCGAGGTCATCGTCATCGACGAGATCGGGAACGCAGCCGAAGCGGAAGCAGCGAGAACAATCGCTGAGCGGGGCGTCCAATTGATCGGTACAGCCCACGGGCAATCGCTCGAGAACCTCATGCTGAACCCGTCTCTGTGCGACCTGATTGGCGGGATCCAAGCCGTGACTCTCAGTGACGACGAAGCTCGCCGGCGGGGAACCCAGAAGACCGTCCTCGAACGCAAGGCCCCACCCACTTTCGACGTCGTGATCGAGCTGATCGACTATGAGAAGCTGGCCGTCCACCACGATGTACAGAAGACCGTGGACTTGCTGTTGCGCGGAGTGCAACCGCGTCCGGAGGTCAGGGTTCGGACGGGAGCAGGACTTGTTGAGGTCGTCCAGCGAGAGGAGACCTTGGACATTGAGGAGCCCGGCTTCAACGAGCGGTTCCCTTCTCTCTCCAAGCGGCCGACAGGCGAAACGGCAAAGCCGGCCCAGGTGCGCGACGTGGCCAGGACAGTCTCAGAGGGAGGGTCCAAGGCCGACACTCCCAGGCGCAACTTGTTGCGCGTCTTCCCCTATGGCATCGCTCGCACCCGTTTAGAGCGAGCGATCCGAGAGCGCAAAGCCCCAGTCGTGATCACGAACGACATTTCACAGGCTGATGCCGTGATCGCGATCCGGTCTGCCGCAACGGCCCGGCCAGCCAAACTTCGTGACACGTCCCGGCCCTTGCCGACCGTCGTCGTCAAATCCAACACTTTTTCCCAGATCGCGTCTGCTCTCGAAGAGATTGTCAAGGGAACTGGTCAAGACAAGGACGTTGAGGCAGAGGCGATCCAGGAAGCCCATGAAGCCATCGCCACCGTCCTGCACACCGGGCGCGCCCTTGAACTCAACCCGCAAGACGCCAGAATCCGAAAGATCCAGCACCAGATCGTCGAAAGCAAGCGACTGGCAAGCGAAAGCGTCGGACACGATCCTCAACGCCGCCTGCGCGTGCTCCCAGTTCGATTAGTTTAACAGATCATCTGTAATTCGAACTAAAATCGCACAATTCGACCGGTCAGTTTTGGCCCCATAATCAGCCATGGTCGACTGGAAGGTGCTGCGTCGTTACGAAGGGGATCATTTGAGGCAGATCCTGATGCCTGTTGGCGGCATCGGCACTGGGTTTTTCGGCGTAGACGGTCGCGGAAGGCTCACAGACTGGCAGATCATGAGCCGGCCGCACCACGGGTGGCGGCCCATGTACTCACACTTGGCGCTTTGGACCCGTGGCGCGGGAAAAGGCGGGGAAGCCAAGCTCCGGATCCTCGAAGGCGATCTTGAGACAGGCCGGGAAGGTGCGAGCGGGCAAAGCGAAGTCCTCGCTGGGATACCGAGATTTCGCGATGTGGCGTTTGAAGCGGCCTATCCGTTCGGGCGGCTATCCCTGAGCGACCCCGACACTCCCGTCCGCGCTTCGATCGAGGCCTTCAACCCCCTCATCCCGGGTGACACTGACGCGTCATCCCTGCCGTTCGGCCTGCTCACGATCAGTGTGGTCAATACGACTGAGTCGCCCCTCGAAGCCTCTGTCAGCTTCCTCGCCACGAACTTCGTGGGATGCGACGGATTCGTGTTCGATCTGAAGGACAACATCACCGAAGGATGCAAGGTCGGTGACTGGAACGGAATGAAGTGGTGGAAGGTCCGGGAGGGCAAGACTCCGCAGAACGGGACAATGGTCGTTCTCTGCGATGCGTCAGACGTGCGTGTTGCCCGTCAGTGGAGGTTTCGCGACCGGGGCTGGAACGGAGAGTATCTGGGCATCATCGACGAGCTCCTGGCAAAGGGCTATATCGAAGACGAGAACCCTGGCCAGCCCTGCCCTCCTAGCCCGAGCGACACATGGGACAACTCATTGTCGGCTATGTTCCGTCTCGGACCGCACGAACGAAAGGTCGTCCGGTTTTTGATCGCATGGCACTTCCCTTGGCGGAACATGAAGGAGTATGGCTGGGCCTGGACCGGTGACGAGTCGGGGCTTCTCAAGAACCACTACGCTCTTCCCTTTGAAAACGCGGAGGCGGTGGCAGCCAAGGTCGTGTCTGGACTTGACGACTTGCGAAGTCGCACGGCTGAGTTCACGAACTCCGTAATCGATCGAAGAGCTCCCGACGCCATCAAAGAGGCAGCGCTTTTCAACCTCGCGGTCCTCAACAGCCACACCTGCTTTCGGATCGAGGACGGCACCTTTGTGGCGAGTGAGGGATGCGGCGACACAAGTGGATGCTGCCATGGCTCCTGCACCCATGTCTGGAACTACGAAGAGGCGACTGTGAACCTGTTCCCGGATCTCCACAGGAGCATGGTGGAGAGCCACTTGAGGAACGGAATGATGTCAAACGGCGCGGAGAGGTTTCGGCTCTCGCTGCCCTTGGCGAAACAAGATTGGGCAGGAGCCGCCGCAGACGGTCAGATGGGGCTGATCGTCCGCGTGTACCAGCAATACCTCCGCGACCATGACGAGTCCTGGCTCAGGAAGAACTATCCCATTGCCAAGAAGATGCTGGAGTTCGCCTGGGTGCCAGGAGGATGGGATGCGGACAAGGACGGGGTGATGGAAGGCTGCCAGCACAACACATACGATGTCGAGTTCTTCGGGCCGAATCCGATGTGTACGAGCTATTACCACGCGGCGATGGCGGCGGTCTCGGCTATGGCGCGTGCTGTCGGTGACGTGTCCACTGCCAACGAGATGGACGCGCTCCGTGAGAAGGGGCGTGAGTGGGTTGACCGCAACCTCTACAACGGGGAGTTCTACGAACAGCATGTCCAGGCTTTTCACGGGCAGCCTGCCGAGCACAGCTCACTCGGACATGAGTGGGACAAGAAGGATCCCGCCTTCCAGATCGGCAAGGGATGTCTGGTCGACCAACTCGTGGGGCAGTACAAAGCCAACCGGGTCGGCCTGGGCACTCTCTTCGACACGTATCACGTGAAGACGGCGGTGCAGTCGGTCTTCAAGTACAACTTCAAACGGAACTTCCGTGACCACTACAACAACATGCGTACGTTTGCGACCGCTGACGAGCAAGGGACACTGATCGCTTCGTACCCACATGGCGGACGCCCCGAAGTCCCCTTTCCGTACTGGGGGGAATGCATGACGGGTTTCGAATACCAGGCAGCCGTCTTGCTTTTCGACTATGGACTGAAGGAAGCAGGGTTGGCCGTCGCTGCAGCCGTCCGGCACCGGCACGACGGCCAATACCGGAATCCGTTCAACGAACCCGAGTGCGGCTCGTACTATGCCCGGTCGATGGCGTCGTGGGCCCTGCTTGACGCTTGGGACAAGGCCGGTCACGCTTCCAGGGCCTAAGAGGCGGGCCTATGGTGACGCATCGTGAGATACGCGTTTCGACTGTCGGTCAAGACGATCTAATCGACCTGACCGACGACGTTGCCGCAGTTGTGGCATCAACGGGAGTCATGGACGGCGTCGTAGTCGCCTTCGTGGTGGGCTCGACGGCGGCCGTCACAACCATCGAGTTCGAGCCTGGGCTGGCCCACGACCTGCCGGCCGCGCTAGAGTTGATCGCTCCGCGCCACGGACATTACGAACACGAGGCACGGTGGCACGACGACAATGGACATTCGCACGTCAGGGCCTCGCTCATCGGCCCGAGCTTGACCATCCCACTAGTGAAGGGCAAGCTTACGTTGGGAACTTGGCAACAAGTCGTCCTTTTCGAGTGCGACACAAGGCCGCGAGAACGGACTGTCATCGTTCAGGTCTTGGGCGAATAAGCCGCACCCGTCAAAGAGCTTTGATTCGCTCTTTCATGGGTGCGACCGGCTCGGGCTCGTTCTTCTCGAGTTCCGAACGTCCCCGCTCGACTTGCGAGAGGACGCGACCAACGACAGACTCAAGGTTCGAAAGGACGTCGTGCGCATACCTGTCGGCACCTCGCCGCATCTGGGATGACTCGCGCTCAGCTGTGTGACGGACCTCGTCAGCTTGGGCTTTGGCGAGTTTCAGGATCTCGCTGTCGCTCACCATTTGCTCCTGCTGGAGCCGCGCCTGTTCGATCAGCCGTTCTGCTTCTTTCTTGGCCTCTGCGATCGTCCTTTCAGCTTGCGCCTTGGCCTGATCCATCGCCCGGGCCGCGTCTTCGTTGGCGCCCTCGATGATCCGCTCGCTTTCTTTGGCGACCGAAGCAGCATCCTTGACCTCCCGAGGCAAAGTCGCCCGGATCTTCTCGATCTGCATCACCATCTCCTCCGCGTTGTAGCCAAACGCGATGCCGAGCATGCACTTGGGCTTCTGTGCCAGCGTCTTGAGGTTGTCAAGGAGTCTCAAGACGTCGATGGTGGGGTCTTTTCGGATTGCCATGGGGTGCCTCGGAGTACGGCGTCTATGAGTTTACACGTTGAACCAGTCCCGCGCGGTTCGGCCGGGCCTCGCGATAGTGCCAGAACTGGGTCTCAGTTCACTCGGTGACTTGGCCTGAGCCCCTGTCCCGCCAGCCTGGGCCCACGGAACGGCTGCCCGGCGATCCAGCGCTCGAGGGCATCAAGCGTGGAAGAGACCTGGGCTCGGAATTCGGGCTTGTCGCTTTGAGCTATGGCGGTCGTGAAGTCTTCGTAGGCTCCAGCCAGGTTACCGATACTCAAGTACGCCATACCGCGCGTGTACCGGTATCCCGGCTCGCATGGGTTGAGCCGTAGCAGTCGGCTGGTCGTTGAGATGACGGCATCGTACATGCCGCCGAACCACTGGGCCTGGGCAAGGACTTCAAGGGCTCCCAAGTGATCGGGATCGTGCCTCAGAGTCCTCATGCACGATTCCACCGTGCCTTGCCAATCGTATGTGTGCATGGTTTTCCTCGCCGCCGGACCTAAACTCAATCCCAAGCGCTTATCGCGCCAAACAACCCCAGTGCGACTTCGGAAACCCGGAAGGTCAGCCCCAATCCTCACGGGTGTCTCCCTCCGTGCACCTGAGTGATTACCTTATCACGAGAATGGGGGTCGAGAGTGCAGGGAATGTTGCCGTATCGCATGTTCACGATGCCAAGGTCCTGGAAATCTGGTCTGTTTGCGGGGAGTAGGCCGCGACTTTTGATCGCAGGCCAAGAGGAAGACGGTGTTTGCCGTCGGGAGTCGTCAAGGCGACCATCGAGGCCGTAGCGGACGCGCTCGTCGCCCACGCTTGGGCAGCTTGGCTGTCGTCAATCCGCAAGAACGCAACGAAGTCCCCTTCCATCCGTCGGGTCAGAATCCCGTCTGGTGGCAGCAGGGCTCGCAGTCGCACCGCCAGTCGCCTGAGGCCGTGTTCGACGGCGGCCTTGCCATGGGCTTCGGTCAGCTCCTCGCGGCGGAGCACTTCCAAGTAGACCATGTGACCCGAGCCCGCCTTGCTGACGGCATCTCTGAACTCGGCGGGCGTCGCGAGTCCGGCCGAGACTTCGAGATCCTGGCTGATTCGGCCCAGCGCTAAGCTCAGCTCCGCGACCGCCAGGCGAAGAGTCTCGACAGACAGGGAGTCGACCCCGTTCGAACGGTGTGACGCTGCCGTGAAGAACCCGAACACGTCGCCTGCTCGGTAGAGCGGCAACAGGATGAAGCTGCCGATCCGGCGCTTCAAGGCCTCTTCCCTCGACAACATCGTATCGTCGCGAGCATCGGCCAGGTACACCTCGGGAGAACCCATTGCAGTCCAGCCGTTGAGGCCCTTACCGATCGCGAACCGGAGGCTCTCAATGACCGCCAGGTTGGCCCCGTGGTTGGTTACGAGAAGCGGTTCATCGCCTTCCAAGAAGAAGACTGCCAAGTGGTCAAGGCTGAGGGATTCCCAGGCTTCCCGGGCGATCCGGGTTGCCATGGCCGTTGCCGACCCAGCCCCTTGCGTGGTGGAGGCAACCATGTACATGAATTCAGCCTGCTTCAGCCGCGCTTTTTCGTCTTCTCTCGATCGGATCTGGACGATGAAACGTGCGACAGTTTCGGAGATTTCGGTC
The DNA here is from genome assembly GCA_029781035.1 of Armatimonadota bacterium. Taxonomy (GTDB): domain Bacteria; phylum Armatimonadota; class Fimbriimonadia; order Fimbriimonadales; family Fimbriimonadaceae; genus JAEURO01. Next base: position 83,396 of record JAKOXK010000096.1, read on the forward strand.
GCGACGTCTGCGGCGGCGGCAAGTCGGTCTTTTGCCCGGTCGAACAAAGCGACCATCCCTACGATCCTTCCCCGGTCCTTGAGGACGACAGCAGCGGAATCGACTGCCTCGCCGGCGGAACTCAACGAACGGACCATGCCGCCGAGCCTTTCCTGTAACTGCCACTCGCCCCTGAAATCGGGCATCACGAACGAAGCGTCTTTCGCTTCGACGGGGACGTCACCAGACACCGATTGGGCGACGAACCGTTTCGAATCGGGCAGGAGGGCGTACAAGGTCAGGCCCTCGACTCTCAGGGACTCATGCAACCGCTGCGCCAACGCCGCGAGAGCATTGTCGGGTTCCTGTCCGACCGCCTCTGAGATCTGTGAGGCCAATTTGTCCTTTCGACTGCGCCTTTCCAAATCGCCCGCATGATCACGAAGGGCTCTGAACTTCTCGCGAAGGCTCATGTATTCCTGAGCCGTATCCTCGTCCAGGCCTGAATGGCCCTCAAGCTGGACGATCTCGCGAATCGAAACGATTTGTCCCCTGCGCGAACCAAGGAGACCGATGATCAGGACACCACCGACTTGTCCAAGCAGGACGGGAGTCCAACCGTGGCCCCCAAAGAGGTTGGCACCCATAAGAAGGAACGAGGCGACGATCGGTGCCATGGCCAAGGGATCGGCCCCATGCCGGGCGACGGCCCAGGCTGGCGGCAGCAGCGTCAAAAAGCCAAAGAGCTCGATCTTTCCCGCAGCGGACACCACGAGCGCCACTAGGGCCGAATCGAAGACGGCGATGATAGCAGACACGCCCGCATTCCTCAGGTCTCGCCGCTCCAACGCGTAAGCGAGGAACGAGTAGGCGGCAAAGAACGCGGCGACCTTCCATGCGATTTCAAAGGGAGGTGACTTGGTCGCGCCTGCCACGACGAGAAGGACCGTCGCCAGAACACTCCGGAGGGAAAGCTCGAACATCGTCTACTGCTTTCACTTTCGGGTTCAAAACCCTGAACCTTAAGGGCAACTTCGGGAAAGTCCTGGATCCCTCCCCAGGGCACGGGGCCTCGCGTACGCCTTTCATCTAGGACTAAAGACCCAAAAACACGGTTGCCAGGTGCGATAGGTCACGGTCTTTGAATCTAACTGCGTCTGACTCTTGTCCCGACAAGCAGAACGCAACTGGCCTGCCCGCAAAAGAGACAGGAAGAAGCGCTCTCAATCAAAAGCTTCGTGCCGGCTTGGTCTGTCCTCTCCGCCATGCCGGCTTTTTTATTGCCTGGACCATTCCCAAAGCCGTTGCACGTTGACAGCGTGCATCGTGTCCGCGTCTGGAGTCTCGACAACAATCGGGACCTTTTCGAGGCGCAGGTCCGTGACCAGACACCGGAAGGCTTGGGCGCCAAGCGAACCCTCGCCCAGGTTTTCGTGTCGATCCTTGTGACTCGCGAACGGGAACTTACTGTCGTTGCAGTGCACGACTCGGAGTCGGTCGAGTCCGATCCGCTCATCGAACTCCTTCATCGTCTGAGCATACGTTTCAGGTGTGCGAAGGTCGTAACCAGCGGAGAACACGTGGCATGTGTCCAGACACACGGCAAGGCGCGGGTGACCGTCACACAGGCCGATAATCGTGGCCAGTTCCTCGAACCGGCTGTTCAAGACCGTTCCTTGGCCGGCAGTCGTCTCCATCAAGAGCGTCACGTCGTCTGGAGTCTCTCTCAGGATCCGCTTGGTCGCTTCGGCGACGCGCGTGAGTCCGACTTCCACTCCCTGCCCCATGTGCGCTCCCATGTGCGAGACGACAAAAGGGATGCCGTACTCATGGCAGCGCCCAATCTCGCGGGTCAGACCCGCGATGCTTTTCTCGCGAAGTTCGTCGTTTGGTGCCGCCAGGTTGATCAAGTAGCTGTCATGGCTGACGACGTTTTGACCCATGCCGGTCTCTTGGCAAGCCGTCTTAAAGGCATGGACCGCCTCAGGCGTGACCTCTTTCGACTTCCATTGCTGCGGACTCGAGGTGAATACCTGGACTGCCGTACACTGGATCGCGGCTCCATTCCGGATGGCTTTGTCGAGCCCGCCTGCAGTGGGCATGTGGGCACCGATGAGTCGGGCAGGCATGGGTTCTTCATACCCGAGTCGGGCCCGCGTTCATGTCACTTGGGCGGCGAGGGTCTGGTCACGGCCGTGTCTTGCAGGACCGGCATGTGCTCCGGATCCAGATCGAGCAGGAGCCGGAAGAACCTGTCCACCGGTTGTGCTGTGACCTTAAAGGTCGCTTGACCGACTTGTTCGCCAACGACCCGATGGAGCATCCAACCCGGCTTTGGCCGAGCGTCAAAGGGAGCAACAGGGCGACACACGGGCAGGACGACGGTCAAATCCACAGGAAGGTTCCTTTCTGTCGCAGCACTGTAAGTGGAAATTGCGATGCGGTCCTCAAAGCTGCCCTTCGGAAAGACCCTTAGCCCGTAGAAGGGTGTTCCTTGTCGCCAGCCGAGGGGCCGGATCACGAGCACTTGCTGGTTGGCTGGAACCGGTTTCGGGGAATCCTTGGGTGGAATCCCGTGGTTCTTGGGCCGGGCCCTGTCGTCGCCTTCGATCAGTATGTCGCTGGAGAGGGAGGAACCAGCCGAGTCGAAGGCACCAGCAACGGCCAACGGAGGCGGACACGCGCCTCCTGACCACACGACTTCGACGCTACCATCTTCTTCCTTGTACGCACCCAGGAGCCGGATGGTGACACCTTGAACAGTCTGTGCCGCGCCGGCTCCAGCCAGGTTGTTGTCAAAGTCCCGGATCATCCGGTCGAAGTCGTACACGGTGTAGTTGGACGGTGGTCGGAATGCGAACGTGTCGTCCGAGAACTGCACCGGATAGTCGAACGTCTGTCTGACACCGACCCTCCAACGACCGTCTTTGTCTTTGCCGAACCACTCGGACTTGAGGGGAAGTCGGCTCGACGTGTCAACCGTCAACACCAACTTGCTCACGCCGGACGTACCTTGTAGCTCGTAGATGAGATTGTCGCCCGCACGGCGGCACTTCGAGACGACCGCTCCGCGTGCGCTCTTCGAGAAGTCTGCCGCCATGCTTTCTACCGTTGGGATGTTGGCGTCGCCAAAGCCGCTGGGAGATCCCGTCTCAATGCTGGCGGACTTGTTCGCCTCACGAACCTGCCAGACGTGACTTCCGTCGTAACCCCGTTCGAGCCGCCCTCCTTCGTCACTTTTCACCCCCGGTGCCGAGAGGTTGATGACATACCTTCTCTTCTCCCCTGACTGCCAACTCTCAGTTCGGACTTGCCCGCTCGCGTCCGTCTCGACCATGTGGAAGTTGCGGACTCGACGCAGCGCAACAAGGACGGTGTCGAACGCAAGCGCCCGCGATGACAGCGCCAATGACGCGACAAAAAGCGCAACAGCCACCATGGCTCCCGACCCGATCCAGACCAAGGGTGACAATCGTCTCGATTCACCTCGTCGCTGGCCAAGGCCTGTCTGAGCAGAGTCCATGCCGACTTCGGGCCGCCAGCGCCGCAGTTCACTGACCGAACGTCGGAATCGCCTCGTTGTTCTCATCTTCAATCTCCTGAGTTTCGATGGGGATGTTCCAGGCTGTAGCCAGTTGTTGGCGCAGTCGTCTCTTGGCCGCATGGCACCGTGACTTGACCGTTCCAGCAGGTATGCCGAGGATCTCGGCCGTTTCATGGACGGAGTGCCCTTCGACCACCCGCAACACGAACGCACACCGAAGGTCTTCGGCGAGTTTCGCGATGGCGTCGGCCAGAACCAGGGCGTCTGTTGACAGACCGGACGTGACGGGCATGTCTGCCAGCAGAGCGAGCCCTGGTGCACATGTTGACCGCTTTGACTTCAAGTAGGCGTTGAAGGCGATTTTCCTCAGCCATGTGCGCAGACTTGACTCGTGCCTGAAAGCAGCCAGAGACTCTCTGGCTGCCAGGAATGTCTGTTGGCAGAGGTCGAGACCATCTTCCTGAGACCCGGTCAACAAGACCAGGGCCCTCAGGACGTGCGGATAGTGCTCGTCCACGATCCTACTGAAAGCAGCACCGTCACCGTCGGCGGCTCTTTTTACGGCCCATCGATCCCACATCGATGTCTCCTCTGATCCTCCAACGCCCTCATCGGTTCACACAATCTTCAGGTACTTTGCCAGAAGACCATGGGTGACCTGCTCGCGTGCTTCAAAGCCTACGACGTGAGGGGCGTCGTACCGGACGAACTCAACCCCGAGTTGGCCTATGCCATCGGTCGGGCCTATGCCGACGAGACCGGTGCGAGCAGCGTGTGCCTGGGGCGCGACATCCGGTTGAGCGGGCCTGAGTTGCTGTCCGCCATGGCACGCGGCTTGAACGATGCCGGTGTCGACGTTGTCGACCTTGGACTGGTCGGGACGGAGATGGTCTACTTTGCGACCGCCCACTATGGCTTCGACGGCGGGGTCATGATCACGGCCAGCCACAACCCTCCCCAGTACAACGGGATGAAGATGGTTCGCAAGGAGAGCCGTCCCATCAGTGGCGACAGCGGACTTTCCAACATTGAACGACGAGCCTACGAAAAGAAGTGGGAGCGCACAGGTCGAGGAAGGTCGTCGAAGGCTGACAGCTATGCGGAGTTCGTGCAACACCTCTCGCAATTCGACGCCAAGAGCGAGATCCGGCCCCTTAAGGTCTTGGCCTGTGCCGGGAACGGAGCCGCAGGACTTGCGGTCGAGGCCCTGCTTCCCCATGTCTCGCTGGATGTGACGCCCATGATGTTCGAGCCGGACGGTTCGTTCCCGAACGGCGTCCCCAACCCAATCATTCCGGAGTCGCGAAAGCCGGTCGAGGACGCCATGGCCAAGGGCGGATACGACTTCGGTGTGGCTTGGGACGGCGACTATGACCGGGCCTTCTTTTTCGACGAATGGGGCAAGTTCATCGAGGGCTACTACATCGTCGGGCTGTTGGCGAACGCGATCTTGGCCGACAACCCGGGAGGAACGGTGATCTACGACCCACGCCTCGTGTGGAACACCCTCGACATCGTCGCGCGGGCCGGTGGAAACGCCGTGATGTGCAAGTCGGGACACGCGTTCATCAAGGAGAAGATGCGGGCGGAAAACGCCGTCTACGGCGGCGAGATGAGCGCACACCACTATTTCCGCGACCACTGGTATTGCGACAGCGGCATGATCCCGTTTCTGCTGGTCTCAAAACTCGTGTCCAAAACGGGGTCAAGCCTCGGCAAACTTGTCGGCGAGATGATCGAGAAGTACCCGTGCTCGGGTGAGGTCAATTCGCATGTCGCCGACGTGGCGGACGTGTTGCGAAGGATCGAGTCGTCCTATGGAGAAGGTGCCGACGTCGACAAGACAGACGGGCTGAGCGTTGAATATAAGGATTGGCGCTTTAACCTACGCGGATCGAACACAGAGCCCGTCATTAGGCTCAATGTCGAGTCCCGTGGCGACAGGAAGCTGGTAGAGTCGAAGACGGCTGAGTTGCTCCAAGTGATCCGAAGCTAGCGACCCTGCCGAAACCGAGTACAAGTGGGAGACAAGGCGACATCGGTCCCGATTTATCGCCGCCATCTGACTTTTCCTTGCAACATTGCCTGGAAGTGCGGAATAATGGAATTGAGGTCGGATGACTGACCTCAAGCGGTAGAGACGCAGGAAGCGTCGCCAAGGCACCCGGATGCTTGGTCTCACAGGGAACTTAAGGAAAGTTGTGGGTCTGACGGCGTTTGGGAGCTTCACGCGAAAGCTCTGTGTCTTCGTCCGCAGGAGACAAACACAACCATGAACCGAATGTTGAAGATCGCCCTGGGTGCGGTCATCGCAGGTTTTGCCCTGCCAGCCTTCTCCCAGGACAACTTCCCGGACGTTCCGGACAATCACTGGGCGTACTCCGCCGTTGATGGCCTTAAGAAGGCCGGCATCCTTGTCGGCTATCCGGACGGCCTCTTCCGTGGCAACCGCCCGATGAGCCGCTACGAGTTCGCTGCGGCTGCGTTCGCCTGCTATCAGAAGATGATGTCCATGCAAGAGGACTTGTCTAAGCAGATCGACGAGATCAAGAACAACATGCCGAGCGGCGGCAACGGCGCCAGCCAAGCTGACGTCGACGCTCTCAAAAGCTCACTCAACGACCTGAAGTCTCAGGTTGACGGCATGAAGGACTGGGGCAACCGCATCGGTGACCTCGAAAAGATGAGCAAGGAGTTCGAGAGCGAGCTCGCATCCATGGGCGTCGACGTCAAGAAGATGCGCCAGGATCTGAGCGACCTCGAGGGCCGCGTCACGAAGATCGAGGGCATGCTCCCGCACGTCATGATCTCAGGCACCGCGGACTTCCTGATGCTCGCCGGTCACTCGACTGACGACAACTACTACCTGGGCCCGGACAACCGCCTTGGCGGCGTCGGCTCTGGTGACTATTCGATCAAGAAGGTTGGCATGACCCGCGACCTGTCCTTCCTGCACGAGCTGGCCTTCAAGTTCTCGGGCAACAACACGGAAGGCCCGAAGTGGGAAGCGACCGTCGTGGCCGGCAACATGCTGAGCAGCGGCGGCTTCAAGGACGCCCTGGGCAACATGAGCACGAGTGACTCCGGCGCTGGCTATTCGGCCGGCCCGAGCGACATCTACGTGAACACAGCCAACGTGACGTTCGACAGCGCCCTTGCTGGACAAGGCTTCAACGCCAAGATCGGTCGCGTCGGCTACCAGGTCGGCCCGTACCTCTGGAAGCGCGTGGACTTCACCACCGTCTATCGGAACGATCGCTGGGACAACGGCGACTTCTACTTCGACGGCGGCATCCTCGCCTTCAACTTCGGCAAGGCCAGCGTCAACGTCTTCGGTGGCACGAACAGCAGCGTCACGAGCAACAACGGAACGCCGTTGAACCCGATGCCGCTCGGCGCCGGATCCGTCGTTGACCGCACCTTGGGCGTCCAGCTCAAGTTCCCGGTCGGCGAGATGGGCAACGTCAACCTCGCCTACCTCTGGCAGGACACCGACAACCACTTCGATGGCGACCCGCTGACCGCTGGCACCCAGCCCGCGAACCGGCTGAACGTCTTCGGTGGCGACATCGACCTGAAGTTCGACAAGATCAGCGTCTGGGGCTCCTACAGCCAGTCTACGACGAGCGAGAACACCAGCAATGTGCTGGATTCGGGCAACAAGGCTTGGGACATCCGCGCCAACTACAATGGCGCTGAGAACTGGGGCTTTGGAGTCGGCTATCGCGAGATCGAAAACAACTTCATGGCCTTCGGTAGCTGGGGACGCCTCGGCAACGTGTGGGATCCCGTGAACATCAAGGGATTCAACGCCAAGCTGTGGTTCCAGCCGAACAAGGGCACGAAGATCTGGGCCAAGGGCGAGTTCGACAAGCCCAAGGACACGACCGCCGGCTACGCGCTCGCGGGCTATGACAGGATTGACTCCTATGGAATCGGTCTTGACTACCAGCTCGGCGAGAACTGGGGCACGATGCTGTCCTATGAGGACACCCAGTTCAAGGGCGCTGGCCTCGTGGGTGACGACAAGGTTCGCTGGTACACGCTGGGCTTCAACTACGGCCTGGCCGCCAACACCAACATCTGGATCACCTACCAGTTCAGCGACTCTGACTTCGCCGCGGGATCGGTCATCGACCCTGCCGGCCAAGGCAAGTATCGCGGCGGACTGCTCGGTACGCAGATCAGCGTCAAGTTCTAAGAAACGGACACTGGTCTCACAACGGCCCTCTGGGAATCCCAGGGGGCCGCTTCTTTTGTCCCAGTCCCATGAGCCAACCTGAGCCACCCATCGTCTAAAGGAATGTCATGACTTGGAACTGGAAACGACTTACTGCCATCACTGCCCTCGCCATCGGCGTCTCCGTCATTGGATCGACCCAGATCAAGCAGATCATCAAGATTGTCGGAGTCGGCGCGGCGGTGGACAAGTTCGGGCCGCAAATCAACACTGAGTTCAACAAGCTCACTGGGCACAAGGACACGAACAAGAGCTTCACGAAGGTGGTGCCCATCATCGGCGTCGGAGTGGGAGCCAAGAGCGCCATTGGTGCCGCTCAAGTCATGGGCGCACAGCAGAACGTGGAAAAAGTCCGTGCGGTGGCAGCCCCCGAGGTCGAACTGTTTGGCAAAGAGATCCGGATCAGAGCCATGATCCCCGTCGCCACCGGGAGCGTCAGCAGTAAGAGCGACATCAAGGCTGTCGATGGTGTCGGCGTCAGTGGGATCGTCGACTTGAAGCTCTGACTCTTTGGCACATTCCTGATCCCCACCTTAGAAAAACGAGTAGAACTGCGACGGAATGACTCGTCGCAGTTCTCTTGTTGCCCTGATACTGGCGACCGCTCCTGTTCAGGGTTTTGCCGACCCCATCCAACGAACGTCGGATCCATGCCTGTCCCCTGACGGCGCGACCATCGCCTTCTCCTGGCAAGGGGATATCTGGACGGTTCCCGCAACCGGGGGCACCGCGATCCGGCTCACCGTGAACCCCGCAGACGATACTATGCCGCGCTGGTCCCCGGACGGCCGCCTGCTGTACTTCGCCTCGACTCGTGACGGCAGCCTCGACGTCTTCTCGATGACTCCCCAAGGCACGGGGATTCGTCGCCTGACCTACGATAGCGCAGCCGAGTACCCCATCAGCGTTTCGCCCGACGGGAAGACCCTCTACGGTTACACGACCGCCTTCGGCAGGATTGATCTCTTTCAGGTTCCCACTACCGGCGGTGACATCGTCCGCCTGACCGGCAGCACGTTCGAGATGGAGTTCTATCCTTCGCCTTCCCCCGACGGAAAGCTGATCGCGTACAACACGAGCGGAGGACCTGGCGACTGGCGGAAACCAGGACACGAAGGTGCTGACACGGCCCGGATCTGGGTCGCTGAGACCGGGACTCCGCTCCGACAGCACCGCCTGGTGTTTCCAGGAGATCGAGAAGACCTCTTTCCTATCTTCATCAATCCGACTACACTGGCGTTCGTCTCGAACCGGTCGGGATGCCCCAATATCTGGACCGGTTCGCTGAGCGGGGGCTCGCTCAGGCAGGTCACGAAATTCACCGACGGCACGATCCGTTTGCCGAGCGCAGACAAGGCGGGAAACCAGATCGCCTTCCAAAAGGACTCTCGCATCTGGATCGCGAACGTCAAGACCGGAGACGCCCACGCGGTCACCATTGAGGCGCCCGCTGACACGGTACGAGATCCCGAGCAGCAACTGAGCCTCAACACCGGGGCAAGTCAGATCACGGTGTCGCCGAATGGAAAGCGCGCTGTCCTGGTCATCAGAGGAGACCTGTTTTTGATCCCCGAGAAAGGGGGGACGACGCGGCGCCTGACGACATCCCCTCGACTCGACGACCAGCCTGTCTGGATCGACGACAAGACGATCCTGTACGTAGCAGCGGGCGAAGAAAGCAAGAGATCTCTCTGGACCGTTGACATTGACGGAAGAACCAAGTCCTTCCTTTCCGACGCTCAGGACCTGACCTGTCCGACTCTTTCTCCCGACCGAAAGACGATTGCATTCCACCGTGGTGTGCGCGAGATCTGCCTGGTTCCGGTTGGCGGTGGAAATCCCGCGAAGATCGCCGAAGGGGATTTTGGTGACGCTCTGACAGGGAACCGGTCGTTCAACTGGTCACCGGACAGCCAATGGATCGTCTACCGACACAGTCTGCAGCGAGGGGTCGAGGTCGCGATGGAAAAAGCTGACGGTGCCCGGAACATCGTGGTGGCGCGGATCGGCAAGTACTGCTCGACCCCGGTCTTCTCCGCCGATGGAAAAGCCGTGGCGTTCAGTGCGACGGAGGGACTCGATTTCTCAGAAGTCCGAGACAGCAAAGCTCCGCTGAGCGTCGTGGACCTCGTCCCCCAGCCTGTGACCTACAGCGAGGACGACCTGGACAAGATCGACTCGCCGAAAGAGGAGCCCAGCAAGGACGTCGTCGTCAAGGTCGTCCAGCGAGGCCTTCTCGATCGACGCCGGACACTGGCGACAGGAGACATTGGTGGCCTGTGGCCCGCAGCGGACGGTCGAACAGTCTATGCGAACGTCGACGGGCAGTTCTCGACGGTGGACCTTAAGCGGGGTGAAGCACGGCCCGTCGCCGGGATCACGGGCGCCGTCACGAACTTCGAGCTGGCCTCGAACAAGCAGAAGAGCTATGTCGTGCAGGCCGGCAAGGCCAGTGCGCTGGTGATGCAGTCAGGAGCCGTCTCGCCGATCGGATTCAATGCCCAGTTCACCATTAATGTCGGAGACGAGGAGAAGGCCTTGTTCGACGAAGTCTGGTGGGCGATGGACCGGATGTACTACAACCCTGCGATGAACGGCAAGGATTGGGAGGGCATCCGAGCCAAGTACGCTCAGATCGTTCCCGGAGTCCAGAGCCGCGAGGACTTCTACGCCCTGATGGGCGAGATGATGGAGCTCCTTGACAGTTCCCACCTCGGGTCGACGGCTCCAGCCGGCACGCGATCGTCCGGCGGCGACGAGACCGGTTGGTTCGGTGTCGAATGGGACTGGAGCGCCCTGGCTGCGCGCGGAGTGTTCGTCGTGGCCAAGGTCTACGAAGGGACACCCGCGGCCCTTCCCGACACTGAGCTTCGAGTAGGCGACGAGATCGTGTCTGTCGACGGTACCAAGCCGACGGCAGCCCAGCCGATGGCCCTCCTCTTGAACCACAAAGCTGGCAAGAAGACACTCCTTGAGGTGCTCCGGGGTGGAAAGACGACGCCGGTGACGATCCAACCCCTGAGACCCTCGGCACGTAACGGCGTGCTCTACGACAATTGGGTGAAGGACAATCGAGCGCTCGTGGACCGGCTGAGCAGCGGTCGAATCGGATACGTCCATATCGAAGCGATGGACGCTCCAAGCCTCGACGTCTTCCTCAAGGAGATCCAGACCCAGCTCAATGGCAAGGACGGCGTCTTGATCGACGTCCGCTACAATGGCGGAGGCTTCACCAGCCACATCATCCTGAACACAATGCTAAAGCGGCCGTGGCTGATCCGTACGCAACGCGACTCAGACGGACTGAAGCTGAGTGAGAACATCTACCGCGGCAACGCTCTTGAGTTGCCCGCAGCCTGCCTCACGAACCAGTATTCGTTCAGCAACGCCGAGATCTTTTCGGAGGGGTTCCGCGCGATGAAACTGGGCCCGATCATTGGCGAATCGACTGCGGGAGCCGTCATCGGCACCAGCGCCTACCGACTATGGGACGGCGGGAGCATTCGGATGCCAGCGGCCGGCTCCTATGCGCTGAGCGGCGAGAACCTTGAAGGAAAGGGACGGCGGCCGGACATTGAAGTCAAGTGGGATCCAAACCTGGCGCTTGACGGCCGAGACCCCATGCTTGAAGCAGCGGTCAAGGCCCTGTTGAAGCAATTGCCCCATCACTGATCCCTATCCCATCCGTACCTTGTCGGGCTGGCTCTCGAGCCAGCCCGTCCTCTTGTCAGGACCTCTGCCCTACATTCCTATTGTCATGGAACTTGAGTCTTATATAATCAAGTTGTTAGAGTCTGGAGACAAAATAATGAGGAATCTCCCTGTATACGACCCATTCGTCGAGTTCGAACGCGTGTTCGAGAGTCTTTGGCCGAGCAAGCCCCGGGTTACCACGACGGAAGGCAACCTAGTGCCCCTCGACATCTTTGAGAAAGAGGGCCAGTGGGTACTCCGAGCCAGCCTTCCTGGCGTCAAACAAGAGGACATTGACCTTCAGATCGAGGACGGGTTCCTGAGCCTTCGGGGCCAGCTCAGTTTCGAAGATGAACACAAGGACGCCAAGGTCTATCGCCGAGAGATTGCGGCCGGAACTTTCGTGAGAACCGTACGCCTCCCCGACAACGTGGATGTGAGCCGGGTCGAGGCCACGTTCGCAAACGGCCTTGTGACGGTGATGCTCCCAAAGACGATCGAGGAGAAACCCTCCGCAATAAAGGTACCGATCAAGTCCCTCGCTTCTGACCTCAACTAATCAGTCACCACTGAGGCGCGCGGCCCCTTGCTCGAGAAGCTCGGGGCCGCTTTTCTTCCGCCCTGCGAGGGCGCGATAGTAGGACGACTAGCGGGGGGTGAAGTCCGTATCGACGCCGACCCTGCGACAGTAGGCTGCCATCAGCCGGGCGCACAGTTCAATGTCTCCCAGTGACAGAGTTTCACAGGGAGTGTGCATGTACCGGATTGGGACGCCGACGATTCCGACCGCCATGCCCGACTTGTTGAGTTGCATGGCGTTGCCGTCGGTCCCCGTCCCGCCACCCTCGGCCGAGACTTGGATGGGAATCTCTTCTTCCGACGCCGCTTGTTTCAGCATCTTGAAGACGACGGGGTTGACGTTGGCGCCCCGGGTGACGGTCGGACCTTTTCCCATCTTAGCGTCGCCGTACCGCGACTTTTCGAGTCCAGGATGGTCGATGGCAAAGTCAACGTCGACAGCCAATCCACTCTGGGCGTCGATCGCGTAGGCGCTCGTCTTGGCCCCGCGCAGGCCGATTTCCTCCTGGACTGTGGCAGTGGCATAAACTCCTACCGAAGCGTCGAGACCACCTTCGGCCTTGAGGAGCCTCAGCGCCTCGGCGACGACGAAGGCCCCCATTTTGTTGTCAAAGCCCCGAGCTGTGACTCTGTCGCCCATCAGTTCTGCGAACTCCCACTGGTAGGTGACGGAGTCGCCGATTGCGACCAACTTTGCAGCCTCCTCTTTGTTCGAGGCGCCGATGTCGATCCACATGTCATGAGGCTTGGGCGCCTTCTCCCGCTCTTCGGCATCCAAGAGGTGGATCGGCTTCCTGCCAATCACGCCCGGCAAACGGCCAGCTTCGGTATGGATCCAAACCCTCTGTCCCAACGGGATCGTGGCGTCATGGCCGCCAATCCGACCGAAAAACAGGAGTCCATCGTCGTTGATGTACGTGACAATGAATCCGATCTCGTCCATGTGACCCGCCAACATGACCTTCATCTTGGCGTCCGGATTGAGGACCGCCCAGACGCTGCCATGGACGCTCGTCTCAACATGGTCGGCGAAGGCACCGGTGTACTCCCGGTAGACGCGAGCCGCTGGTTCCTCAAAGCCGCTGGGAGACGGGGCGTTGACTATGGCCTTGAAGAACGCGAGAGACTCAGAACGCATGGGATCAGAATACCGTTATGGGAGCGATAACGTTCCCAGAGCCAGGCACGGTGGACTGTTGCCGAACTAAATGCGTTTTTCCAGTTCGTTGAGCCGGCTGCTAATGCTCTTCAGATACGCCCACAGGGCGAACCACACCAGTAGCGGGGGAACCGCTGCCAGCAGTTTGATCGTCGTGCTGTTGTCCATGTCGATTGTCCAGTCGTTGTTTGAGGAGGCTGACCCGCACTTTCATCGAATAGAGTTCGTATGCCAGGAGGGCCAAGAACAAGAGGGTTCCGTACAGGCCCAACTTGTAGAAAAGGTCGAGTTGCCCCTTTGCGATCGTGTCCGAGGGATGGAAAGAGGCGGCCTTGACTTGAGGCAACCTCGGAAAGACGGCAATGAGAAAGAGCGCTGGAAGGAGCGAGAGGAGGGCGTATGCGCTGGATACAGCTGCCCTCTTCTTGGCGTCGGCGAACCCGCCCCTCAGTGCGAGCGACACGGCCATCAAGAACAACACAAGCAGGAATGAGGTTTGTCGCGGATCCCACTGCCACCACTCGCCCCACTGCACTTTGCTGAAAAGGATGCCAGTGACCATGGTCAACGTTCCGAACAACGCCGCCAGTTCAATGCTGGTCGCGAGCCTTGCATCCCAAGCCAGGTCGCGTTTGGAAAGGTAGCGCCAACCCAGATAAGCGCTCAGAAACAAGAAGAACGAGCAGATCATGGCGCTCGGCAGGTGCCAGTACATGATCCGGGCGAGGGAGGGTTCTTGGAACGACTTGGCGTCCGGCGCCGCGAAATCGTAGACCGTCATGACGGCCAGGCCGACGCCGAGAACCGCGAGCCGCGCTTTCACACGCCTATTCTGGCGGGTTTCTGGAAAATATCGTCCATGACCAGGGTCATAGGGCTCGCCTCACTCGTCAGTTTTCCACGCCGCTGCTGCCAACAGCGGGCCCGAAGCGATGAGTGTCACGGACCACCCCAACAGACCGAGGACACACTGCCAGCCCTCGGGAGCCGTCCCTCCGCCCAAGGCCGAACGCAGGGCACCCATACCGAGGAACACTTGGGGCATGAGGACTGGCAGGGCCACCGCCGAACCGAGCAGCCATCGGTTCATGGCCCCCATGACTAGCGCACCACAAAGGCTCACGCCCCCCGCCAAGGCAAACGCTGTGAACAGAACTCCGACAGTGAGCATGAAGGGGTCTGGAACGGATACCCGCGTCAGGATGACGAACAGGAACGTGAGTACGAACACGGCCAGTAGCGATTGGACGACGTTGTAGATCAGCTTGCCGGCGTATGCCGCAGTCGGTTCAGCCGCTAGGCGCAAGAGGTCAAAAGTGCCTTGTTCGTCCTCCACGAGGAAGGAACGCGGCAACGAGACGACGGCCGAGAACAACAAGGTCACGCAGAGCATCCCTGCGGCAAGGTTGGGGGCAGGCTTCTGGCCAAAACTCGCCAACGACATGGCCACGACAGACAGCAGGCTGAACAAGAACGAGGTGAAAAGACCGTGCCTGGAGCGCATCTCTGAGAGCCACTCCTTGCGAAAGACGGCTATCGACTCAACCAGCCAGGACGAGTTCATGGGTCGCGTAACTCCGATCGGCAGGGTCGTTGGTGGCAATAATGACGGCGCCCCGCTCCAGTTGTCCCTGGATCGTCTGCCCGATGAGCGCCTGGCCCTTGTCGTCCAGCGCGGCAGTCGGCTCGTCCAAGAACAGGACTTCGGGCAGGTGCATCGTGGCCAGAGCCAGCTTGAGACGGGCCCGCATGCCAGTACTGAAGGCGCCTGAGGGCTTTGAACCGACGCCGGGCAAGCCGAGGCTGTCAAGCAGTTTGACGCCAGGGTCGGGGACGTTGCGCAACTTGGCGAAGAGAGCCAAGTGCTCGGGCGCACTTAGTTGAGGGTAGAGAGCCAGATCCAGGGCCGCGTAACCGATTCCATTCCTTCCCGGCCGAGTCACAGCCCCCTCGGTCGGGGCCATGAGGCCAGCCAGTACCTTGAGGAGAGTCGACTTTCCGGTCCCGTTCGGCCCAAGGACACACAGGCACTGGCCCTTTTCCAGTGCGAGGTTGATGCCACGAAACACCCAACGGTCGCCAAAACTGCGGCCAAGCTCCTGAGCCCGTAGCACAGGTGTGAGTATGGCCTAACTCAGTGCGGCGCCCCAAGGAACGAGCCCGCCAGAGAGCTTGCCGTCTTCCAACTGATACAGGCCGACAAAGCGCCCGTGCGACCCGCCCTGGCATATCCAAGTCCGTCCGACCCGCTCAGGAGACTCCAGCACCGAGTGCGAGTGTCCGCCAAAGATGACGTCGAGTTCGGGGCAGGATTCAGCGAGTTTCCTGTCTTGAGTCAGACCGATATGAGTGAGTGCGATCAATATCTCCACCTTTGGTCGCAAAACATTCACCAAGACCATCGCAACTGATTCTGGCTGATCCCAAAGGAAGGCACTCGCAGCCTGGGTGCGCATTTTGGACGTCACCATGGGGACGGAGAGTCCGATGACCCCGATCCTCAGGCCGTCGGCGTGACAGACGGTGGTGGCGTCGAGAGGGCTTGACCCGTCGCGGCGGTGCATGTTGGCGCAGAGGACCGGTTGGCTCGATCCAGCGAGCTTGGCTTGAAAAACTGACTCCAGGACATGCGTCTCACGGTTTCCTATCACCGAAGCGGTGCACCGAGCCTTGGTCAGCAATTCCCACACAGGCTCAGGCTTCAAAGGAATCCCGAGGTTGCCGGTCTTGATACAGTCACCGGTGTCGAAGTAGAGGTCGACGCTCTCACGAACCTCCATCAGCCATGGGAGCGAGGCGGCCGTCAGGTGACCGTGGAGGTCGTTCGTGTGGAGGATTCTCAGGGTCAAACCTGCTTAGCCGGTCTGCCTAGCGGCGATGAAGTCCAGCAAGAGCATGATCAGCATAAAGGTGCCACCCAAGATCAAAGTCATCTTCGAAATCTGATCGTCGAAGCTCGCCTTTCCCTTGAACGTCGTGCGAATGCTGGTCGAACCGCCCGACATCGCGTCTCCTTTGCCCGTAAAGTACACAAGGACGGTGAATACCAGGGACACAAGCATCCCAAGTCCCAGCAGTACGTTGTAGAAGATCGGCATTGGCTCCTCGCGAGGAGAAATACTTTACCCTCGGCTGAGACACCCTCCGAGGACCGGTCGTGGGTTCAAATCAGCCTCCAGGCGTCTGGCACATGCAGCAACTGGTATGCAAGAGAGAGCAACGCAGCCGCCAGCGTCGACCCAACGATCACTTGAAACAGACCGCTCATCGCCAGCTTCTGGACAAGAGTCGGTCGCACCACCCGACCCTGTGAGATGCGGAGCAGAAGATGCTCTCCTGCACGGATCCCGCTCTGCAACTGGCGGTCATTCGGCCTCTTCGTCGTGACGAAGTACTGCAGGAAGCTCCCCAGGGGTTGCCAGAAGGCCAGCGTCGCGATGGCAGCCACGAGCAACCGCAGGACCGGTTCACGGATGACGTCCCAGCTCATGATGCCAAGGAAGAGCATTCCGCCGACCGCGAGGTTTGTGCCGCAGCGTGGATGGACCCGGGGCATCCGCCTGATGATCGCTGGCTTCAACTCCTCTCCCCTCTCCAATGCATGCACGACCATGTGCTCGGCCCCGTGGGTCCCTGACAAGGGGAGGATCCTAAGGCACAGCAAGAAGAGGACGATCCAGAGAAGGTTAAGGGCGGTTTCAAACCACGCCGCTCGTTGAATGGAGAGCGGGGTGTTGTTCAGGATCCAAAGTACAGGAACTCCGGCTATCGCGAACATCCCGAACATGGTCGCGCCCGTCGCGAGAACAGCCCAGCCGCTGACGCCTCCAGACACGACGCCGTTCGTCAAATAGACGCCGAAGGGTGTCGCCATGCCTCCGACCCGTCCGAGTAGGGCCCGGTTCTCATGAGGATCCAGCAGGCGCGACGGCGTCAAGACTCCGACGACCTGACCGACGGTGTCCACAACGATCGCCCAGTCGCTTCCTGACGCGTCAAAGTAACGGAGGGCCTCGGCGCCGGATGAATTGGAGAGCAATGTCGGTGGCAACTTCTCCATGACCTCGGACACGGCCACATCGGGGCTCTCACCGCGCGACATGGCGAAGACGACTTCAGCCTCCGACACCGTGCCGACGAGCCGATTGCCTTCAGCGATCGGGACGACGGGAAGGCCTTGAGCCGTGAGTTCACGTGATACGGCCCGCAACGAGTCCTCGGGATACATCGGCTCGACAGGCGCAGCCAAAGACCCGACACTGAGGGTGAGAATGTCTCTGGGGCCAACAGGGGGCAAAGAGGCCATCGGTACTTGCGGTGCGAGTGTACTCCCCGAATTGGGATAACCTCCCCCATATTGGCATGAAGGGCAAGCGCACACGTCTGACCATTGTCGCGATCGTCTTCTTGGCCGGACTCGGGGGACTGACGTACTTCCTGATGGACACCTCGCGAACTGCGGCGGAACTCCCCGCAGCCGAGAAGGAGGCCAAGCAATCGGGAGTGCCTGTCAAAGTCGCAGAGATGTTCCCGGGGAAAGCGGTCGACGAGGCTGAAAACGCGGCTCCGCTGCTGGCCCAGGCAGTCAGGGAGCTCGACCAAGCGCAAGTTGGGGACTTTGCCGACGTCATCGACGGAACCGCAACCTTGTCCGTGGCCCAAACCGAAATGGACAAGGTGGCACCAGCCCTAGATCTCGCGCGGAAAGCCGCCGACTTAAGCTGGTTCGAGAACCCCGTGGACTGGGACCAAGGGGTCAAGGCCGACTTCAGCCAGACCCTGAAGGTTCAATCGGTCGTCAGGCTCCTGTGCGCGTCCGGCGTCCTATCGGCACAGAAGGGTCACGCCGAAGAGTCGGTCAAAGATCTGGTCGCCGCCCGCAAAGTCGTGAAGCTGATGAGTGTCGAGCCTTCCCTGGCCTGTGCGTCGGCTGCGTTCGAGTGTGATGGGTTGGTCTTCAAGGCTGTTGACCAGGCGATGAAGGCGATGCGGACCAATATCATGGGCCTGACCTTCATCCAAGAGGAGATCCTCCTCAAGCCCCTGCGCATCACGTGGGTGCGGACGATGCGTGGCGAAGCCTATCTAGGCACAGCAACGATCCGTAACTTGGACAAGCTCGGCGGCCTCGGCCGGGTTCTTTCGGGAACGGCTGAGGCCGTCAGTGACCCGAAGCGGGAGGGTTCTCCCACAGGTACTGCTGAACGCGCATACCTGACTCGGCACTACCAGCTTTGGTCGAAGATCCTGGGCATGGCCATGATGAACTCGGACGACGATGTTGTTCTTCTTCAACACGTCTCTGGCATCATCCGGAAAGCGGCCGACGACAAGCGGTCGAGCAACGCCTTGGAGCCTTTCCTGGACAAAGGTTGGCTGCACACGACGGACATGGTCCTCGCCAACCGGGCTCGGGCGCTTGTCGGCTGGTCGCTCTGCCGCATCTTGGCCTTCTATTCACAGAAGGGACACTTCCCCAAGGGACTTGACGAACTTGGCGACGTTCCCCTTGACCCCTTCGACGCCAAACCCATACGGTTCAGGGCGACGAGCGACACCGTGACTGTGTGGAGCGTCGGGCCGAACCGAAAGGACGACAACGGGACTCCCATGCCTCAGGGAACGTCGCGCGAGATCGGCGTTTACCCGCAAGGTGACATTTCCGTTTCCTTCAAAGCTCCTTAAACATCTCGCCCCGTTTGTCCGTCATAGTGAGGTGGAGGAGGCACCAAGGGTGCCAAGCAATGGCGGAGATGACGCGCGCGGGAAAGATCGGGTTGGCCGCAGGTGGAGTCGTCCTACTCGGCGGTGCGGCAGCAGTTCTGGCACTGGGCCAGTTCTTCGACCTTCCCCAGGCCGCCTCTCAACTGGACAAGGCGGTGGTGGATGCCCAAGTGATCGGGATTCCCATGACTTCAGCCGAGCTTGTGGAAGACGGCCCTGGTGCGGTCCGAACCCACTTGACCCCTGACGGTCAGCGTCTCTTGGCGCAGTTCGAGACCAAGCAGCCTCTGGACCTCGTCTCCAAGCACTTTGACAAGATCGTCTCGTCCAAAGAGCCTTGGAGCGCGGCCCGCCATGACCTGGAAGAACACCAAGATGCGGTCGCGTCGCTCCGGAGGATGGCCACACAGGAAGGCCTGACCTTCGACGTGGACTACGACATGTTTCCCTATGCGACCTTCCCCGAGTTCGCTCAAGTCAAGGGCGCGGCCCGCTTTCTGCTCGCCGATGCCTTGGTCAAGTCCAACGAAAACGACTTCGAGACGGCAGCCCAGGACATTCGCGCCGCCCGCCAACTGGGCCAGGTCGTCGCCAGAACACCCGTACTGATCTCCTTGTTGGTTCAGATCGCAATCGAAGCCTTGGCTGCGCGTGCGACGGAGTCATGCCTCGCGTTGGCGACACGTTCAGAGTCAGGCCTAAAGGCGTTCGAGACCGTTGCCCTTTCCCCTGAGCCCGCATTCGACCTGCGCCGGGCCTTGCGGGGCGAAGCGTTCATGGGCGTCACGTTGACCCGGAACTTCAATCGGATGGGCGGGCTCAAAGGACTCCAGTCGATGTCCAGCGGCGAGCCCGGACCGGCGCCACAACCCGCGTCCCTGTTGCGTAGCGGGGTGCCATCCGGTTTGATTGAACGCGGGTTCATGGCCCGCGTGCTCCAGTACTGGATCCAAGCGTTCAAAGTCATGGACGAGCACCCTGGCGACCCGGTCGCCGTGAGCACCGGCCTCGACCGACTGGCCCAGGACGCCACCAAGTCCAAGTCTGCCAGCAACACGATCGTCGCGGTCCTCCTTCCGGTTTTCGCACAGGCAGGACAAGCTGAGGTCACGGGAACGGCGACGTTCCGGTGCAAGCTTGCGCTGGCCAAGATTTTGCGATGGCGCCTGGCCCACCACCGGTTTCCGAAGGACTTGGTGGAGGCGGGCGTCGAACTCAAGGATCCATTCAGCGGACGGCCGCTTCGCTATCGAGCCAGCGGAGACTCCGTACGGGTGTGGTCGGTCGGGCCCAACCTGGTCGACGACGGTGGCATCGCCCGAAGCGAGGTCACCGGGCGTCAGACCGACGATTGGGACATCGTGGGGGCATACCCGCCAGTCACATCAAAGAAGTAGAGGTGTCGGCAGAGCCTTGAGCAAGGTCATCCGAATCACGGTTTCCGTTTTGGCGGCAGCAGCTCTGGGAGCGGGGCTTTGGCTGGCCTGCCGCTGGTACGACTACCCCTTCGTCGCGTTGGGCCTGCCTGAGGCGATGAAAAAGGCCAAAGCAGCGGGAGTGCCTTTGACCGCGGCCGAGTTGTACACGCCGCTGGTGCTGTCACCGGCTGAGGACGCAACGTCGATCGTGAAGACGGTCTGGCCGGAGTTTGACATTGTCGTTGGCAGCAAACGAGACCTAACGCGATGGCGCAACCGGCTCCGAATGCCTGACCCCGACTGGTCCGCGGCTCACGAAGCGTTCGCTGCCGAAAAGGCGACGATGGATGTACTGCTCTCGCTGAAGGACAAATCCGGATACGAGTTGCACCGGGACTGGGATCTGGGCCCGCAGTTGGGGATTCCCGATTACGCTGGGGCCAAGGGGACAGCAAGCGCCCTGATGGCCCTTGCCTTGGTCAAGTCTCACATGGGAGACACAACGGGGGCTATCGAGGCACTGCAGGCAGCCCGAAAGGTCGGAACCATGATCCGCAGGGAGCCGCTCTTGTTCTCGGTCGTTCTTGGCGCCTTCATCGATGAACAGGTGTCCGAAGACGCCATGCAGTGCATGGCGGACGCCCAGGACTCGGCAACGAAGCTGGAAGCGATCCAACACGGAGTTCTGGAGCCAGAGCCACATTACGACATCTGGCGAGGATATCAGGGCGAGCTGTACTTAGCTCTCGCCACGGCCCGCAATGCCAAGGCGTTTGAGATGGACCCCACGAGCGGTTCGAGTTCCACGACACCGGTCGGCCCTCGTCTCCTCTTGCGTTCGGGTGCCCCAGCGGATTGGCAGGAGCGCGCCTACATGACGACGGTTTTGCGGTTTCAGGCCGACGCGTACAGCTATCACCACCAGCATCCGGACGACTGGGTGGGCATGGCTAAGGCGTTGAGAGACTGGACTAGCGAACAAGAGGGCCGCCAATTCGGACTCAGCCATCGCCTTGACTCTGTTTGGACTCCGGACTACCCAATTATCAATGACGATGTTGAGAGGTGCCTCGCCATACAGCGGTGCGCTTTGGCCATCAATCAAGTCTTGGTTTGGAGAGCCGCGCACAACCTGTTTCCCCAAAACCTGAGGGAGGCGGGGGTCACGGCCATTGACCCGTACACGGGAGAACCTCTCCACTACCGGGCCACAGCAGGGCACATCAGGGTGTGGTCCACTGGCCCTGACAGAGTTGACAGCGGCGGCAAGACGCGGAGCGAGATGCGCGACCATGACCGAGGCTACGACTTGGCTGTCGACTTTCCGCGTGTTGCGAGAAACCTCGGGAGCCCGTAAGACGCCCGGGGGATGCGCCCATTGTTCGGGCGCCGCGAGGGCTGGGGCGCCCGGGGACGGGCGCTGCTCCCTACCAGCCGCGGGTCGCCAACAGCTCGTCCTCGCGCAGCGAGGAGGCGCTGATGCCGACCATCGGCTCTCCCAGGTTCTTGCTGATCTCGGCCAAGCGCTTCGGCTCTTTGTAGAAGAGCACACTCTCGACGATCGCCTTCGCTCGCCGCGCCGGGTCCCCGGACTTGAAGATCCCGCTCCCCACAAAGCACGTCTCCGCGCCCAACTGCATCATCAGTGAAGCGTCGGCGGGGGTGGCGATGCCACCTGCGCTGAAGTTTGGGACAGGGAGACGACCCGTCTCGTGCACGATCCTCACCATCTCCATCGGTGCCTGGAGTTCCTTGGCAATCACGTAAAGCTCGTCTTCGCGAGCGCTGTGAACCTTACGGATCTCCGCCATGATCGCCCGCATGTGGCGCACGGCTTCGACGACGTCGCCGGTGCCCGCCTCGCCCTTCGTGCGGATCATTGCAGCACCTTCTCCGCACCGCCGCAACGCTTCGCCCAGGTTCCGCGCGCCGCACACGAACGGCACGGTGAAGGCATGCTTGTCGACGTGATTCTCCTCGTCGGCCGGGGTCAGCACCTCGCTCTCGTCGATGAAGTCGACCTCGATGGCCTCAAGGATCTGCGCCTCGGCAAAGTGGCCGATGCGGCACTTGGCCATGACGGGGATGCTGACCGCCTCTTGGATCTTACAGATCATGTCGGGATCGGACATCCGCGACACGCCGCCGTCACGCCGAATGTCGGCAGGCACTCGCTCGAGCGCCATGACGCTGACTGCGCCTGCGTCCTCGGCGATCTTGGCCTGCTCGACGTTGGTGACGTCCATGATGACGCCGCCCTTGAGCATCTCCGCGAGACCGACTTTCTCGCGCCAAGTCTTCTGCGCGGTCGGCGTGCCGTTCTTGTGCATAGATATATTGTACGAGAGCGTGGGCTTTGGGGGAATGGGGATTGGGGAATAGGGACTGGGACTGGCGCATCGCCAACCCATGTCTAGAAGCTCCTGTGGCGGCTAACCTGGTGACAGACCGCTCCATCGGAAAAGAGCAACTGTCGTGTGCAGCCACAGCCCTTCTGCCAAGACGCGGCCCCTATCGACCGCGCTTACAGACATCGTTGACGAAGGTTTTCCGTTGATTGAGCCAGTACGGACCATTTGTGCCGCATTAAGGCACCGCAAGATTGTGTCTGGAGGCAGGCTCCACTTGGCTGGAGTCCGAGCAACCGTGTTCAGAAGAAGAATCCTTGCCTCTTGGGCGCTTCTTGCGCTGGGTACGCCAGTAAGCGCCCAAGTTTATTATTCTGTCGACGTTACGCACGACATGGTCTACAAGATCAACGTCACCAGTGGGGCAGCCACCGCCATCGGCCCATTGGGTCAGGACTTCGCGCGCGTGGATCTGACCTGGATGTTCGGCAGGCTCTTCGCCAAGAACGCCTTGTACTCGAACACGATCAACGAGATCTCCGTAACGGGCGCCAACGCCGGCAACGTCGTCCAGACGTGGCTGGTCAAGGGCATGATGTACGGGTTCGACAAGATCGGGGGGCTTGCTGCGGCGGGATCGACTCCTTACGTGACTTACTCCAACAACGGCCTCTGGCAAGCGGCATACTTCGGCACTTGGGATTTCTACACGGGCTGGATCTTCAACGATGGTCCGGTTGGAACACCGGACTCCGATGGCATGGGCTACTTCGACAACAAGTTCTGGATCATCGACCTTGTCGATGAGGCGAACGGATACAATGTGGTCTCCGGAATGTGGCCCAACGCGTTCTCCGTTATTGGTGGCGACCTTTACGATTCAAACCACTTCTGGAACCCCACCGACATCGAGGACTTCTCATCCACAGAGATGGTCGCCATGGGAGAGTCTGGCCAGTGGCTGATCCGACTGAGCAAGGCTAATGGCGCCAGGACAGCCGTGATCCCAATCTCGGGCGCACCAGGCGACGCTAAGTTCGAGGGCATTGCCCGCTCTCCGTTGGAGGCCATAAACCACAACATCAGACTGACTCCAAGGTAAGACCGGGCGCGTGCCTCCCGATCCTTTCAGAGGGTGGGAGGACAGAAGGGTGGCACGATTATCCCTTCCGTGCGTAGAAAGAGCCAGTGGTTTCCACAGGAGAACGAGCATGCGCAACACGCTTCTCTTGGGCTTGATCGCGCTTGGGTCTCAGGCGCTAGCCCAGTATCCGGCGATGGACCAGGTCAACTTCCTTGGTGGGCTCTCCGACGCCCCAGCCTTCGCAGCCGACCAAGTCTGCCCCGACTGGCCAGACATTAGCAGCACCATCATCGAAGACATCTTCCTATTCGAGCCGATCGTGCGCGTCCAGGTGGCGTTCGAGATCACCGACCCCACCCTCGGCGACAGGCTGGACCAGGCGATCTTGGGATGGCAGGTCAGCATCTTTTCCTCGCCCGAAGCCGCCGCAGCCTCGGGCCCGCAGCTCACCGGAGACATCGTGACGGCTTTCACCGCCTCCAACATCAGCTACTCCAAACTGGAGGGCACGCAGGCGACCATGCCGGCCTACGTGGTCGATGTGCGCGGACTGGCGATCCCGGTCCCAAGGGGGATCTACTGGATCAGTATTGCGCCGATCATGCCCCTGGCGGGTAACGGTCAGACCTGGATTTTGGCGAACAAGTACCCGTACAAGATTGGAGACTTTGACGTGCAGCCGCTTAACTCGGTCGGAGTCAATCCGGGCGAGGGGTTTGGAATGGGCCAATTGATCCCTGCGAACTACGATGCGGCGTACGCGGTCTACACCGTGCCCGAACCGGGGACGGGCCTGACCTTGGCGCTTGGCACCGGGCTTTTGTTAAGGAGGCGGCGCGCCCGGTAACGGGCCCGATGCAACGGTCGTCGTTCGGCTGGCGAATAAACTAGTGTCATGCACAGAAGGGCGATTATCTTCTGTCTGCTGCTAAGCACCGTCGCTTCAGCCGAGACAGTCAAAGTCGACATCTTGCTCGGGGGCAAGCCGATCGGCACCAACACCTGGACTGAGTCACCAGACGGCACGGTCGACTCGGTCACCAAGATCAGCGTCCAAGGGGTCAACATCGACAGTCACCTGACGGGGCACCTTGTCAAGGGCCAGCTGGACGACTGCGTGCTCGAAGAGGGTATGGGCACCCGCAAAGGCAAAGCCGTCTGGAAGGATGACAGCCTGGACGCCTGGCAAAACAACACCCAGAACGCAAAGGGCGTCAAGACGAAGCTCAGAGGCAAGCCGTTCTTCGCGTCGTACCACCCGATGCTCTGGCAGACCGTGTGGCGCTCATGCGCAGGCAAGCCGCCTGCAGATGGAATGGATGTTGTGAACATCAACTCCTTTGCCCCGATAAAGATGAAGTTCAGCGTGCAGGCGACGACGGCCGAAACGGAATCGGGAGCCAAGAGCGTCGAGATTTGGAGCACGGACGTGGCAGGCACCCAAATGCAGCTGGCCTTCACGTCCGCAGGCAAGATCCTCGGCATGAACGTACCCTCGCAAGACGCGCAGTTCGTGCTGAACGGCTTCAAAGGCGTCTTCGTCGACCCGCTCAGCAAGTACCCAGAACTGAGCCAACCGACCTTCAAGACCGCGACACTTGAGCGTGTGCGCATGCCCATGCGGGACGGAGTGAACATGATGGCCGACATCTCACGGCCGTTGCCTGAAGGGAGATATCCGACCATCTTGATCCGGACCCCCTACGGCAGACAGGTTTCGCTGATGACGATGGACTGGCTCGTCAAGCGAGGCTATGTCGTCGTGTCGCAAGACGTCCGGGGCCGAGGAGGCAGTGATGGCGATTTCGACCCTCTCGTTTGGGAGAAAAAGGACGGCTACGACACGATCGATTGGATCACCAAGCAGCCTTGGAGCGATGGAAAGGTCGGCATGATCGGCGGCAGTTACCTGGGCTATGTCCAGTGGGCCGCGGCAGCCTCCGGACACCCGGGGCTCAAGTGCATCGTTCCGCAGGTCAGCCCGCCCGAGCCCGACAAGAACTTCCCATGGGACAACGGCGCCTTTATGCTCATCTCGGACATCTGGTGGACGCGGGTCGTGTTCGACCGTTCGAGCAACACGTCTGTCGCCTTTGACCCGATGAAGAACCTGAAGTCGTTAAAGGCACTGCCTCTGACCCAGGTCGACAACGAGTTCCACGGCAAGAACCTGACTTTCTGGGATAGCTGGGTCCGCCGGTCGTCGCTCAGCGATTGGGGGGACGTCTTCACGACCGAGGACGTGTCCCGGGTCAAGATTCCTGTCCTCCACGTCAGCGGCGTATGGGATGGTGACGGAGCGGGCACGATGATCCACTGGCAGGCCCTTCGCGGTCACGGCAATCAATGGCTCATTTTCGGCCCTTGGACGCACCTCTTTAACAGCGCGACGAAGGTTGGCGACATCGACTACGGAAGCAAGTCCGTCCTCGAGCTCAATTCGGTGTACCTGAGGTTCTTCGACGAGTTCCTCAAGGACAAGACGGTGGGCATGGAGAAGCTGCCGAGGGTCAGGTTCTTTTTGACGGGGACGAACGCCTGGCTGACAGGCCCGGACTGGCCCTTGCCCCAGGAAACGCAGACGACGTGGTACCTGTCAGGCGGCAAAGCGAACGGTTCCGCAGGTGATGGCCAACTGTCCGACAAGCCGGGTAAGGGCCGAGACCAATATATCTATGACCCGAACAACGTCGCCTTCAGGGCCGACTCGATCGACGTCAACGTCGGTGGAGGCACGACGACAGTGCCGAAATCAGAGTTCAAGGACAACGTCCTGATTTACCGGACGGAGCCATTTGCGACGCCCTCGGCGCTCACGGGCCCCCTGCGCGCTGAGCTCTACGTTTCGACTACGGCCAAGGACGCGACCTTCCACGTGACCGTCGGCGATCAGTCGCAAAGCGGTGACATCCGGATCATCGGCATGACCGGGACGGACCGGGTCACGTACCAAGACGGCAAGTGGCGTTCGATTCAGCCGAACAAGGTGTACAAGATCACCGTGCAGCCTTGGTGGTTCGCGCACCAGTTCGAGAAGGGCCACCGCCTGGTCGTCATGGTGCAGAGCGACATGTACCCGCGCTTCGCCCGGAACCCAGGCACGGGTGTCCCTGACTGGCAAGCAACGAAGCTGGTCAAGGCGACGCAATCGGTCTGGAAGGATGCCAAACACCCGAGCCGAATCACGCTCTGGAAACTCTGAAGCGTAGGTGCGAGGATAGGACAGTCAGGCTTTGTGGCCCGGACTTCACTTGACCAGCTTGAGCGGGTGCTCGAGCTGGCTCGTGGTCAAGCCGCCACCCCGAAGAACATCGAGCGGGTGGCGGCTGTCTGCGGTGGAGACGCTGCACAGTGGGCCTTCACGCAGTGGGCATTGCGGGATCGAGCCCGTGCCAAGTTCGCCCTGGCGGGCGAGATGCTGTTCGACCGCGATGGGCTGGAGATGGCCAGCCACGAGGAACTCGCGGAAAGCATCAACCCGATGGCCATTCCCCTCGACGTACGGGCCGCTGACCTGACCGCGGGAATTGGCGCCGACCTCGTTGGACTCGCCAAAGGCCGCGAAGCCGTCGGCTACGAAACGGATCCTGACCGAGCCTTTCTTTGCCGCCACAACCTCCGCATCCATGGAAGGTTGGCAGAGGTCAGAGAGGAGGACAGTTTGACGTCTCTCTGGGACTTCGATTATGCTTACGCCGACCCGGCCCGCCGGCTCAATGGACGGCGGACACTGACGCCTTCTGACTTCTCACCACCCTTGGGCGAACTTACATCAAGGATGCGTGCACTCAGGCGCGGGGTCGTCAAGCTCACGCCCATGCTGTCTGACCCGTTGTTGGCGTCCCTTAGCCAGGACCGCGTCTTTGTGAGTCATCGCGGCGAGTGCAAGGAGTGCCTGGTGACGGTGGGCACAGAGCCATGGACGGAGCGGTCTGGCGTCTGGAGCTTTGAGGCGGGCCGACAAGTGTGGCTGCCCGGTGAGACCCCACTTGGCTCATCCCTGACCGAACCGCTGGCGTTTGTCCACGAGGCCGACCCAGCCGTCGTCCGCGCACACGGTCTGGGAAACTATGGCTTACCCGGGTTAGGCGATTCAAACGGATATTTGACCTCGGGCAGTGTCGCCGATCCGAGTGTGGGGCTCGCATCGTTTGAGACCCGATGGACCGGATCCTGGCGTCCAGCCGCCGTCAAGCAAGTGCTAAAGTCGTTGTCGGCACGCGTTGACGCCGTCAAGACGCGCGGTGTAGCAGTCGACGTCCGCAAGGCCGCGTCACAGGTTCAAACGGAGGGCGGCGAGGCCCTTGTCCTGATCCTCTACCCTGTTAGCAAGCAGGTTCGCGCTGTGATAGGGTCGAGAGTTTCGTAGGGCCACCCTAAACAGCACGGAAAAGGAGCCGACAATCCTACTGGGCCCACCTGGCCCAGCCAAGAAAACCTTACAAGGATTGTCAGGGATGCCGGTTACAACCATCGAGTGCCAGCTGACTCAAGCTCAAGTCAAGCGCTACATTTCGGGCGCGGACTTGCCTGACGACGTACTCAACGCGCTTGAGCGCCACCTCAAGGCTTGCCCGGAGTGCATGGCCGAGGCCAACCGCCAACGAGAAGCGAATGGTGGTGCCCCAGTCGAGGTGGCGCAAGCCCTCATCGAGACTGAGGCAAAAGCCACCTTGTGGTCGAAGGCGCTGGGTAAGTTCGCCAAGACCTCTGGAG